>NZ_FOWL01000003.1:24598-756494 GCF_900115445.1 Variovorax sp. OK605
CGGGGACCATCGGCACGCTCAATGCCACGGACATCACGACGTCCAACCTGTCGGCAACCACAGGCACCATCGGCACACTGAACGCGACGGACATCACCACGTCCAACCTCTCGGCCACGACCGGGACGATCGGCACGCTCAACGCCACCAACGTCACGACTTCGAACCTGTCGGCGGCGAGCGGCACGATCAACAACCTGACGTCGACCAACCTCACGACGACCAACCTCTCGGCGGCGCAAGGCACGATCAACACGCTGAACGCCACCAGCGTCAGCACCACCAACCTGTCGGCCGCCAGCGCCACCATCAACGCACTGAGCGTCGGCACGATGAGCGCGTCGACGGTGAATGCGAGCACGGTGAACGCGACCACCGGCAACTTCCAGACGATCACGGCCGCCAACGGCAACATCACGGTGCTGAACACGCAGACCGGCAACATCACCACCATCAACGCGGTGACGGGCAACGTCACCACCTTGAACGCAGGAACGGTCAACGTCACGGGCAACGTGACCGCCGGCGGCACGGTCACCGCGGGCAACGGCGTGGTCGCCAACGGCCGCGTTCAGAACGTGGCACCGGGCGTGCTGCCGACGGACGCCGCGAACATGTCGCAGTTGAACCAGGTGCGCACCGAGGTCCAGGACGCACGCAAGATCAGCAGCACCGGCGCGGCCATCGCGATGGCGGCGGCCGCGGTGCCGGCGCTCGAGGCGGGCAAGAACTTCGGGCTCGGCGTGGGCGTGGGCACGTACGACGGCCGCTCGGCCATCGCGGCGGCCGCCAGCTTCCGCATCGGCGAGTCCGCACAGATCAGGGTCAACTTCGGCAGCGGCAACAACGGCAAGGTCGGCGGCGGCGTCGGCGCATCCTGGTCCTGGTAAGCCGTTCGGCGAGCGCTGCGGCCTGTGCGCCGCACCGCTCGCCGGAGGGACTCCGCGCAAGGCCGGCCCCTATACTGGGTGGCCGGCCTTTTTCATGGATATCGAGGCCGCGCCTGCATCGGTCGGTCTCTTGAGCGTTCACTCCACGGCGTCATGAATTCACCTTCTCTTGCCCCCGCTCCCGCCGCCCCGGCCGAAGATGCCGGCCGCCTCCTGGAACAGGGACTGGGGCTGCACCGGGTGGGCCGGTTCGCCGAGGCGCTGCAGGTCTACGAGCACCTGCTGAGCCGCTTTCCGGAGCACGCCGACGCACTCCATCTCACGGGCGAGGCGCTGTACCGGCAAGGCCGGCCGAAGCTGGCGCTGAACTATGTGAACCGCGCGATCGCACGCACGCCGCACCACTTCTACTTCAACACCCGCGCCACGATCTTCATGCACATGGGCTTGCTGGCCGAAGCGCAGCAGGACCTGCGCCGCGCCGTCAAGGCGCAGCCGAACTACCCCGAGGCCTACGTGAACCTGTCGGCGGTGTACCGCCAGCAGAAGAAGTTCCGCCAGGCGCGCGAGGCCGCGGCCGAGGCCACGCGGCTCGCACCGCAAGCGCCGGCCGCATGGAACAACGCCGGCGCCATCGACATGGAACAGGACCGCTTCGACGAAGCCGTCGAGCAGTTCGCGCGGGCGCTCGGGCTGGACCCGGGCTACATCGTCGCGCACAAGAACATCGGCAAGATCCGCGCGCACCAGAACGACTGGACGGGTGCGCTCGCCTCCCTGGAGCAGGCCCAGACCGAGCCGCCGGACTTCGAGGCCAGCTACCTGCTGGCCCGCGCGCTGATCCACTGCGGCCGCAACGAAGACGCGGTGAGTCCCATGCAGCGCGCCATGCGCCATTCGACGATCGAGGTGCGCGCCCGGGCGCTGTCGGAACCCGACGCCATGGCCGCGCTCTACGGTGTCTGCGCCACGCTGGAGGGCGCGGCGATGCGCTTCGGCGAATCGGCGGAGCTGTACAGGCTGGCCCTGGAATCGATGCCGGAGCAGGAAGCGCTGCTCAACAACCTGGGCGCCAACAACTTCCGCCAGGGCCACTACGACGCCGCCATCGAGGTGCTGAAGAAGGCGCTCGAACTGCATCCGGGCCAGGTGCTGGCGCGCTGCAACCTGGGCGTGACCTACGTGATGGCGGGCCAGTCCGAAGCGGCCATTGCGGAGTTCGAGCAGTGCATGCGCGACGACCCGGACTTCATGCCGGCGATGGTGTGGCTGCTCGGCGAAAAGGCGCACATCGCGCGCTGGGACGGCACGCCCGAACTGCGCGAGCGCATCGCCACGCGCCTGGACAGGCCGGACAACGACCAGACCGCGTCCTCCTTCATCCTCATGTCGAACTACGACGACGCGAAGCGCCTGATGGCCTGGACGCAACGCTCGGCCACGCTCGCCGACACGAACGCGGGCATCAGGTCCTTTGCCGATGCCGGCGCGCGCCGCACGGCGCCGCGCATCCGCGTGGGCTACTACTCGTTCGACTTCCGCAACCACCCGGTGGCCCACCTCACGGCCGAGCTCTTCAACCTGCACGACCGCAACGCATTCGAGGTGTTCGTCTATTCCTACGGCCCCGACGACGGCCACCCGGCGCGCGCGCGCATCGCCGCGTCGGCCGAGCACTTCGTCGACATGCACGGCCAGTCGATCCAGCAGATGGCCGAGCGCATCCGCGAGGACGAGATCGACATCCTGATCGACCTGTCGGGCGACACGCGCGGCGCCAAGCCGCAGGTGATGGCCTACCACGCGGCGCCCGCGCAGCTCATGTGGCTGGGCTACATGGGCACCAGCGGCACGCCGAGCTACGACTACCTGGTGTCCGACAACTTCCTCTCGCCGCCGGGCACCGAGGATTGCTACACGGAAAAACTGCTGCGCCTGCCCGAGACCTTCCAGGTGATCGACACGCAGCGCCCGGTGAACCCGCGCAAGGCCACGCGCGCCGCGCACGGCCTGCCCGAGGACGCCTTCGTGCTGTGCAACTTCTCGCAGTCGTTCAAGATCCAGCCCGAGACCTTCGACGCGTGGGTGCGCATCGTGCAGGGCATTCCGAACGCGGTGCTGTGGCTGGCGCAGGGGCCCGACGGCTTCGAGCGCAACCTGCGCGCGCACTGGGAAGCCGCGGGCCTGGCGGCCGAACGCCTGGTCGTGTCGCCGCGCATGCCGGTCGACCAGCACCTGGCGCGCATCGGCCTGGCCGACCTGTTCATCGACACCTTCCCCTACAGCAGCGGCGCGACCGCGAACGACGTGCTGTGGTCGGGCGTGCCGCTGCTGGCGCTCACGGGCACGACGATGGTGTCGCGCATGGCGGGCAGCCTGCTCGGCGCCATCGGGCTGCCCGAGCTGGTGGCCACGGACCATGCCGCGTACGTGCACAAGGCCATTCACTACGCCACGCACCCCGGCGAACTGGCCGCGCTGCGCGCACGGCTCGCGGCGGCCAAGGAGGCGCGCCGCGGCTACTTCGACACGCCGCGTTTCGTGCGGCACCTGGAGGACGGCTTCCGGCAGATCGCCGCGCGCAGCCGCAGCGGGCTGGCCGCCGCGCACGTCGACGTTGCGCTGCGCCCGCTGGAGAAGTGAGCAATCGCGGGCATACTCGGCTCTCCTTCAACAGCAGAGCTCCAGCAGCCTTTTGAATCATGAGCATCCTCAGTGAATTCAAGGAATTTGCCGTCAAGGGCAACGTGATCGACCTCGCGGTCGGCGTGATCATCGGTGCCGCGTTCGGCAAGATCGTCGACTCGCTGGTGGCCGACATCATCATGCCGGTGGTCGGACTGGTGTTCGGCAGGCTCGACTTCTCGAACCTCTACGTGGTGCTGGGCACGGCGCCGGCCGGCGTGGCGAACACGCTGGCCGACCTGAAGAAGGCCGGCGTGCCGGTGCTGGCCTACGGCAACTTCATCACCATCGCGGTCAACTTCGTGATCCTGGCTTTCATCATCTTCATGATGGTCAAGCAGATCAACCGCCTCAAGCGCAACGACGAGCCGGCGGCCGCCGCGGCGCCCGTCACGCCCGAAGACGTGGTGCTGCTGCGCGAGATCCGCGACAGCCTCAAGCAACGCCCGTGAGCGGCTTCAGGTGCCGTGAGCGCCCTTAAGAGCCCTGAGCGCCCTGAGCGCTCTTGGGCTGAGCGCCACTGAGCACCCGGGCCATGCGCAACGCCTCCACGAGGCTGGACGCATCGGCCCGCCCCGTGCCCGCGATATCGAAGGCGGTGCCATGGTCGGGGCTGGTTCGCACCAGCGGCAGCCCCAGCGTCACGTTCACGCCCTTCTCCACGCCCAGGTACTTGACCGGGATCAGGCCCTGGTCGTGGTACATCGCCACCACCACGTCGAACTCGCCGCTGGACGGCACGCCCGCCTTCGCGCGCGCGCGCATGAAGACGGTGTCGGGCGCATGGGGCCCGCTGGCGTCGATGCCTTCGGCGCGCGCGGCCTCGATGGCCGGCGCGATGATGTGCAGCTCTTCCGAACCGAACAACCCGCCCTCGCCCGCATGCGGATTCAGCCCCGCCACGCCGACGCGCGGCACGCGGCCCAGCGCATGGGTCAGCGCCCGGTGGGTGATGCGCAGGGTTTCGAGCACGCCTTCGAAATCCACCGCCTCGATGGCATGGCGCAGCGACATGTGGATGCTGACGAGCACGGTGCGCAGCTCGTCGTTGGCCAGCATCATGCGCACCGGCACGTCGGCCACGGTGCGGCCCAGGTGGGCGGCGGCCTCGGCCTGCAGCAGCTCGGTGTGGCCGGGGTACGGAAAGCCCGCGGCCGACAGCGCCTCCTTGTGCAGCGGCGCGGTGACGATGGCGGAGATCTCGCCGCGCAACGCGGCCCGCGCGGCCCACACCACGCATTCGCCCGCCACGCGGCCGGCCTCGGCGCTGATGCGGCCGGTCTCGATGCGCGACGGCGCCGCGATCACCTGCAGCACCGGGATGCAGCCCGGCGGCACGGTGGCGGCCTCGGCAACGGTGTCGATCTCGAGCACCGGCCAGGCCGGCCGGCCCGGCACGGCCAGGGCCTGGGACGCCTTGCGCACCGTGCCCACGTCGCCGGCCACGAACGCGCCGCGCGTGGCATCGGGCGCGTCGCGGAACGCCTTGACGATGATCTCCGGGCCGATGCCCGCGGGATCGCCGAGCGTGATGCCGATGGGTGCGTTGCTCATGCCGGGTTGTCGATGTCGATGAACTGGTGTTCGAGCCCGAGCTGCGCCGCCACGTGGGCCGCCACCGCGGGCGCGCCGTAGCGCTCGGTGGCGTGGTGCCCGCAAGCCAGGAAGGCCACGCCCATCTCGCGCGCGTAGTGGGCCTGCGGCTCCGAGATCTCGCCGGTGATGAAGGCGTCGGCGCCGGCCGCGATGGCGGCCTCGAAGTAGCCTTGCGCGCCGCCCGTGCACCACGCTATGTTCTTGATAGCGCGATGCGCAGTATCGACGAGCGTAACCGGCCTTTTGAGCACTTTTTCGACGTGCGTGGCGAGCGTCCTGGCGTCGGCGAAGCCTTCGCCGCTGTCCGGCGCACCCAGGAAGCCCAGCTCCTGCTCGCCGAAACGCCCGCCCGCGCCGGGGTGCGCCACGAGCCCCAGTTGCAGGCCGAGCTGCGCGTTGTTGCCGAGCTCGGGGTGCGCGTCCAGCGGCAGGTGGTAGGCGAAGAGGTTGACGTCGCTGCCCAGCAGCAGGCCCAGGCGCTGCTTCATCCAGCCGGTGACGCGGCCGTCCTGGCCGCGCCAGAACAGGCCGTGGTGCACGAAGATGGCGTCGGCCTCGGCGTGGATCGCGGCCTCGATCAGCGCGCGGCTGGCCGTGACGCCGGAGACGATCTTGCGCACCGTGGTGCGCCCTTCGACCTGCAGGCCGTTGGGTCCATAGTCCTTGAAGCGGCCGGGGGCCAGCAGCAGGTCGAATGCGTGAAGCAGTTCGTGGCGGGTGGTGCTCATCGCGACATTGTCGCGCTGCCCCCGCCGACCTCGGGCGCCACGCCATCGCGCATGGCATGGCCGCGCGCCGCCAGCGGCAGGAACGCGAGCAGGAAGCCCAGGCCAGCCAGCACCGCGACGTAATGCGCCGGCGCCATGCTGTCGCGCTGCAGCCAGAGCGTGAGGATCACCGGCGTCAGCCCGCCGAACACGGCGTACGACATGTTGTAGGCGAACGAAAGCCCGGTGAAGCGCACTGGCGCCGGGAAGGCGCGCACGCCCGCGATCGGCACGGTGGCGATGGTGCCCACGAACAGGCCCACCAGCGCGTAGTGCGCGTACAGCGTCGACGGCGTGCCGGGCAGCCCGGTGTAGAACAGGTAGGCCGTGGCAAACAGGCCGCCCCAGCCGACCAGCATCACCGCGCGCGTGCCGATGCGGTCGCTGGCCCAGCCGGCCAGCATGCAACCCAGCGTCAGGGTGAGCGTGGCGAGCGCGTTGGCTTCGAGTGCCAGCGCGGCCGGAATGTGGTGCACCTTCTGCAGGTACGTGGGCGTGTACAGCACCACCACCACGATGGCGGCCGACAGCACCCAGGTCAGCAGTGCCACGTACACGCAGGCCAGGCGATGCTCGCGCAGCACGGTGCGCAGCGGCAGCTCGCGCGCCACGGTGCGCCGGCCCGCCAGCTCCTTGAACACCGGCGTCTCGTGCAGGAAGCGGCGCAGGTACACCGACACCAGCCCGAACACGCCGCCCAGGATGAACGGCAGGCGCCAGGCGAAGCCGCTCACCTGCTCCGGCGAATAGTGGCGGTTGATGGCCACCGCGACCAGCGAGCCCAGCAGGATGCCGCCGGTGATGCCCGAGGTCAGCATGCCGATGCCGAACCCATAGCGCCTGGCCGGCACGTGCTCGCCCACGAACACCCAGGCCCCGGGCATCTCGCCGCCGATGGCCGCGCCCTGCAGCACGCGCATGGCCAGCAGCAGCAGGGGCGCCGCGACGCCGATGCTCGCGTAGGTCGGCAGCAGGCCGATGACCAGCGTGGGCGCCGCCATCAGGAAGATCGACAGCGTGAACATGCGCTTGCGCCCGAAGATGTCGCCGAAATGCGCGATGACGATGCCGCCCACCGGGCGCGCCAGGTAGCCGGCCGCGAAGATGCCGAAGGTCTGCAGCTGCCGCAGCCAGTCGGGCATGTCCGCCGGGAAGAACAGCGCCCCGACCACGGTGGCGAAGAAGACGTAGATGACGAAGTCGTAGAACTCGAGCGTGCCGCCGAGGGCGGACAGGGCGAGGGTCTTGTAGTCGCTCGCACCGAGGGTGCGGGACGTGCTGGGGGGCGCGGACGGGGCGGACGGCGCGGTCTGGGCGCCGTCGTGGAGGGTTGCTTCTGGAGTCATGGCTGGCAAGGAGGTCGAAACCGCGCGCCAGCCCGCGGGACCGGGTGAGAAACGGAAAAATGGCGCGCCGACGAACGCCTGGCCGCCTCCGCCGGGTGGGCAGTGCGGGAGGCCTGAGAACACGGGCCGGATGGGCTCGCTCCGCGATGCTAGGTGTTTACCCGGATTCACGCAGGCGGTATTGCTCAATCTCGACCTCGCGGCGCGGTTTCCGGCTCGTGCGGTTGAGGGACAATTGGCCACATTGCTGCGCCCCACGGCAGCGTTCCTCCGTCTTTTTCACCGATTTTTCATGAAACGCACCTGGCTGCTCTTTGCCCAAGCCGTGACTGTCCTGCTCGCGGCCTACTTCGTCGTTGCGACGCTCAAGCCCGAATGGCTCAACAGGCGCGCGACCTCGCTGGGCGGCGTGGTGTCGATCGTGGAAGCACCGGCCGGCGCCCCCGCCGCGGCGGCGCCCGGCAGCCTGAGCGTGCCGGCCAAGAAGGCCTCGCCGGCGGTGGTGAGCATCAACACCAGCAAGGCCGCGCAGCGCCACCCGCGCAGCAACGACCCGTGGTTCCGCTTCTTCTTCGGCGACCAGGACGACCAGCCCCAGGTGGGCCTGGGCAGCGGCGTGATCGTCAGCACCGACGGCTACATCCTCACCAACAACCACGTGGTGGAGGGCGCCGACGAGATCGAGGTGACGCTCAACGACAGCCGCCACGCGCGCGGCAAGGTGATCGGCACCGACCCCGACACCGACCTGGCCGTGCTGAAGATCGAGCTCGACAAGCTGCCCGTGATCGTGCTGGGCGACTCCGACGCGCTGCAGGTGGGCGACCAGGTGCTGGCCATCGGCAACCCCTTCGGCGTGGGCCAGACCGTGACCAGCGGCATCGTCTCGGCGCTGGGCCGCAACCAGCTCGGCATCAACAACTTCGAGAACTTCATCCAGACCGACGCGGCCATCAACCCCGGCAACTCGGGCGGCGCGCTGATCGACGTGAACGGCAACCTGCAGGGCATCAACACCGCCATCTACTCGCGATCGGGCGGCAGCATGGGCATCGGCTTCGCCATTCCGGTGTCGATGGCCAAGATCGTGCTCGAGGGGATCGTGAAGGAAGGCCAGGTGCGCCGCGGCTGGATCGGCGTCGAGCCGAACGAGCTGTCGCCCGAACTGGCCGAGACCTTCGGCGTGAAGGCGGACGCGGGCGTGATCATCACCGGCGTGCTGCAGAACGGCCCGGCCGCCAAGGCCGGCATTCGCCCGGGTGACGTGATCACCTCGGTGGGCGAGAAGAAGACCGACAGCGTGCAGGCGCTGCTGACCGCGGTGGCCGGCCTGAAGCCCGGCAGCACCGCGCGGTTCGCGCTGCAGCGCGGCAGCGACAAGATGGAACTGGATGTGATGCCGGGGCTGCGGCCGAAGAGCCCGGTGCGGCAGGTGCCGAACCAGCCGGAATAAAGTAAAAAGCCTTCCCCGGGGTTGCGCACACATCGTGCGCTTCTTCCTTCTTCGCCACCCCTTTGCCCCGGGGAGCAGCACCCGAGGCTCGGCATAGCCGGTGTCGCGGTGTTCAGGAACTCAGGGAATTCGGGGGAATTCCGGGGATTGGGCAGACCGAGGTTCGCCGATGGCGAGCCCCCCGGGCCCCGCACCCCTTCGCAAGATCAGCTGGAAGCCGAGTCCGCGCTTTCTTCGTCTTCGGGCTTCTTGACCGAGCTGGCGAAGTACCTGGCACCGATGATGCCCACCTCGTACAGCAGGCACATGGGCACCGCCAGCGCCAGCTGCGAGACCACGTCGGGCGGCGTCAGCACGGCGGCCACGACGAACGCGACCACGATGAAGTAGCCGCGGAAGGACTTCAGCTTCTCGATGGTCACCATCTCGAAGCGCACCAGCAGCATCACCACGATCGGCACCTGGAAGGCCACGCCGAAGGCGATGTACAGCGACAGGATGGCCTCGACGTACGAGGAGATGTCGGGCGTCGCCTGCACCGCCGCCGGGGCGAAGCGCTGGATGAAGCTGAACATCTTGTCCAGCACGAACAGCTGCACGAAGGCGATGCCGGCATAGGCCAGCAGGCTGCCGAAGAAGATCAGCGGCAGCGCGAACTTCTTTTCATGGCTGTAGAGGCCGGGCGCCACGAACATCCACGCCTGGTACATGAGCCAGGGCAGCGCCAGCAGCACGGCCGCCATCATCAGCACCTTGAGCGGCACGAAGAACGGCGAGAACACGCCGATGGCGATGAGCTTGGCGTCGTGCGGCATGTGCGCCTTGATCGGCATCGCGATGATGTCGATCAGCCCGCCGGGGCCGGGCCAGATCGCCAGCAGGATGCCCGCGATCACCAGGCCATACACGCAATAGAGCAGGCGGTCGCGAAGCTCGACCAGGTGAGCCACGAACGGCTGTTCGGTGCCCGCCAGCTCGTCTTCTTTGTCGTTGTTCTTGTTGTCGGAATCGGCCATTGGAAAAGAAGAAAGCGTGACGTCGGCCGGCGTGCGGCGCTCGGGGAACGCGGTGGTGGGGGTGCGCTAGGTGATCTTGTTGATCGTGTGCGGGCGGAAACGCGCGACGCGCGCCGCACCCGACAGCGCCTTGGTGCGCACGCCGTTTCGCGACTTGTACCACTGCGGCGTGGCGCCCTGCTTCAGCCGCCAGTTCTTGCGCGGATGCTTGTATTCGGGCGGCGGTGGCGGCTCGGGCTCGGCCAGCGCCGACAGCGTTTCGCCCGAACCGCTGAACTGCTTCTCGAAGTCGCTCGCCCCGGTGTGGATGCTGTGCTCGACGTCGCGGGCCGCATCCTCCACCGTGGTCTTCATCTTGCGGAGCTCGTCGAGCTCCATCGATCGGTTGACTTCGGCCTTGACGTCGTTCACGTACCGCTGCGCCTTGCCGAGCAAGGTGCCCACGGTGCGCGCCACGCGCGGCAGCTTCTCCGGGCCGATGACGATCAGCGCCACGACGCCGATCAGCGCCAGCTTCTCAATGCCGAGGTCGAGCACGTGCGGTCTGCGCTCAGGACTTCTGACGCGCTTCGACGTCGATCGTCGACTTGTCGCTGTTGGCCGGCTGGCCGGTCACCTGCTGGGCCGGTGCCGAAGTGCCGGCCGGCGCGTCCGCGCTGCCGTCCTTCATGCCGTCCTTGAAGCCCTTGACGGCGCCGCCAAGGTCCGAACCCATGTTACGCAGCTTCTTGGTGCCGAAGATCATGACCACGACGAGCAGCACGATCAGCCAGTGCCAGATGGAAAAAGAACCCATGGAGAACTCCTAAGAATGTGTCCGATTTTAGTCGGGTGGAATGTGACAGTTTGGCTTAACGCCGCTCAGCCGCGAAGCCAGGGCCGGGGACCGCCCATGACATGGACATGGAGATGATGAACCTCCTGCCCACCCTCGTTGCCCGTGTTGACGACGACCCGGAAGCCGCCCTCCGGATAGGGCCTGCAGCCCTGCTCCAGCGCCAGCTTGGGAGCCAGCGTCATGATCTTGCCCATGAGCGCCGCATCGTCCGGCGTGAGTTGCGCCATCGAGGCGATGTGCTTCTTGGGCACCATCATGAAATGCACCGGCGCCCAGGGCGCGATGTCGTGAAAAGCAAACAGGTCCTCGTCCTCGTAGACCTTGCGGGAGGGGATCTTGCCCTCGATGATCTTGCAGAAGACGCAGTTCGGGTCAGATGACATCTTTGGGTTCCATGGGGCGGCCGTCGTTCATGCGGATCATGCCTTTCACGATCCGGTACAGGAACCACAGCGAGATCAGGCTCCAGGCAATCCAGCCCGGGACGTAGAACACGAGAAACAGCCAGATCGTCAGGATGTACAGCAGCCCCGCCCACAGCACCGAGCGGATGCGCCAGCTGAAATGCGAGGCCTGCCAGGTGCCGGCCGCGTCGTCGCGCTTGACGAAGTCGATCACCAGCGCGACCAGCAGGATGACGATGGAGGCCTGCGCCCCCGGCACGACGGCGCCGATGGCCACGATCAGGTGCAGGACGTAGCTGACCCAGCCCCAGGTCTTGAGGGAGTCGTCGGGTTTCGCGTTCACGATGTCGTTGGCCATGGTCGGTGTCCTTTCAATCGTTGGATGCGTCAGCCTCTCCAGCTTCCCGGGCCCGCACCTTGCGCAGGGCCTTTTCCTCGATGCCGCTGGTGCCTTCGCGGCGCTCGAGCTCCGCGGTGACGTCGGCGGGCGAGAAACCGTAGTGCGCCAGCGCCACCATGGTGTGGAACCACAGGTCGGCCACTTCGTTCACTATTTTCGAGCGGTCGCCGCCGTGATCGGCGTCCTTGGCGGCCATCACGACCTCGGTGGCTTCCTCGCCGATCTTCTTGAGGAAGGCGTCGGGGCCCTTGTGCAGCAGGCGCGCGACGTAGCTCTTCTCGGGGTCGCCGCCCTGCGCGGGCAGGCGGCTTTCGATGACCGCGGCCAGGCGCGCGAGGGCGTCGGAGGTGTTGTCGGTGTTGTCAGCGTTCACGGGGGCCGTCATTTGTAGATGGATTCCGGGTCTTTCAAGACCGGTTCGACCACGGTCCACTGGCCCTTGTCGTACTTGCTGAAGAAGCAGCTGTGGCGCCCGGTGTGGCAGGCGATGCCCGGCTCGTGGCCGAGCTGGGTGACCTTGAGCAGCACCACGTCGTTGTCGCAATCGAGGCGGATCTCGTGCACGGTCTGCACGTGGCCCGACTCCTCGCCCTTGAACCAGAGCCTGTTGCGCGAGCGGCTGAAATACACCGCGCGGCCGAGCTCGGCGGTCTTCTCGAGCGCCTCGCGGTTCATCCAGGCGAACATCAGCACGTCGTTGCTGCCCTGCTCCTGCGCGATGACCGGCACCAGGCCGTTCGCGTCCCACTTCACTTCATCGAGCCAATTCATGGCGCTATTGTCAGGGATGGCAAAAGACCCTTGAGAGGCGTTCGAGCTGCGCCCTGCGGGGCCGCTCACTGGTCGATGCGCACCGGGATGCCCCGGGCCGCCATGCGGGCCTTGGCCTCGCCGACCGTGTGCTCGCCGTAGTGGAAGATGCTGGCCGCCAGCACCGCGTCGGCGCCGCCGGTCTGGATGCCGTCGGCCAGGTCGTCCAGGCTGCCGACGCCGCCCGAGGCGATCACCGGCACGTTGACGGCGTTGCTCACCGCGCGGGTCAGCTCCAGGTCGAAGCCGCTCTTGGTGCCGTCGCGGTCCATGCTGGTCAGCAGGATCTCGCCGGCGCCGCGGCGCGCCATCTCGGTGGCCCACTCGACCACGTCCAGGCCGGTGTTCTTGCGCCCGCCATGGCTGTACACGTCCCAGCCCGCGCCGCGCGTGGCGGCCTCTTCGGGGCTGCGGCGCTTGGCGTCGATGGCGACCACGATGCACTGCGAGCCGTACTTCTGCGCGGCGTCGCTGATCACCTGGGGGTCGGCGATGGCGGCCGAGTTGAAGCTGGTCTTGTCGGCGCCCGCGTTGAGCAGCCGGCGCACGTCGGCCACGGTGCGCACGCCGCCGCCCACGGTCAGCGGAATGAAGACCTGCGAGGCCACGGCCTCGATGATCGGCAGGATCAGGTCGCGGCCGTCGCTGGTGGCGGTGATGTCCAGGAAGGTCAGCTCGTCGGCGCCCTGCGCGTTGTAGCGCGCGGCGATCTCGACCGGATCGCCGGCGTCGCGCAGTTCGACGAAGTTGACGCCCTTGACGACACGGCCACCGGTGACGTCGAGGCAGGGAATGATGCGTTTGGCAAGCATGGGATGAACGGGTAAGGAATCAGAGGACGCGGAGCTGTTGCCAGCCCTGCCATTGGGCGCCGGGGGCGAGCAGCACGGGTTCGTCGATGCGGGCGGCTTCGACGCACAGCATGTGCCGGAAGCCGTCCGCGGGCATGTCGGCGAGTTTCGCACCGAGCACCGCGCCGGGGTTCCAGACCACGGTTTCGCTGCAGCTCGCGCTTTGCGAGATCTCCAGCGTGCCGGCGGGCTGCACCAGGCGCAGCGGTTGTGCGGGGGCGGCGTAGACACTGTCGAACTCTGCATCGAAATGCAACGCGGCCGCGGTTTCCACGTGGCGGTCGTCGCGCAGCGAATCCCAGCGGTTGGCACCCTGCAGGCCCTCCAGGCGGGTATCGGCGATGTCGTCCACGCGCAGGTAGGTGTGCAGCGCGGCGGCGAAGGTCCAGGGCGCGCGGTCGATGTTGGTGAGCGTGAGCGAGGTGCGCAGCTGGCCGGCCGACAGGGTGGCCTCCAGCCGTGCCTCGAAAGCGTGCGGCCACAGCGCGCGGGTGGCGTCGGTGTCGCGCAAGCTCAGCCGAAGTGACTCCGGTGTGTCGGACGCCTCGTGCTTCCAAGGCAAATTGCGCATGAATCCATGCTTGGGCAACATGCCGCGCTGGTTGAATTGGGGGCAGCAGATGGGCACGCCGCCGCGGATGGCGGCTTGCCCGTCGAACACCGCCGAAGGGCTCAGGTAAAGCCTCTCGACCCCGTCGGCCGCCGTCCAGGACAGCACTTGCGCACCGTGCAATGCCACCGTGAGGGTGCTTCCATCGGCGCCTGTGGCACGCAATGCGGGCTGGCCGCGAAACTCGATCGGGGTGATTTCCATGGCGAGAATTGTAGGCAGCGCCCGCGCGGTGGCACGGAATTGGCATCCGGGGCCATTGCGTGCCCGGGGCCTTCTTGGATACCCTGTGACCGCTTGCGGTGAAGACAGCATGCAAGTCGGTCCCGTGCACTCCAAAAATCACTCCACACAGACAAAAGGGGATACGCATGAAGAAAAAGCTGCCGATGGCCGCCTGGATCCTGATCGCGATGGTGCTGGGCATCATCGTGGGCTACATGATCTTCACGAGCTTTCCGGACAAGAAGGCCGCCAAGGAGATCGCGGACTACGTCTCCATCGTCTCGGACGTGTTCCTGCGCCTGATCAAGATGCTGATCGGCCCGCTGGTGTTCTCCACGCTGGTGGTGGGCATCGCGCACATGGGCGACGCCAAGTCGGTCGGGCGCGTGTTCGGCAAGGCCATCGGCTGGTTCCTGACGGCATCGCTGGTCTCGCTGGTCATCGGCCTGATCATGGCCAACCTGCTCAAGCCCGGCGACAACCTCGGCCTGCCGCTGCCCGACATCGGCGCCTCGGCCAACCTGGCCACTTCCAAGTTCACGCTGAAGGACTTCGTGAGCCACACGGTGCCCAAGTCGTTCGTGGAGGCCATGGCCAACAACGAGATCCTGCAGATCGTGGTGTTCTCGATGTTCTTCGGCGTGGCGCTGGCCTCGCTGGGCGACAAGGCCAAGACGCTGGTGGCGGCCATCGAGGAACTGTCGCACGCCATGCTGAAGATCACGGGCTACGTCATGAAGCTCGCGCCGCTCGCGGTGCTGGCCGCCATGGCCGCCACGGTGGCTGTCAACGGGCTGAGCATCCTGCTGAAGTTCGCGGTGTTCATGGGCGACTTCTACCTGGGCCTGTTCGTGCTGTGGAGCGTGCTGGTGCTGGCGGGCTTCCTGTTCCTCGGGCCGCGCGTGTTCAAGCTGCTGGTGCTCATCAAGGAGGCCTTCCTGCTGTCCTTTGCCACCGCCAGTTCGGAAGCCGCGTATCCGAAGATCCTGCAGGCGCTCGACCGTTTCGGCGTGAAGCGCAAGATCTCCAGCTTCGTGATGCCCATGGGCTACTCGTTCAACCTGGACGGCTCGATGATGTACTGCACCTTCGCCGTGCTGTTCATCGCGCAGGCCTACAACATCCACATGCCCATCAGCACGCAGGTCACGATGCTGCTGATCCTCATGCTCACCTCCAAGGGCATGGCCGGCGTGCCGCGCGCCTCGCTGGTGGTGATTGCCGCCACGCTCAACCACTTCGACATTCCCGAGGCCGGCCTGCTGCTGATCCTGGGCGTGGACACCTTCCTCGACATGGGCCGCTCGGCCACCAACGCGGTGGGCAACTCCATCGCCACCGCGGTGGTCGCCAAGTGGGAAGGCGAGCTGCTCTCCGAGAGCGACGCCGAGACCAATGCCCGGGCGATCGACGAGGAAGCCAACGCCACCCTCGCCCACCCGGCGCACGCGTGAACGGCAACGCCATGAAGCGCATCGGCACGCTGCCATCCGCTTTTGCGGCACTGCTGGCGGCCTTCGCCTGCGTATTGGCGGTTCCCGCGCAGGCGCAGGAACTCACCGGCACGCTGGCCAAGGCGCGCGAAACGGGCGCCATCACCATCGGCTACCGCGAGTCGTCGGTGCCGTTCTCGTACCTCAACGCGCGCAAGGAACCGATCGGCTATTCGATCGAACTCTGCCGCTCGCTGGTGAGCTCCATCGAGGACGCGGTGAACAGGAGCCTCACCATCAAGTGGGTGCCCGTGACCTCCGACTCGCGCATCGACGCGGTCGCCAGCGGCAAGGTCGACCTGGAGTGCGGCTCCACCACCAACAACCTCGAGCGCCAGAAGCGCGTGGCCTTCTCGCCGACCATGTTCGTCTCGGGCACCAAGGTGCTGGTGAAGAAGGGCTCGCCGATCAAGTCGTTCCGCGACCTGGCCGGCAAGAAGGTGGCGGTGACGGCCGGCACCACCAACGAGAAGACGCTGCGCGAGCTGTCGGAGAAGTTCAAGCTCGGCATCAACCTGGTGGTGACGCCCGACCATGCGGAGTCTTTCGGGTTGGTGAAGAGCGGCCAGGCCGACGCCTTCGCCACCGACGACGTGCTGCTCTACGGCCTGATCGCGCAGGATGCCGCCAAGGCGAACTACGAGGTGGTCGGCGACTTCCTGTCCTACGACCCCTACGGGATCATGTACCGCAAGGGCGACGCGCAGCTCAACAAGGTGGTCGTCGACGCCTTCCAGGTGCTGGCGGAAGACGGCGAGATCGAGCGCCAGTACAAGCGCTGGTTCCTGCGCAAGCTGCCCACGGGCGAAAGCATCAACCTGCCGATGAGCGCGCAGCTGGATACGATCATCCAGACGATGTCGGTGAAGGCGGAATAAGGGCCCTCGCGCTCGCCTACCGCGCTGGCCACTCCCAGCGCGGAATCTCGCTCATGTCGAGGTTGGCGATGCGGGTTTCGCCGAACTGCTTCTCCAGCACCACCGGCTGCAGGCTGTCGCTGTCTTCCAGCGCGGCGATCAGCCTGGCGGCATGAGACACCACGATCACCTGCGACTCCCGTGCCGCCTGGGCGATCAGGCGGCCCAGCGCGGGCAGCAGGTCGGGGTGCAGGCTGGTCTCGGGTTCATTGAGCACCAGCAGCGCCGGCGGACGGGGCGTCAGCAGCGCCGCGATCCACAACAGGTACCGCAGGGTGCCGTCGGACAGTTCGGCGGCCGTCAGGGGCCGCAGCAGGCCGTGCTGGTGCATCAGCGTCTCGAAGCGGTCGCCGCTCACCTGCACTTCGACGCTGGCGCCCGGAAAGGCGTCGTCCACGGCGCGGTCGAGCGCCTCGCCGTCGCCGATCTCGCGGATGGTCTGCAGCGCGGCGGCCAGGTCGGCGCCGTCGTTGGCGAGCACCGGCGTGTAGGTGCCCAGCTGCGGTTGCCGCGCGGGCGCCTCGGCGTCGGAGCGGAAATGGTCGTAGAAGCGCCAGGAGCGCATCTGCTCGCGCAGCGTGAGCATCTCGGGCGCGTCGCGCGGATCGGCGTGCTCGGTCATCATGCTGGCGAAGGCCGGAACCGGCCGGCCGACGGCCTGCCAGCCCTTGCCGTCGCGCAGGCGCAGCGCGGCGCCCTTGCGGTCGACCAGCTGCGTCGAAGGGCGCAGCAGCGGACCGCTCCAGATGGCCTCGTGCTTGATCTGCGGGTCGTTCGAAAAGACCGACGAACTCGGCAGCGGCAGGCCGATGTCGATGGCATAGCCGAAGTCTTCGGCCTCGACCCCGGCGAACCCCAGCTTGAGCGCGACCGGCTCGCTGCGCGATGTGCCCTGCACCGGCACCTCGCCACGCAGCATGGCCGCAGAGAAGCGTTCGGGCCCGGCCCACAGAGTCGATGAAAGCCCGCCTTCGCGCACCAGCGAGCGGATCACGCCGCCGTTGGCAATGTCGGCCAGCAGCCGCATCGCCCGGTACACGCTCGACTTGCCGCTGCCGTTGGCGCCGGTCACGACCGTGAGCCGGCCCAGCGGCACCGTCAGCTGGCGCAGCGAGCGGTAATTGGCAATGGCGAGCGCGGAAAGCACGCGCTGCGCAATGAAGGCGTCAGGCGCCCAGTTCGTCCGCGCGAGCCTGCGCGGCAGCGAAATCGAGGTCGCCCGAGTAGATGGCGCGACCGCAGATCACGCCCTCGACGCCGTCGGACTCGACCGCGCAGAGCTTGTCGATGTCCATCATGTTCGACAGCCCGCCCGAGGCGATCACCGGAATGGTCAGCGCCTGCGCCAGCTTGACGGTGGCCTCGATGTTGATGCCCGAGAGCATGCCGTCGCGGCCGATGTCGGTGTAGATGATCGACTCGACGCCGTAGTCCTCGAACTTCTTGCCCAGGTCGGCCACTTCGTGGCCCGTGAGCTTGCTCCAGCCGTCGGTGGCGACCTTGCCGTCCTTGGCGTCCAGGCCCACGATGATGTGGCCGCCGAAGGCGCTGCAGGCGTCCTTCAGGAAGCCAGGATTCTTGACCGCGGCGGTGCCGATGATCACGTAGCGCAGGCCGTCGTCGATGTAGCGCTCGATGGTGTCGAGGTCGCGGATGCCGCCGCCGAGCTGCACCGGGATGTCGTCGCCGACTTCCTTCAGGATCGCCTTGATCGCGGCGTGGTTCTGCGGCTTGCCCGCGAAGGCGCCGTTCAGGTCGACCAGGTGCAGCCGGCGCGCGCCGGCCGTGACCCACTTGCGGGCCATGGCAGCGGGGTCTTCGCTGAAGATGGTGGACTGGTCCATGTCGCCCTGCTTGAGGCGAACGCAGTGGCCGTCTTTGAGATCAATGGCGGGAATGAGGAGCATGGAAGTGACGCGAGTGTGCAAATGCCGGGCTGTGGAAGGTTCGGCCCGGTCGGAAAAATAGGTTCAGGGATTCCAGTGGAGGAAATTGCGATAGAGCTGCAACCCATGGTCCGCACTCTTCTCGGGGTGGAACTGGGTGGCAAAAATGTTATCGCGTGCGATGGCTGCGGTAAAGCTCGCGCCGTATTCCGCCTCGCCCACACTGTGCCTGGGGTCGACCGGGCGGGCGTAGAAACTGTGCACGAAATAGAAATAGCTCTGGTCGGGCACGCCGGCCCACACCGGGTGCGGCTGGGCCTGGCGCACCTGGTTCCAGCCCATCTGAGGCACCTTGAAGCGGCTGCCGTCGGGCTGCAGCCGGCCGGCCAGGTCGAACTTGACGACTTCGCCGGGAATCAGGCCCAGGCCGTCGGTCGGACCCTCGTCGCTGCGCGACAGCATCATCTGCATGCCCACGCACACGCCGAACAGCGGCTTGCTGGCCGCCGCCTCGAGCACCGACTCCTGCAGGCCGGAGTCGCGCAGCTCGCGCATGCAGTCGGGCATGGCGCCCTGCCCCGGCAGCACCACGCGGGTGGCCTTGCGGACCACGTCGGGGTCGGAGGTGACGAACACTTCCACGCCCACCTGGTCGGCCGCGTGGCGCACGGCCTGCGACACGGAGTGCAGGTTGCCCATGCCGTAGTCGACGACCGCGACGGTATTTGCTGCTACAGATTTCATAGCTGTTCGCCGGCGCGTTTCAGAGCGAACCCTTGGTCGATGGAATCACCCCGACGGAGCGGGGATCGAGCTCGAGCGCGCCGCGCATGGCGCGCGCGAAGGCCTTGAACACGGTCTCGCACTGGTGGTGCGCGTTGATGCCCTTGAGGTTGTCGATGTGCAGCGTGACGAAGGCGTGGTTCACGAAGCCCTGGAAGAACTCGTAGGTGAGCTGGCTGTCGAAGGTGCCGATCATCCCGCTGGTGAAGGGCACGTGCATCACCAGGCCCGGGCGGCCCGAGAAGTCGATGACCACGCGGCTGAGCGCCTCGTCCAGCGGCACGTACGCATGGCCGTAGCGGCGGATGCCCTTCTTGTCGCCGATGGCCTTGGCCACGGCCTGGCCGAGCGTGATGCCCACGTCTTCCACCGTGTGGTGGCCGTCGATGTGCAGGTCGCCCTGGCAGTCGATGTCGAGGTCGATCAGCCCGTGGCGGGCGATCTGGTCGAGCATGTGGTCGAAGAAACCGATACCGGTCGACAGCCTGGCCTTGCCGGTGCCGTCGAGGTTGACGCTGACGGTGATCCTGGTTTCCGCGGTGTTGCGGGTGACGGACGCGATGCGGTCGCCGCTGTCCTGGGGGGTGGGGGTGGTCATAGTGAGGCTTCGAGTGCCGCGAGCATCCGCGCATTCTCGTCGGCCGTTCCGACGGTGAGGCGCAGGCAGTTGGCGAGCAGTTCGTGCATTTTAGAAACGTTCTTCACCAGGACCCCGCGCGTCTTCATGCCCTCGAAGGTCTTGGTGGCATCGGGCACGCGCAGCAGGATCATGTTGGCGTCGCTGGGCCAGGTCTTCACGCCGGGCAGGCGGCCGAGCCCCGTCATCAGGCGCTCGCGCTCCTCGCGGATCTGCCGGGCCTGGGCCTCGAACACCTCGGTGTGCTCCAGCGCGAACAGCGCGCACTCGCAGTTGAGCACGCTGATGTTGTAGGGCGGGCGCACCTTGTCGATCTCGGCGACCAGCGCGGCCGGGCCCATCAGGTAGCCCAGGCGGATGCCGGCCAGGCCGAATTTGCTGAGCGTGCGCATCAGCAGCACGTGGTCGTGCTTCGCCAGGCGGTCGATGTAGCTGCGCGCGGCAAAGGGCTGGTAGGCCTCGTCCATCACCACCAGGCCGCCCTGCGCGCCCTGGGCCTGCACGATCTTCTCGATCACGGCGTCGTCCCAGAGGTTGGCGGTCGGGTTGTTCGGGTACGCAAGGTAGACGATGGCGGGCTTCTCGCGCGCGATGGCGGCCAGCATGGCGGCCTCGTCCAGCTCGAAGTCGGCCGTCAGCGGCACGCCCACGAAGCGCAGGCCCTGCAGCTGCGCGCTCATGGCGTACATCACGAAGCCGGGCAGCGGCGCCAGCACGGTGGCGCCGGGCTGGTCACAGGCGATGTCGAGCAGCGAAATCAGCTCGTCCGAGCCGTTGCCCAGCATCAGCGCGAAGCCTTCGGGCATCTGCGCGTGCGCGGCCAGCGCGCGCTGCAGCTCGGCGCCGCGCTCGCCCGGGTAGCGGTTGAGCGCCAGCGCGCCCAGCCGCGCGCCCAGCTCGGCCTGCAGCGCGGGCGGCAGGCCGAAGGGGTTCTCCATGGCGTCGAGCTTGATGAAGCCGCTGGCGTCCTGCACCGCGTAGGCATGCATGGCCCGCACGTCGTTGCGGATGCGGTCGATCGGGGGGCGGACGGATTCAGGAGCGGTCATCGGGTGCAGCGGTAGCTGTTTTTCAGGGCGCCGGACATGACCAGTTGCACGGGCATGTCGGCTTCGTAGCTGTCGGCGTTGCGCGTCAGCTCGGTCTGGTAGAGCGAGCGCGCCATGGCGGGCTCGAGGCGGCGGCCCTCGACGCAGAACGCGGGCTTACGCCCGTCGCGCTGCGACGACTCGACGCCTTCGCGAAGGCCTTCGAGCACCCCCACCAGGTAGTAGCTGGCGTAGGCCTTGCCGTCTTTTTCGGCGGCCTCGAGCGTGCGCAGTTCGCGGATGCTCATGGCCTGCGCGCCGGCGGCCGCCGCCAGGGCGAGCAGCAGGAAGGCGGCGCGCTTGCGGGTCGTCATTTTCGGTAGCGGGGCGCCGGCGCGTAGGCGCCGTCGGCCGGGAAGGCGCTGGGCTGCGCGCCCGCGGGCTCGCGGCGGGCGCGGCGCGGGGCGTCGCGCTCTTCGAGCTCGAACAGCGCGGCGCCGATCACGCCGATGTTGCGCACGTCGCCGGCCTCGGTGTTCGCCGCGTAGGCCCGGCCCGGAGCGGCGAAGCGGAAGGCCGCGACCTCGTTCTGGCTCTTGCGGAAGCCCTCGATGGTCAGCGACTGCAGCGGGCGCAGCACGTAGCCGCCGTTGCGCATGCTGCCGGGCTTGCCGTTGAGCACGTCGAGGCCGTCGACCGTGGCGATCACCTCGTAGCTGCGCTCGCTGAGGTTGCGAAAGCGCAGCGTGTAGCGCGAGCCCTGAACGCCGGCCAGGCGGAACATGTCGTCATCACCGCCACTGACGCCACTGCCGCCAGCACCACGGCGCGCGCGTTGCAGCGGCAGCGGGCGCCCTTCCTCGTCGAGCACCGACCATTCGATGTCGCCGTCGGCCAGCAGCAGGCCCAGGCGGCGCTCCGGATTGCCGCCGACAGCGCGGCGCACGGCGGAAGCCTCGTTGTAGCCGAGCGAGGCCATGTCGTCGGGCTGGGCGGACAGGCGCTTGGTGACGACGGTGTGGGTCTTCGACTCGAGGCCCTCGCCCCATTGCGTGCCGAGCTGCGGCGCGGGTGCGGCCGGGGCCGGCGCGGCGCTGGAGGTCACGCCGACGGCGGAAAAGTCGCGCGGCGCCTGCGGCATCTGGCTGCAGGCGGCCAGCATTGCGGCGCCCGCGACGAGTCCTGCGGCGAATCGGAAAAGACGCGAACGGTACAGACGGTCAATCATCTTGCTTGCTCCTCCCTGGAGACTTGTGATGGAAGCTCAGATCTTACGCAGCCGCATCCGGGCGGCCTCGGCGTGCGCCTGCAGGCCCTCGCCCTCGGCCAGCGTCACGGCGATCGGGCCCAGCACCTGGGCGCCGGCCTCGCTGACCTCGATGAGGCTCGAGCGTTTCTGGAAGTCGTACACGCCCAGCGGGCTCGAGAAGCGCGCCGTGCCGCTGGTGGGCAGCACGTGGTTCGGACCGGCGCAGTAGTCGCCCAGGCTCTCGCTGGTGAAGGCGCCCAGGAAGATCGCGCCGGCGTGGCGCAGCAGCGGCTCCCAGCGGTGGGGTTCGCTGCTGCTGACTTCCAGGTGTTCGGGGGCGATGCGGTTGCTGATCTCGCAGGCCTCTTCCATGCTCTTCGTGTGGATCAGCGCGCCGCGGCCGTTGAGCGAGGCGGCGATGATTTCCGCGCGCGGCATGGTGGGCAGCAGGCGGTCGATCTCGGCCTGCACGCGGTCGATGTAGGCCGCGTCGGGGCACAGCAGGATGCTCTGGGCCAGTTCGTCGTGCTCGGCCTGGCTGAACAGGTCCATCGCCACCCACTCGGGCAGCGTGCTGCCGTCGGCCAGCACCAGGATTTCGCTGGGACCCGCGATCATGTCGATGCCCACGGTGCCGAACACGCGGCGCTTGGCGGCGGCCACATAGGCGTTGCCGGGGCCGGTGATCTTGTCCACTGCCGGCACGGTGGCGGTACCGTAGGCCAGCGCGGCCACGGCCTGGGCGCCGCCGATGGTGAAGCCGCGCGTCACGCCGGCCACGTAGGCGGCGGCCAGCACCAGCTGGTTCTTCTCGCCCTTCGGCGTGGGCACGACCATGATGATTTCGCCCACCCCCGCCACGTGCGCGGGAATGGCGTTCATCAGCACGCTCGACGGGTACGCGGCCTTGCCGCCCGGCACGTAGATGCCGACACGGTCCAGCGGCGTGACCTTCTGGCCCAGCAGCGTGCCGTCGGCGTCGCGGTAGCTCCAGCTCTCGCCGCTGGCCTTCTTCTGGGCCTCGTGGTAGCTGCGAACACGGCGCGCAGCGGATTCCAGCGCGTCGCGCTGGACGGCCGGCAGCGCCTCGAATGCGGCCTTGAGCTCGGCCTGCGTCAGCTCCAGTTCGGGCAGCGTCTTCGCGCCGAGCTTGTCGAAGCGGTTGGTGTATTCCAGCACCGCGTCGTCGCCGCGCTTCTGCACGTCCGCCAGGATATCGGCCACCACCTTCTCGATGGCCGCGTCGTCGTCCGCGGACCAATGCAGCCGCGCCTTGAATTCAGCGTCGAAGCTGGCTGAAGTCGTGGAGAGTCGGGCGGGGGCTGCTTTCAGAGTCATGTGCGTCGGGCTCGGGCGGAAAGGTTCAGGCGGAAGGGATGGCCGACGCGAACGCGTCGATGATGCGGCGGATCGGCTCGCGCTTGAGCTTCAACGCGGCCTGGTTGACCACCAGGCGGGCGCTGATGTCCATGATGCGTTCCACCTCGACGAGGTGGTTGGCCTTGAGCGTGTTGCCGGTGGAGACCAGGTCGACGATGGCGTCGGCCAGGCCCGTGAGCGGCGCGAGCTCCATGCTGCCGTAGAGCTTGATCAGGTCGACGTGCACGCCCTTGCTGGCGAAGAAGTCGCGCGACAGGCCCACGTACTTGGTCGCCACGCGCAGGCGCGAGCCCTGCTTGACGGCCGAGGCGTAGTCGTAGTCGTTGCGCACGGCCACGCTCAGGCGGCAGGCCGCGATGCGCAGGTCCAGCGGCTGGTACATGCCCTGGTTGCCGTTCTCGAGCAGAACGTCGAGCCCGGTCACGCCCAGGTCGGCGCCGCCGTACTGCACGTAGGTGGGCACGTCGGACGCGCGCACCAGCACCACGCGCACGTCGGGGCGGGTGGTGTCGAGAATCAGCTTGCGCGACTTCTCGGGGTCTTCGGTGACCTCGATGCCGGCGGCGGCCAGCAGGGGCATCGTCTCTTCGAAGATGCGGCCCTTTGAGAGTGCCAGGGTGATCATGCTGCGGCTCCGGTCACACGTTCGATGTCGGCACCCAGGCCGCGCAGCTTGGCTTCCATGCGGTCGTAGCCCCGGTCCAGGTGGTAGATGCGGTCGACCAGCGTCTCGCCCTCGGCCACGAGGCCGGCGATGACGAGGCTGGCGGACGCGCGCAGGTCGGTGGCCATCACGGTGGCGCCGGAGAGCTGCTGCACGCCCTCGACCATCGCCACCTTGCCCTCGACGTGGATGCGCGCGCCCAGGCGCACCATCTCGTTCACGTGCATGAAGCGGTTCTCGAAGATGGTCTCGGTGACCATCGAGGCGCCGCGCGCAATCACGTTCAGGGCCATGAACTGGGCCTGCATGTCGGTCGGGAAACCGGGGTATTCGGTGGTGCTGAAGCTCTGCGCCTTCAGGTTCTCGTACGCCGGGCCCTTGGAGCCGATGCGCACGCCGTCCTTTTCGCAGGCCACCGTGCAGCCCGCGTCGCGCAGCTTGTCAATCACCGCGTCCATGTGATCGCCGCGCGCGTGGCGCAGGAAGGCCTCGCCGCCCGTGGCGGCCACGGCGCACAGGAAGGTGCCGGCCTCGATGCGGTCGGCCACCACGGCGTGTTCGCAGCCGTGCAGCTTCTCGACGCCCTGGATGCGGATGTGGCTGGTGCCGTGGCCTTCGATCTTGGCGCCCATGCGGATCAGCATCTCGGCCAGGTCGACGATCTCGGGCTCCTGCGCGGCGTTCTCCAGCAGCGTCTCGCCCTCGGCCAGCGCGGCGGCCATCAGGAAGTTCTCGGTGCCGGTGACGGTGACCATGTCGGTCAGGATGCGCGCGCCCTTCAGCCGGGTGCGGCCTTCGGGCAGGCGCGCGAGCATGTAGCCGTGGTCGACCACGATCTCCGCGCCCATGGCCTGCAGGCCCTTGATGTGCTGGTCGACCGGGCGCGAGCCGATGGCGCAGCCGCCGGGCAGCGACACCTTGGCGTGGCCGAAGCGCGCCAGCAGCGGGCCCAGCGCCAGCACGGAGGCGCGCATGGTCTTCACGAGTTCGTAGGGGGCCTCGGGGTTGCCGAGGTCGCCGGCGTTCAGGCGGACGGTGCCGTTGTCGTCGCGCTCGGCGCTCACGCCCATGTTGCGCACCAGCTTGAGCATGGTCGACACGTCCTGCAGGCGCGGCACGTTGTGCAGCGTCACCGGCTGGTCGGTCAGCAGCGCCGCGCACAGCTCGGGCAGCGCGGCGTTCTTGGCGCCGGAAATGAGTACTTCGCCGCGGAGCTCTCGCCCGCCGCGAATCAGAAGTTTGTCCATCGAAATTCCAGCGAAATCAAGGCCCCCGCAAGGGCCGGAACGTTATTTTTCCACTGCCGCCCATTCGGCCGGCGTGTAGGTCTTCATCGAAAGCGCATGCACCTCGTCGGTGTGCATTTTCGCACCGAGGGTGGCGTAGACCCGCTGATGGCGCTGGATCGAGCGCTTGCCCTCGAATTCGGCCGAGACGATGGTGGCGTACCAATGTCGGCCGTCGCCTTCGAGCGTGATGTGCTCGCAGGGGAGATGGGACTGGATCAGGGCCTGGAGTTGTTCGGCGGTCATGGGGATTGGTATTTATCGGGAAACACCGCGGAACCGGCTTTGCCTGGCCGCAGGTGTTGCCCCCGCAAGGGGGTTGGCGAAGCGACACGAAGTGCGCGAAGACGGGGGGAGAGCCATGACTCAGCCTCGGATTTTGTAGCCGATTCGCAGCAGATGGACGGCCACGGCGCTCACCACCAGCCAGGCGGTGCCGACGATGCCCAGGCTGAGCCAGGGCGAGGCGTCGCTGACGCCGAAGAAGCCGTAGCGGAAGCCGTCGATCATGTAGAAGAACGGGTTCAGGTGGCTCACCTTCTGCCAGAACGGCGGCAGCGAGCCGATCGAATAGAACACGCCCGACAGGAAGGTCATGGGCATGATCAAAAAGTTCTGGAACACGGCCATCTGGTCGAACTTCTCGGCCCAGAGCCCCGCAATGAGGCCCAGCGTGCCGAGCATGGCGGCGCCCAGCAGCGCGAACACGACGATCCAGAGCGGCGCCACGAAATTCGGCGTCGCGAAGAACACGGTCACCAGGAACACGCCCAGCCCCACGGCCAGCCCGCGGATGAGCGACGAGCCCACGTAGGCGAAGAACCAGCCCCAGTGCGACAGCGGCGTGAGCAGCACGAACACCAGGTTGCCCATGATCTTGCTCTGGATGATCGACGACGAGCTGTTGGCGAACGCGTTCTGCAGCACGCTCATCATCACCAGGCCGGGCACCAGGAAGGCCGTGTAGCCGACCGTGCCGTACACCGTCACGCGGCCTTCGAGCACATGGCCGAACACCATGAGGTACAGCAGCGCGGTGAGCACCGGCGCGCCGACGGTCTGGAAGCCGACCTTCCAGAAGCGCAGCGTCTCTTTGTAGAGCAGCGCGCGCCAGCCCGTGACAGCCATCATGGAGCCCCCTTGCGCGGCACTGCGTGTCCGCGCTTCCCCCCGAGGGGGAGCTTCGCTTGCTTGGGGCGGCCCGGCGCGGCGCTCATCGCGCCACCTCCAGCGGCGTCTGCTCGCCCGCCATCAGGTCGATGAACACGTCTTCCAGGTCGGCCTTGCGCATTTCCACGTCTTCCACCGCGACGCCGGCTTCGCGGATCGCGGCCAGCAGTTGTTCGACTTCATGGGCGTTCTGTGCAGGCAGCTGCACGATGCGCCCGGTGATGCGCGCATGCTGGGCAATGGCCCACGGCAGCATGGCGTCGGTCTTGAAGCGCAGCACGTTGCTCGCGGCCGACTTCAGCAGCTCGCTGGTGCGGTCGAGCGCGATCACGCGGCCCAGCTTGAGCATCGCGATGCGGTTGCACAGCGCCTCGGCCTCTTCGAGGTAATGGGTGGTGAGCAGCACGGTGCTGCCCTGCTTGTTGAGCCGGGCAACGAACTGCCAGAGCGTCTGGCGCAGCTCGACGTCGACGCCGGCGGTGGGCTCGTCGAGCACGATCACCGGCGGCTTGTGCACCAGCGCCTGCGCCACCAGCACGCGGCGCTTCATGCCGCCCGAGAGCTGGCGCATGTTGGCCGTGGCCTTGTCGGCGAGGCCCAGGCTCTGCAGCAGCTCGTCGATCCAGGCTTCGTTGTTCTTGATGCCGAAGTAGCCCGACTGGATGCGCAGCGATTCGCGCACATTGAAGAAGGGGTCGAACACCAGCTCCTGCGGCACGATGCCGAGCTGGCGGCGCGCTTCGGCGAAGTCGCGCTGCACGTCGAAACCATGCACGCTGATGGCACCGGACGTGGGCCTGGAAAGGCCCGCGAGCATGCTGATCAGCGAGGTCTTGCCCGCGCCGTTCGGGCCGAGCAGGCCGAAGAACTCGCCCGGCTCGATCTGGAATGTGACCTCGTCGACGGCCTTCAGCCCCGGCTTGCCTTGGGCTTTCTGCTGTTTGGAGGGGGGGTAGGTCTTGGAGACCGATTGGAAGGAGATCGCGGGCATGGGAGCCCGCGATTTTACGGGGCGAGTTCGAAAGCGCGCCGCGCAGCGGCCCGATACCCTCATGCGGCCGCCGCCGGGCCGCCCCAAGGCGGCCCGCGCCTCACCCTGGGGGTGGCGAATTACATGCAGCGAAGCGAAGTGAAAAGCCGGGGGGACAGGCCGTCAGGGCGCAGCGGGCAAAAGGCCCGCAATGCCGTACAGGGCAGCCAGTTCGCGAAGACGCGGCGACAGGCCCTTGACCGCGAAGCCGCGGCCCAGCGCACTGGATTCACGCCGGCATTCGAGCAGCACCGCCAGGGCGGAAGAATCGAACTGGGCCAGGGCGGTGGCGTCCACCACGGTGGACGACGAATCGACCTGCCCCTTCAACCCCTGCTGCAGCATGCGCATGCAGGCGGGGGCCTCGTCGTGGGTCAGGCGCGTGGGCAGGACCAGCATCGGTCAGCCCTTGCTGTTGCCCTTGTTGCGCGCCGCGAGCGCGGAAATCAGGCCGTCGATGCCGCTCTTGTTGATTTCCTGCGCGAACTGCGTGCGGTAGGTGTCGACCAGCCAGACGCCCAGCACATTCAGGTTGTAGACCTTCCAGCCGGCGCCCTGGCCGGGGGTCTTCTCGAGGCGGTAGTCCAGCTGGACCGGGTCGCCGCGGCCCTTGACCTCGGTGCGCACCAGCACGTCGGCGTCGTCGGGCGAACCGCGGAACGGACGCACGGTGACGGTCTGGTCGCTGACCTGGTCGAGCGCGCCGGCGTAGGTGCGCACCAGCAGGGTCTTGAACTCGTCCTGCAGCTTCTTCTGCTGCTCCGGCGTGGCCGTGCGCCAGGCCGGGCCGACGGCCGAAGCCGTCATGCGCTGGAAGTTCACGTTCGGCATGATCTTGCTGTCGACGAGCAGCATGATCTTGTTGACGTCGCCGGACTTGATGGACTTGTCCGACTTGATGGTGTCGAGCACGTCGGTCGAGATGCGCTTCACCAGCGCGTCGGGGCTTTCGTCGGCGGCGCGCGCGGGGCTCACGAAGGCGGCCGCGGCGCTGAACAGCATCGCGCCGGCCAGCACCATGTGGCCGAGCCTGCGGCGTTGCACGATCATCTTGTTGTTCATTGAGAGGTCCCTCTGGTTTCGGATGGGCGCGGCACGCACGAAAGATGGCGTGCCACGACAAGAACGGTTTGGACAGGACCCGGGACTACCGGGTTCCTGAAGCCCAGGTGAAGCCTTGCAACGGAATGCAAGCGCAACCTGCGCTCCTGCGGACGTCCTGGCGCGTTCGATTCACTGTGCCTGCAGCCTACTTGCCTGCGTCCTCGTCGAACGACTTGCCGTCATGGATCAGGCTGCGGCGGCGTTGAAGGAAGGCATCGCGCGTGAAGGAGTACTTGTCGAGCGCGGCGTCGTCGATCAGGCGGCCGGCGCGCAGGTACTGCGAGCGCGTGTCGACCACGCGCAGCACGGTCAGCGAATTGCGCCATGCCACGTCGCTCACGGCGTTGATGCCGTCGCCGTAGAAGTCGACCGGCTTGGCCACGGTGTCGCGCAGCGTGGAGGGGCCGAGCAGCGGCAGCACGATGTACGGGCCCGCGCCCACACCCCAGCGGCCGAGCGTCTGGCCGAAGTCTTCGTCGTGGCGGTCGATGCCGGCTTCGGTCGCCACGTCCAGCAGGCCGCCGAGGCCGAAGAAGGTGTTGACGTTGACCCGCATGAAGGTCTCGGCGCTGTTCTGCAGCTTGAGCTGGGCCACGCTGTTGGCAAAGCTCCAGACGTCGCCGATGTTGCCGAAGAAGTTGTTCACGCCCGTGCGCACCATCGACGGCAGCACGTTGACGTAGGCGGTGGACACCGGCACGAGCACAGCCTGGTCGAGCTTGTCGTTGAACGTGAAAACGCCGCGGTTGAACGGCTCGAAGGGGTCGGCCGGATTCGCGTTGGGACCGGTGGCACAGCCGGCCACCAGGGCGAACACAGCGGCCGCGCTGGTCCAGCGGGCAAATTTAGCTATGCTTTTCATAGCATTCGGGGCGACAGGCGAGAAAGATCGTGTTTTCATTTTTTATTGGGGGTTCCCTGCGCCGATCCGGAGTTCGAGCTCCCGTCGGCGGCCTTGCTGTAGAGGAACTGGCTGATCAGGTTTTCCAGCACCACCGCGGATTGCGTGGCTGTGATGGTGTCGCCGGACTGCAGGTTCTTCTCCTCGGCGCCCGCCTCGATCCCGATGTACTGCTCGCCGAGCAGGCCACTGGTCAGGATCTTGAGCGAACTGTCCTTGGGAAAACTGTACCGGTTTTGCAAAGCCAGCGTCACGTCGGCCTGAAAGGTCTTGTCGTTGAAGGTGATGGACTCCACCCGCCCGACCACCACGCCCGCGCTCTTCACCGCGGTCTGCGGCTTCAGTCCGCCGATGTTGTCGAAGCGCGCTGTCACGGCGTAGGTCTTCTGGAAGTTCAGGCTCAGCAGGTTGGCCGACTGCAGCGCGAGAAACAGCAGGGCCGCCGCGCCGATCAGCACGAACAGGCCGACCCAGATGTCGTTGTTGGAACGTTGCATGGTTTGCACTCTTTAGAACGATGGAGGCCGAGCCTCTTTAGATACTGAACATCATGGCGGTGAGCAGGAAGTCCAGCCCCAGGACCGCCAGCGATGCCGACACCACGGTGCGCGTGGTTGCGCGCGACACGCCCTCGGGCGTGGGCTGGGCCTCGTAGCCCTGCAGCAGCGCGATGAAGGTCACGGTGAAGCCGAAGACGATGCTCTTGATGACGCCGTTGCCGACGTCGCGCCACACATCGACGCCGCCCTGCATCTGGCCCCAGAACGCGCCCGGGTCCACGCCCAGCATCAGCACGCCCACCACGTAGCCGCCCATGATGCCGACCGCGCTGAACACGGCCGCCAGCAGCGGCATGGTGATGACGCCGGCCCAGAAACGCGGCGCGAGGATGCGCTGCACGGGGTCGACGGCCATCATTTCCATGGCGCTCAGCTGCTCGTCAGCCTTCATGAGGCCGATTTCCGCGGTGAGCGACGTGCCGGCGCGTCCGGTGAACAGCAACGCGGCCACCACCGGTCCGAGTTCGCGCACCAGGCTCAGCGTGACCAGCAGGCCGAGCGCTTCGGACGAGCCGTAGCGCTGCAGCGCGTAGTACATCTGCAGCCCCAGCACGAAGCCCACGAACAGGCCCGACACGCCGATGATCGCGAGCGAGTAGTTGCCCAGGAAATGGATCTGGTCGCGCACGAGGCTGAAGCGCCGCATGATCTGCGCGCCCGGACCGACCAGGCGCATGAAGAGCTTCGCGCCATAGCCCAGGTTGGCCAGATGGCTGCGCACGGCAAAGCCGGTATCGGCAGGCTTCCACCAAGTCATACAGGCCCCCTCGTTCGGCACTTCGTGTCCTCACTGCCCCCCAGGGGGGACTTCGCTTGCTCGGGGCGGCCCAGCGCAGCGCTCATGAACGCCCCCCTTCGACATTGCCGAAGTCGTCTTCGATGCTGACGCCCGGGTAATGGAAACGCACGGGCCCGTCGGGCAGTGCGTTCACGAACTGATGGACCAGCGGATCGGCGCTGTGGCGCACGTCGTCGGGCGTGCCCTGCGCGGCGATGCCGCCGTTGGCCAGGATGATCACGTGGTCGGCGATGCGGAAGGTTTCTTCCAGGTCGTGCGACACGATGATGCTGGTGAGCCCGAGCGTGTCGTTGAGCTGGCGGATCAGCCGCGCCGCGGTGCCGAGCGAGATCGGGTCGAGGCCGGCGAAGGGCTCGTCGTACATCACGAGATCGGGGTCGAGCGCGATGGCACGCGCCAGCGCCACGCGCCGCGCCATGCCGCCCGACACCTCGCTGGGCATCAGGTCGCGCGCGCCGCGCAGGCCGACCGCGTCGAGCTTCATCAGCACGATGTCGCGCACCAGCGCTTCGGAGAGTTGCGTGTGCTCGCGCAGCGGAAACGCCACGTTGTCGAACACGGTCATGTCGGTGAACAGCGCGCCGAACTGGAACAGCATGCCCATGCGGCGCCGCGCCGCGTAGAGCGCGGTGGCGTCGAACTTGCCGACGTCATGGCCATCGAAGAGCACTTGGCCGCGCTGCGCCTTCTGCTGTCCGCCGATCAGCCGCAGCACGGTGGTCTTGCCGCCGCCCGATGCGCCCATGAGGGCCGTGACCTTGCCACGCGGTACGCTGAAGGAAACGCCGTCGAGGATGGCGCGCGCGCCGTAGCCGAACGTGACGTCTCGGAACTCTACGAAGGGATGTGGCAGGGGTGCGGCAGGGTCCATCTCAATAAAAAAGCCGGGGCGCTTCTTCAAGCATCCCGGCATGCGGTTTCACGCGGATGATACCGGGGCCGTGCCCGGCCCCGACAAATTGAAACAAAATTCAGCGCGGCAAGTCGCTGAATCCCATCAGAAATTCATCCACCGAACGCGCGGCTTGACGGCCTTCGCGAATGGCCCACACAACCAGCGACTGGCCGCGGCGGATGTCGCCGGCGGCGAAGACCTTCGGCACGTTGGTGGCGTAGCCGCCGATGAAATCGACCGTTGCCCTGGCGTTGCCGCGTGCGTCCTTCTCGACACCGAAGGCGTCCAGCACGGTGGCCACGGGGCTGATGAAGCCCATCGCCAGCAGCACGAGGTCGGCCTTGAGCACCTGCTCGCTGCCGGCCACTTCCTGCATCCTGCCGTCCTTCCACTCGACGCGAACGGTCTTCAGGCCGGTGACCTTGCCCTTCTCGCCGATGAATTCCTTGGTCGAGATGGCGAACTCGCGCTCGCAGCCCTCTTCATGGCTGGAGCTGGTGCGCAGCTTGATCGGCCAGTACGGCCAGGTCATCGGGCGGTTCTCTTCCTCGGGCGGCTGGGCCATCAGTTCGAACTGCGTGACGCTGACCGCGCCGTGGCGGTTGCTGGTGCCCACGCAATCGGAGCCGGTATCGCCGCCGCCGATCACGATCACGCTCTTGCCGTCGGCGCGCAGCTGGCCCTTGACCTTGTCGCCCGCGTTCACGCGGTTCTGCTGCGGCAGGAACTCCATCGCGAAATGGATGCCGTCGAGGTCGCGCCCCGGCACCGGCAGGTCGCGCGACTGCTCGGCGCCGCCGGTCAGCAGCACGGCGTCGAACTCCTTCTGCAGCTGCTCGGGCGTGACGGTTTCCTTGGCCAGGTTCGTGACCTTGGAGCCCTTGCCCAGCGGGTCCTTCGCGGCGCCGACCATCACGCCGGTGCGGAAGCTCACGCCCTCGGCCTTCATCTGCTCGACGCGGCGATCGATGTGCGTCTTCTCCATCTTGAAGTCGGGGATGCCGTAGCGCAGCAGGCCGCCGATGCGGTCGTTCTTCTCGAACAGCGTCACGTCATGGCCGGCGCGCGCCAGTTGCTGCGCCGCCGCCATGCCGGCCGGGCCCGCGCCCACCACGGCGACCTTCTTGCCGGTCTTGTGCTTGGCCACGCGCGGCGCCACCCAGCCTTCGTCCCAGGCGCGGTCGATGATCGCGTGTTCCAGCGACTTGATGCCCACGGCCTCGTCGTTCACGTTGAGCACGCAGGCGGCCTCGCAGGGCGCGGGGCAGATGCGGCCGGTGAACTCGGGGAAGTTGTTGGTCGAGTCGAGCACCGCGAAGGCGTTCTGCCAGTCGTCGCGGTACACGAGGTCGTTGAAGTCCGGAATGATGTTGTTGACCGGGCAACCGCTGTTGCAGAACGGCGTGCCGCAGTCCATGCAGCGCGCGCCTTGCACCTTGGCTTGCGCGGTGTCCAGGCCGACAACGAATTCCTTGTAATGCTTGACGCGTTCGTCGACGGGCTTGTAGCCCTCCTCGACACGCTCATGCTCCATGAAGCCGGTGATCTTTCCCATCGTGCTTTCCTCTGTTCTTCGTGTTCGTTGCCGCTCAGACCGCGGCGGTTGCGGACGGAGCCACCAGCGCATGCGGCTCGAGGCCGACGTGTGCGTTGTTGCCGCTGCTCGTGAGCTCGACCTTGCGGTCGTGCAGCTCGGCCAGCGCGCGCTTGTATTCGTTCGGGAACACCTTCACGAACTTCGTGCGCGACACGGCCCAGGTGTCGAGCAGCTCGCGCGCGCGCTTGCTGCCGGTCCAGCGGTGGTGGTCTTCGAGCAGCTTCTTCAGCTGTGCTTCGTCGGTCACGCCGCCGTGCCAGATCTTGCGGTGCACGCTGGCCGTTTGTTCGGCCGAGGTCAGCACCCTGTCCAGCGACACCATCGAGAGGTTGCAGCGCGAGGCGAAATGGCCGTCTTCGTCGTAGACGAAGGCGACGCCGCCGCTCATGCCGGCCGCGAAGTTGCGGCCCGTCTGGCCGAGCACGGCCACCGTGCCGCCGGTCATGTATTCGCAGCCGTGGTCGCCGGTGCCTTCGATGACCGCCGTGGCGCCCGACAGCCGCACGGCGAAACGCTCGCCGGCCACGCCGCACAGGTAGGCCTCGCCGGTGGTCGCGCCGTACAGCGCGGTGTTGCCCACGATGGTGTTGCGCACCGCTTCGCCGCGGAAGTCGAGGCTGGGGCGAACCACCACGCGGCCGCCCGAGAGGCCCTTGCCGGTGTAGTCGTTGGCGTCGCCGATCAGGTACAGCGTGATGCCGCGTGCCAGGAAGGCGCCGAACGACTGGCCGCCCGTGCCTTCGAGCTGGATGCGGATCGAATCGTCGGGCAGGCCCTGCGGATGCACCTTGGTCAGCGCGCCCGAGAGCATGGCGCCCACCGAGCGGTTGACGTTGCGTGCCACCTCGATGAACTGCACCTTCTCGCCCTTGTCGATGGCGGGACGCGACTTCTCGATGAGCTTCACGTCCAGCGCCTTGTCCAGGCCGTGGTCCTGGTTCTCGACGTGGAAGCGTGCCACGTCGGCCGGCACGTTCGGCAGCGCGAACAGGCGGCTGAAGTCCAGGCCCGAGGCCTTCCAGTGCTCGATGCCCTTGCGCATGTCGAGCAGGTCGGCGCGGCCGATCAGGTCGTCGAACTTGCGGATGCCGAGCTGGGCCATGATCTGGCGCACTTCTTCCGCAACGAAGAAGAAGTAGTTGACGACGTGCTCGGGCTTGCCCGAGAACTTCTTGCGCAGCACCGGGTCCTGCGTGGCCACGCCCACCGGGCAGGTGTTCAGGTGGCACTTGCGCATCATGATGCAGCCCTCGACCACCAGCGGGGCGGTGGCGAAGCCGAACTCGTCGGCGCCCAGCAGCGCGCCGATGGCGACGTCGCGGCCGGTCTTCATCTGGCCGTCGGCCTGCACGCGGATGCGGCTGCGCAGGCGGTTGAGCACCAGCGTCTGCTGCGTCTCGGCCAGGCCGATTTCCCACGGGCTGCCCGCGTGCTTGATCGACGACCAGGGCGATGCGCCCGTGCCGCCGTCATGGCCGGCGATCACGACGTGGTCGCTCTTGCACTTGGCCACGCCCGCCGCGATGGTGCCCACGCCGATCTCGCTCACCAGCTTCACGCTGATGCTGGCGTGCGGCGCGGTGTTCTTCAGGTCGTGAATGAGCTGCGCCAGGTCTTCGATCGAGTAGATGTCGTGGTGCGGCGGCGGGGAGATGAGGCCCACGCCCGGCACCGCATAGCGCTGCTTGCCGATGTACTCGGTGACCTTGCCGCCCGGCAGCTGGCCGCCCTCGCCCGGCTTCGCGCCCTGGGCCATCTTGATCTGGATCTGGTCGGCCGAATGCAGGTACTCGGCCGTGACGCCGAAGCGGCCCGACGCGACCTGCTTGATGCGCGAACGCAGCGAGTCGCCGTCCTTCAGGGGCAGGTCGACCTCGACGTTCTCGGCGCCGATCACGCTCTTGAGCGTGTCGCCCTGCTTGATCGGGATGCCCTTGAGTTCGTTGCGGTAGCGCGCGGGGTCTTCACCGCCTTCGCCGGTGTTGCTCTTGCCGCCGATGCGGTTCATGGCAATGGCGAGCGTGGCGTGCGCCTCGGTGCTGATCGAGCCGAGCGACATCGCACCGGTGGCGAAGCGCTTGACGATGTCGGCAGCCGACTCGACTTCGTCGACCGGAACGGCCTTGGCCGGGTCGATCTTGAACTCGAACAGGCCGCGCAGCGTCAGGTGACGGCGGTTCTGGTCGTTGATGAGCTGCGCGTATTCCTTGTACGTGTTCCAGTTGTTGGAGCGCGTGCTGTGCTGCAGCTTGGCGATGGCGTCGGGCGTCCACATGTGCTCTTCGCCGCGCGTGCGCCAGGCGTATTCGCCGCCGGCGTCCAGCATGCCGGCGAGCACCGGGTCGTCGCCGAAGGCGGCCTTGTGCATGCGGATGGCTTCCTCGGCGATCTCGAAGACGCCGATGCCTTCCACGCGGCTGGCGGTGCCGGTGAAGTACTTGCTCACGGTCTCGCTGTTCAGGCCGATGGCTTCGAACAACTGGGCGCCGCAGTAGCTCATGTAGGTGCTGACACCCATCTTCGACATGATCTTCGACAGGCCCTTGCCGATGGCCTTCACGTAGTTGTAGACCGCCTTCTCGGCGCTCAGGTCGCCCGGCAGGTCGGCGTGCATGGCCGTGAGCGTTTCCATGGCGAGGTACGGGTGCACGGCTTCCGCGCCGTAGCCCGCGAGCACGCCGAAGTGATGCACTTCGCGCGCCGAACCGGTCTCGACCACCAGGCCGGCGGTGGTGCGCAGGCCTTCACGCACCAGGTACTGGTGCACGGCCGACAGCGCCAGCACGGCGGGAATGGCCACCTGCGTCGGGCTCACGCCGCGGTCGCTGATGATCAGGATGTTGTGGCCACCCTTGATGGCGTCCACCGCTTCGGCGCACAGCGAGGCCAGCTTGGCTTCGACACCTTCGTCGCCCCAGGCGAGCGGGTAGGTGATGTCCAGCGCATAGCTCTTGAACTTGCCCTGCGTGTACTTGCCGATGTCGCGCAGCTTCGCCATGTCGGAGAAGTCGAGGATCGGCTGGCTCACTTCGAGCCGCATCGGCGGGTTGACCTGGTTGATGTCCAGCAGGTTGGGCTTGGGGCCGATGAAGGACACCAGCGACATCACGATGGCTTCGCGGATCGGGTCGATGGGCGGGTTCGTCACCTGCGCGAACAGCTGCTTGAAGTAGTTGTACAGCGGCTTGTTCTTGCTGGAGAGCACGGCCAGCGGGCTGTCGTTGCCCATGGAGCCGATGCCTTCCTCGCCGGCCTGCGCCATCGGGCTCATCAGGAACTTGATGTCTTCCTGGGTGTAGCCGAAGGCCTGCTGGCGGTCGAGCAATGCGACTTGCGACAGCGGCGCGGAGACCGGCTCGGCCTTCACGCTGTCGAGCTTGATGCGCAGGTTCTCGATCCACTGCTTGTAGGGCTTGCTGTTCGCGAGGTTGGACTTGACCTCCTCGTCGTCGATCATGCGGCCCTGTTCCAGGTCGATCAGGAACATCTTGCCGGGCTGCAGGCGCCACTTGCGCACGATCTTCTGCTCGGGCACGGGCAGCACGCCCGACTCCGAGGCCATGATGACCAGGTCGTCGTCGGTCACGCAGTAGCGCGAGGGGCGCAGGCCGTTGCGGTCCAGCGTGGCGCCGATCTGGCGGCCGTCGGTGAACACGATGGAGGCCGGGCCGTCCCACGGCTCGAGCATGGCGGCGTGGTATTCATAGAACGCGCGGCGGCGCGGGTCCATGGTGGCGTGCTGCTCCCAGGGCTCGGGAATCATCATCATCACGGCCTGGCTGATGGGGTAGCCGGCCATCGTCAGCAGCTCGAGGCAGTTGTCGAAGGTGGCGGTGTCGGACTGGCTGGCGAAGCTGATCGGGTACAGCTTCTGCAGGTCGGCGCCGAGCACGGGCGAGGACATCACGCCTTCGCGGGCCTTCATCCAGTTGTAGTTGCCCTTGACCGTGTTGATTTCGCCGTTGTGGGCAACGTAGCGGTACGGGTGGGCCAGCGGCCATTCGGGGAAGGTGTTGGTCGAGAAGCGCTGGTGCACCAGGCCCAGGGCCGAGACGCAACGCTTGTCCTGCAGGTCGAGGTAATAGGTACCGACCTGGTCGGCCAGCAGCAGGCCCTTGTAGACCACGGTGCGGCTGGACATGCTCGGAACGTAGTATTCCTTGCTGTGCTTGAGCTTCAGGCGCTGGATGTTGGCGCTGGCGGTCTTGCGGATCACGTAGAGCTTGCGTTCCAGCGCGTCCTGCACGATCACGTCATTGCCGCGGCCGATGAAGACCTGGCGCAGCAGCGGTTCCTTTTCGCGCACGGTGGGCGACATGGGCATGTCGCGGTTCACCGGCACGTCGCGCCAGCCGAGCAGCACCTGGCCTTCGGCCTTGATGGCGCGTTCCATCTCTTGTTCGCAGGCTTCGCGCGAGGCATGCTCCTTCGGCAGGAAGATCATGCCGACGCCGTACTCGCCGGGCGGGGGCAGCGTGACGCCCTGCTTGGCCATCTCTTCGCGGTACAGGTGGTCGGGCAGCTGGATCAGGATGCCCGCGCCGTCGCCCATCAGCTTGTCAGCGCCCACTGCGCCGCGATGGTCGAGGTTCTCGAGGATCTTCAAGCCCTGCAGCACGATGGCATGGCTTTTTTCGCCCTTGATGTGTGCAACGAAGCCGACGCCGCAGGCATCGTGCTCGTCGGCACCGGAATACAGACCGTGTTCTTGGAGATGTTGAATCTCGGCAGCCGTCGTCATGGGCGCGCTCCTTCAGTTTTCGCAGGGAAAGGGAGCATATTGCGATGCACAAAGAATGCCAAACACTTTAATGGGGGTCAGATTCGAATTAAATCTTGAGTTTTCTGATCGGAAATAAATTGGGGACACATCAAAAGCAGGAGCGATAACTCCAACATCAGCGACGGACTGGCGCCGATTTCGCGCTCAGGATTCGGGGTTCGAAGGCGGCCGGCCGGCCTTGGCTTTGACCACGCGGCGTTCGGTGGACTTCTGCAACAGGCCCAGAAAGTCGTCGTCACCGGCCGCCCAGCCGCGCAAGGTGGCCTCGGTCAGCGCGGTCTGGTCGGCCGCGCGCACGCCGGCGCGCACCAACTCGACATAGGCAGCCTCCCGCGCGAACGGCGTGTTGCCGAGCTGCCAGTACAGCGGATGGGGCGTCAGCAGCCGGTCGTGCCGCAGGCCGGCGTAGTGGCCGTGGCTCGACCAGGGGAAGTCGCGCGCATCGTGCACCAGCCCTGCCCGCACGGGGTTCAGGTCGATGTAGGCCATGCAGGTCAGCAGGTAGCGGTCGGTCTGGATCAGCGTCGAGCGGTAGCGCCCTTCCCACAGCGTGCCGCTGCGGCCATGCCGGTCATTGAAGTAGCGCACGTAGCTGCGCCCCACCGACTGCATGAACTGCGGCAGGCCCGTGGCGCTGTTGGGCGTGGCCAGCAGGTGGAAGTGGTTGTCCATCAGCACGTAGGCGTGCAGCGCGATGCCGAAGCGCGTGGCGTTCTCGGCCAGCAGCGCGAGCAGCTTCTCGTGGTCCGCGCGGTCCACGAAGACCGGCTGGCGGTTGTTGCCGCGCTGGATCACGTGATGCGGCATGTCGGCCAGGGTGAGACGGGGAAGGCGGGCCATGGGCGAAAGGGTGGGCGGACGACGGGCCGCAGGCTGCGCGCCAGCGCTCAGGCCAGGCGAAAGCGCGTGTCGCCCAGCGAATCGAGCCCGAACTGCGCCAGCAGCTCGCGCAGCCGGGTTGCCGCGCTGGCCTTGCGCTGGCCGGTGTAGCGCGCCAGGATCAGCTCGTTCTTCATGCTGTGCTCCCAGCCCACCAGCTCGGTGACGGTGACGCTGTAGCCGTTGGCTTCGAGGTACAGGCAGCGCAGCACGTTGGTCAGCTGGCTGCCGATTTCGCGCGTGTGCAGCGGATGGCGCCACAGCTCGGCCAGCGGCGTGCGCGACAGCGCGAGCGCCTTGGTCTCGCGCAGGCAGGCCGCCACTTCGGCCTGGCAGCAGGGCACCAGCACCATGCAGCGCGCCTTCTTGGCAAGGCCGAAGGCGATGGCGTCGTCGGTGGCGGTGTCGCAGGCGTGCAGCGCGGTGACCACGTCGATCTGCTCAGGCAGCTCGCTCGCCTGCGCCGATTCGGCCACCGTGAGGTTCAGGAACGACATGCGCTCGAAACCGAGGCGCTGCGCCAGCGCGCGCGAACGCTCGACCAGTTCACCGCGCGTCTCGATGCCGTAGACATGCCCTCCGCCGCCCTGCCTCGCCCGGAAGAACAGGTCGTAGATGATGAAACCCAGGTACGACTTGCCCGCGCCGTGGTCGGCCAGCGTGGCGCCGGCGCCCTGCTCCGGCAGTTCGCGCAGCAGCTGCTCGATGAACTGGAACAGGTGGTAGACCTGCTTGAGCTTGCGCCGCGAATCCTGGTTGAGCCGGCCCTCGCGGGTGAGGATGTGCAGTTCTTTGAGCAACTCCACGGACTGGCCCGGTTTCAGGACCTCGGCGAGTTCCGCGTCGGCCTTGACGGCCTTGTTCGTCTTCACGGGTTTGGTTTCGAGCTTCGTGTTCATGGCTTGGCACTCCCGGGCCCGACGTCGAGCGCGGCCCAACCTTGCGCGCCCAGCGCTTCGAGGGTGTCTATGTTGCGCTCGAAGATCGCTTCGGCGCCGGGAAAAGCGTCGACGGCGCGGTCGACGCTGTCTTCGCGCAGCAAATGCAGCGTGGGGTATGGCGCGCGGTTGGTGGCGTTGCCGATGTCGCCGGCTTCGGTGCCGGCGAACTGGAATTGCGGATGAAAGCTGGCCAGCTGGAACACGCCGTCGAAGCCGGCGCGCGCCAGCTGGCGCTCGGCACGCGCAGTGAAGTCGTTGAAGTCCAGGAAGTCGGCCAAGGTGTTGGGTGCTATCAAAAGGGTGGTGTCGCGCACGGCCGCGTCGAGGGCCGCGAGGTCCCTGGCCTGTGCCAGGAGCACCTCCATCAGGTCCGCCTCTTCGGCGGGCTCGTACACGGCGTAGTGGATCTGCCCCTTCACGTGCACCGCCTTCGCGAACGGGCACAGGTTGAGTCCGATGACCGCGCGCTCGAGCCAGCGCCGCATGTCAGCTTCGGCCTGGAGGGGCCCGATTGTCGCCGCGCCGGTCATGCCATCTCCGCCGCAGGGCGAATCCGCCCCAGCCGCCGCGCGACCGCGATGCCGACCAGCGAGCAGGCCAGCGTGGCCGCCCAGGTCCAATGCCAGCCGCCGGCGCGGTGGGCCACCCACGCCACCGCCGGCGGTGCGAGGAACTGGCCGAGCGAGGAGGCCTGCTGCATCAGGCCGATGGTCGTGGAGACGGTGGACGGACCGGGCGCGAGCCGCACGCCGAGCAGGAACAGCGTCGCCGGCACCATGCCGCCGCCCAGCGAAAACGCGCAGACCGCGATGTAGCGCAGCGCGGGCGGCAGGCCCAGGGCGTCGCTGCCCTGCCCCAGTTGCGCAAAGGCCGCGACGCCGCCCAGCGCCATCGTCAGGAAACCGAGCTGCAGCAGCCGCTCGGGCGCCACGCCGCGCTGCAGCCAGCGTCCGCCCGCGATGTTGCCGACGATGTTCATGGCGGCAGCCAGCGCGGTGAGCACGGCGTTCCAGGCGGCCGGCACCCCGGCGCCCGCATAGATGGCCGGCAGGAAGCCGATCACGGCCATCCACTGCGCCGAATACACGGCGAAGGTCAGGCCGACGAGCCAGGGCGCCCGCGCGCCGACCGTCGCCCGCAGGCGCGATGACCAACCCGAGGAAACCTGGCCGGCCGGCGCGCAACGCATCCCGTCGGGGGGCACGGCCAGCCAGACCCAGAGCGCGGCCAGCGACGAGACGATGGACAACGCCCACCACCAGTCGGCCCATCCGCCCCACGCGATCAGCGCGGGTCCGAAGAGCAGCGCCAGCGCCACGCCGAGGGGCATGTAGGCGCCCCACAAACCCAGTGCGGCCTTGTCGGCGCCCGGCGGGGTCAGGGCGCGGATCAGGCCCGGACCCGGCATCACGGCCAGCAGGAAGCCGATGCCTTCGACCGCGCGCAGCACCAGCAGCCACCGCACCGCGTGCGCTGCACCGAACGCGCCGCTGCCGACCCAGCCGCCGAGCAGGCTGGCAACCGTCAGTATCCCCAGCCCCGTCAGCATGCTGCGGCGAAGGCCGATGCTGTCGGCAGCCAGGCCGGCGACGAGGCCCAGCGTCATGCTCGCCACCTGCACCAGCGACAGCAGGAACCCCGCTTCCACCAGGCCAATGCCGAGCGAGGCCTGCAGCGCCGGCACCGCGGGCGGCAGCTTGCCCAGGTGCAAGGCGCCGCTCACGCCGCCCAGCAAAACGGCGAATGCGGCTACCGGCACGCGCGGCCGGGCCGAGGAACCGGCCGGGTTCACGCGATGCCCCGGCGGCCCGTGAGCCGCTCGTGCTCGCGCATGGCGAAGCGATCGGTCATGCCCGCGATGTAGTCGGCCACCGCGCGGTGCCGGTCGTCGCGCTGGGCATAGGAATCGGGCATTTCGGCGCTGCGTTCGAGGTAGGCCTCGAACAGCTCACGCACGACCGCCTGCGCCTGGTCGGTGGTCTGCGTGACCTGCGGGTGGCGGTAGAGGTTGCGAAACAGAAAACGCTTCAGGTCTTCGGACTGCGCCTGCATCGTCGGGCTGAAGGCGACGACCGGCGGCGCCTGGCGCACCGCATCGGCATCGGCTGGCGCGAGGGTTTCCAGCGCGGCGCGGGTCGCGTCGATCACGTCGTAGACCTGCGCGCTCAGCATGCGGCGGATGGTCTCGTAGAGCACGCGGCGGCCCTGCAGCTGCGGATGCTCCGCGAGCGCCTCGCGGCGGTAGCGCTCGAACAGCTCGACCTCGGCCAGCTGCTCGACCGCGATGAGCCCCGAGCGCACGCCGTCGTCGATGTCGTGGGCGTTGTAGGCGATGGCATCGGCCAGGTTGCACAGCTGCGCTTCGAGCCCGGGCTGCGTACGGTCGAGGAAGCGCCGTGCGACGCCATGGGGCTCTGCCGCCTCGATGCGCTCCGCGTTCGCGCGGGAGCAATGCTTGAGGATGCCTTCGCGGGTCTCGAAGCTGAGGTTCAGGCCGTCGTACTGCGGATAGCGGTGCTCCAGCGCGTCGACCACCCGCAGGCTCTGCAGGTTGTGCTCGAAGCCGCCATGGCCGTCCATGCAGGCGTTGAGCGCGTCCTGGCCGGCGTGGCCGAAAGGCGTGTGGCCCAGGTCGTGCGCCAGGGCGATCGCCTCGACCAGGTCTTCGTTGATGCGCAGCGCCCGCGCGATCGACCGGCCCAGCTGGGCAACTTCCAGCGAATGGGTCAGCCGGGTGCGGAACAGGTCGCCTTCGTGGTTCAGGAAGACCTGGGTCTTGTAGACCAGCCGGCGGAAGGCCGTCGAATGCACGATCCGGTCGCGGTCGCGCTGGAAGGCGTCGCGCGTCGGCGCCGGCGGCTCGGCATGCCGACGGCCGCGCGACTGCGCGGGCTGGCACGCATAGGCCGCGAGGCTCATGCCTCGCAGCATTGCGCGAGCACTTCGCGCACCAGTGCGTCGGGCGCACCGCGGACCACGGCCGAGCCGGGCGTGTCGATCACCACGAAACGGATTTCGCCGGCCTCCGACTTCTTGTCGACGCGCATCAGTTCCAGGTAGCGCTCGGCACCCAGCGCGGGGCCGACGGTCGGCAGGCCGGCACGCTCGATCAGCCGCGTGAGCCGGGCGACGAATGCCGCGTCGACGCCGCCCAGCCGCTGCGACAGGTGCGCCGCCATGACCATGCCGCAGCCGACCGCCTCGCCATGCAGCCATTCGCCGTAGCCCAGGCCCGATTCGATCGCATGGCCGAAGGTGTGGCCGAAATTGAGGATGGCGCGCAGGCCGGTCTCGCGCTCGTCCTGGCCGACGACCAGCGCCTTGATCTCGCAGCTGCGCTTCACGGCATGGGCCAGCGCGGCGGGGTCGCGCGCGACGAGCGCGTCGACGTTCGCCTCGATCCAGTCGAAGAAGGCCATGTCGTGGATCGGGCCGTACTTGATGACTTCGGCCAGGCCGGCGCTCAGTTCGCGCGGGGGCAGCGTCTGCAGCGTCGACAGGTCGCACACGACCAGTTGCGGCTGGTAGAACGCACCGATCATGTTCTTGCCGAGCGGGTGGTTGATGGCCGTCTTGCCGCCGACCGAAGAATCGACCTGCGCCAGCAGCGTGGTCGGCACCTGCACGAAAGGCACGCCGCGCATGTAGCTGGCAGCGGCGAAACCGGTCATGTCGCCCACCACACCGCCGCCCAGGGCGAACAGCACGGTCTTGCGGTCGCTGCCGTGGCCCAGGAGGGCGTCGAAGATCGAATTGAGCGTCTGCAGGTTCTTGTGCACCTCGCCGTCCGGCAGCTCGAGCAGGTGAACGGTGCGGTAACGGCCCGCCAAGGCGGCGCGCAGCGCCTGGGCATACAGCGGCGCCACCGTGGTGTTGCTGACGATCAGGGCGGAGGCGGCCGACGACGCGGCGGCAAAGTTTTCGGGGTTTTCCAGCAGGCCGGCACCGATGAGGATCGGATAACTGCGGTCGCCGAGCTGGATGTCGACGCGTTCTGGCGGGGCGGAAAGTACGGACAAGGACATGGCAGCGAGTTTAGGCGCTGCAGCCGGGGCCGGCTCAGTCGGCGGGCTCTTCCGGGTGCGCGCCGGGCTCGACGATGCCGGCCAGTTCCAGCTGCATGACGATGATGTTCACCAGCATGGCGATGGACGGGCGGCCGGTGTCGACCACGTCGTGGGCGGTTTCCCGGTAGAACGGGTCGCGCGCGTCGTGCAGTTCCCGCAGCCGCCCGAGCGGGTCCGCCACCTGGAGCAGCGGGCGCTTGACGTCGTGGCGCAGGCGCCGGAACAGGTCTTCGGGGGAGGAGCGCAGGTAGATCACGTGGAAGTGATCACGCAACTGGCTGCGGTTGGCATCCCTCAGGACAGCGCCACCGCCGGTGGCCAGCACGCCGTGGGCACTGAGCGCCAGGTCGGCGATCACGTTCTGTTCGAGGTCGCGGAAGGCGGTTTCGCCCTCACGATCGAAAAAATCACGGATCGAGCAGCCGATGCGCTGCTCGATCACGTGATCGGTATCGATGAACGGAAGGTCCAGCCGCATTCCCAGGCGCCGGCCCACTGCGGATTTTCCGGCGCCGGGCAAACCGACGAGTGCGACCGCCACGCGGTGGCTGCTACGCCCGCGCGTCAGCGCGCGGCGTTGCGGTCGGTAATCATCTTCGGAGTGATAAAGACGAGCATTTCGGTCTTGTTGGCAACGCGTTCGCGCTTGCGGAACAGTGCCCCCAGATAGGGCACTTCACCCAGCACCGGCACGCGCGATTCGTCATTGGTTTCGGTGAGCTCGAAGATACCACCGATGACCACCGTGCCGCCGTTCTCGACCAGCACCTCGGTCTGCACGTGCTTGGTGTTGATCGCCGGACCGGCCGACGTGTTCACGCCGCGGGCATCCTTGCTGACATCCAGCGTGAGGATGATGTTGCCTTCGGGCGTGATCTGCGGCGTCACTTCGAGCTTCAGCACCGCCTTGCGGAACGAGATCGAGGTGGCACCGCTGGACGTGGCCTGTTGGTACGGGATTTCTTCACCCTGCTCGATCAGCGCCTTGGTCTGGTCGGCCGTGATGACGCGGGGGCTGGAGACCAGCTTGCCCTTGCCATCGGCTTCGAGCGCCGAGATTTCCAGGTTCAGCATGCGCGAGAAGCTGGAGTTGAAGAGCGAGAGCGCGAAGGTGCCTGCGGCGTTGCCGGTGCCACCTGCATCGCCTGCGGGGAGGTTGATGAAGTTGGAGTTGGTGAACGAGGAGGTCGCGGCCCCAGTAGTCGTCGTGGCCGGTATGGCACCGACATTGGCAAACGCACGGTTGCCCGCCGAAGACGCGAAGCGCTCGCCGGAGATCCCCCCACCCAGCTTCACGCCCAACGACTTGCCGAACGTGTCGGAAGCTTCGACGATTCGGGCTTCGATCAGCACCTGGCGGACAGGAATATCCAGCTTCTGGATCAATTCAGTGACTTGAGCAAGGCGCGATGGAATGTCGGACACGAAGAGCTGATTCGTCCGCGACTCAGCGATCACACTGCCACGCGGACTCAGGATACGTGTATTAGTTCCGCTGGAACCACCACCACCACCGCCCGCCGAGGCGCCAGTACCAGTCAATCCCTGCGCGATCACGAGGGCCTTGGTGTAGTTGAGCTGGAACGACTGGGTGCGCAGCGGCTCGAGGTTCTCGATCGCGGCCTTGGCCTCGAACTCGAGCTTTTCCTTGGCATTGATCTCGTCCTTGGGCGCGATCCACAGCACGCTGCCGTTCTTGCGCATGCCCAGATTCTTGGCCTGCATGATGATGTCGAGGGCCTGATCCCACGGCACATCCTTCAGACGCAGCGTCAGCGCGCCAGTCACTGAATCCGAAGTCACGATATTGAAGTTCGTGAAATCGGCGATCACCTGCAGCAGCGAACGGATCTCGATGTTCTGGAAGTTGAGCGAGAGCTTTTCGCCGTTGTAGCCCACGCCTTGCGTCAGCTTTGTCGGGTCGACCTTGCGAGCCCGCATTTCCACCACGAACTGGTTTTCACTCTGATAGGCGCTGTGCTCCCAATCGCCTTTGCCCTCGATCGTCATGCGAACACGATCGCCCGACTGTTGCGAGGTGATCAACTGCACTGGCGTGCCAAAATCGGACACATCGAGACGGCGACGCAGGCCTTCAGGCAACGTCGATTTGGTGAACTCGACGACAAGGTTCTTGCCTTGTTGCTTCACATCGACACCAACCTGGTTGTTCGGAAGGTCGACGATCACGCGGCCGGTGCTGTCACTGCCAAGACGGAAATCGACATCGCGCAGCGGCAGGGTGTCGCGGTTACGGTTCTCCGCGAATGCCGTCGCAGACGACACGGCAAGAGCCGCTCCTGCCACGGGCTCGAGAATGACCAGCAGCGATTTGCCCTGGATCTCGGCCTTGTATGCCGTCGCCTGCTTGAGGTTCAACACCACGCGACTGCGCTCTCCCCCCTGGACCACGTTCACCGAGCGCAGATTGCCCTGGTTCACTTCGATGGCAGAGCGGCCGATGGCATTCGTGACACCTGGAAAATCAAGCGCGATGCGTGCGGGCGTCTGGACCACAAAGCCGGCAGGCAGCGCGGTAAGCGGTTGCGCAAGATCGATTCGGATCACTTCCCCGCCCGATTGCGTTGAACTGGTCACAGCCTCGATCGTGTTTTGCGCATGGGCCACCGCCAGTGCGCCGAAGGCCAGCAGACCCAGGCCGGTGGCGCGCAGCCACTGTGCCATCGTTGATTTCTTGTGGTTCATTTCTTCGCACTCTCTTGCAGCTGCAGCGTCGCGACGCGTTCGATCCATTCACCAGCAGCGTCTTGCACAATTTCGCGCAAGCCGATTTCGGTTTCGTTGATAAGGGTGATGCGCCCATAGTTGAGCCCCAGGTATTCGCCGACGCGCACCTTGTAGAGCAGCTTGTCGATTCGGACCAGCGCCACCGGCTGCCCTTTGCGGCCCATGCTGCCGACCATCGCCATCGCGTCGAGCGGGAAAGCTTCGAGCGGCTCCTTGCGGCGCGCCAGTTCGGGCGCAATCAATTCCGAGGTGCTTGGCTGGTTCGAATCGCGGCGCAACGCTTGCGTCAGCTTCAATATGTTGAACGGTTCGAACGAAGACGCCTCGGTATAAGCCTGTGGCGTGAACTTCTTGGGCGCCGTGATCGGAGGCACCGAGGGCTTCACCTGCGCGCGCTGCTCGGCCATCCAGCGCTGCAGATCCTCCTGGCCAGACTCGCAGGCGCTCAGCCCTGCCGCAGCCAGCATCAGCCACAAAATTCTTGCAGCGACCGTCACTTCTTCCCCTTCGGCGCAACTGCTGCGCGTTTCTGGGCGGCCCGCTCTTCGTCATCGAGGTAGCGGAAGGTGCGCGCGGTGGTGTCCATCGTCAACGTATCCTTGTCCTTCTGCGGCGTGACGGTGATGTTGTTGAGCGTCACGATCCGGGAAAGAGCGGCAACGTCAGCCACGAAAGCACCCATGTCGTGATAGCGGCCGGTCACCCTCACCGAGATCGGCAACTCGGCGTAGTAATCCTTCACCGACACCTGCCCCGGGCGGAACAACTCGAACTGCAGGCTGCGGCCGAGGCCCGCCTGGTTGATGTCGGACAAAAGGGCATCCATTTCGGCCTTGCTCGGCAGTTGCTTTTCGAGCAGGGTCACGTACTGCTGCACTTGCTCGCGTTGCTTTTTCAAGAGGTCCAGGTTCGCGGCCTGAGCAACCTTCTTGGAATAGTCGGCCTTGAGCGCGACTTCCTTCGAACGTTCTCCTTCCAATTCGTCGTTCGAATTGGTCAACCACACGAACCAAAGTGCAACCAGTACCAAAAGGGTCACAGCCACGCACAAGGCATAGCGTGGCACCGACGGCCACATGGAAGGGTCGTTCGGATTGAGTCCGCGGAACTGCTCACCGAAACGGCGCATGGCCGCGGCGACATCCACTTTCTGGGAGGGGCGATTGCTTGCCATGATCGATTACCCCTTGGATTGCGCCGTTGCAGCCAGCGCCTTTTCAGCGGCAGCCTTCTGGGCATCGGTCGGGCGTTTGAGCCCGATGCGCATCGTGAAGTTGGCAACGCGGCGCTGATCGCGCTGGGTCAGGTTCACGTTGGCCGAGGTGATCTCGACCAGCTCCGGCTTCACCAGCCACGGGCTGTTGTTGCCCAGATTCCGCAGCAATTCCGAAACTCGTTCGTTCGATTGCGCCATGCCTTGGAGCGTGACGGTCTGGTTGTCCTGCTTCATGCTTGTGAGATACACGCCGTCCGGCAGCTGCCGGACCAACTCGTTGAGCAGATGCACAGGCAGGTTGCGATCTCCCTGCAAGTCTTCCACTGCCATCTGGCGTGCGCGCAGGCCTGCGATTTCCTCTTGCAACGTCGAGATTTCCTTGATTTCGACCTCGAGTTTCTTGATCTCGGCCTGAAGGAATCCGTTCTTCGCGCGCTGCGCGGAAATCTGCGCTTCGTACCAAAGATAGCCCAGCCCGGCGATCAACACCCCCAGAACGGCTGCAGCACCCAAGGTGCCATAAAACGCCTCGCGCCGGCGCTTGCGCGCCGCCTCGCGGTGCGGAAGCAGATTGATGAGGATCACTGCACGAACCTCCGCATGGCCAGACCGCAGGAGGTCAGATAGGACGGCGCCTCGCGCTTGACCTTCTTCTCACGGATGTTCGAGCTGAATTCCATGCCATCGAAAGGATTCAGCAGTGAGCACGCAAACGAAGTCTGTCGCGTCACCGCATTGGTCAGGCCAGGCAACGACGCCGAGCCGCCAGCCAGCAACACATAGTCGACGCGGTTGTGCGGCGTGCTGGTGAAGAAGAACTGGAGCGCGCGCGCGATTTCTTGCGCGATGCTTTCCACGAAAGGCTTGAGCACACCCGAGCCGTAGTCGTCGGGCAGGTCACCGCTGCGCTTCTTGGCTTCCGCCTCTTCAGCGGAGAAACCATACTGGCGCACGATCAGCTGAGTCAGCTGCGCGCCGCCGAACGCCTGGTCGCGGTCGTACAACACTTCCTGGTTGCGCAGCACCTGCATGCTGGTGGTGAAGGCACCCACTTCGAACAGCGCCACGATCGCATCCGTTCCCTTGCCGGGCAACTGCTCGATCAGACGGGCCGTCGCAAGCCGCGATGCATAAGACTCGACGTCAAGAATCATCGCCTTGAGGCCAGCGGCTTCCGCCAGGCCTTCGCGGTCCTGGACCTTTTCCTTGCGGGACGCCGCGATCAGCACTTCCACGTCGCCGGGCGACGAGGTGCTTGGCCCGGTCACGCAGAAGTCGAGGCTGACTTCATCCAGCGAAAACGGGATGTACTGGTTGGCTTCGGACTCGACCTGGATCTCGAGCTCCTGCTCGCTCATGCCGCCGGGAAGAATGATCTTCTTGGTGATCACGGCCGAAGGCGGCAAGGCCAGCGCGACGTTGCGCGTGCGCGTGCCGCTCTTGCGGATCACACGCCGAACCGCTTCGGCGACTTCGTCGAACTTCTCGACATTGCCGTCGGTGATCCAACCGCGTTCCAGGGGCTCGATGGCGCAGCGCTCCAGGACCAGCTTGCCGCTGGCCTCACGGCCGAGCTCGACCAGCTTGACGCTGGACGAACTCACGTCCAACCCCAGCAGGGGAGCGTTCTGACGACGAAACAATGATCCAAGAGCAGCCAAGTTAGGTCCCTCTCCCCCTGTATTTGTAACCAATAGAAAAATTTGCGTTCGGTTGCATGCTAGCAGCAGGTGTAGCGCCAACCAAGCGACGCTATAGGACAAATCCAATAATCGTTGTCAAAACCTGACGTCAAATCCGCATTTTGTAACTTTTGAATTAGGCCGATGCAAGGGCAACAAAGATCGGATCGTGGGAAGGAGCTGGCTTTTTATAATGTCGGGTGACTCTCCGGCCCTCCATGCAAGAAACATCCAGCCCCAAAGGGCCAGCCAAGACCCCTCCCACCCCACGCCCGACCTGGCTGAAATGGCTTTTGCGCTTTTTCTTCTGGGGTTTCGGCATCGTCGCCGCGGGCGCGTTGTCGGTGCTGTGCGTGGTGGCGGTGGCGCTCGCGGTCGCCTATCCGAACCTGCCGGACATCTCGGAACTCTCCGATTACCGGCCCAAGCTGCCGCTGCGCGTGTTCTCGGCCGAAGGCATCCTGATCGGCGAGTTCGGCGAGGAGCGCCGCAACCTCACACCGATCTCGGCCATCCCCAAGGTCATGAAGGACGCCGTGCTGGCGGCCGAAGACGCGCGCTTCTACGACCACGGCGGCGTCGACTACAAGGGCATGGTGCGCGCCGGCCTGGCCAACATGAACCGCGTGAAGAGCCAGGGCGCCTCGACCATCACGATGCAGGTGGCGCGCAACGTGTACCTGAGTTCCGAGAAAACGCTCACCCGCAAGATCTACGAGGTGCTGCTGACCTTCAAGCTGGAGCACCTGCTCACCAAGGACCAGATCTTCGAGATCTACCTGAACCAGATCTACCTGGGCAACCGCGCCTACGGCTTTGCGGCGGCATCTGAGGCCTACTTCGGCAAGCCGCTGCAGGACCTCAGCATCGCGCAGGCCGCGATGCTGGCCGGCCTGCCCAAGGCACCGGGCGCGAACAACCCCGTGAACAACCCGCAGCGCGCGCGCGGCCGCCAGTTCTATGTGATCGACCGCATGCAGGAGGCCGGCTTCATCACCGCCGAGCAGGCCGCCGAAGCCAAGAAGGAAGAGCTTCACCTGCGCGACGCCGCCGATCCCAACCGCCTGCATGCCGAGTACGTCGCCGAAACCGTGCGCCAGCTCATGTACGCGCAATACGGCGACAGCACCTACACGCGCGGCCTGAAGGTCTACACCTCGCTGGTGGCCGCCGACCAGGCGGCCGCCTACAAGGCGCTGCGCAAGGGCATCATGGACTACGAGCGCCGCCAGATCTACCGCGGCCCCGAGAAGTTCGTCGACCTGCCCAACAACGCCAAGGAAGTCGACGAAGCCGTCGACGACGCGCTGAACGATCATCCCGACAACGGCGACGTGATGGCCGCCGTGGTGCTCAAGGCCACGGCCAAGCAGATCGACGCGGTGCGTGCCAACGGCGACCCGGTGCAGATCACCGGCGACGGCCTCAAGCCCGCGCAGTCCGGCCTTTCCGACAAGGCCCCACCCAACATCAAGATCCGCCGCGGCGCGGTGATCCGAGTGGTGAAGACACCCAAGAACACCTGGGAAATCACGCAGCTGCCCGAGGTGGAAGGCGCCTTCGTCGCGATGGACCCGCGCGACGGCGCCATCAAGGCGTTGGTCGGTGGCTTCGACTTCGGCAAGAACAAGTTCAACCACGTCACGCAGGCGTGGCGCCAGCCGGGCTCGAGCTTCAAGCCATTCATTTATTCCGCGGCGCTTGAAAAGGGCTTCACCCCCGCCACCGTCATCAACGACGGCCCGCTGTTCTTCGACGCCGGCACCACCGGCGGCCAGCCGTGGGAGCCGAAGAACTACGGCGGCGGCTACGACGGCCCGATGTCGATGCGCACCGCGCTGATGAAGTCGAAGAACCTGGTGTCAATCCGCATCCTGCAATCGATCGGCACGCGCTACGCACAGGACTGGATCACCAACTTCGGTTTCGACAAGGACAAGCACCCCGCCTACCTGCCGATGGCGCTCGGCGCCGGCTCGGTCACGCCGATGCAGATGGCGGTGGGCTACTCGGTGTTCGCCAACGGCGGCTACCGCGTCAATCCGTACCTCGTGACCCGCATCACCGACCACAAGGACAAGGTGCTGGTCGACAAACAGCCGCCGTTGCTCAACGAATCGCTGCGCGCCATTCCCCAGCGCAACGCCTTCATCATGGACACGCTGCTGAATTCCGTGGCACGTGCCGGCACCGCCGCCAAGGCGCAGGCGATGCTCAAGCGCCCCGACCTCTACGGCAAGACCGGCACCACCAACGACTCGCTCGACGCGTGGTTCGCAGGCTTCCAGCCGACCATGACGGCCATCTCGTGGATCGGCTACGACACGCCGCGCAACCTGGGCGACCGCGAGACCGGCGGCGGCCTGAGCCTGCCGATCTGGATCACCTACATGGAAACCGCCATCAAGGGCGTGCCCGTGACCGAGCTGTCGGCCAACCCGCCGTCGGGCATCGTGAGCGTCGGCGGCGAGTGGTACTACGACGACTACGCGCCGGGCCGAGGCGTTGCAAGCCTGGGCGTGGAATCGGCACCGACGGCACCGGCGGAAGCCCTGACGGGTGCGCCGGTCAGCCCGCCGCCCCCGCCCGAGGAACGCAACCGCATCCTCGACCTCTTCCGCAACTGAAGAAGATGAATCAGGCGGCCGCGAACTCCAGCGGCTGCCCGGCTTGCCGGGTCGCTTCGCGCGACAGGTTGCCGAAGAACTCCTCGCCGGTCTTGGTGTCGACCCAGGCGGTGCCGTCGTGGCGATAGTGGTAGCCGCCGGAGCGCGCGGCCAGCCAGATTTCCTGCAGGGGCTTCTGCAGGTTGACGATCAACTGGCTGCCATTCTGGAATGAAATCGTGATCATCCCGCCCACCCGCTGGTTGTCGAGGTCGGCGTCGCTCGCGTCGTTGATGCGGTCGCAGCCCTGCTCGATGGCGGCGAGCGCAGCTTCGGCGCGGTCCATGTACTCAATGTCGGTCATTACAATTTCGCTATGTTGAACGTTCGCCAAATTCTAGTGAGCACCCGCGCCCGCGCTGTGCTCATGGTCTGCCTCGTTGCAGGCACCACCGCCCTGGTGGCCTGCGGACAGCGCGGTGCGCTGTACCTGCCGACCGATCCTGCCGCTGCCGGGCGCGCCACCTTGCCGCAGCTCATGACGCCGGACAGCCTGCGCTCCTCATCATCCAGCTCCAGTTCCAGCGAGGCGGCGCCTACACCGGCTGCTGCCGCCAGCGCCCCGGCCCGCAACAGCAGCAGCAACACCACGGAACCGCGCAAATGAGCGCCAACGCCAACACCGCCTCCACCGCTCTCCCCGGCCAACCGCACATTGCCCAGCGCGACGGCGCGCTGCACATCGAAGGCGTCGCGCTCGACGCGCTGGCCCGCGAGCACGGCACCCCTCTTTTCGTCTACTCGAAGCAATGGATGCTGGACGCCCTCGCGGCCTACCAGCGCGGCTTCGAAGGCCGCGACGCGCTCATCTGCTATGCGATGAAGGCCAACTCGTCGCTCGGCGTGCTGCGTGTGTTCGCGCAAGCCGGCTGCGGCTTCGACATCGTCTCGGGCGGCGAGCTGTCGCGCGTGCTGGCGGTGGGCGCCGACCCGAGGAAGATCATCTTCTCGGGTGTCGGCAAGACGCGCGCCGAGATGCGCCAGGCGCTCGAGGCCGGCATCGCCTGCTTCAACGTCGAGAGCGAAGCCGAACTCGACGTGCTCAACGAAGTGGCACTGGCCGAAGGCCGCCGCGCACCGATCAGCATTCGCATCAACCCGAACGTCGATCCGAAGACGCACCCGTACATTTCCACCGGCCTCAAGGGCAACAAGTTCGGCATCGCGCACGACCGCGCGGTCGAGGCCTACCTGCACGCCGCGAAGCTGCCGGGCCTGGAAGTGGTGGGCATCGACTGCCACATCGGCTCGCAGATCACCGAAGCCTCGCCCTACCTCGACGCCTGCGACCGCGTGCTCGACCTGGTGGAAGCCATCGAAGCAGCCGGCGTGCCGGTCCATCACCTGGACTTCGGCGGCGGCCTGGGCATCGACTACAACGGCGAAGTGCCGCCCAAGGCCGATGCACTCTGGCAACAGCTGCTCGCCAAGCTCGACGCGCGCGGCTTCGGCCAGCGCAAGCTGGTGATCGAACCCGGCCGCTCGCTGGTCGGCAATGCCGGCGTGTGCGTGACCGAGGTGCTCTACACCAAACCGGGTGAAGACAAGAATTTCTGCATCGTCGACGCGGCCATGAACGACCTGCCGCGTCCCGCGATGTACCAGGCCTTCCAGCGCATCGTGCCGCTGCGCACCCGCGCCGGCGACGCGCCAACCTACGACGTGGTCGGCCCGGTCTGCGAAAGCGGCGACTGGATCGGCCGCGACCGCGCGCTCAACGTGGTGGCGGGCGACCTGCTGGCCGTGCTGTCGGCCGGCGCGTACTGCATGAGCATGTCCAGCAACTACAACACGCGCGGCCGTGCCGCCGAGGTGCTGGTGAGTGGCGCCACCGCCAAGCTGATCCGCCGTCGCGAGACGATGGAAGATCAGCTGCGCGCCGAGATCGACGGCTGATCTCCCGGCGTGGCCCTTCAGGGGTCACAGGGGTCAGCCGGTGCGCAGCGGCTTCTCGCTGCTGCGCGCGGCCAGCGTGGCCGCCGCCGGCTTTGCCTTGCGCTTGCTCGCGAAATTCCATACGCGCCACGCCAGCAGCACGCCGATGATCGCGGCGTAGACGAACACTTCAGCGAAGTTGTTCTTTCCCGCGCGCATCCAGAAGAAGTGCAGCAGGCCCAGCCCCGCGATCACGTAGACCAGCTTGTGCAGCATCTGCCAGCGCTTCGCACCCATCGCCTTGATCGCGCGGTTGAACGAGGTGGCGGCCAGCGGCGTCAGCAGCACGAAGGCCGAGAACCCCACGAGGATGAACGGCCGCTTGGCGATGTCCTTGGCGATGTCGCCCCACTCGAAGCCCATGTCGAACCAGCTGTAGCACAGCAGGTGCAGCACCACGTAGAAGTACGCGAACAGGCCCAGCATGCGGCGGTAGCGCGCCAGCGCGTTCCACTTGCTCATCACGCGCAGCGGCGTCACCGCCAGCACGATGCAGATGAAGCGCAGCGTCCAGTCGCCGGTGGCGCGGATCAGGAACTCGGCGGGGTTGGCGCCGAGCCCGTCCGTGAAGGCGCCGTACGCCAGCCGCGCGAACGGCAACAGGCACAGCAGGAAGATGACCGGCTTGGTCGCCGGATGCATGAGCAGCTTGTTCATGGGGCGAGCGCCGGTTGCCGAGCCGCGCTCAGAAGTTCTTCTTCAGGTCCATGCCCGCATACAGCTGGGCGACCTGCGCTTCGTAGCCGTTGAACATCTCGGTCTTGCGCCGCTTGGCGAACAGGCCGCCGCCGTCGCCGATGCGGCGCTCGGTCGCCTGGCTCCAGCGCGGATGGTCGACGTTCGGGTTCACGTTCGAATAGAAGCCGTACTCGTTGGCCGCGGCCTTGTTCCAGGCCGTGCCGGGCTCCTTCTCGACGAAGCGGATCTTCACGATCGACTTGGCCGACTTGAAGCCGTACTTCCACGGCACCACCAGGCGCACCGGCGCGCCGTTCTGGTTGGGCAGCACCTCGCCGTACATGCCGAAAGACAGCAGCGTGAGCGGGTGCATCGCCTCGTCCATGCGCAGGCCTTCGGTGTAGGGCCAGTCGAGCACGCGCGAGCCCACGAAGGGCATGGTCTTGGGGTCGGCCAGCGTCACGAATTCGACGAACCTGGCGTTGCCCTGCGGCTCGACCTTCTTGATGAGTTCGGCCAGCGAGTAGCCGACCCACGGGATCACCATCGACCAGCCCTCGACGCAGCGCAGGCGGTAGATGCGCTCTTCCTGCGCGCTGAGCTTGAGCAGGTCCTCGATGCCGTACTTGCCCGGCTTCTTCACGAGCCCCTCGACCTCCACGGTCCAGGGCCGCGTCTTCAGCGTGCCGGCGTTCTTGGCCGGGTCGGCCTTGTCGGTGCCGAACTCGTAGAAGTTGTTGTAGGTCGAGGCGTCCTTGTAGTCGGTGAGCTTCTCCATCGACATGGCGCCGGGCACCGCCGACTTCGCGCCGGGCAGCGGCGCGAGCTTGTTGGGCCGCTCCGCCTGCGCCCACGCTTCGCGCGAGGCAAAGCCCGCCAGCGCCGCGCCCGCGGCACCGCCGGCCATGAGCTTCAACAGGTCGCGCCGGCCTTCGTAGGCGGCGCGCGGCGTGATCTCGCTCGACAGCGGGTGGGTGAAGCCGTTGTCGCCGGTGTGGCGACGCATCGGGCGGGAATGGAACGACATGACAGGCCTTTCGCGTGAATCGTTGTGCTCAGGGTAGTTCGTGACTGTCCCCGGTTTGGTTACGCGCCTGACCGGCGCGCGGTTTCAATTCTTCGTGAAAGACCGGCGGCCTGCGCTCAGAGCGTGCCGTAGCTGTGCAACCCGCTCAGGAACATGTTCACGCCGAGGAAGGCGAAGGTTGTGACCGCCAGCCCGCCCAGCGCCCACCAGGCCGCCACGGTGCCACGCAGGCCCTTCACGAGCCGCATGTGCAGCCAGGCCGCGTAGTTGAGCCAGACGATCAGCGCCCAGGTTTCCTTCGGGTCCCAGCTCCAGTAGCCGCCCCAGGCATCGGCGGCCCACAGGGCGCCCAGCACGGTGGCGATGGTGAAGAAGGCGAAACCGACGGTGATCGACTTGTACATGACGTCGTCGAGCACCTCGTTGGCCGGCAGCCGCGCCGCGATGCGCTTGCGCCCCAGCAGGATGCCCGCCGCAATCAGCGCCGAGATGCCCGCGTAGACCACCCAGTAGCTGCCACCGGCTTCCTGCACGCGCTGGCGGAACGCCACCGGCACGAAGCACAGCGCCACGCCCAGCAGCCAGATCGGCGTGAGCTTGTACCAGCGCTTCTCCTCGGCCTGCTCCTTGATGAGGTACGCGAAGGCGACCATGGCCGCGAGCGAGAAGGTGCCGTAGCCGATGAAGTTGGCGGGCACGTGCAGCTTCATCCACCAGCTCTGCAGCGCCGGCACCAGCGGCTGGATCTCGTGCGCCTCGCGCACGATCGTGTACCAGAGCAGGAAGCCCACCGCCGCGCTGACCACCAGCATCACGAAGGCGCCGAGCGCGCGCGTGTTGTAGCGCTCCTCGAAGTACAGGTAGAACGCCGCGGTGAGCCAGCAGAACAGCACGAACACTTCGTACAGGTTGCTGACCGGGATGTGGCCGATGTCCGGGCCGAGCTGGTGGCTCTCGTACCAGCGCACCATGGTGCCGATCAGCGCCATCGTCACGGCCGCCCAGGCCAGGCGCGAGCCGATGGCGTCGAAGGTGTCGGACTGCTTGCCGCCGAAGAAGCCGAGCCAATAGAAGATCGTGCTCATGAAGAACAGCACGCTCATCCAGAGAATGGCCGACTGGCTCGACAGGAAGTACTTGAGCCAGAACACCGTGTCGGCGCGCGCCAGATCGCCCTGGTACGACGTGATGGCCAGCAGCGACGCCGCGGCCACCACGATGGCCAGAACGCGCAGCGGCCGCCAGAACCAGCCGATGGAGATCATCGCGATCACCGCCGCGGCGAGGATCGGCTTCTCGTAGTAGTCCATCGACCCCGCATAGCGCGTGAACGCGAACAGGCCGCCGGCCAGCACCAGCGCCGCGAACACCCAGTCGAACAGGTTGCGGCGCGAGAGCCAGCTTTCATTGAGCGTGAGGGTCGTGGTGTTCATCGTGTCTCTGCTTATGTCTTGTCCAGGGCGAGCAGCTTGTGCTTCAGGTGCTCGAATTCGCGGTCGCTGTCGATGGTCTTGCGATTGACCGAGAACGCCATCGTGGCCGTCGTGCCCGCCGCGAAAGCTTCGGGTGCGGTGCCGTCGGGCGCGCCGCCATCCGGCGTCAGCCACACCCAGAGGCGGCGCTCGCGCACGTACAGCATGGCAAAAATCCCGACGATCAGCAACAGGCACCCGAGATAGACGATGTTCTTCCCAGGGGCACGCGCCACCTGGAACACGCTGGCCTGCACCTGCGTGAAGTCGGTCATCATCATCGCGACCGGGGCCGGGTAGAAGTGCGCGTCGCTGATGGCCAGCACCGCCTGCGTGAGGTAGGCCTGCGACTTCTCGTCGTTCGCCAGCGCGGCCAGGCCGGCGCCTTCGCGGCTCAGGTTGAGCACCTCGAACAGCACGTCGTTCAGGATGCGCACCAGCACGCCGCCCGCGCGTTCGCGTTCGGCCTCGGGCACGTTGACTTCCATGAACTCGGCAATCGCCTGCCAGCCGCCCACGGTGGTGGCGTCGGGCCTGGCGCGCTCGCTGCCCGCGAACAGCGCCAGCGCGCGCGTGGCGGACACGCGCAACTGCTCGGCCATTTCCGGGCGCTTGGGGTCGGACGCCTTGGCGATGTAGCGCTCGATGGCGCGCGCGCGCGTGTCGGCGTCGCCGAGCGCGGTGCGCATGCGCACGAAGCCGTCCATCGAGCCTTGCTCGTCGGCCGGCACGCGCAGATAGCGGAACGGGTCCTCGGGCTTCTCGCGCATGCCCAGCAGGAACACCGGCTGGCCGTCGCCGGTGTCGACCGGCACCATGTAGTTCTGGTACTCGCGCGCCTGGCCGGCGGCGTCGCGCAGCTTGTAGCCGATGCTCGGGCCGATGTTGCGCAGCACCTTGGGCTTGTTGACCTTGTTGGCCGCGCCCAGGCGAGACTCGATGCCGTGGCGCAGGTCAACCTTGCGCACGTCGGCGCCGCTGCTCATGGCGCCCGCATCGGCGAAGTTCTCGACGTTGATCACGCGCAGCGCGGCGTACTCGAGCGTGAGCTTGTCCTTGCCGTTGGTGATCTCGGTGCTCGGCCCGCCGATGACGCCTTCCACCTCGAAGGGCTTGGCCGCGGCCGCCATCGGCACGGCCTTGAGCTTCACCTTGGAGCCGCCGTCGTCGAAGCTCGACTGGTAGATCTCCACGCCCTTGTAGCTGGCCGGGTGGTTGACCTCGATGCGCGCGGGCACCTCTTCGCCGGTCTCGCGGTCGTGCAGCACCACCTCGCTCGCGAAGAGCTTGGGCATGCCCGTGGAGTAGTAGTCGACGATGAACTTCTTCAGCTCGATGGAGAACGGCAGCTCCTGCAGCAGCACGCCGTCGGCCTGGTTCAGGATGGCCACGCTGCCCTGCCCGCCTTCGGGCACGAGGATGTTGCCGCGGAAGGTCGGGTTGCTGGCCGACAGGCGGTGCTGCGGCGGCACGTCGGCGATCATGCCGCCGCCCGTGAATACGCTCTTGCCGTTGAACCAGGTCTGCGCGCGCACCACGAGGTCGCCGTCGAACAGGCCGCCGATGCACACCAGCACGATCGCGCTGTGGGCCGCGATGTAGCCCAGCTTGTGGGCGCCGCCGGCGCGCGCCGCGACCATCCAGCCCGCGGCGCTCGGGCGGCTGCCGCCGGTGGCGTCGCGCTGCTGCAGCTTGACCTTCCAGCCGCCGCTCGCCAGCAGCTGCCCGATGCGGTTGGCCGCGGCTTCGGGTGTCTCGCCGAGCCGGGTCTCCGCGCGCTGGCCGAAGGCCTTCAGGCTCTGCGCACGGATGTCTTCCTTGAAGGTCTTCAGGTCGACCATGATGCGCGGCGTGTTGCGCACGATGCACAGCGTGGTGCTGATCACCAGGAACAGCAGGATCAGCAGGAACCACCAGGCGCTGTAGATCGAGTCCAGCCGCGCCGCGCGGAAGAACTCGGCCCAGAACGGCCCGAACTGGTTGATGTAGTTGTTGACGGGCTCGTGCTGCTTGAGCACGGTGCCGATGATCGATGCGATGCAGATGACGGTAAGCAGCGCGATCGCGAAGCGCATCGACGAGAACAGCTCCACCGCAGCGCGAAGCGTTTGCGGGCCGCGATGAACGCGAAGGCCATGGGTGGAGACGGACATCGGGCGAAAGGAGGAACGAGGAAGTGGGGGAAAACAAAAGGGCGGGCCATCCTTCTGGATGGGCCCGCCCTTTGTTTGGGGTTGTTATCGGCGGTTAGTTCACGCTCGTCGCGCGTGATGGCCAGGGGTGGTCAGCGCAGACCGGCAATGTAGTCGGCCACGGCCCTGATTTCACGGTCGTTGAGCTTGGCGGCCACGCCCGTCATGGGCGCGCTGTTCAGGCGTACGTTGTCGCGGAAGGCCGTGAGCTGGGCCACGGTGTACTCGGCGTTCTGGCCGCCCAGGCGCGGGTACTGGGCCGGAAGGCCGGCGCCGTTGGGGCTGTGGCAGCCGGCGCAGGCCGGGACCTGGCGATCGCCGATGCCGCCGCGGTAGATCTTCTCGCCCATCGCGATGGTGTCCTTGTCCTTCGAGAAGCCCGTCTTGACCTTCTTCGAACCGACGAACCAGGCGATGTCGCGCATGTCCTGATCGCTCAGGTGCGAGGCCATCGAGGTCATGACGCTGTTCTTGCGCTTGCCGGACTTGAAGTCCTGCAGCTGCTTGACGATGTACTCGGGGTGTTGTTGCGCCAGCTTCGGGTTGGCCGCGATGCTCGAGTTGCCGTCGGCGTTGTGGCACGAAGCGCAACTCTGGATGGTCGGAGTGCTTGCGCTGAACAGCGTGTCCCCCTTGGCGGGGTCCGGCTTGGCCGGCTTGGCAGGCGCCGCGGCCGCCTCATTCGGAGTTGCCGCGTGTTCATCGGCTGCAAGACTCGCGCTGGATGCAAGGCCCACAAGGGCTGCAAGCAGAATATTGGCAAACAACTTCATATCGGGGGGCTTCGCTTCGAATTTATTGGCGCAAAACCTCACGATTCTACAATGGGGGTCTAGTTTCGAAAGTCCGTAGATGCCCTCCCCGCGCGCCAAGCCCGCTGCCTATCCTCCCCGCGCGGCGCCCGCCGCGGACCCCCAGGTCGCCGAACGCGAACGCGTGGCACTGGGCTGGATGCACACCGCCCACTTCCTCACCAGTGCTCCGCAGCTTGAGCATCTGCCTCCTGTGGACCTGCCCGAGATCGCCTTCGTCGGCCGCTCCAACGCGGGCAAGTCGACCGCCATCAACACGCTGACGCAGCAGACGCGCCTGGCCTTCGCATCGAAGACGCCGGGCCGCACGCAGCACATCAACCTGTTCGGCATCGGCAAGCAGAAGGTCGACGACGCGGTGCTCGCCGACCTGCCCGGCTACGGCTACGCGGCCGTGCCCAAGGAAGCCAAGCTGCGCTGGCAGCGCGTGATGGGCAACTACCTGATGACGCGCGAAAGCCTGCGCGGCGTGGTGCTCATGTGCGACCCGCGCCACGGCCTGACCGAGCTCGACGAGATCCTGCTCGACGTGATCCGCCCGCGCGTGGAGAAAGGCCTGAAGTTCCTCGTGCTGCTGACCAAGTCCGACAAGCTCACGCGCACCGAAGCCGCCAAGGTGCTGTCGATTACGCGACTGAACGCCGGCGGCGGCGAGGTGAAACTGTTCTCGGCGCTGAAGAAGCAAGGCGTCGGCGAGGCCGCCGAGCTGCTGTGGCGGTGGGTGCACCCCGAAGGTGCCACCGCCCCGGCAACGGCACCGGCCGAACCAGCGCAGCCGTCGGAACCGCCGGAGCCACCCGAAGAGGCCTGATATCCGAACAGGCTGCAACGGCCGTCCAGCGTGCGTAGTTCACTATCAAAAGAATAGCGACAGTCAACCCAAGGAGACAACGAGCATGATCGAGACCTTCCAACGCAGCCTGCCCAACGGCACCACCCTGAGTTGCCGCGCGGCCGGCAAGCCGGGCCAGCCGCTGATGGTGTTCCTGCACGGCTTTCCCGAGGCCGCGTTCATCTGGGACGAACTGCTGGCGTACTTCTCGGACCCCGCCCACGGCGGCTACCGCTGCGTGGCGCCCAACCTGCGCGGCTTCGAGAAATCGAGCGCGCCGAGCGACGTGGCGGCCTACAAGCCGCAGCTGCTGATCCAGGACATCCAGCAGCTCGTGGCCACCGAGAGCGCCGACGGCCGCATGGCCGCGCTGGTGGCCCACGACTGGGGCGGCGCCTTCGGCTGGGGCTATGCCAACGCGTTCCCGGCGCAGGTCGGCAAGCTGGTCATCATCAATTCGCCGCACCCGGGCACCTTCACCCGCGAGCTGCGCAACAACCCGGCGCAGCAGCAGGCCAGCGCGTACATGCACTTCCTTGCGCGCCCCGACGCCGAGGCGCTGCTCGCGGCCGACGACTTCAAGCGCATGTGGCCCTTCTTCCTGCTGATGAAGGCCGGCCCCGACGGCTTTGGCTGGCTCACCGAAGAGGTGAAGCAGCAGTACCGCGAGGTCTGGGGCGCGGGCCTCACGGGCGCGTGCAACCTGTACCGCGTGACGCCGATGAAGACGCCGCTGCCGGGCGGGACCATCGACAGCATCCCGGTGCTGCCGCGCGAGCGGCTCACGGTGGACGTGCCGACCTTCGTGTTCTGGGCGCTCGACGACGCGGCACTGCTGCCGGGCCTGCTCGAAGGGCTCGAGGACTACGTGCCCCGGCTCGAGGTCAAGAAGGTGCCGGATGCGACCCACTGGATCGTGCATGAGCAACCGCAGCTGGTCGCCCGCGAGATCGAGGGCTTCCTGCAGCGCGACCTGTAGCGCGCCTGCAGCCGGCAACCTGCCGGCGATCAATCGCAATCAGTAGATGGAAGGCTCGCCCTCCGGGCGGGTCTTGAAACGGCGGTGCACCCAGTAGTACTGGGACGGCATCGTGTCGATGTAGCCCTTCAGGCGCTCGTTCATGAGCGCGGTGTCGGCCTCGACATCGTCCGTGGGAAAGTTCTGCCAGGTCGGCAGCACCTGGATCTCGTAGCCGCCCGGCGTGAGCTTCGACACCACCGGCACCACCTTGGCCTTGCCCAGCCGCGCGAAGCGCGAGAGCGACGGTACGGTGGCCGCCTGCACGCCGTAGAACGGCACGAAGATGGTCTGGTCGCGCCCGAAGTCCATGTCGGGCAGCAGGTACAACAGGCCGCCCTTGCGCAGGCCCTGCAGCACCGGCTTGATGCCGTCGACCCGGTTGAGCGCGGCCACGTCGCCGAAGCGCGTGCGGCCTTCGCGGATCCAGGCGTCGACCATCGGGTCGCGCTGGGTCGTGTAGATGGTGGCCGAGGGGCGCGCCGTGTGCATGGTCAGCGCGGTGGCCGCGGCGTCGAGGCCGTAGAAGTGCGGCGCGAACAGGATCATCGGCGCGTCGCCGTCGGCGATCTCGTGGATCTCGGAAGCCGCGCCCACCACCTTCAGCCGGCTCGCCACCACCTTCTCGGACGCATGCCAGAGCCAGCCGCGGTCGAGCCACGACTGGGCGACGAAGACGAAGGTCTCGCGCGCGATGGCGCGGCGCTCGGCCTCCGATTTCTCGGGGAAGCAGACGGCCAGGTTGGTGTCGACCACGCGCCGCCGCGGCACGGCGACGGTGTGCAGGATGCGGCCGAGAAATGCGCCGAAACCACGCACGAGCGGCAGCGGCAGCGGCGCGATCGCGCGCATGAAGCCGATGCCGAGTCGGGAACCGAAGCTCATGCGACCTCCCCGGTGGCGGCGGCCACGCGCTCGGCGCGCGGCTCCTTGTAGCGGGCGTAGTCCCACACGTACTGGCCGGGCAGGCTGTGAATCAGCCGGCCGATGGCGTCGTTCATGGCGGCGGCGGCGTCCTCGACGGGCGCCGACGCGTCGGTCAGCGCGGTGCCGACGATCGGCTCGAAGCGGATCACGTAGCCCGCGCCGCGCGGCAGCCGTTCGCACACGCTCAGGAAGCAGGCCGCACCGGTTTGTTGGGCAAGGCGGGGAAGCAAGGTCATGGTGTAGGCAGGGCGGCCCAGGAACGGCGCCCAGACGCCTTGTCCGAGGGGCGGCACCTGGTCGGGCAGGATGCCGGTGTAGCCGCCGCCGCGCAGCGTGCGGATCAGGCCGCGCACGCCGGTGTTGTTGGTGGGGAGCGTCTGCAGGCCGGGCCGGTCGCGCGAGCCGGCGGCGATCAGGTCGGCCATCCATTTCTTGCGCGCCGGTCGAAACAGCGCGGTGATGGGCCCGTAGGCCGCCAGGAAGCGCTCGCCGATGGCCTGGCCGCACATTTCCCAGCTGCCGAGGTGCGGCGCCACCAGGATCACGCCCTTCTTCGCCTGCATGGCGGCCTCGAAGGCCTCGACGCCCTCCCAGCGGACCACGCGGTTCAGCACGGTCTCACCGTGGGGCCGAAGCCACAGCCAGGGCAGTTCGGAGGCCATCTTGCCGGCGGCGGAGATGGCGGGGCGGTATCGATCGGGCCCGAAACCCGCGCTCTCGGCATTGGCTTTGAAGCGGCGGCGATAGCCCGGCGCGCTCCACCAGACCAGCCAGCCCAGCATGGCGCCGAACCAATGCATCAACGGCATCGGCACGCGGGCGAGCAGGCGAAACAGGGTGATCATTGAAGCGGGAGGGGGTGGTCAAAAAACGGACGCGCGCGCATGGTATGCGCGGCTCGAATAGAATCCAAATTGTCGCCGAGTTACGGAACAACTTGCAGGGCGACAAACACAAGCGCATGGCGATTGTGCCCCCCGTCGATTCGTCGGCATCTGCTAAAGCGTTCGCCAGGGCTCCGCAGAGTTGGCAACGCGCCAAATCACTTTCAAGGAGTTTGAACAAATGGCGAACGATTTTCTCTTCACTTCCGAATCCGTTTCCGAAGGCCACCCCGACAAGGTTGCCGACCAGATCTCGGATGCCATCCTGGACGCGATCTTCGAGCAGGACCCCCGCAGCCGCGTGGCCGCCGAAACGCTGACCAACACCGGCCTGGTGGTGCTCGCGGGTGAAATCACCACCAACGCGCACGTCGACTACATCCAGGTGGCGCGCGACACCATCAAGCGCATCGGCTACGACAACACCGACTACGGCATCGACTACAAGGGTTGCGCCGTGATGGTCTGCTACGACAAGCAGTCCAACGACATCGCCCAGGGCGTGGACCACGCGTCCGACGACCACCTGAACACCGGCGCCGGCGACCAGGGCCTGATGTTCGGCTACGCCTGCGACGAAACGCCCGAGCTGATGCCCGCGCCCATCTACTACGCGCACCGCCTCGTGGAGCGCCAGGCCCAGCTGCGCAAGGACGGCCGCCTGCCTTTCCTGCGCCCCGACGCCAAGAGCCAGGTCACGATGCGCTACGTGGACGGCAAGCCCCACAGCATCGACACCGTGGTGCTGTCCACGCAGCACCATCCTGACCAGAGCGAGACGCAAACCAAGATGAAGGCCTCGTTCAACGAAGCCATCATCGAAGAGATCATCAAGCCGGTGCTCCCGAAGGAATGGCTGAAGGACACGCGCTTCCTGATCAACCCGACCGGCCGTTTCGTCATCGGCGGCCCGCAAGGCGACTGCGGCCTCACCGGCCGCAAGATCATCGTGGACACCTACGGCGGCGCCTGCCCGCACGGCGGTGGCGCGTTCTCGGGCAAGGACCCGTCGAAGGTCGACCGCTCGGCCGCCTACGCCGCGCGCTACGTGGCCAAGAACATCGTGGCCGCCGGCATCGCACGCCAGTGCCAGATCCAGGTGGCCTACGCGATCGGCGTGGCCGAGCCGATGAACATCACGGTCTACACCGAAGGCACCGGCGTGATCTCCGACGAGAAGATTGCCGAACTCGTGCGCGAGCACTTCGACCTGCGTCCGAAGGGCATCATCCAGATGCTCGACCTGCTGCGCCCGATCTACCAGAAGACCGCCGCCTACGGCCACTTCGGCCGCGAAGAGCCCGAGTTCACCTGGGAAGCGACGACGCAGGCCCCCGCCCTGCGCGCAGCCGCCGGCCTGTAAGGCCTACGCCGCTTTTTCCGCCGGCCCGGCTGGCGGAAAAAGCACCGTGACCAGCAGCCCGCTCGCCTCGCGCGGGTTGGCCGCCAGGTCCACGTTCGCATCGAAGGCCCGCGCGATCTCGCGCACGATGGCCAGGCCCAGCCCCGTCCCCTCGGTGTCCTGGGCCACGCGGTAGAAGCGCTCGAACACACGTTCGCGCACCTCGGGCGCAATGCCCGGGCCGTTGTCTTCCACCGTCAGTTCCACCGCCCCGCCTTCCAGCTCCCGCACGCCGACGGTCACGCGACCGCCTTCCTGCGTGTAGCGCAGCGCGTTGTCCAGCAGGTTGCCGGTGAGCGCGTCGAGCAGCGCGGGCTGCGCCAGCACGACGGCGCACGGCGTTGCTTCCAACCCCAGGTCGATGCGGCGCCGGTCCGCCAGTGCGGCGAGCTGCTCGACGCAGCGCAGCGCCACGGCCGAAAGATCGACCCGTTCGAGCCGCGTGTGCGCGTCGCCGTGCTCGGCCTGCGCGAGCAGCAGCAGCTTGTTGGTCACGTCGACCAGCCGCCGGTTGCTGGTCTGCATGGCCACCCACATCGCGTCCATGTCGGCGCGGCGCGTATCCCACTCGCCGCGGTGCTGGCGCGTGTAGCGCGCGAACTCGATCTGCGAGGCCTGCATTGCAAGCGGCGTGCGCAGCTGGTGCGCGGCGTCGGCTATGAAGCGCCGCTGCGCTTCGGAGTGCGCCTTCAGCTGTCCCACGAAGCGATTGATGGTGTCGGCCACGGGCCGCAACTCGCTGTGCAGCGCGGCCGGGTCCACCACGAGGTCGAGGTGCAGCGGATCGCGCTGCGCGAGCTGCTGGCTCAGCCGAACGATCGGGCGCAGCTCCAGCGTCAACGCCGCCACGGCGAGCGCAATGGCGAGCACCAGCGCGATCAGCAGGTATTCCATCGACGGCCACCACAGCGTGCGCAGCATGTGGTCGCGGCTGCCTTCGGTCTTGCCCACGGCGATGGTGATGTCGCGCGCGCCGCCGGCCTCGTACATCGCGCGCGTGGTGACCACGGCACGCAGCGGCACACCGGCAAAGTGCGTGTCGTACCACTGCGCGCGGTCCACGCCCTCGGGCTTGCGCACGGCGGGCAACGGGAAGTCGGGCGAGCCGGCCAGCAGCTCGCCGTTGGCGCCGGTCACGCCGAGGAACACGCGGTCGCGCTCGGGCGACACGAACAGGCTCAAGGCCGACGGCGGCACGCTGGCCTGCACATCGTCGCCCTCCCAGATCAGGCGGTCCGACAGCACCTTGGCGGAAGAAAGCAGGTCGTGGTCCTGCACGTAGTCGGCCACCTCCGCGGCGTTGCGCCAGTTGAGGTAGCCGCAAATCGCCACGAACACCGACAGCGGCAGCAGCAGCCACAGCGCAAGGCGCAGGCGAAGGCTGGCGCGCTTCATCCGCGCGCCTTCAGTCTTCCTGGCGCGTGCGCAGCAGATACCCCACGCCGCGCAGCGTGATGATCGTCGCCTGGCTCGCCTCGAGCTTCTTGCGCAGCCGGTGAATGTAGATGTCCACCGCATCCGCGCTCGGCTCGTCGTCGAGCCCGAAGATCGCGTCGATCAGCGCCTGCTTGGACACCGTGCTGCCCGCCTTCAGCATCAGCGTCTCCAGCAGCGTGCGCTCGCGCGGGGGCAGCGCCAGCTCTTCGGCGGCCAGCGTGAACTGCCGCGTGCGCAGGTCGTAGCGCAGGTCGCCGCACGCGATGTCGTTGGCCTTGCCCGGCATCTGGCGGCGCACCAGCACCTTGATGCGCGCCACCAGCTCGCGGATCTCGAAGGGCTTCACGAGGTAGTCGTCGGCGCCGATCTCCAGGCACAGCACCTTCTGGTCGAGCGACGCCGTGGCCGTGAGGATGATCACCGGCACCTCGTCGCCGCGCTCGCGCAACCGGCGCAGCACGGCCTTGCCCGGCAGGCCCGGAATGTTGAGGTCGAGCAGCACCACGTCGTAGCTCGCATGCGCCAGCAGCAGGTCGGCCGCCTCGCCGTCGGCCACATGGTCGACCACGAAGTCCTGCTCGCGCAGCAGGCTGGAAAGCCAGTGCGCGAGTTGCGGGTTGTCTTCGATGAGCAGCAGCTTCATGGCGGGGGCGGTGGTGGCCGTGGATTCTAGGAAGCATGACGCACCGCGTGCCGGCCTAGGGATAACCATGACGAATCGCGCGGGCCGCTGAAAGCTGGCCGAAGGATGCCGATTCCTAGACTGGACCTGTCGAACAACCCCTCTCGGAGACACAACCCGCCATGTCCGCCATTTTCGCCACCCGCCGCACCCTGGTCGCCGCAGCCCTGTGCACCGCCTTCGCCGCCACCGCCCCGCTCGCGCAGGCCGCCGACGCGCCCATCACCATCATGGTGGGCGGCATCAACAAGATCATCTACCTGCCGGCCAAGCTCACCGAGGCGCTGGGCTACTTCAAGGACGAGGGCCTGAACGTCGAGCTGCAGTCGCAGCCCGCGGGCGTCGATGCGGAGAACCAGCTGATCGCCGGCGCCGTGCAAGGCGTGGTGGGCTTCTACGACCACACCATCGACCTGCAGAGCAAGGGCAAGGAGATCCAGGCCATCGCCGTGTTCTGCAAGGTGCCGGGCGAGGTGGAAATGGTCTCGACCAAGGCCGCGGCCGCCGGCTTCAAGACCATGGCCGACGCCAAGGGCGGCAAGACGCTGGGCGTGACGGGCCTGGGCTCGTCCACCGACTTCCTCACGCGCTACCTGGCCGACCGCGCCGGCGTGGCTTCCAAGGACTACTCGCTGCTGCCCGTGGGCGCCGGCAACACCTTCATCGCCGCGATGAAGCAGGACCGCATCCAGGCTGGCATGACCACCGAGCCCACCGTGTCGCAGCTGCTCAAGACCGGCGACGCCAAGGTGCTGGTCGACCTGCGCACCGAGCCCGACACGGTGAAGGCGCTCGGCGGCCTGTACCCCGCGGCCAGCCTGTACGTGCAGAACACCTGGGCCGAGTCGCACAAGGCCGAAGCCACCAAGCTGGCCCACGCCTTCGCGCGCACCATGGAATACATCCACACGCACAGCGCGGAAGACATCGCCGAGAAGGTGCCGCGCGACTACTACGGCAGCGACAAGGAACTCTACGTGCAGGCGCTGAAGGCGTCGCTGCCGATGTTCACCACCGACGCCAAGATGCCCGCCGGCGGCCCCGAGACCGTGCTGAAGGTGCTCGCCACCTACAAGCCGCTGGTGAAGAGCAAGAACATCGACCTGTCCAAGACCTACAGCAACGCGTACCTGGCCAACGCGGCCGTGGCGGCGAAGTGACCATGCGCAACGGAACACCTCCCGGCAGCCAGAGTGCCGCCACCTCGGCGATCGACTTCCACGACGTCTCGCTGCGCTTCATCTCGCAGGACGGCAACGCCACCGTGGCGCTGCGCAACTTCAGCATGTCGGTGGCGCGCGGCGAGTTCGTCGCCATCGTCGGGCCCACGGGCTGCGGCAAGTCGACCACGCTGAACATGATCACCGGCCTGCTCAAGCCCACGGTGGGCGACGTGCGCGTGATGGGCCATCCCGTGAACGGCGTGGACCCGCGCATCGGCTTCGTGTTCCAGGCCGATGCGGTGTTCCCGTGGCGCAGCGTGGAAGACAACGTGGCGGCCGGCCCGATCTTTCGCGGCAAGCCGAAGAAGGAAGCGATGGCGCTCGCGCAGGACTGGATCCATCGCGTGGGCCTGTCGAAGTTCGGCAAGCACTACCCGCACCAGCTCTCGGGCGGCATGCGCAAGCGCGTGGCGCTGGCGCAGACCTTCATCAACAACCCCGAGATCCTGCTGATGGACGAGCCCTTCTCCGCGCTCGACATGCAGACCCGCACGCTGATGCAGGACGAGCTGCTGCAGCTGTGGTCGGGCAACGGCGGCAGCGTGGTGTTCGTCACGCACGACCTCGAGGAAGCCATCGCCTTGGCCGACCGCGTGTTCGTGCTGTCGGCGCGCCCCGCCACGCTCAAGCGCGTGTACGAGATCGACCTGCCGCGCCCGCGCGTCATGTCGCAGGTGCGCTACGACAAGCAGTTCATCGAGCTCTCGAAGCACATCTGGGACGACCTGCGCGAGGAAGTGGTCATCCAATGAACGCCGCACCCACGACAGGGACCACAACAGCGACAACAGCCACGAAAACCATGACGCCCTCCTCCACCACCCCTACGGCAGCCGTGCTGCCCTCTTCGCTGAGCGACGCCGCGCTGGCACGCGAATCCGAAGTCGCGCAGGCCGCCATCCGCGGCCGGCGCCGCATGATCATCGCGCTGCGGCTGGTGGTGCTGGTGGTCGCGCTCGGCGGCTGGGAAATCGCGGCGCGCCTGAAGTGGATCGACCCCTTCTTCTACTCGATGCCCTCGATGATCTACGACCAGCTCGTGGAGTGGATGCGCGACGGCACTTCGCAAGGCTCGCTGTGGATGCAGGTCGCGGTGACGCTCGAAGAGACGGTCATCGGCTTTCTGATCGGCTCGATCGCCGGCGTGCTGTGCGGCATCGTGCTGGGCCGCAACAAGCTGCTGTCGGACGTGTTCAGCCTCTACATCCAGATCGCCAACTCGATCCCGCGCGTGGTGCTCGGCTCGATCTTCGTGATCGCGCTGGGCCTGGGCATGGCCTCCAAGGTGGCGCTGGCGGTGGTGATGGTGTTCTTCGTGGTCTTCGGCAACGCCTTCCAGGGCGTGCGCGAAGCCGACAAGTACATGATCGCGAACGCGCAGATCCTCGGTGCCTCGCCGCGGCAGGTGACGATGGCGGTGGTCATTCCGTCGGCCATGTCGTGGATCCTGGCGAGCCTGCACGTGAGCTTCGGCTTCGCGCTGGTCGGTGCGGTGGTGGGCGAGTTCCTGGGCGCCAAGGAAGGCATCGGCCTGCTGATCTCGACGGCGCAAGGCGCCTTCAATGCCAGCGGCGTGTTCGCGGCGATGATCGTGTTGGCTGTGGTTGCGCTGGCAGCGGACTTCCTGCTGAGTTCGCTCGAGAAGCGGCTGCTGAAGTGGCGGCCTGCGGCGTTCTGAGCGCGGCACGACACGATGAGAAACGGCGGGCATTGCCCGCCGTTTTCTTTGATTCGGGCGTGCCCGGATCCTGCCTCAGAACCGATACGCGCCGCTCATTCCCACCGTCCAGTTGCGCCCCTGCGCAGGTTCGTAGTAACGGCCGTTGCCTTCGTTGACGATCACCGAGCCCACATAGCGCCGATCGAACAGGTTGTCGACACGCGCGAAGGCGTTGAACTCCCAGCGCTCCCACTTCTTCAGATAGCCGGCATACACCGCCGCGACCGCATAGCCCGAAGCCACGGCGGTGTTCACGTCGTTGGCCTGGATGCGCCCCAGCGCGCGCATCTCCACACCCGCACGCCAGCCCTCGGGCGGCACCCACCCCAGTGAGGCGAACAGCGACTGCCGCGCGATGCCCGGAATGCGGTTGCCCGCCGCCACCGTGTTCGTGCTGTTGCACGGCGACGGTGAACAGAAGGCATCGCGGTAGGTCGCGTCGAGCCACGTGTAGGCCAGCTGCGTGCGCCAGTGGTTGGCGCTCTCGTGCTGCCAGCCCAGCTCGAAGCCATTGCGCTTCGTGCGCCCGGCGTTCTGGAAGGTCGCGCGCCCGCCGACGTTGGTGTCCGTCACGATCTCGTCGCGCGTGCGGGTCTGGAACAGCGCCGCCGTCAGCAGGCCGCCCGCCAGCCGGGCCTTGGCGCCGACCTCGACGCTGTCGTTCACCGACGGGCGCAATGCGAAGTTGAGGCCGCTGGCGCCGTTCGCGCGGTACGAGAGCTCGTTGAGCGTCGGCGTCTCGAAGCCGCGGCCGATGGAGCCGTACAGCGCCAGGTCGGGCGTGGCCTGGTAGCGCAACGAGGCCACGGGCAGTGTCTTGCTGTAGCGCGCGCTGCCGCTGTCGTCGCGGTTCGTGCCCACGATGTAGCGGTCCTGCGAGTTGAAGTGCACGCTGCTGCGGCGCACGCCGGCTTCCAGCGTCCAGCGCTCGGTGAAGCGCCAGGTGGCCTGGGCATAGGGGTCGAGGTTCCAGACCTCGTTGAGTTCGTTGCGCCGCAGCCGGCCCTGCACGCCCAGCACCGGCGCCGAGACGGGGCCCAGGTAATTCTCGTAGCCGCGGCGTTTCTCGCGCAGGCTGTCGTAGCCCAGGCCCGCCACCACGTCGAAGGGCCGGCCGGCCAGGGTCAGCGCGGCGTTCCAGCGGATGTCGATGCCGCCGTACTGCCGCGACAGGTCGATCACCCCGCCCGCATGCAAAGGGTTCTGCTGCGCCGACGGCGGAATCGACTGGTACTGCGTGGTCTTGCGCTCGCCACCGTAGACCATCAGCCGCAAGCCCTGCCCGGCGTCGATGCGCCGCTCGTAGAGCAGGCCGGCCTGCGTCTGCTCTACCGTCTTGCGCGTGTTGTATTGCGTGGCCAGCGGCGCGTTGCGCGGCGCCAGTGTGTACTGGTCGGCCGTGAGGCCCAGCGGGTCCTGTGCGTCGATGCGCACGCTGTTCATCACCAGCGTGAGCTTGTCGCCGTTGTCCAGCGCAATGCCGAGCTTGCCGTTGGCGATGTCGCGCCGCGCGGCGCTGTGCTCGCGCCAGCCGTCGGTGTGGAAGCGGCTCGCGTCCAGCAGGTAGTCGACCGCGCCCTGCGCGCCGCTGAGCTGCAGCGACTGCCGCCAGGTGCCGAAGCTGCCGCCCGCGAGCGAATACGACAGCCGGGGCCGCCCTTCGCCCGACGCGGTGAAAGCCTGCAGCACGCCGCCCGAGGAGTTGCCGTACAGCGCGGAAAAAGGCCCGCGCAGGATCTCGACACGGTCCACCGAGCCGATGTCGATGTTCGAGGTCTGGCCCTGCCCGTCGGGCAAGGTGGCCGGAATGCCGTCGACATACAGCCGCACGCCGCGCACGCCGAAGGTCGAGCGCGCGCCGAAGCCGCGCACGGACAGCTGCAGGTCCTGCGCGTAGTTCAAGCGGTTCTGCACCTGCAGCCCCGGCACGGCGCCAAGGCTTTCGGAGAGATTGACCTGCAGGCGGCTGTCGCGCATCTCGCTGCCGTCGACGCGGTCGACCGAGCCGGGCACGTTGAAGGGCGTGACGTCGCCGCGCGGCGTGGAGACGGTGATTTCCCGCAGGCGGGGGCTGCCTTCGGCAGGCTCGGCCGGAGACGCTGGTTCAGCCTGTTGGACCTCCTGGGCTTGCACGACAGGCGGTGCGCCCAGCACCAGCAGGCAGGCGGAACCGACGAGGGCGACCGAAGCAGCGGGAGCGAGGTTCATCGCGCCGATTCTGCGTCGGCGCGATGCCGTTCGTGTCGCGATGGCGCGACGCTCAGGGAAAACTAGCGGGCGGGTGCCTTGCGCCAGCCGAACCAGGCGCAGACCGCGACCGGGATGCCCAGCGTGATCCACGCCAGGATGTCGCCCAGCCCGCCGTCGCTGAAGAGCGCGGAGATCAGCCCGAAGGTCGTCAGCAGGCCCAGCGCGATCGGCCAGCCCCACATGCGCCAGAAGCCTTGGTGCTCCTTCATGCCTGCACCTTCATGGCCGGTGCCGGCTCGGGTTGCGAGGCGCCCGGGAGCTGCGGCGCTTCATGCGCCGCGGGCTTGGCCTTGCTGGCCACGGGCACGGTGTTTCCCCGCTTGAGCCACAGGTACAGGCCGCTGCCCAGCACGATGATGGTGGCGACGTCGAGCAGCGCCCAGATGATCTGCATCGGCATGCCGCCGTAGTCGCCGAAGTGCAGCGGCTGCGACACCAGCAGCGCCGTGAGGTACCAGGGCAGCTTGGGCGAGGCCGACACCTGCGCCGTCTTGGCGTCGACCAGCACCGGCTGGAAGAGCTTCGAGGTGAAGGGCTCGCTGCCGCGCACGAAGAAGGTGGTGTGGTGCGGGCTGGAGAACGAGGTGCCGGGGAACGCGATGAACGACAGCTTCATGCCGGGCGCGTGCTGCAGCGCGGCGTCCATCGAGCGCTGCACCGAGGCGCGCTCGTTCACGGCCACCACCGGCTCGTTCTTGTAGGGCGTGAGCAGCGCGCTGAGCTGGTCGTACTGCCAGTACTTGATGAGCAGGTCGGCCCAGGTGTTGATCATGCCGGTCGAACCCACCACGAACAGCCACACCAGCGTGACGACGCCCAGCAGGTTGTGCAGGTCGAGCCACTTCAGGCGCGGACGCTTCTCGCGGCGCACCGTGCCGAAGTCGAGCTTGCGCATGAACGGCGAATACAGCACCACGCCGGAGACGATGGCCACCAGCAGCAGCAGGCCCATGAAGCCGAGGAACAGCTTGCCCGGCAGGCCCGCGAACAGGTCGACGTGCAGCTTGAACATCACGTACATGAAGCCCTCGTCGAACTTGGGCTGCGCGAGGATGGTGCCCGTGCGCGCATCGACCGCGATCGACTTGAAGTCGTCCGTGGGCGCCGGCGTGGGCGTGAGCGTGACGAACCACAGGCCGTCGTCGTCCTCGGGCTGCGAGACGAACTGCACCACGCGCTCGGGGTGCTGCGCCTTCGCGATGTCGAGCACGCGGTCCAGGCTGATGCGCGGCGTGCCGGCCGGCATCTTCGGCGCCTCGACCTCGGTGCCCAGCAGGTGGCCGATCTCGTGATGGAAGATGAGCGGCAGGCCCGTCAGGCACAGCAGCAGCATGAACACCGTGCACACGAGGCTGCTCCACTTGTGCACCCAGGCCCAGGTCTTGATTTTTCGGCTGTTCATGTCGTCGTGGTGGCTTCGGTCGTAGACCTTATTTTAGAAACGGTAGGTGGCGCTCGCCACCACGCTGCGGCGCGCGCCGTACCAGCAGTCGCCGCGCGACAGGCAGGTGCTGAAGTAGGTCTTGTCGGTCGCGTTGTTGATGTTCAGGGCGTAGCGCCACTTGGCCGACTCGTACGCCAGCATCAGGTCCACCAGCGTCACGGAAGGCACGCGCGGACCCGCGCTGGTGCCGTCGACGTCCGTGAAGCCGCTCATGTAGCGCACGCCGGCACCGGCCGAGAAGCCCGGCACGCCGGCGATGGAGAAGCGGTACTTGCCCCACATCGACACCTGGTTGCGCGGCTGCTCGGTGAGCTTGCGATCGACGTCGATGTTGGTGTAGTTGGCGATCAGGTCGACATCGCGCGCCAGCGTGGTCTTGAGCTCGAGCTCGACGCCCTTGTTCTTCGTCGCATCGACCTGGCGGCCGTAGTTCGGGTTGGTACTGTCGGAGACGATGCGGTTCTTTTCCTTGAGCGAGAACACCGAGGCGGTGAAGCTCGTCGCCGAGCCCGCGGGCTGGTACTTGACGCCGGCTTCGACCTGCTCGCCGCGCAACGGCTTGAACAGGTTGCCCTCGGCGTTGGTGCCTGCTTGCGGGGTGAAGGATTCGGTGTAGCTCAGGTACGGCGACCAGCCCGACGGCAGCGTGTACATCACGCCCAGGCGGCGCGAGGTGGCACTGGTCGTCTCCGAGTCGCTGCCCGCCGTGCCGGAGGTGCTGCGGTCGTAGCGCAGGCCGGCCACGAAGATCCAGTTGTCCAGCTTCATCTGGTCCTGCACGTAGACACCTGCGTTGCGCTGGGTGGTGCGGGGCCGGTTGGTGAACTCGGTCACCGGCACGTAGCCGATGCCGTAGACCGGCGCATAGGCGTCGATGGCGCTGTAGGCGGAGCCGTCGATCTTGTCCTGGCGCTGGCGCGAATACTCGGCGCCCACCAGCAGCGTGTGGCGCACCGCGCCGGTCTCGAAGTGGCCCTCGACATGGTTGTCCACGCCGGTCATGCGGGTCCAGGCCAGCGACTTGGAGTTGATGCGGCCGATCAGGCGCTGGCCGACCGGGTCCAGGCCCCAGCCGCCGGGCAGCGAGAAGAAGTCGGCGTAGTGGTAGTGCGAGTCGTTGTACGTGCGCGACGTGCGGAAGTTCTGGCGGAAGGTCCAGTCGTCGTTGAAGCGGTGCTCGAACTGCCAGCCGAAGGTCTTGCGCTCGGTGTCGTAGCCGTCGCCCGGTTCGCCGATGAAGCGGCTGGACGGCAGCCGGCCGTTGACGTTCGCCAGGATGGTGCCCTGCCAGGGCAGGAACTGCGCGGTGCTGCCGGTCTTGTCCTTCTGCCACAGGCCCTGCAGCGTCAGCGAGGTCGCGGCATTGGGGCGCCAGGAAAGCGACGGCATGATGAGCGAGCGGTCGTCGGGCACGTAGTCGACCTGCGTGTCGGACTTGCGCTGCAACGCCACCAGGCGGTAAGACCACGCGCCGTCGGCCGTCAGCGGGCCGGTGAGGTCGGCCTGCACCTGCTTGCGCCCGAACGAGCCAATCTGCACGCCCACCTCGCGGTACGCCTGCTGCTGCGGGCGCTTGCTGACCATGTTGACCACGCCGCCCGCCGTTCCCGCGCCGAACAGCATGCCGGCCGGCCCGCGCAGCACTTCCAGGCGCTCCAGCGTGTAGGGGTCGGGGCGTGCCGTGGCGGTGTAGTAGCCCGAGGAATAGGTCTGCAGTCCGTCGAGGTACACGGACGCGTCACTGCCGCGCACCGAGAAGCCGTCGGAGCGGGAGTCGACACCGTAGGCGTCGGAGCGCACGCCGGCGGCGTAGCTGAGCGCGTCCTGCAGGCTGGTGGCGCCTTGGTCGACCATCTGGTCGCGCGTGACCACCGTCACCGATTGCGGCGTCTCGGCCAAGGGCGTGTCGGTCTTGGTGGCGGTGACCGCGTTCTTCGCGCGGTAGCCAATGACGGCGGAGGTGGCCGTCTCGGCCTCGGCATTGGCGTCCACCCGCACTTCAGGCAGCGAACCGGTGTTCGCCGACTGGGCCAGCACCTGGTGCTGCGCGTAGATTGCCAGGCATCCGACCAGCACCGAAGCGGCCTTGCGCCGCGCCACAAACTTCTTCATAGGAAAACCGACCTCAAACACAATTAAGAACTATTCTCATTGTATTGGGTGAAAGTTAACGATTCACGCAAATTCCAACCTGCGTGAAGGGCGTTGCGTTGTGAAATTACGTCTCTTTTCCAAGGCGAAGCAGCTACGATGCCGCCCGCACGCCCCGTGCGCTGGCCGCCTCCATGTTCAAGCTCATTGCCCTTTTGTTTCCCGCGCTGCGTGGCCCGGCGCTGCGCCTGATGACCCTGGCGGCCGCCTTCGCGCTGACCGCCTGCGCCGGACTTCCGCCGCGCGCGCCCGAAGCGCCGACGCTCGCCATCGCGGCCTCCCAGTCCACCGAACTCGGCCGCGCGGCCACGAGCCTGAACTCGCCGCCCGACGGGCTGTCGAGCATGCGGCCGCTGATCGAGGCGTCGTTCGCGCTCGACGCGCGGCTCGAGCTCATGCGGCGCGCCAGGTCGTCGCTCGACATCCAGACCTACCAGCTCGGCAACGACAAGACCGGCCGCCTGCTGCTGCGCGAAATGCGCAATGCCGCGCGCCGGGGCGTGCGCGTGCGGCTGCTGCTCGACGACTTCTACACGGCCGGCATGGACCGCCTGCTGCTCGGCCTGGCCTCGGAGCCGAATGCCGAGGTGCGGCTGTTCAACCCCTTCGTGAACATGCGCGACCACTCGTCGGGGCGCTGGCTGGAGTTCTTCACCGACTTCCGCCGGCTCAACCACCGCATGCACAACAAGCTGTTCGTGGCCGACGGCGCGATGATGATCGCGGGCGGCCGCAACCTGGCCGACGAGTACTTCCTGCGCGCCGAGAACGCGAACTTCATCGACTTCGAGCTGCTGCTGGCCGGCCCCGTGGTGCCCGAGGCCGCCAACGTCTTCGACACCTACTGGAACAGCGACGTGGTCTACCCGCTCAAGCGGGTGGCCGGCACGAGCCGCACGCCCGCCGAGCTGAAGGCCGACTTCGAAGAAGCGACCTCCCCCGCCCACGCGCCTGCGCCCGACCCGCTGCCCATCACCGACATGCTGGGCGACCTGCCGCTGGGCGCGCAGCTGGCCAACGTGGCCGAGCTGAAATGGATGCGCGCCGAGGCGAACGCCACGGCCGACAGCCCCAACAAGGCGCTCGGCGTCATGGCCACGCCCACCGAATCGCTGGCGCACCGCTTCCACGAGATGCTGGCCACCGCGCGCTCGAACGTGGTGGTGATCTCGCCCTACTTCATTCCGGGCGACGAGGGCATGGAGCGCATCCGCATGGGGCGCGAGCACGGCGTGAACATCACCGTGATCACCAACTCGCTGGCCGACAGCGACGAGCCGCTGGTCAACATCAACTACAACCGCTACCGCGTGGACATGCTCAAGCTGGGCGTGAACCTGTACGAGGTGAGCACCCAGCAGCTGCGGCGCAGCGGCCAGTTCCGCGACCTGCTGAAGAAGGCGCGCGGCCGGCTGCACGCCAAGCTGGCGCTGGTCGACCGGCAATGGGTGCTGCTCGGCTCCATGAACCTCGACCCGCGCTCGGCCCTGCTGAACACCGAGTTCGGCGTGCGCGTGCGCAGCTTCGACCTGACGCAGGCGCTGCTCTTCGCCTACCAGCTCGACGACATCGAAGGCGTGTACCGCGTGACCCTCAAGCCCGACGGCCAGAACGTGGAATGGGTCGGCACCGGCGACGTCACCAACGAGGTGCTCGACAGCGAGCCCGACTCGAGCATGCTGACGCGCCTGCAGCTGCTGCTGTTCTCCTGGTTCGTGCCGACCGACCAGCTTTGACTCAGTTCACGGTGTCGCGCTACGGGCAGACCGACGCCTCCCACAGCAGCTTGATGCCGAGCAGCAGCGTGAAGACCAGGAACGCGGTCTTCATGCGCTTCGGGTCCGCCACGCGCGCCACCCACGCGCCGAGCAGGCCGCCCGCCGCGCACCCGATGAACAGCGGAACGCCCAGGCGAAAGTCGACGGCGCCGCTGGAGACGAAGGTGAGCACCGACGCCCCGACCGCCAGCAGGTTGATGCGGGTCATGGCGCCCGCGCTTTCGCGGAACGTGAGGCCGTAGCAGCGCATCAACGCAAGGATCAGGAAGGTGCCGAAGCCGGCACCGAAGAAGCCCGAGTACACGCACAGCCCGAAGATCACCGCCACGCCCACCGGCGTCGGCGGCAAGCGGGCATTCGCATTTCGCGGGCGCTGCGAGAAGTCGGTGCGGTGCGTGATCCAGAGAATCACGATCATCGACAGCGCGACCACGACCTTGAGCACCCGGTCGGCCACGCCGACCACCAGCAGCGAACCCGAGACCGAGCCCACCACCGCGAGCGGCCACGTCACCCAGGGCAGCCTGACGGGCTTGGCGGCACCGGTACGGGTACCGGTACCGACTGCGCGGTGCGCCAGCGCCCCGGTCACGAAGGAACCGAGCAGCGCGAACTTGACGGTGGCGATGCTCTGCGCGCCCGAATGCCCCAAGAGCAGCAGCAGCGGCACGCCCGCCGTGGCCCCGCCCCCGATCGTCACCGCCACCGTGCCGATGAACAGGCCCAGCCCGGGCAGGACCAGCATGCTCAGCATGGCCTGCTCGCGCCGATCAGCCGGTTGGCCGTGCGGTGGCCCAGCGCGCGGAGCAGCGTCGCGCTTCGCACGGCCACGCCGTGGCGCGCCTGCTGGAAGTACTTGTTCTGCGGCGTCTCGTCGACGTCGGCATCGAGCTCGTCGGTGCGCGGCAGGCAGTGCATGACGATGAGCCCTGCCGAGGCGCGCGAAAGCAGCCCGCGATGCAACCGGCACTTCTGCAATTGGCGCGCATAGGCGGCCGGATCGGTGAATTTCTCCTGCTGCACGCGCACCACGTACACCATGTCGACATGGCCGATCATTTCCTTCATCGACGGATATTCGAGCGGCGCCAAGCCGTTCAATTCGCCCAGCGCCGGCGGAAATGCGCTGCCCTCGTCGGCGTCGTGCGGCGCATCGACCACATGCAGCCGGACATTGCTGAACTTGCGCAAGCCCGCAATCAGCGATTTGGCGGCACGCGAATACCGGATGCCGCCCGCAATGCCGATGTGCAGGTTGTCGATGCCGCCGAAATGCTCGCGCAGCGTGTAAAGGTCGATCAAGGTCTGCGTGGGGTGCTGCGTGCGGCCCTCGCCCGCGTTGATCAGCGGCACGCGGATCGTGTCCTTGATCCGCTGCATGACACGGTCGTCCGCGTGGCGAGCCACCACGGCGTCGCAATAGAAGCCGGCCATGCGCGTGGTGTCGAGCAGGCTCTCGCCCAGTTCCAGCCGGGTGTTGCGCGCGTCCGGAACGCTCAGCACCTGCGCGCCCAGGCGGTGGGCCGCCGCCTCGAAGCTCCAGCGGGTGCGCGTGCTGGGCTCGAAGAAGAGCATGCACACCACCTTGCCGGCCAGCGCCCGGCGAAAGTCGTCGGGCGAGCGCCGTATGTGGTCGATGCTCGAAAAAATATGTTCGATGTCGCCCCGAGAAAGATCCTCGATGGAAATAAGGTCCGGCATGCGATGCTCCCTCTTTGATTTCATTTGAAAACACTCAAGGGGTTTCGCCGTTCAATTGCCAACTTGAATTGACATTTGTTTCGCAATTCATTCGATTGCGTTTCGCTCTTTCCCCCTCCCCTGCACCATTCTTGTATTCCCACATGCATAAAAGAAGCTGGGCATCGTTATGCACTCCATAAAAAACAATTTGGCTTCGTCCATTAATTTCGAGCAATTGCGCACTTTTGCACTTGTTCTTGAAGCAGGCAGCTTTTCCGCCGCGGCCGAGCGCCTCGGATTGACCCAGCCCGCGGTCAGCGTGCAGGTCAAGCAGCTCGAAAGACGCCTCGGCGTCCGGCTGATCGAGCGGGTCGGGCGCCGCATCGGCCCCACGCCGGCCGGCGCGGACCTGCTGGCCGAGCTGCCGCACGTGACGGCGGCGCTGTCCAACGCGATCAACGCCGCCACCTTCCATTCGGCGGGCGTGGCGGGCCGCGTGCGGCTGGGCACGGGCGGCACCAGCTGCCTGTACCTGTTGCCGCCGGTGCTGCGCGACCTGCGCGCGCGCTATCCGCTGCTCAACATCATCGTGAGCACCGGCAACACCGAGAGCTACGTGCGGCGCGTGGAAGACAACTCGGTCGACGCCGCGCTGGTCACGCTGCCGGTGTCGTCGCGCGCGCTGGCGGTCACGCCGATCCTGCGGGACGACTTCGTCGCCATCTGCCAGCGCGGCAGCACCCGGTGGCCGGACACGGTCACCGCGCGCGAGCTGGACGCGCTGCCGCTCGTGAAGTTCGTCTCCGAAGCCAGCGCGCGGGGCATCGTCGACGACTGGCTGCGGCGCGGCGGCCGCACGTCACCGCCGGTCATGGAGTTCGACAGCGTCGAAGCCATCAAGGCGATGGTGGCGGCCGGGCTGGGCGTGGCGATCCTGCCGAAGATGGCGGTCACGGGCCGGGGGCACCATGCCGAGCTCGACCTGCGCCCGCTGCACCCGCCGCTGCACCGCACGCTGGCGCTGATCACCCGCAACGACAAACCGGTGACCAAGGGGCTGCGGCAGGTGATCGATGCGGTGGTGGCGGCCGGCCACGCAGCGGAGGCGGCGGGGGCTGCAGAGGCTGCGGAAGCCTCGAACGCCGCGTGCTGCGCGGCTACCGCGCGTCCAGCACCCTGAGCGTTTCCGCCAGCACCTGCGTGCCGGTGGCCACCTGTGCCTGGCTGGCCCATTCTTCCGGACAGTGGCTGCGCCCGTCGAGGCAGGGGATGAAGATCATCCCCATCGGCCCCGCGGCCGCCATATGCATGGCGTCATGGCCCGCGCCGCTGGGCAGCGCCCGGTGCCGCAGCGCGAGGCCGTCGGCGGCCTGGGCCACGGCCCGCATGACCTCGTCGGAACACTTCACGGGCGGCGTCTGCGTGAGCGGCGCCATGCCGCAGGCGACGCGCAGCCGCTGGAAGTCGTCGCGACACAGCGCCAGCAGGCGCTCCGGAAAATCGTCGAGCACCGACTGCGCATTGCTGCGCACCTCGAGCACCATGTCGACCCGGCCGGGCACGGCGTTGGGCACGTTGGGGCTCATCGCAATGCGCCCGATGGTCGCCACTACGTAGTGCGGCCGGCCGTCCATGGCGTTGGCCTCGCGGTGCGCGGCGTCGATCAGGCGGGCCGCGCCCACCAGCGCGTCGCGGCGGATGTCCATCGGCGTGGTGCCGGCGTGGTCGGGCTGGCCGGTCACGGTGAGCGCCACGCGGCGGATGCCCACGATGTCGGTGACCACGCCGATCGGCAGCCCTTCGCGTTCCAGCACCGGCCCTTGCTCGATGTGCAATTCGACGAATGCAGCCACGCCACCGCGGCCGCCGGTCACGCGGGCGGCCTCGGCCAGCGCGTCGGGACGCGCGCCGATGCGCTGCATGCCCTGCGCGAGGCTCTCGCCGTGTTCATTGCACGACGCCAGCATGGCCTCGTCGAGCGTGCCGGCGAAGGCGCGGCTGCCCACGCAGGAAATGCCGTAGTCGCTGGGCTCCTCGCAGAGAAAGTCGATCACCTCGAGCGGGTGGCGCAGCGCAACGCCGCTTTCGTGCAGCGACTGCGCCACCTCGAGCCCCGCGAGCACGCCCAGGATGCCGTCGAAGCGCCCGCCGCCCACCACCGTGTCGCAGTGCGAGCCCGTGACCAGCGGCGCCAGGCCGGGCTGCGTGCCTTCGCGGCGGCCAATCAGGTTGCCGGCGGCGTCGATGCGGACGGCGAGGCCGGCCTGCTCGAACTCGCCGCGCAGCCAGTGCCTGGCGCGGTCGAATTCATCGGAGAAGGCCCGGCGCGTCCAGGGAACGTCGGGGCGGGTGAAGGAAGACAGGGTTTCGAGGCGTCGCCAGAGGCGGTCCGCCCGGATGGAAAGGGGTGTGCGCATGCCCGTATCTTGGTGCGTGCCGCGCCGCCGGTGAAGCGGGGGCACGTGATGCGAGCCATAAAAGGTTCTTGGGGGATGCGCTGTCCTCGCCGGGCACGCGGTACTGCAGCAGCATGTGATCGGCTTCGAACAGCGCCGTCACCTGGTGGCCGGCCGACTCGAAGCCGACCAGGCGCTCGCCCGCATGGACGACGCCGGCGGGCAGCGCGTTGCGCATCGCGGCGTAGAGCATGTTCCACGAGGTCTGGGTCTGCGGCATGTACGTGCGGTGGAGCACCTGGTCGTCGGCGCCCAGGTAGATGCGGTCGCCCGAGCGCACGCCCAGCGCGTCACCGTGCGGGATGCCGGCGAAACGAAAGGCCGCGAGCACGTCGGGCTGCAGCACGATGCCGCCACCGCGGCTGTCGAGGGCGCCGGACGAGCGCTCGAACAGGGCGACATCCCAGCCGGCGGCCAGCAGCGTGGTCGCGGCAAACAGGCCGCTGAGCGAGCCGCCGGCGATCACGGCACGGGGGCGGGAAGGTGAACGGGCGCTGGTCATGGCGTGTCCTGGACGAGGGGGCGGGGCGGCATGCGGGCTCCCGGTGGGCCAGCCGGAAGCGGCCAGGCAAGAGGCCTACTTTTGCGGGCCGGGGTTTCGGGTGCATGTCGCGCGGCGAGGGCTTTCTTACAAATGCAAGAGTCGCGCCGCGTCCCGGCCGCAAGGCCTCGCCCTTGAAACGTCATCGATTGCCCTTATCATTAGCACTCGCTGCTGATGAGTGCTAACAGCTCTCACTGCCAGTCGAATGGGTGTCCGACCCCGGTCCGGTGCCCGACCACAAACCCGTTTCTTATCCATATCCAGGAGATGCAATGAAACTTCGTCCTTTGGCCGATCGCGTGATCGTCAAGCGTGTTGACAGCGAAACCAAGACCGCCTCCGGCATCGTCATCCCCGACGCAGCCGCTGAAAAGCCCGATCAAGGCGAAGTCCTGGCCGTTGGCCCGGGCAAGCGCACCGACAAGGGCGAACTGACCGCACTGACCGTCAAGGTCGGCGACCGCGTCCTGTTCGGCAAGTACAGCGGCCAGACCGTCAAGGTCGATGGCGACGAACTGCTGGTGATGAAGGAAGACGACCTGTTCGCAGTCGTCGAGAAGTAAGCCTTCTCCTCCTTTCGACCTCATTCAATCAAATCCATTCGGAGTTAATTCATCATGGCAGCAAAAGACGTAGTCTTCGGCGGAGAAGCCCGCGCACGCATGGTCGAGGGTGTGAACATCCTGGCCAACGCAGTCAAGGTCACCCTGGGCCCCAAGGGTCGCAACGTGGTGCTCGAGCGCTCGTTCGGCGCCCCCACCGTGACCAAGGACGGTGTGTCCGTGGCCAAGGAAATCGAACTCAAGGACAAGCTGCAGAACATGGGCGCCCAGCTCGTGAAGGAAGTGGCCTCCAAGACCAGCGACAACGCTGGTGACGGCACCACGACCGCCACGGTCCTGGCACAAGCCATCGTTCGCGAAGGTTTCAAGCTGGTGGCTGCCGGCATGAACCCGATGGACCTGAAGCGCGGCATCGACAAGGCTGTCACGGCCCTGGTCGCCGAGCTGAAGAAGGCTTCCAAGCCCACCACCACCTCCAAGGAAATCGCGCAAGTCGGCTCCATCTCGGCCAACAGCGACGAAACCATCGGCAAGCTCATCGCTGACGCGATGGACAAGGTCGGCAAGGAAGGCGTGATCACCGTGGAAGACGGCAAGTCGCTGGACAGCGAACTCGACGTCGTCGAAGGCATGCAGTTCGACCGCGGCTACCTGTCGCCCTACTTCATCAACAACCCCGAGAAGCAATCGGCGCTGTTGGACAACCCCTTCGTGCTGCTGTTCGACAAGAAGATCAGCAACATCCGTGACCTGCTGCCGGTGCTGGAGCAAGTCGCCAAGGCTGGCCGTCCGCTGCTGATCATTGCCGAAGAAGTCGAAGGCGAAGCCCTGGCTACGCTGGTCGTGAACACGATCCGCGGCATCCTGAAGGTCGTGGCTGTCAAGGCTCCTGGCTTCGGCGACCGCCGCAAGGCCATGCTGGAAGACATCGCCATCCTGACGGGCGGCAAGGTCATCGCTGAAGAAGTGGGCCTGACGCTCGAAAAGGTGACGCTGGCCGACCTGGGTCAAGCCAAGCGCATCGAAGTGGGCAAGGAAAACACGATCATCATCGACGGCGCCGGCGCCGCTGGCGACATCGAAGCCCGCGTGAAGCAAGTGCGCGTGCAGATCGAAGAAGCCACGAGCGACTACGACCGTGAAAAGCTGCAAGAGCGCGTGGCCAAGCTGGCCGGCGGCGTGGCAGTGATCAAGGTCGGCGCTGCCACCGAAGTCGAAATGAAGGAAAAGAAGGCTCGCGTCGAAGACGCCCTGCACGCCACCCGCGCTGCAGTGGAAGAAGGCGTTGTGGCTGGCGGCGGCGTGGCTCTGCTGCGTGCCAAGCAAGCTGTGGGCGACTCGGTCAAGGGCGACAACGCCGACCAGGAAGCCGGCATCAAGCTGGTGCTGAAGGCCATCGAAGCGCCCCTGCGCGAAATCGTGAACAACGCCGGCGGCGAAGCCTCGGTGGTGGTGAACGCTGTGTTGGCCGGTTCGGGCAACTACGGCTTCAACGCTGCGAACGACACGTACGGCGACATGCTCGAACTGGGCATCCTGGACCCGACGAAGGTCACGCGCACCGCACTGCAGAACGCCGCTTCGGTGTCCTCGCTGCTGCTGACGACCGAAGCCATGGTTGCTGACGCACCCAAGGACGAGTCCGGCGCCGGCGGCGGCATGCCCGACATGGGTGGCATGGGCGGCATGGGCGGCATGGGCATGTAATGCCCGGCTGAGCTCTGCTCACCAACAAGAAGGGCCGCGAAAGCGGCCCTTTTTATTGCGCGTTCCGTTCGACGCGAATGGCGAACTGCGGCGGGGTCATCGGGTCTCCGAACGAGACCTCAAACAGCGCCGTCCACCACGCGCCGCCGTCTTCTGCCATTGCGGCACCGCTACGCTCGGAACCAGATCTTGAACGTCACATACACCGCATAGCCAAGGGCAAGCACGGTCCACGTCAGGAAAAACACGTTGGCCCAGTACTCGCCCGCATGGGCCGCCAGGGTGTAAATCTGTCCCTTGCAACCCTTGCCGAGGCATGACACCTCACCCCGAACCAGCGCGCGCAACAAGGCAAACAAGAGGCCGCACGCCAGGACGGCGCTCATGAGAAATCCCACCGGCCCGACAAACCCTTCGGTGCGTTTGCCGTTCTCGTCGCGATACCCCTTCCGGAGCAGGTTCTGCCCGAACTTGTACCAGGCAAATCCGAGCAAGAGCATCAGCACGTAGTAAATGGCGTTGTGCATGTCATCGAATCGTTGTGCTGTGAGGGGGTGGCGGTGCGTTGACGGGATCGTACCCGGGCAACGAGCGCGCATTGGCCGACGAGAACCCAAGCTCATCGCAGGTGCCGACCTGGAATGCCTGTGCGCTTGCGCTACCGGAACTGATCGCGCAGCGCGACGTAGAGCGCCTGGAAGCGCGCATGGCGTGCCATGTGCACATCGACCCCGTCTTTGGCAGGCACCAACTGCCGCTTCACGGGCGGAAGCGCGCAGACCTCGGCCACATCACCGCCATCGGCCAGCCACGCCAAACGCGCCGCGCCCAGCGCGCCACCGGTCTCGCTGCCCGCATAGAGCGTGAGCGGCACCTGGAAGATATCGGCCAGCAACTGCCCCCACCACACGCTGCGTGCGCCGCCGCCCACCAGCGCCACCTCGCGCAGCGGCATGTCGGCCGGCAGGCGCAAGGTGTCGAAGCCGTCGCGCAGCCCGAAGCTCACACCCTCGACCACGGCATACGCGATTTCCGCCGGCCCGTGCGCGTGCGTCAGCCCGAACAGCACGCCTTGCGCTTCGGGGTTGTTGTGCGGCGAGCGCTCGCCCGACAGGTACGGCAGAAACAGCGGGCAGCGCTCGCGCTCCGCCAGCGGGAGCGATGCCGCCGCTTCGAGCAGCGCCGCCTCGTCAACGAACTTGAAGGTCTTCGCAGCCCAGCTCACCGCGCTCGCGGCCGAGAGCATCACCGACATCTGGTGCCAGCGTTTCGGCAGCGCATGGCAGAAGGCATGCATCGCCTGCGCAGGGTTCGGCAGGAAGCGGTCGGTCGACACGAACACCACGCCCGACGTGCCCAGCGACACGAAGCCCTGCCCCGGTTCGACCAGCCCCATGCCGACCGCGCTGGCGGCGTTGTCGCCGGCACCGCCCGCGATCAGCACGTCGTTGCCCAGGCCCCAGCGCACGGCCAGCTCGGGCTTCAGCTGTGCGGAGACTTCGCTGCCCTCGACAAGGCGCGGCATGTGCGCGCGCGTGAGGCCCGTGGCCGCCAGCAGCTCGTCGGACCAGTCGCGCGCGCCCACGTCGAGCCACAGCGTGCCCGCCGCGTCCGACATCTCGCTGACCGCCTCGCCGCTGAGCATGAAGCGCAGCCAGTCCTTGGGCAGCAGCACGCGCGCGACGCGGCCGAACACCTCGGGCTCGTGCTCGCGCACCCACAGCAGCTTGGGTGCGGTGAAGCCGGGCATCGCGAGGTTGCCCGCGATCTCGCCGAGCCGCGGCACGGCGCGCGTGAGCGCCTCGCATTGCGCGCCGCTGCGGCCGTCGTTCCAGAGGATCGCCGGGCGCAGCACCTCGCCCTCCGCGTCGAGCAGCGCGGCGCCGTGCATCTGGCCCGACAGGCCGATGGCACGCACGGCCGCCAGCTCTTCAGGGTGCGACTTGCCCAGCGCCCGCATCACTTCTTCGAGCGCGCTCCACCATTGCGCGGGCGCCTGTTCCGACCACAGCGGATGCGGTCGTTCGACGGTGAGGTGCGCGCGGGCCACGCCCACGATGCGATGGTCGTCCGCGAGCAGCAGCGCCTTGAGCTCGGACGTGCCGAGGTCGAGTCCAAGATACAAGATGAGCCCCTGAAAAGATCTAGGAAGGAATGCCGCTGCCGAAGCGCGTGTCGGCCTGTCTACGGAATTCACTCGGCGTCATGCCCTTGATTTCAAGAAAGCGCCGGTTGAAATTGGCCACGTTGTTGAAGCCCACCTGGTAGCAGATGTCGGTCACGTAGTGGTCGGTCTGCATCAGCAGGTGGCAGGCGCTGTTGATGCGCACGCGGTTCACGAAGTCGGTGAAGCTGTTGCCGGTGGAGCGCCGGAAGAAGCGGCTGAAGCGGCTCTCGCTCATGCCCAGCTCGGCCGCCACGTCCGACATGGAAATCGGCTCGGCCATGTTGTTGGTGATGCGGTTGACGATGCCGTTGATCTGGTCGACCTGCGCGTCGCCGTCCGCCCCCTGCGCGCCCTGCATCTGCACGCTCGACAGCAGCCGGTAGTCGGTGCATTCGGCCAGGTCGGCCAGGAACTCGCAGAACATGCCCAGGCGCCGCACGCCGCGCGCGGCCTTGATGTGGTCCCAGTGCGCCTGCGCCTTCTGCGACATGCCGAAGAACTCGATGCCGTGGCGCGCGCGCTCCAGCAGCTGCATCACCTCGCGCAGTTCCGGAATTTCCGCGGCCGCGCGTTCGATGGGTTCGTGGCGGAACTGGATCACGCGGTCGCGCCCCGCGGCGCCGCCTTCGGGCACGTCGAGCGAGATCCAGTTGTGCGGCAGCCGCGGCCCGCACAGCACCAGGTGGCCGGGCTGGAACGGCCCGATCCAGTCGCCGATGAAGGCCTTGCCCGAGGTCTCGGTGATCAGGTGCAGCTCGTAGTCTTCATGGAAATGCCAGCGCACCAGCGGGCTGGGGAAGCCGTGCGCCAGGCAGCGCACCAGGCCGGTTTCCTCGGGCGCCTCGTAGCCCAGCGAGGGCGAGCGCGCAAAGTCGCGCTCCAGCTCGGGTTGGCGCTGGCGGGGAATCGAACGCTTGCGTGTGGACGTCGTCATGGCAGCAACGGTTCAGGCCGCACGGTTCAGGGCCGCGTGGCCTCAGCGCTATTCTGTTCCTCCGCGAGCGCGGCGTGAACCGCGGCCAGCGTCGGCGGATCGGCACCCTCGCGGGTGCAGTTGAGCGCGGCGGCGGTGGCGGCAAAGCCCATCACCTCGCGCCAGGCTTCGTCGCTCAGCTCGCCGAGCTGTGCCGGTTGCTCGACGCCATGCGCGAGCAGCGAAACCGACAGGCCGGCCGTGAAGGTGTCGCCCGCGCCGATGGTGTCGACCACCTGCACGCGCGGCGCGGCCACGGCCAACGGCGCATGGCCCGCGCGCCACAGCGTGGCGCCGTCGCCGCCGCGCGTGACGATCACCGCGCGCGCACCGGCCTTCAGGCACTCGACGGCCAGCGCATCGGCCGGCTGGCCGGGCGCGAGCAACTCCGCGTCCTCGTCGCTGAGCTTCACCAGGTCGGCCAGCGCGAACCAGCCCGAGACACGCGCGCGGTAGGCGGCCATGTCGCTGATCAGGCTGGGCCGCACGTTGGGGTCGAACATGATCACGCGCTGCCCCTTGTTCGCGGTGACCAGGTCGGCGATGCGCGTGGCGGCCGGGTCCTGCAGCAGCGAGATGGAGCCGAAGTGCAAGAAGCGGCACGCCGCCGGCAGCTGCGGCAGCGGCTCGGGCGCCCAGGTGGCATCGGCGCTGCCGCGCGTGTAGAAGGCGTAGCGGTTGGTCTGCGGCGTGCGCTCGACGAAGGCCAGCGTCGACGGTGCGTTGCTGCGCAGGATGAAGCTGGTGTCCACGCCGTTGTGCTGCAGGAAGCCCATCAGCCGTTCGCCGAACAGGTCGCTCGACAGCTGCGTGAGAAAGCCCGTGGGCTGTCCGAGCCGGGCGCAGGCCACGGCCGTGTTGAGCGGCGAGCCGCCCTCGTGGCCGACGAACGCCAGGGTGCCCGCCTCGCTGGCGGTGAAATCGATCAGGGCTTCGCCCGTGAGTGCTATGCGCATGGTGTCTGGATTCTGGTTCAGGGCAAGGCGCGCGCATCGGCCAGGAAGCCGCTTTCGGCGGCCAGCGTGGCGGGATGGTCGAGCAGTTCGGCAAACAGCCGCGGCGGGACGGTGATGGCGCCCACGCCGAGCCCCAGCAGCGAAAGATACGCCTCGCGCGAGCGGATGCTCGCCACCAGCAAGCGCGTGTTCGACGAAGGACGGCGGGCCACCAGCGACTGCATCTGCGCGATCAGCGCGAGGCCGTCGACGCCCGAGTCTTCGAGCCGCCCGAGGTAAGGCGCCGCATAGGCCGCGCCCAGCTGCGCCGCGAAGTGCGCCTGCTCTGGCGCGTACACGGCCGTCCAGGTGACGGGCACGCCCTGCGCGATGAGCTGCGCGCCGGCATCGAGCCCCTGGCGCGTGGCGGGAATCTTGACGACGAGTTGGCCGCGGTCGAAGGGCGCCAGCAGCGCCCGCGCGTCTTCGAGCATGCCGTCGACCTCGCTCGAATACACCTGCGCCTGCACCTGGCGCGCGCCCAGTTCGACGCAGCGCGCGAGCAGGCCCGGCACGGCCGCGCGGCCCGCGCCCGCGCGCCGCAGCAGCGTCGGGTTGGTCGTCACGCCATGCACCACGGGATGCGGCAGGCAGGCCTGCAGCTCGGCCAGGTCGGCGCTGTCGAGGTACAGGTGGAAATCGTCGTTCATCGCTCTGGAAACTCGCAACAGGAAAGGTCAGCTCATGACGTTGCCGCCGTCGACATTGAGGGTCTGCGCCGTGATGTAGCGCGCCTCGTCGCTGGCCAGGAACACGGCGGCCCCCGCGATGTCGCTCGGCAGGCCCATGCGCCCGAGCGGCACCGCCAGCCCGACCTGGCGCTTCTTCTCGCCCGGCGGCAGGCCTTCGGCCTTGGCGAACAGGCTGTCGACATGGTCCCACATCGGCGTATCGACCACGCCGGGAGAAATGCCGTTCACGCGAATGCCGTGCGGCGCCATGGCCAGCGCGGCGCTCTGCGTGTAGCTGATGACGGCCGCCTTGGTCGCGCAGTAGTGCGACACCAGCGCCTCGCCGCGCCGCCCGGCCTGCGAGGCCATGTTGATGACCGACGCGCCCGGCGTGCCGGCCTCGACCATGTGGCGCAGCACGGCCTGCATCACGAAGAACATGCCCTTCACGTTGACCGCGAAGAGCCGGTCGAACGAAGCCTCGTCGCTGTCGAGCAGCGGCGCCAGGTCGAACACGGCGGCGTTGTTGAACAGCGTGTGGACCAGGCCGAAGGCCACCTGCGCCTCGGCCAGCATGTGCGCGATGGCCTGCGTGTCGGTGACGTCGGCCGCGATGTAGGCGAGATGGTCGGGGTGCGCCAGCTGCAGCACGCGCACGGCCTCGGGCGCGGCGGTGGCGCGGTCGATCACGGTGCAGCGCGCGCCTTCGGCGATGCAGGCCTGCGCCACGGCCAGGCCGATGCCGCCGCCCGCGCCGGTCAGCAGCACATGCCGGTGTTGCAGGCGCCCGCTCATGGCTGGCTTTCCGCAGCGATGAAATGCGCGGCGCGCTCGCCGGCGCGGCGCACGGCATCGGTCAAGCGCGCATCGGCGGCGAGCTCGCCCCACAGGCCCGCGTCCGCGCACAGCGCAGCGACCGGGTCGGCCGCGTCGCAGATGGCGTGCGCCACCGCTTCGTCCATGCCCTGGTCCTGGTACGCATAGGGCAGCGCACCCTGGTGCCAGCGCTGCAGGAACGCGAGGAACAGCGCGGGCAGCATCGCCACGCTGTCGATGCCCTGCCCGGTGGCCAGCCGCTCGCGCACGGTGGGCGCAATGAAGCCGGGAATCTTCGAGAAGCCGTCCGCCGCCACGCGCTGGTTGGTGTCGCGGATGGCCGGATTGCCGAAGCGGTCGAGCACCACGTCGCGGTACGCCGCGAGGTCGATCGGGCTCGGCGTGAGGCAGGGAATGACGTCGTCGGTGACGTAGTCGAACGCCATCTTGCGGATGGCCGCGTTGTGCGTGCCTTCGTGAATGAAGTTCAGCCCCACCAGCGTGCCGGCCCAGGCAATGCAGCTGTGCGTGGCGTTGAGGATGCGGATCTTGGCTTCTTCGTACGGCTGCACCGACGCGACCAGCTCCACGCCCACGCGGCCCCAGTCGGGGCGGCCAGCCGCGAAGTTGTCTTCGATGACCCACTGGATGAAGCTCTCGCCGGTGATGGCGGCCGCGTCGTCGCGCCCCGTGGCGGCCTGCACGCGCGCGCGCAGTTCGGGCGGCGGGCGCGGCGTGATGCGGTCGACCATGGCGTTGGGGCAACGCGTGTTCGCGTTCACCCAGGCCAGCAGGCCGGCGTCGCCCGAGCGCTCGATGAACTCCATCAGGCCCGCATGGAAGCGGTCGCCGTTGTGGCGCAGGTTGTCGCAGTTCAGCAGCGTCACCGCACCTGCGTTCGCGCTCTTGCGCGCGCGCAGGATGGCGCACACCGCGCCGTAGATGGTGACGCCGTCGCCGCCGGTCTCGCCGCGGCGCGCGCGCTCGATGTCGGCCGCCAGGTCGCCGAACGACAGGTCCAGCTTGCCCTTGTCGTCCAGGTAGTAGCCCGCCTCGGTCACGGTGAACGACACGATGCGCGTCGAGGGCGCCGCGCCGCGCGCGATCACGTTGGCCAGCGAGCGCTCCCAGGGCAGCACCTCGCGGATGGCCTCGATCTGCTCGTAGCGGTACTCGCCCGCCGGCGACACGGTTTCGAGCGTGTAGCGTCCGCCCTGCGCCTGCAGCGCCGCGACGACGTCGGCCATGTCCGGGCGGATGTTGGCGCCCGACAGCGACCAGCGGGTGTCGCCCGCGTCGATCAGCCGCTGCAGGTACACCGCCTGGTGCGCGCGATGGAACGAGCCCAGGCCGAGATGGAGCACCGTGAACTCCGTGGGAGCCGGTGGAATTTGCGCGATGGTCACGGGAATGTCCGTTGAAAAGACGTTGGAAGAATCAGGGTCGCGCGCTGACCGAACGGCCTTCGCGGTTGAACAGGTGCAGCACCGACGGATCGAGCTCCACGGCCACGTCGTCGCCGGCCTGCAGCGGCGTGCGGTCGTTCTGCCGCGCGATCAGCGGCACGCCGCCCACGTCGACGTGGATCAGCGTGTCGGCGCCCAGCGCCTCGATGAGCTCGACGCGGCCCTGCACGTCGGACACCGGCGCGCCCTGCTTCGGGTGCACGCGCAGGCCTTCGGGGCGCACGCCCAGGAAGCCGTCGGCGGGCAGCTTGCCGGCGGTGGCGGCCGAGAAGCTGGGAATGGCATTGGCCGCCACCATGTTCATCGACGGCATGCCGATGAACTGCGCGACGAACTGGTTGGCCGGGTGGTCGTACAGATCCAGCGGCGTGCCGACCTGCTCGATGAGCCCGTCCCTGAGCACCACCACGCGGTCGGCCAAGGTCATGGCCTCGACCTGGTCGTGCGTCACGTAGATGGTGGTCGCGCCCAGCGCGCGGTGCAGCTTGTGGATTTCCACGCGCGTGTTGCCGCGCAACGCCGCGTCGAGGTTCGACAGCGGCTCGTCGAACAGGAACACCTTGGGCGCGCGCACGATGGCGCGGCCGATGGCCACGCGCTGGCGCTGGCCGCCCGACAGGTCCTTGGGCGTGCGGTCCAGGTACTGCGTGAGGTTGAGCGTGTTGGCCGCATGCTCGACCTTGGTCTTGATCTCGCTCTTGGACACGCCCGCCAGCTTGAGCGCGAACGACATGTTGTCGTACACGCTCATGTGCGGGTAGAGCGCGTAGCTCTGGAACACCATGGCCAGGTCGCGCTTGCCCGACGGCGCCCAGGTGATGTCCTTGTTGTCCAGCAGCAGGTTGCCGCTGGTGATGGGCTCCAGCCCGGCAATCAGCCGCAGCAGCGTCGACTTGCCGCAGCCCGAAGGCCCGACGAAGACGATGAACTCGCCCTTCTGGATCTGCAGGTCGACACCCTTGATGATGTTGACGTCGCCGAAGCTCTTCTTGATGTTCTTGAGTTCGAGGTAGGCCATGAGATGTCTCCCTTTCTTTACTTGACGGCGCCGAAGGTCAGGCCTTGGACGAGTTGCTTCTGGCTGAACCAGCCGAACACGACGATGGGCGCGATGGCCATCAGCGAGGCCGCCGACAACTTGGCCCAGAACAGGCCTTCGGGGCTGGAGTACGACGCGATGAGCGTGGCCAGCGTGCCGGCCTTGGCCGAGGTGAGGTTGAGCGCCCAGAAGGCCTCGTTCCAGCTCAACACGAGACACAGCAAGCCGGTCGATGCGAGCCCGCCGACGGACAGCGGCAGCACGACATGGCGGAACTCGGTCCACAGGCTCGCGCCGTCCATGCGCGCGGCCTCCAGGATCTCGTTCGGAATGTCCTTGTAGGCGCTGTAGAGCATCCACACCATGATCGGCAGGTTCGACAGCGTGAACACGATGGTCAGCGCGGTGAGCGAGTCCAGCATGCCCGCGGTCTGCGCGATGACGTAGATGGGCACCAGCGCGCCCACGGCCGGCATCATCTTGGTGGAGAGCATCCACATCAGGATGTCGCGCGTCTTCTTCGTGCGGAAGAAGGCCATCGAGTACGCCGCGGGCGCCGCGATCAGCAGGCCCAGGATGGTCGAGCCCAGGCTGGTGATGAGCGAGTTGCGCGCGTACAGCAGGTAGTCGCTTCGGCGCTGCACCTCGCCGAAGTTGTCCAGCGTGGGTTCGAAGATGAACAGCGGCGGCACGTGGATCGCCTGCAGCTCCGTCTTGAAGGCCGTGAGGAACAGCCAGCCGAGCGGGAAGAACAGCACGAGCGTGACGGCCCACGCACCCACGGTGCGGATGGCCTGCGGCAGGAAGTTGCTGGGGGGTTGTTGTTGTTGCATGGCTTGCTGCTCCTCAGTCGAGGTTCTTGCCGATGATGCGGATGAGGAACACGGCCACGATGTTGGCCAGCACCACCGCGAACAGCGCACCGGCCGACGCCACGCCCACGTCGAAGTTCATGAGCGACTGCTTGAAGATCATGTAGGTCATGTTCGTGCTCTCGTTGCCCGGGCCGCCGTTGGTGGTGATGGCGATCTCGGCGAACACGCTGAGCAAAAAGATCATCTCGATCATGATCACCACCGCCATGGGGCGGCCCAGGTGCGGAACGGTGAGATAGAAGAAGCGCTGGAACGCGCTCGCGCCGTCCATGCGCGCGGCTTCCATCTGCTCGCGGTCGAGCGACTGCAGCGAGGTGATGAAGATCAGGCAGGCGAACGGCAGCCACTGCCAGGCCACCATGATGATCACGGACAGCAGCGGCACGTCGGTGAGCCAGTCGACCGGCTGCGCGCCGAAGAAGCGCCACAGGTCGGCCAGCACGCCGTAGATGGGGTTCATCATCATGTGCTTCCACAGCAGCGCGTTGACCGCGGGCATGACGAAGAACGGCGAGATCAGCAGCACGCGCACGATGCCGCGCCCCGGGAACGGCTCGTTCACCAGCAGCGCGAGCAGCACGCCGAACACCACCGTGATGACGATCACGCTGCCGATCAGCAGCAGCGTGTTCCACGTGGCCGGCCAGAAGTCGGGGTCGGTGATGAAGTAGTGAAAGTTCTCGATGCCCGCGAAGGTGCGTTCGCCGGGCTGCATGAGGTTGTAGTTCACCAGCGAGAAGTACAACGTCATCACGAGCGGCACGATCATCCAGAGGAAGAGCGTGAGCACCGCGGGCGCCATGAGGGCGCGGGGCAGGAGTCTTTTCATCGTGTGTTCCTCACTGGAGGCTGTTGCTCCCTCTCCCGCCCCGTGAAAGAGCCTGGAGAGGGTTGGAGCGAGGGCATGCGACGCCGGCTGCGGACGCGCGGCTGCCCCCTCACCCCGGCCCTATCCCTGTCCCCGAGGGGAGAGGGATAGGAAACGGCTTACTTGTAGTAGCCGCCCTTTTTCATCTCGCGCTCGGCCGCCGTCTGCGAGGTCTTCAGCGCCTGGTCGACCGTGACCTTGCCCGACAGGGCCGCGCTCATCTGCTGGCCCACCGCCACGCCGATGGCCTGGAACTCGGGAATGGCCGCGTACTGCACGCCGACGTACGGCGACTTGGGCAGCGTGCTGTCGGTGAGGTTGGCGCTGTCGATGGCCTTCTTCTCGGCTTCGGCGAACTTGGCCACCTTCTGGAACTCGGGGTTCGCGTAGGTCGACTTGCGCGTGCCGGTCGGCACCGAGGCCCAGCCGGTTTCCTTGGCCACCAGGTTGATGTAGTCCTTGGACGTGGCCCACTTGATGAACTTCTGCGCCGCCTCGTCCTTCGTCGAGCTGGCCGGAATGGCGAGGTTCCACGACCACAGCCAGTTGGCGCCCTTGGGCGTGGAGGCGGTCGGTGCCTGCGCGAAGGCCACCTTGTCGGCCACCTTCGACTGCTTCGGGTCGCTGATGAACGAGGCCGCGATGGTCGCATCGACCCAGGCCGCGCACTTGCCTTCGTTGAACAGCGCCAGGTTCTCGTTGAAGCTGTTGGCCGAGGCACCCGGGGGGCCGTCCTTCTTCATCATGTCGACGTAGAAGGTGATCGCGTCCTTCCAGGCCTTGGTGTCGATCTGCGGCTTCCACTGCATGTCGAACCACTGGCCGCCGTTGGTGTTCACCAGCGTGGTCAGGAAGGCCATGTTGTCGCCCCAGCCCGGCTTGCCGCGCAGGCACATGCCGTACACGCCGGCCTTCGGGTCGTTGACCTTGTCGGCGAACTCCTTCACCTGCGCCCAGGTCGGCTGGTCGGGGAACTTGATGCCCACCTTGTCGGCCAGGTCCTTGCGGTACATGAGCATCGAGCTCTCGCCGTAGAACGGCGCGGCGAACAGCTTGCCGTCGGTCGACAGGCCGCTGCGGATGGCGGGCAGCAGGTCGTCCACGTCATAGGCCGCGTCGGTGGCGATGGGCTTGAGCCAGCCCTTCTTCGACCAGATGGGGGTTTCGTACAGGCCGATGGTCATCACGTCGAACTGGCCGCCCTTGGTGGCGATGTCGGTGGTCACGCGCTGGCGCAGCGTGCCTTCTTCCAGCGTGACCCACTTGAGCTTGATGTCGGGGTTGGCTTTTTCGAAGAAGGGGGTGAGCTTCTGCATCTCGATCATGTGGCCGTTGTTCACGGTCGCGATCACGAGTTCGGTGGCGGCCTGGGACACGACGCCCGTGCCGATGAGTGCGAGGACGAGGCCCGCTTTCAGAAAACGCTTCATGTTGTCTCCTAGAGGTGAGCGACGCCCTCTTTGCTGTCGGGTCGCCGTGCCGGGAATTCTGAAGAAACGCGCTTGCGATTTTGGTACTTCGATTGTCCACACCAGTACTTTCATGCACCAGTTGACTGGGAGATTCCCTAGTTAACGCAATACAGCATGGATTTTGCGCAATCCAAAGGCCTCAGGTGCGGATTCGCGTGGATTCGCGCCGGTTCAGCCCCGCTCGCCCAGCAACTGGCGGCGAAACTGCGCGGCCGCCGGCGACAACGCCCGGTCCTCGCGGGTGATGAGGCAGATCGGCGGCACGCGCACCGGCAGCTCGATCGGCACGGTGCGCAGCACGCCCAGCCGGGCGTAGTGGCTGGCCTGCGAGGCGGGCATGACGGCCGCCATGTCGGAGTTTTCGAGCAAGGCCGTGATGGCGATCGGCGATGCCGTTTCGATGATGTCCAGCCGCGCCTGGATGCCGGCCTCGCGCATCGCCGCCTCGAAGCGCCCGCGCTGCGGCGAGCCCGGCGGCTGCAGCACCCACGACCAGTTCGCCATGTCGGCCAGCGTGACGCTCGCGCGCTCGAACACCGGGTGCGCGGTGCGCACCACCACCACCTGCGACTCGCCCAGCAGCGGCACGCTCGCGTACTTGGCATCGTCGTGGCCGTCGGTGAGGCGGCCCAGCACGAGGTCGACGTCGCCCTGCTCCAGCTGCGCCTGGATCACGTCGCTGGTCTCCACCACCACCGACACGGCCACCTGCGGATGGCGCCGGTGGTACTCGACCAGCGCGGGCGCCAGCAGCTCGGGCACCGCGCCCGGCACCGTGCCCACGCGCAGCGCGCCGCTCAGGCCCGAGCGCAGCGCCAGCATTTCCTCGCGCGCGCTGCCGAAGTCGCTGAGCACGCGGCGGGCGTAGCGGATCAGGATCTCGCCGTAGGGCGTGGGCTCCATGCCGCGCGCCAGCCGCTCGAAGAGCCGTTCGCCCAGCGAGTCTTCCAGCTGCTGCAGCAGCTTGGTGGCCGCGGGCTGGCTGATGTTCATGGCCTCGGCCGCGCGGCCCAGGTGGCGGTGGGTGTCGAGCCGGGCCAGCAGGAGCAGCTGGCGCGGGCGCACGTGAAGCATCAGCGAGGCGTCGGTCAGGCCAGTGGTCATGCCGCCGATCATGCACAAAAGTATATGAAGCCTCCGGCTTTTTCGATTGGATCGGAATGGCGAAGCTCCGTACGCTCGGCCCCATAACAAGCTGGAGACAACCCGATGAAGCTTTCCTTCCTGGCCCGCGCGGCAGGGCTCGCCGTGGCGCTGCTGGCAGCGGCGGCGGCCGGCGCCCAGTCGAGCTACCCCGACAAGCCGATGCGCATCATGGTGGGCGCCTCGCCCGGCGGCGGCACAGACATCCTGGCGCGCGTGCTGGCCGACAAGTTCTCGCCCTCGCTGAAGCAGACGGTGGTGGTCGAGAACCGGCCCGGCGCGTCCAACACCATCGCGGGCGAACTCACGGCCCGCGCGCCGGCCGACGGCGCCACGCTGCTGCTGGCCACCAACACGGCGCAGGCGGTGGCGCCGCACATCCTCAAGCTCAAGTACGACCCGCTGAAAGACCTGCAGCCCGTGGGCCTGGTGGCCGTGATGCCCAACGTGCTGGTGGTGTCGGCCAACTCGCCCTACAAGTCGGTGAAGGACCTGGTGGCCGCCATGGCGGCCAAGCCCGGCGGCTTCAAGTACGCCTCGTCGGGCATCGGCAGCACGCAGCACGTGGGCGGCGAGGCCTTCAACCTGGCCACGGGCATGAAGTCGATCCACGTGCCCTACAAGGGCAGCTCGCAGGCGCACGTCGACATCATGTCGGGCGAGGTCGACATGATGTTCGACAGCACCTCCTCGGCCATGGGCCAGATCAAGGCCGGCAAGTTCCGCGCGCTGGCCGTGACCTCTCCGCAGCGCTCGCCCGAGCTGCCCGACGTGCCCACGCTGGCCGAGCAGGGCGTCAAGGGCGCCGACGTGTCCACCTGGTACGGCCTGTACGTGACGGCCGGCACGCCGCGCTCCGCCGTGGAGCGGCTCAGCGCCGAACTCACCCGCACGCTGAAGCTGGCCGACGTGCAGACGCGCATCAAGGCCCTGGGCGGCGAGCCCGGCGGCCTGACCGGCGAACCCTTCGCGGCCATGAACAAGCAGGAGTTCGACCACTACGGCCAGCTCGTGCGCGACGCCAACATCAAGGCCGAATGACGCGGCCTTCTTCCTCCTCCTCTTTCAACTGAACCCCACCGACATGCCCACCCCATCGACACCCCCGAGCGTGACCTCCGCCAAGCCCCGCCTCGCCGTGCTGCTCGGCGACCCCAGCGGCGTCGGCCCCGAAATGGCCGTGAAGCTGCTCGCGCGCCGGCGCAACCTGGACGCCGCGCGCGTGCTGCTGATCGCCGACCCGGTGGTGCTGGCCGCTGGCGAGCGCGTGGCGGGCCTGAAGCTCGACGCGCTGCGCGTCGACAGCCTGGACGCCGTGCGCTTCGAGGACGGCCGCCCCACCCTGCTCGCGCACGACTGGATGGGCGGGCAAGAGGCGGCGCTGGGCGAATCGAACGAACAGTCGGGCCGGGCCTCTTTCGAGGCGCTGGAGCTGGCCACGCTGGCGGTGCGCCGCGGGCAGGCCGAGGGCATTCTTTTCGCGCCGCTCAACAAGCACTCGCTGCGCCTGGGGGGTCTCGTGCACGAGGACGAGCTGCGCTACATGCAGGAGCGGTTCGCGGTGACGGGCTTCGTGTGCGAGTTCAACCTCACGGGCGCGCTGTGGACCTCGCGCGTGACCTCGCACATTCCGCTGAAGGACGTGGCGAGCCACATCACGGCCGACGGCGTGCGCGACGCGGTGAAGATCATTGCCGCCGCGCTGCGCCGCGCGGGCGTGGCGCAGCCGCGCATCGCGGTGACGGGGCTCAACCCGCATGCGGGCGACGGCGGCTCCATCGGCATGGAAGAAATCGAGATCATCGCGCCGGCCATCGCACAGCTGCGCGCCGAAGGCTACGACGCGCGCGGCCCGTTCTCGCCCGACACGGTGTTCATCGGCGCGCGGCGCGGCGATGTCGATGCGGTGGTGTCGATGTACCACGACCAGGGCCAGATCGCGATGAAGCTCATGGGCTTCGAGCAGGGCGTGACGCTGCACGGCGGCCTGCCGGTGCCGGTGGCCACGTCGGCCAGCGGCAGCGCCTTCGACATCGCGGGCCGGGGCATCGCGACCATCGAAGGCCTGCAGCAGGCCTTCGACCTGTGCGTGCGCATGGCAGGCGGCGCGCCGGTGCCGGCGCGCGCTGCCGAGGCCACTACTACTACTGCGACGACGGCTACGGCTGCTGGCTGAGGCGCTGCAGCAGGCCCGCGGTGGAGGCGTCGAGCCCCGTGATGTCGCCCGAGGCGAGACGCGGCTCGATGTCCCTTGCGAGCACCTTGCCGAGCTCCACGCCCCACTGGTCGAAGCTGTTGATGCCCCACAGCGCGCCGCTGGTGAACACGCGGTGCTCGTACAGCGCGAGGAACGCGCCCAGCGATTCGGGCGTGAGCTTCTCGAACACGAAGAAGCTGCTCGGCCGGTTGCCCGGAAAGTTCTTGTGGCCGCCCGCGTCGAGCTTGCCCACCATCAGCGCCTGCGCCTGCGCGAGCGCGTTGGCCAGCAGCTTGGGGTGGTGGCCTTCGAGGTCGTGCGCAGCGTCGCGCACCGCCACGAACTCCAGCGGCGTCACGTCGGTGCCCTGGTGTAGCATCTGGAAGTAGGCGTGCTGGCCGTTGGTGCCGGGTTCGCCCCACAACACCGGCGACGTGCCGAACGCCACGGACTTGCCGCTGGCATCGACCTGCTTTCCGTTGCTTTCCATCTCGAGCTGCTGCAGGTAGGCCGGCACGCGCTTCAAGGCGGCGTGGTACGGCGCGATGCTGCGGCTCGTGAACTTGTGGAAGTTGCGGTACCAGACGTCGAGCAGGCCCAGGCGCACCGGCAGGTTCTGCGCGAGCGGCGCGGTGCGAAAGTGCTCGTCCATCGCATGCGCGCCCGCCAGCAGCCGGCGGAAACCGTCGGCGCCGATGGCCAGCGCAATCGGCAGGCCGATGGCCGACCACAGCGAATAGCGCCCGCCCACCCAGTCCCAGAAACCGAAGGTGGTGTCGATGCCGAACTTCTTCGCCGCTTCCACGTTGGTGGTCAGTGCCGCGAAGTGGCCCGCGATGTCGGTGCCGCCCGATTGCTCGTACCAGCGCTTCGCCGACTGCGCGTTGGTCATCGTCTCGGCCGTGGTGAAGGTCTTCGAGGCGATGAGGAACAGCGTGTGCTCCGGCGCCAGGCCCTTCAGCACGCCCGCCAGCTCGTGGCCGTCGACGTTCGACACGAAGTGAAAGCGCTTGCCCGGCGCGGCGAATTCCGCCAGCGCCAGCACGGCCATCTGCGGGCCGAGGTCGGAGCCGCCGATGCCAATGTTGACCACGTCGGTGATCGTGTGGTCGCCGCGCACCTTCTCGGCATAGGCCAGCATGGCGTCGAGCGTGGCGTGCACCTCGCGCAGTTCCGCAGCGGTCTTCGCTCCGGTGGGCGCGTCGGCCGGCGCGCGCAGCAGCGTGTGCAGCACGGCGCGGTCTTCGGTGTTGTTGATGTGCTCGCCCGCGAACATGGCGTCGCGATGCGCCTCCAGGCCGCACTCGCGCGCCAGCGTGAGCAGCAGCTCTTCGGTGCGCGCGTCGATCAGGTTCTTCGACAGGTCGGCGAAGACGTGGGGCGCCTCCTGGCTGAAGCGGGCGAAGCGGCCCGCGTCGTCCACGAAGGCATGGCGCACGTCGAACTGGCGGCCCGCCGTTTCAAAGTAGGACTGCAGCTGCGCCCAGGCCGGTGCGCGGTCGCAGCGAAGCGTCATGGCCATGTTTACTTGCCGCTTTCCTGCATGAGCTTCTCGAGCTTCACGGCGTCGGCCGCGAAGGCGCGGATGCCCTCGGCAAGCTTCTCGGTGGCCATGGCGTCTTCGTTGAGCGCAAAGCGGAAACCAGCCTCGTCGTAGCTGACCTTGGCCACATCGCCCTTGGCCGCGGCCTTGGCGTCGAGCGCGTGTTCGAGCGGCTCGTTGCTCGCGGCCAGCTCGGCCAGCAGCTCGGGGCTGATGGTCAGCAGGTCGCAACCGGCCAGCGCCTGGATCTGTCCCACATTGCGGAAGCTCGCGCCCATCACCTCGGTCTTGATGCCGTGCTGCTTGTAGTACTCGAAGATCTGGCGCACCGACTTCACGCCGGGGTCGTTGGCACCCGCGCTGGCGGCTTCGTCCCACTTGGCGCCGGCCGACTTCTTGTACCAGTCGTAGATGCGGCCCACGAAGGGCGAGATGAGCTGCACGCCGGCCGCGCCGCAGGCCACGGCCTGCGCGAACGAGAACAGCAGCGTGAGGTTGGTGCGGATGCCGCGCTTTTGCAGTTCGCGTGCGGCCTCGATGCCTTCCCAGGTGGAAGCGACCTTGATCAGCAGGCGCTTCTCGGTGTCGATGCCTTCGGCCTTGTAGAGCGCCACGATGCGCTCGCCGCGGGCAATGGTGGCGGCCGTGTCGAACGACAGGCGCGCATCGACTTCGGTGGACACGCGGCCCGGAATGATCTGCAGGATCTCGGTGCCGAAATTCACCAGCAGGCGGTCGATGACCTCGTCGAGCGGCTTGCCGGCGTGCTTCTTCACGGTTTCGTCGAGCAGCGGCCGGTATTCGGGCTTCTGCACGGCCTTGAGGATGAGCGACGGGTTGGTGGTCGCGTCCTGCGGCTTGGAAACGCTGAGCTGCTTGAAGTCACCGGTGTCTGCGACGACGGTGGTCCACTGGCGGAGGGCATCGAGTTGGTTCATGAAATCATTATCCTGTGCGGGTTATGACAAGTCCTGCACGCAGTTGCGCGTCGGCCGATGTTTTCATGCGCACCGTAGCACGGGTTTTCAAGCGGCTCCATCAGCCTGATGCCCGTGGGGTTGTACGGCCGGCAGCGCGCGATTTCCAACCTCCCCGCCCTACACCCGCTGTGGTCCGTGACTGACGGCCAGGTGCCCCGGCCCGGGGCTAACGTGAGGGGGACGCCGAACGCTTCACTTTTCGGGAAGCGTTCCCCCATCCCCCCCATTCAGGAGTGCCCCCATGACCCAACGCCATCGCCCCGCCGCGCCCGCCGTCCGGCCTTTCGACGACCGCCGCACCAGCCAGGCGATCGGCGCGATGGCCACGGCCTTCGTCGTCGGCGGGGTGGCCACCTGGCTGGCGCTGGGTGCCGCGCGCACGGCGCGCGCGCAGCCCGCGGGCCCGGCCGACGGCGCGCCGCTGATGCGCGCCCCGCTGCAGGTGGTGGCGCCGGTCGACCTGCAACGCTACGCCGGCATCTGGCATGAGCAGGCCCGCCTGCCCAACCGGTTCCAGAAGGAATGCGGCGGCCCGGTGACGGCCGAGTACACGCCCCAGCCCGACGGCACCGTCCAGGTGCTCAACCGCTGCGTGCGCGGCGACGGCAATTTCGACGAAGCCGTCGGCTCCGCCCGCGTGGTGCCCGTGGCGGGCCAGCCCGGCGCGGGCCGGCTCGAGGTGCGCTTCGCCCCGGCATGGCTCAGCTGGCTGCCGCTGGTGTGGGGCGACTACTGGATCCTGAAGCTGGACCGCGAATACCAGGTCTCGCTGGTCGGCACGCCGAACCGAGAGTACCTCTGGGTGCTGTCGCGCGCGCCGCGCCTGGACGACGCGGCGCTGCAGGCCGAACTGGCCTACGCCCGCAGCCTGGGGTTCGACACCGACAAGGTGGTGCTGACCGGCAGGTAACGCTGCAGCTGCGACGGCAGCGCGGCCGGCGAGGTGCAATGGATGGCGTGCCAGCCAAAGGCGCGGGCCATCTCGACGTTGGCGGCGGAATCGTCGATGAACACGGTCTGCTCGGGGTCCAGGCCGTAGCGCATGGCCAGCACCTCGTAGATCTCGCGCTCGGGCTTGAGGAATTTCACGTCGCCCGAGAACACCCCGCCGTCGAAGCGCCGCATGAACGCGTGCCGGCGCTCGAGGGCGCGGGCGTACGGTGCGGGCATGTTCGACAGGTAGTACAGGCGCAGCGGCTGACCGGCCTCGCGGTGGTCGATCAGCCGTTCGAGCATCTCGACCGTCACGCCGATGGGCTCGAGCCGCTCGCCCAGCCCTTGCAGCATGGCGTGCAGCGGCTCGGCCGGCAACCCCAGCCGGGCCGCCATGCGGGCGATGGCGTCGTCCAGCGTGCGGGTGCCGCAGTCGAAGCCGGTCCAGTCGTCGTGATGGAAAAGCGCCCGTCCCATGGCGGCCGCCGCGGCCTCATTGGGCGCGTGCGGCGCGAGATGGGTCTGTACCAGGCGGGTGGGCTCCCATGCGAACAGCACGGCACCCAGATCGAAAACCACGTTCATGCCGCCATTGTTTCATGGGCCGGGCACCACGCTCACGCCATGGGCTCCCAGCGAGAGCGTGGCCTGCGCGCCGGCCGCCAGCGGCCGGGACAGGTCGGTCGACACCACGAAGACCGGCCCCAGGGTGGTGTCGAAGCCGTATTCGTAGAAGCTGCCGAGGTAGGCGGCCTTGCGCAGCGTGGCCGGCAGCCCGTCGCCGGCACCCGCCTCCGCGTCTGCACCCGCCGCGCCGATCCGCCAGGCCTCGGGGCGCACCGCCACCTTCACCGAGCCGGGGGCCACCGCATGGCGCGGCTGCAGGCGCAGCGGGCCGAGCGCCACGCTGCCGTCGGCCTGCGCCACGGCCGGGAACACGGTCGCCTCGCCCATGAAGCCGGCCACGAACTCGCTCTCGGGCCGCCCGTAGAGTTGCTCGGGCGTGCCGCGCTGGGCGATCACGCCGTGGTCCATCACGATGATCTGGTCGCTCACGGCCAGCGCCTCGCTCTGGTCGTGCGTGACGTAGGCCACCGTGAGCTTCAGCCGCTGCTGCAGCGCGCGAATTTCCTCGCGCATCTCGCGCCGCAGACGGGCGTCGAGGTTGGACAGCGGCTCGTCGAACAGCAGCACCGCCGGCTCCAGCACCAGCGCGCGCGCCAGCGCCACGCGCTGCTGCTGGCCGCCGGAGAGCTCGCTGGGCAAGCGCTCGTCGAAGCCGACCAGGCCCACGCCGCGCAGCGCCTCGCGCGCACGGGCGGTGGCCTCGTCCTTCTTCACGCCGCTCATGCGCAGGCCGTAGCCCACGTTCTCGATCACGTTCATGTGCGGGAACAGCGCATAGCTCTGGAACATCATGCTGACGTTGCGCTCGGCCGGCCCCAGCGTGGTGACGTCGCGCCCGCCCATGAAGATCGAGCCCGAGGTGGGCGACTCGAGCCCCGCGATCATGCGCAGCGTGGTCGTCTTGCCGCAGCCCGAAGGTCCCAGGATGGTGGTGAGCGTGCCCGCGGGCACCTCGAAGCTGATGCCCTTGACGGCCAGCGGCGCGTTCTTGTCGGCGCCGTAGCGCTTGGTGACGTTGCGGAATTCGATGCCGTTCATGCGAGCCCCTCCATCTTGTGATGCCCTTGATGCTGCGGCGCGGCCCCTCGCCGCCCCAGCTTGCGCTCGCCCACCACCCACTGCACCAGCGCGATGGCCAGCGACATCAGGACCATGAGCACCGTGCAGTACGCCAGCGCAATGCCGTAGTCGCCGTTGCCGACGCGCCCGATGATGTAGGTGGTGGCCAGTTCGTTCTCGGCCGTGACCAGGAAGATCACCGCGCTCACGGTGGTCATGGCGCGCACGAAGCTGTAGACCAGCGCGGCCACCAGCGCCGGCTTCAACAGCGGCAGCACCACCTTGAAGAGCGTCTGCGAGGTCGAGGCGCGCAGCATCAGCGAGGCCTCGTCGAGCGAACGGTCGAGCTGCTTGAAGGCCGCCGTGCCGGCGCGCACGCCCACAGGCAGGTTACGGAACATGAAGCACAGCACGATGATCAGCCCCGTGCCCGTGAGCTCGAACGGCGGCACGTTGAAGGCCAGGATGTAGCTCACGCCCAGCACCGTGCCCGGAATGGCGAAGGCCAGCAGCGCGCCAAACTCGAAGAGCCCCTGCCCCTTGAACTCGTTGCGCGCCAAGAGCCATGCAATGAGCAGCCCCAGCGCCGCGGTGATGGGCGCGGAGATGCCCGCCAGCTTGAGCGTGGTGATCAGCGAGTTCCACGCCGTGCCCGCCCACACCAGCCCGAACTGCCCCCACTCGAGCGCGAACGCGTTCTTGAAGTGGTTCAGCGTGAAGGTGTAGTCGCGCCCCCAGGTCTGCACGAAGCCGCCCGCGAACGCGAACAGGTAGACCACCGCGGTGAACGCGATCCACGGCAGGGCGATGCAGTAGATGGTGCGGCGCACGCCGTCGGGCAGCGCCATGGCGATGCCGGCGTCGCCTTTGCCGCTCACGGTGGTGTAGTTCTGCTTGCCCAGCAGGCCGCGCTGCAGCGCGAACACGCCCAGCGCGAAGAGCGTGAGCACCCAGGCCAGCGAGGCCGCGCGGCCCTGGTCGTACTGCGCGCCGACGATGGCAAAGAAGATGTCGGTCGAGAGCACCGAGAACTGCCCGCCCACCACCACCGGGTTGCCGAAGTCGGCAATGCTCTCGATGAAGCCCACCAGGAAGGCGTTGGCCAACCCCGGCTTGAGCAGCGGCAGCGTCACGGTGAGGAAGGTGCGGCGCCGGTCGGCGCGCAGCATCTGCGCGGCCTCCTCGAGGCTGGGCGCAATGCCCTGCACCACGCCGCGCATGATCATGAAGGCAATGGGCGTGAAGGCGAACAGCTGCGCCACCAGCACGCCCGGCATGCCGTAGAACCAGCGCGTGGGCTCGATGCCGAACATGCCCTCCAGCAGCTGGTTGACGACGCCGGCGCGGCCGAACAGCAGGATCAGGCCCAGGCCGACCACGAAGGGCGGCGTGATGATCGGCAGCAGCGCAAGCACCCGCAGCGCGCCCTGCCCGCGCTTGCTGCCGCGCTCGGCCATCAACGCCATCAGCGTGCCCAGGAAGGTGGTACCGGCGGCCGTGAGCAGCGCCAGCACCAGCGTGTTCCAGGCCACGCCGCAACGCACGCCGCCGCTCAGGCAACCCACGCCCCAGATGCGCTCGGTGAACACGCGGGCGACGAAGGCGGTGATCGACCACTGCCCGTCTTCGTCGAAGAACGCGCCGGCCAGCGCCTTGCTGACCGGATAGGCGATGAACAGCGCCATCAGCACGCCGCAGCCGACGACCGCGGCGGACACGAACAGGTCGCCCTTGAAGAGCCCGAGCCGTGCCATGCCGAAGGCCGCCAGCAGCACCAGCGCGGTGAGCGCCACGAAGCCGCCCGCGCCAATGCCGAACTGGTTGACGGCCAGTTCGCCGAATTGCATGTTCAGCGCCGCGAAGCTCCAGCCCTTGGCGCCGATGGTGAAGCCGGCGACCGCCAGCCCGATGGCACCGGCGGCACCGCCCGCCAGCAGCCAGCGCCCCTGCGCCTTGCCCGCCGGCAGCCATGCGCCCACGGCGCACAGCAGCAGCCCCGCCAGCCCGATGAAGAGCCAGCCGCGCCCCTGCGTGGCGGCCTGCATCAGGCCGTTGGCGCCCTCCGCCCGGCCGAAGACCTGCGGAACGGCTTCGTACCAGGTCGCGTCCTGGATCGCGTACCAGGGCAGCAGCACATACGCCGCCAGGCCCAGCACGACCCACGCCCGGATCCAGCGCTGCGAGCGCCGGGCCGCGGCCAGCGACGCCGGGTTGACCGGCGCGCCTTCGTTGAAGCGCGCTTCCACTTAGCGCGGCAGCGAATTGACGTCTTTTTCCCAGCGCGCGATCAGGCGGCGGCGCTCGGCGCTGGCACCGTACTTGGCGTAGTCGTAGTCGATGAACTTGATCTTCTTGAAGTCGGGAATGCGCGGGTCGAGCTTGGCGTTCACGTTGCTCGGCAGCTGGAACTGCTTGTTGGCCGCGCCCAGTTCCTGCGCGCCGGGCGTGAGCGCCCATTCGTAGAACTTCTTGGCGGCCTCGAGGTTGCGCGCGCCCTTGATGATGCTCATGGAGCCGATCTCGGCACCGGTGCCGTCGCTCGGCGTGATGGTCTCCACCGGGAAGCCCTGCATCTTCTCGCCGGGGCCGTCATGCACGAAGCTGATGGACACGGCCGTTTCGCCGCGCGCCACCGCCTTGATCGGGCCGGTGCCCGAGCGGGTGTACTGGCCGACATTCTTGTGCAGCGCCTTGAGGTAGTCGAAGGCCTTGTCCTCGCCCATCATCTGAACCAGCGTGGCGATCATGGTGTAGGCCGTGCCGCTCGATGCGGGGTTGGCCACCTGGATGTCGCCCTTGTACTCGGGCTTGAGCAGGTCGCCCCAGGTCTTGGGCACGGGCAGCTTCTTCTTGGCGAGCAGCTCGGGGTTGTAGCCGAAGCCCAGCGGGCCCGAATAGATGCCGACGGTCTTGTAGCCCGACTGTTTGGCCTGCTGCTGCGCCCAGGGGTGCAGCTGCGACAGCGTGGGCGACTTGTATTCGAGCGTGAGGCCCTGCTCGGCCGCCTGCAGGTGCGGGTCGCCGGTGCCGCCGAACCACACGTCGGTCTTGGGGTTGTCCTTCTCGGCGATCAACTGGGCCAGCGCCTCGCCGGACCCCTTGAGCGACATGTTGATGCGAACGCCGGTGGTGCGCGCGTAGACGGTGGAGATCACGTTGCACCACTCGGCCTGCACCGAGCAGATCACGTTGACGGTCTGGGCCGAGGCCGCGGCCGACAGGCCGAGCAGCGCGGCTGCGGTAAAAATCTTGCTCTTCATTGTGTATCTCCGCCTCGGGAATAAAAAAAGGCCTTGCGGCCTCATGGCAGCGTAGCTTTAGTACAGGTCTGCCGAATCGGTACAAGTACCATCGCGGCTGGCGTATGCCGCACCTGTGGCGTAGGGCCTGCTCGCACTCAGACAAAGGAAAGTTTTCTCATGAGCTTCGATCTCGTTCTGTTCGGCGGTACTGGCGACCTCGCGTGGCGCAAGCTGATGCCCGCGCTGTTCCAGGCATTCCGGCACGGCAGCCTCCCGCAAGACGGTCGCATCATCGGGGTGGCACGGGACGATCACTCCGACGACCAGTACCGCGAGCTCATCCAGTCGCGCTTCAGCGCAGTCGAGGGTTCCAAGCGGCCCTCGCCGGAAGAGTTCAAGAAGTTCGCCTCCATGCTGCACTACCTGCGCATGGACCTGTCCAAGCCCGACGACTACGCCCGGCTGTCCGAGCTGCTCAAGCAGCGCGACGCCAAGACCGTGGTGATGTACGTGGCGACCGCGCCCGCGCTCTTCACGCAGGTGGTCGAGCAGATCGCCGCGGCCGGCCTGAACGGGCCGAGCACGCGCATCGTGCTGGAAAAACCGCTGGGCCACGACCTGGCCTCCAACCGCGCCATCAATGCGGCCGTGAGCAAGGTGCTCGAAGAGAAGCAGGTCTTTCGCATCGACCACTACCTGGGCAAGCCTTCGGTGCAGAACCTGTTCGCCATGCGCTTCGGCAATGCGCTGTTCGAACCCATCTGGCGCCGCGAGCACATCGCCAACATCCAGATCACCATCGCCGAAGACCTCGGCGTGGAAAAACGCGGCGCCTTCTACGACCAGACCGGCGCGCTGCGCGACATGGTGCAGAACCACGCGCTGCAACTGCTGTGCGCGGTGGCCATGGAGCCGCCGATCAACGCGCACGCGGACGCCATCCGCGACGAAAAGCTCAAGGTGCTGCGCGCGCTGAAGCCCTGGACGGCGGAAAGCCTGAGCCTGCATGCGGTGCGCGGCCAGTACACGGCCGGCACGGCCTACGGCGAGCGCGTGCCGGGCTACCGCGACGAGGCCGGCGTGCCGCCAGACAGCCGCACCGAGACCTTCGTGGCGCTGCGCACCGAAATCGCCAACTGGCGCTGGGCCGGCGTGCCCTTCTACATCCGCACCGGCAAGCGGCTGGCCTCGCGCGACGCGCGCATCGAGGTCAACTTCAGGCCGACGCCGCATGCCATCTACCGCGCGCCGGCCGGCAACGTCAACAAGCTGGTGATCAACCTGCAACCCAAGGACGGCCTGGAGCTGCACATGCTCGCGCAGGCACAGGACAACCGCCAGCGCTCCAACGGCACGCAGAGCGCGGCTACGCAACTGGCACCCGTGCAGCTCGACCTGGACTTCGACAAGCGCTTCGGCTCGGAACGCGTGGGCGCCTACGAGCGCTTGCTGCTCGACGTGATCGACGGGCGCCTCAACCTGTTCGTGCGCAGCGACGAGCAGGAAGAGGCATGGCGCTGGGTGGAGCCGCTGATCGACAGCTGGGAATCGGACGGCGGCCCGCGTCCCTATGCGGCGGGCACCTGGGGCCCGAGCGCGTCGAGCGCGATGATTGCGCGCGACGGCTTCGCCTGGGGCGAGGAGCAGTAAGCGTGGCAGGGCCGCCGTTCAGCGAGGCCGTTCAGCCGAACTGGAGGCAACGCATGCTGAGCGTGCCCGACTGGAAGCCTTCGTAGACCGTCTTCGCGCGCTCGCCGCTGCCGGCGGCGCCGAGGGCATAGAGGAACGGGTAGTAATGGTCGGGCATCGCCACCGCGGTGGCCGCCCCTTCCAGCTTGGTGTAGTCGACCAGCGCCCGGTCGTCGCGCCCCGCCAGCGCGGACTTCACCGCATCGTCGAAGGACTGCGCCCACGGCCGGCTCGCGCTCGGCCCGTCGGGCGTGCCGCGGTCGGTGGCGCGCAGGTTGTGCACCACATTCCCGCTGCCCATCACCAGCACGCCCTTGTCGCGCAACGCGGCCAGGTCGCGCCCCACGGCGTAGTGGAAGGCGGCGGGCTTGTCGTAGTCGATGCTGAGCTGGAACACCGGCACGTCGGCCTTGGGGTAGAGGTGCTTGAGCACCGACCACGTGCCATGGTCGAGGCCCCACTGGTCGGTGGCGATCACGGGCGATTGCTTCACCGCACCCACGGTTTCGCGGGCCAGCGCCGGGTGGCCGGGCACGGGGTATTCGACGTCGAACAGCGCCTGCGGGAAGCCGCCGAAATCGTGGATGGTCTTCGGGTTCGGCTGCACGCCGACGCCGGTGGCGCCCCGGCTGAGCCAGTGCGCCGACACGCTGAGGATGGCCGTGGGCCGCGGCAGCTCGCGGCCCCAGGCGGAGAGCCGGCGGGTGAAGGCGTTGTCGCTGATGGCGTTCATCGGCGTGCCGTGGCCGATGAAGACGACCGGCATGCGCCGCGAACCTCCGGCCGTTGCCGCACCGGCGGTCTGCACCGTACAGGCCAGCGAAGCAAGCACCGCGGTCGCGCCCAGGGCGGTGCCCATCAGGAAGCCGCGGCGGCCCAGTTCGGAAGTGGCGAGAGTGGTCGTCATTGGCATGGCGGCACTCTGCAACAGTTTTCAGCGCAAGGCGGTGCCTTTGCGCACACTTTTTCAGAAGTGGCTCATTTCCTCGCGAACACCGGCGCCTCGCGCAGCGGACCGCCCTTGACCACCAGCTGCACCAGCACCGCCACCACGATGTTGAGCACCAGCGCGGTCAGCCCGGTGTAGAGCGTGTAGCTGTCGCCGCCGATCACGAAGGTGTGCACCGGCTTGATGCCGTCCGAGAACGCCAGCCAACTGCCGCCGACCAGCCCCACGGCCCAGCCCGTGAGCAGCGCGGGCGCGCGGAACCAGCCGAAGAACAGGCCGAACACCACCGACGGGAAGGTCTGCAGGATCCACAGGCCGCCCAGCAGCTGCAGGTCGAGCGCGAACTGCGTGGGCAGGAACAGGATGAACACCAGCGCCCCCAGCTTGACCACCAGCGACACGATCTTCGCGACCTTGGCCTCGCCCGCGGGCGTGACGTCGGGCTTCACGTAGGCCTTCCAGAAGTTGCGCGTGAACAGGTTGGCCGCGCCGATCGACATCACCGCCGCCGGCACCAGCGCGCCGATGGCGATGGCCGCGAACGCGAAGCCCGCGAACCACGAGGGGAACAGTGCGTTGAACAGCGCCGGCACCACGTCGTTGTTGCTCTTCACCGTGAGCTTGGCGGCGTAGGCCATGTAGCCCAGCAGCGCGATGAGCCCCAGCAGCACCGTGTAGGCCGGCAGGAAGACGGCGTTCTTGCGGATGGTGTTGGCGCTCCTGGCCGCGAAGATGCCGGTGAGCGTGTGCGGGTACATGAAGGCCGCGAGCGCCGAGCCCAGCGCCAGGCTGGCGTACGGCAGGTACTGCGCCGGCTTGAGCGTGAGCCCGGTGGCGCCGCCCTTGGCCGCGAAGGCATCGCCGGCCGCATGGAACACGCTGGCGTAGCCGCCCAGCTTCATGGGCACCAGCACCACCGCCACCAGCACCACGATGTAGATCATCAGGTCCTTCACGAACGCAATGAGCGCCGGGGCGCGCAGGCCCGCCGAGTAGGTGTACAGCGCCAAAATCACGAAGGCCGCCGCCAGCGGCAGCTCTCCCGTGAGCCCCAGCGCCTTGATGACCACCTCCATGCCCACCAGCTGCAGCGCGATGTACGGCATGGTGGCGACCACGCCCGTCACCGCGATGGCCAGCTCCAGCGCGCGTGAGCCGTAGCGCCCGTACACCACGTCGGCCGCCGTCACGTGCCCGGCCTTGTGGGCCGCGTGCCAGAGCTTGGGCATGATGATGAAGACGATCGGGTACACGAGGATGGTGTACGGCAGCGCGAAGAAGCCGTAGGCGCCCACGGCGTACACCAGCGCGGGCACGGCGATCACCGTGTAGGCGGTGTAGAAGTCGCCGCCCACCAGGAACCAGGTGATCCAGGTGCCGAAGTTGCGCCCGCCCAGGCCCCATTCGTCGAGGTGGGCGCCCTTGCTCTGCGCGCCGCCGCTTTGCCAGCGCGAGGCCCAGAAGCCCATCACGGTGACCAGCAGGAAGAAGAAGACGAAGACCGACAGCGCGGTCCAGTTGATCTGGCCGGCCATCATTCGTCTCCCTCTTCATACCCGCTGCGGTAGACGATCCAGATCAGCAGTGCCGTGATCGGGACCCACAGGAGCTGGTACCAATAGAAGAACGGGAAGCCGAACAGCTCGGGCAACGGGCTGTTGTAGAACGGCAGCCACAGAAGCCCGATGAAGGGCAACAAGAGCAAGGCCCACATGTGCTGTTCTCCTTGGTGTGATTTTGCGAAAGCACCAAGGGGTTATAGACCTGAAGCCGAACACGCGGCGCCGACCCGGAAATAGGGTGCGGTGCTAGATGCGGCCCTCCTCGGCCGCGTGGCAGGCCACCTGCACGCCCTTGATGCTCAGCAGCTTCGGGCGTTCCGCCGAGCAGCGCGCATTGGCATGCGGGCAGCGCGGGTGGAAGGCGCAGCCCGTGGGCGGGTTCAGCGGGTTGGGCACCTCGCCCTGCACCGGCGTGCGCGCACGGCCGGTGTGCTTCATCTGCGGAATGGCGTCCAGCAGCATGCGCGTGTACGGGTGCTGCGGCTCGGCGAACAGCTTCTGCTTGTCCGCCACCTCGACCAGGCGGCCCAGGTACATCACGCCGACCTGGTCGGCCACATGGCGCACCACCGCGAGGTTGTGCGAGATGAAGAGATAGGTCAGGCCCTGCTCGCGCTGCAGGTCCTTCATGATGTTGAGCACCTGCGCCTGCACGCTCACGTCGAGCGCCGAGGTGGGCTCGTCGCACACCAGGAACTCGGGCTGCGTGGCGAGCGCGCGCGCAATGGAGATGCGCTGGCGCTGGCCGCCCGAGAACTGGTGCGGGTACTTGCTCATGTCCAGCGGCGAGAGGCCGACCGACTTCAGCAGCTCGCCCACGCGCTCGCGCAGCGCGGCCTTGTCGCTCAGGATGTCGTGCTCGCGCAGCGGCTCGCCGATGATGTCTTCCACGATCCAGCGCGGGTTCAGGCTCGCGTACGGGTCCTGGAAGATCATCTGGATGCGCCGGCGCAGCTTGCGGCCTTCAGGCGTCTTGAACGCGGCGTGCGCGTCCTGCCCGTCGAACTGCAGGCCGCCGCGCGTGGGCGCATACAGGCCCACCAGCAGCCGCGCCACGGTGCTCTTGCCGCAGCCCGATTCGCCCACCAGCGCCAGCGTCTTGCCGCGCTCGATGGAAAAGCTCACGCCGTCGACCGCATGCAGCAGCACGCGCGGCTTGCGTTCGAGCACGCGGTTGAGCCAGGGCGGCGACACGTCGAAAGTGCGCGCGAGGTCGTGCGCGACGACAAGGGGTTCGATCGCGGCGCTCATCGCGTCACCTCGCTCAGGGGTTCGGCCGCTTCGGGCGTTGCGCGTTCACCGGCGGCGAGCGCGTCGTGGTGCCTGGCGGCGATCTCGGCCTGGCCGAGGTGCGGATCGGCGGCGTCGTGCAGCCAGCAGGCCGCGCGCGTGGCGCCGGCATGCATGAGCTCGGGCCGCTCGCTCAGGCAGCGCGCGAAGGTGCGCGGGCAGCGCGGGTTGTAGGCGCAGCCGGGCGGAATGGCGTTCAGCCGGGGCATGGCGCCGTCGATCTGGTTGAGCTGCTCGCGGTCGACCGTCATGTCGGGTATGGAGGCCATCAGGCCCGACGTGTAGGGGTGCGCGGGCTGGTGGATCACCTCGTGCACCGGGCCGATCTCGGCGATGCGGCCCGCGTACATCACGGCCACGCGGTCGCAGGTCTCGGCGATCACGCCCATGTCGTGCGTGATGAGCATCACCGCCGCGCCGCGCTCCTTGCAGATGCGCTTGAGCAGCTGGATGATCTGCGCCTGGATCGACACGTCGAGCGCGGTGGTCGGCTCGTCGGCCACGATGAGCTTGGGCTCCGCCGCCAGCGCCAGCGCGATCACCACGCGCTGGCGCATGCCGCCGGAGAACTGGTGCGGGAAGTGGTCGATGCGCTGCTCGGCGGCCGGAATGCCGGTGTCCTGCAGCAGGCCGATGGCGCGCTTGCGCGCCTGCGAATCGGTCACCGGCAGGTGCGTGCGGATGGTCTCCACCAGCTGCTGGCCGACGGTGTAGAGCGGGTTCAGCGAGGTCAGCGGATCCTGGAAGATCGCGCCGATCTTGCGACCGCGAATGGGCCGCATCGCCTCGAAGCCGAGGTTGTCGATGCGCTGGCCGTCGAGCACGATCTCGCCGCTGGCCACGCGGCCCGGCGGTTCGAGCAGGCCGATGATGGCCGCGCCCGTGAGCGACTTGCCGGCGCCCGACTCGCCCACCACGCCGAGGATTTCCCCGGGCGCGATGTCGAACGAGATGCGGTCGAGCGCACGCAGCGTGCCGCGGCGGTGCGGAAACTCGACGACGAGGTCCTTGACCTGGAGCAGCGTCATGGTGGCGTTCTCCTTTTTCTCTTCAGCGCAGGCGCGGGTTGAGCGCGTCGCGCAGCCAGTCGCCGAGCAGGTTCACGCTGAGTGCGATCAGCACCAGCATCAGGCCCGGGAACACCGTGATCCACCATTCGCCCGAGAACAGGTACTGGTTGCCGATACTGATGAGCGTGCCCAGCGAGGGCGACGTGGGCGGCACGCCGACACCGAGGAACGACAGCGTGGCCTCGGTGATGATGGCCGTGGCCACCTGGATCGTGGCCAGCACCATCACCGGCCCCATCACGTTGGGCAGCACGTGGCGCAGCATGATGCGCATCGGCGCCACGCCGGTGACGCGCGCGGCCTGCACGTATTCCTTGTTGCGCTCCACCAGCGTGGAGCCGCGCACCGTGCGTGCGTACTGCACCCAGCCGGTCAGCGAGATGGAGATGATCAGCACGCCGAAGGCCAGCGACTCGTGCGCGCCCGGGAACAGCGCGCGGCCGACGCCGGAGATCAGCAGCGCCACCAGGATGGGCGGGAACGACAGCATCACGTCGCACACGCGCATGAGGAACGAGTCGAGCCAGCCGCCGAAGAAGCCGGCCAGCAGGCCCAGCACCACGCCGACGGCGAGCGACAGCGCCACCGACACGAGGCCGACGATCAGCGAGATGCGCGCGCCGTAGATCACGGCCGAGAGAATGTCGCGGCCCTGGTCGTCGGTGCCCAGCAGGTATTTGGAAGTGCCTTCGGCGGTCCATGCCGGCGGCAGCCGCGCGTCGTTCAGTTCGAGCGCCGCGAGGTCGAAGGGATTGTGCGGAGAGACCCAGCCGGCGAACAGCGCGCAGACCACGCAGACCAGCGCGATGAGCGCCGCCGCGATGGCCACGGGCGAGGTTCGGAAGCTGTAGCCGACATCGCTGTCGAGCCAACGGGCTAGTGTTTTTTTCATCGTGAGGCAAAAAGGAATGGGCCCGCAAGAAGCGGGCCCATGGTCAGGCCGCCGCGCGAGCGGCCCGCTGTCTTACGGCTTGATGCTCATCCACTTGAAGGGCATGTAGTTGTCGGCCATCTGCGTGAGCGACACCTTCTTGCTGACGCCCCAGGCCAGCGTCTGCTGGTGCAACGGCAGGTGGCCGATGTCGGCGGTGTGGAGGTCGAAGGCTTCCTTGATCATCGCGTCGCGCTTGGGCTTGTCGGTTTCCGACTGGATCTTCTTGGTCAGCTCGTCGACCTTCGGATTGCAGTACGCGCCCAGGTTGAACTGGCCGGCGCCGGTCTTGTCGTCCGGGCAGGCCATCAGCGCGGTCAGCGCGTTGTGCGAGTCGTAGGTGGTCGGGGTCCAGCCCAGCATGTAGAAGCTGGTGTCGCGGCGCAGCACCTTCGGGAAGTAGGTGCCCTTGGTCTCGGCCGCGAGGTTGATCTTGACGCCGATCTTCGCCAGGTTCGACGCAACGCTCTGGCAGATCTGGCCGTCGTTCACGTAGCGGTCGTTCGGACAGTTCATGGTGACTTCGAAGCCGTTCGGGTAGCCGGCGTCGGCCAGCAGCTTCTTGGCGCCTTCGACGTCCAGCGGCAGGCGCTTGTCCTGCGCTTCGTTCCAGCCGTTGATGCCGGGGCCGACCATCAGCGCGGTCGGGCGCGAGGCGCCGCGCATCACGGTGCGCTGGATGCCGACGATGTCGATGGCCTGGTAGAAGGCCTGGCGCACGCGCTTGTCCTTGAACGGGTTCTTGCCCTTCACGCTGGAGTAGAGCAGCTCGTCGCGCTTCTGGTCCATGCCCAGGAAGATGGTGCGCAGCTCGGGGCCGGCGATGACGCGGGCCGTGGGGCTGGCGTTGACGCGCGCGATGTCCTGCACCGGCACGGGTTCCATCACGTCGACTTCGCCCGAGATCAGCGCGGCGACGCGCGTGGCGGGGTTGGCGATGGGCGTGAAGATGATCTCCTGCGCGTTGCCTTCGATCTTGCCCCAGTAGGTCGGGTTGCGCGTGAACACGGTGCGCACGTTCGGCTGGCGCTCGCGCACGCGGTACGGGCCGGTGCCGTTGGCCTTGAACGAGGCGGTGTTCTCGATGCCCTTGCGGCGGTCCACGGGAGTGACGGCCTTGTTTTCCTCGCACCACTTCTTGCTCATGATCATGAGCTGCGTGATCACGTCGGGCAGGATCGGGAACGGACCCTTGGTCTCGATCTCGATGGTGTGCGAGTCGACCTTGCGCACTTCCTTGATGTCGGTGGTGTTCGACTTCATGTCCGAGCCTTCGCCCGAGGCACGCGCGAAGCTGAAGAGAACGTCGTCGGCCGTGAACGGCGTGCCGTCGTGGAACTGCACGTTCTTGCGCAGCTCGAAGCGCCACACCGTGGGCGAGGTCTGCTTCCAGCTGGTGGCCAGCAGCGGCGCGACGCTCAGGTCCTTGTTGCGCCCGACCAGGGTTTCATACACGTTGGCGGTGGTGCTCAGCTGCAGCGACTCGTTGAGCGAGTGCGGGTCGAGCGACAGCGCATCCCCCTGGTTCGCAACGCGGATGGTCTGCGCGCCGGCAACCATGCTGATGGCGCTCAATGCGCACAAAACGGCGGCCGCAGCCACATTCTTCTGGAAACTCATGGGAACACTCCTCGGGTTGGAATCGAACAAATCACATCGCCGCGGTGGCGGCTGCTTTCCCTGGCTGCGCACCGCGGGTAGCGGCAAGCGGCATGCCCTGCTCGACCAGGCCGGCATGCAGCGCGGCGCCGAGCGGCAGGATCTCGTCGTTGAAGTCGTAGCGGCTGTTGTGCAAGTAGGCGCCGTTGTGCACGTTCTGGCCGATGCGCAGGTAGGCACCGGCCTTCTTCTGCAGCATGAAGGAGAAGTCTTCCGCGCCCATGCTGGGCTCCATGCTGCGGTCGACGTTCTTCGCACCCACCAGCGATTCGGCCACGTCGGCCGCGAACATGGCCTCGGGCGCGGTGTTGATGGTGGCGGGGTAGATGCGCTCGTAGTGGATGCTGGCGGTGGCGCCGAAACCCGAGGCGATGGCCGCGCACAGCTCGTTCAGCCGCTGCTCGACCTGCGCCTGCACGCGCGCGCTGAAGGTGCGCACGGTGCCGACCAGCGTGGCCTCGCCGGGGATCACGCTCATCGCGCCGAGGTCGCCGGCCTGCATCGCGCAGATGCTGATGACGGCCGCGTCGATCGGGCGCACGTTGCGTGAGACGATGGTCTGCACGGCGGTGATGATGTGCGCCGCGACGATCACGGGGTCGACGGTCTGGTACGCGTGCGCGCCGTGGCCGCCCTTGCCCTTGATGTGGATCGTGATGCGGTCGGCCGCGGCCATCATGGCGCCGCGGTTGATGCCCACGGTGCCGGCCGGCATGGCGGGCCAGTTGTGCATGGCGTAGACCGACTGCACCGGGAAGCGGTCGAAGAGGCCGTCCTCGATCATCACGCGCGCGCCGGCGAAGCCTTCTTCGCCGGGCTGGAAGATCAGCACCGCGGTGCCGTCGAAGTCACGGGTTTCGGCCAGGTAGCGCGCGGCGCCCACCAGCATGGCGGTGTGGCCGTCGTGGCCGCAGCCGTGCATGAGGCCGTCGCTGGCGGAGCGCCAGCCGAAGTCGTTGTCCTCGCGCATGGGCAGCGCGTCCATGTCGGCGCGCAGGCCGATCATGCGGCCGCTGGCCACCGACCTGCCGCGGATCACGCCGACCACGCCGGTCTTGCCGATGCCTTCATGGATCTCGTCCACGCCGCAGGCGCGCAGCGCTTCGCGCACGCGCGAGGAGGTGTACACCTCCTCGAAGCCGAGCTCGGGGTGCGCGTGCAGGTCGCGGCGGAAGGCCTCGATCTCCGGATAGAAGCCGGCGATGTGCGCGAACGCGCGGCCGGACGCCTTGAGGCGTGGCGCCTCGGATGTCGTCGCCATCATGTCAATGCCCTCCCGCCTTGCCCACGCGAAGACGCGGATCGACCACGAAGTACAGCAGGTCGACCACGAGGTTGATCACCACGAAGATCAAGGCAATGAGGCACAGGTAGGCGGCCATCACCGGGATGTCGGCGAAGGTCACGGCCTGGATGAACAGCAGGCCCATGCCGGGCCACTGGAACACCGACTCGGTGATGATGGCAAAGGCGATCAGGCCGCCGAGCTGCAGGCCGGTGATCGTCATCACGGGCACCAGCGTGTTCTTGAGCGCGTGGCCGAAATGGATCGCGCGGTTCGACAGGCCGCGTGCGCGCGCGAACTTGATGTAGTCGGTGCGCAGCACCTCGAGCATCTCGGCACGCACCAGCCGCATGATGAGCGTGAGCTGGAAGATCGCCAGCGTCACCGCCGGCAGCACGATGTGGTGCCAGCCGTCGACGCGGAACAGCCCGCTGCTCCACCAGCCGAGCTGCACCGTTTCGCCGCGCCCGAAGCTCGGGAACCAGCCCAGCAGCACGGCGAAGATCAGGATCAGCAAGATGCCGATCAGGAAGGTCGGCAGCGACACGCCGAGCAACGACACAGTCATGAACACCTGGCTCATGAAGGTGCCGCGGCGCAGCGCGGTGTACACGCCCATCGGGATGCCGATGAACAGCGCCAGCGCGGCAGCCACGAGCGCGAGTTCGAGCGTGGCGGGGAAGCGCTCGCCGATCAGCCGCGACACCTTGGCACCCTGGCGCAGGCTCAATCCGAACTCACCTTGTGCGGCATTCACCAGGAAGTGCCAGAACTGCACGAAGAAGGGTTGGTCGAGCCCCAATGAGGCGCGCAGTTCGCGGATCTGCTCGGGCTTGGCGTCCTGCCCCAGCAGGAACACGACCGGGTCACCGACGTATTGGAAAAGGAGGAAGGCGATGAACGCAACCGCGACCATCACGATCACGGCCTGGATCAGGCGGCGCAGTACAAAGGCAATCATTCAGCGACAAAAGTGAACGGTCATGCTAGCAGTGCAAGGTACGTGCCTGCACGGGGGTTCCCCGGGGGTGCACACGGTTGGTGCTCTTTGCCAACACTGCAGAAGACGGCTGCGCCAGAACGAAAAAAAGCCACTCGACTTTCGTCGAGTGGCTTTCGAGCTTTTGATTCGAAGCTGGCTTACGCCAGCGTCAAATTAGAAAGCGTGACGGATGCCGAAGTCGTAGCCGGTGGAGCTCTTCGGGGTGAAGGCGCCAGCTGCGTTGTTGTAGAAAGCCGGGCCGCCAACAGTCAGGCCAGCGCCGTTCTTGTTGGAGATACGAGCGATCGTTGCGTACAGAGCCGTGCGCTTCGACAGGTTGTGCACGTAGCCCAGAGCGATCTTGTTAGCCTTGGGATCCGGCGTGTTCACAGCGAACAGCGTTGCAGGCGTGTTGGTGTCGTACTTGACGTGCGACCACGAAGCGCGGATCAGGCCAGCACCGACCGGCACGGTCACGCCGAGCAGGTAACCGGTCAGGTCGACGTCAGGACGGCCGCCCAGAACCGGCGTCACTTCGTAGTCGATCTTGTTCTTGGCCTTCGACAGTTCACCGAACAGCTTCACGGGACCGAAGTCATACGAAGCGCCGAGGTTCAGCGTGTTGACCTTGGTGGTCGTGCCAGCGTAGTAGTCGTCGCCAACGGTGCTGCTGCCATAAGCCAGCGCAACGTCCAGAGGACCGTTGGCGTAGCCGAAGCGACCACCGATGTAACGGCCTTGACGCTGCGTGTTAGCCGTAGCAGGCGTGAAGATGCCGTTGTCGTACTTGGTCTTCTCAGCCATGCCGTACTGGAACTGGCCGTAGAAGCCGCCCAGGTTCGGCGGCAGGAAGTAGCCGATGGTGTTGCTGGCGCGAACGTAGTTGCTGGAGCCAACGTTGGTGAAAGCGCCGGTCGAAGCTGCGGGGGTACCGAAGCCGCCGAAGCCGGTGTTAGCCGTCGAGATCAGGTTGGTGCCAACGCCGTTGGTGCCGAACGGATCGAACACGGTGTCGTTCCAGAACGTCGGGGTGTAGTCACGACCCAGGCGGACTTCACCGAAACCACCCGACAGGCTCACGGTCGAACGACGAGCGAACGTCGCGATACCTTGTTGGCCGTCGTCGTTGGAGATCGGGGCTTCGAGCCAGAAGCTGGCAGCCAGGCCACCACCGAGGTCTTCCGTACCACGGAAGCCCAGGCGGCTCGAGTTGTAACCCGAGTTAGCCAGTTCGCGACGGCTGGTCTTCACCGAACCTTGGTTCAGGTACGTGGGGATACCGAAAGCGTTGGGGAACACGGTCGCGCGGTTGTCGCGGGCGGTGTTCGAGTAGCCGCTGATCGACGCGTCGACCACACCAAACAGAGTGACGGACGACTGAGCCGAGGCAACACCGGCAACTGCCAGGGTAGCCAGAGCAACTAGAGATTTTTTCATTGCAAGTTTCTCCAAGGTTAAACATAGGGCTCCGGTGCGAAGGGCTCACTGTGACTGGCACTTAGTGCTCCCACCGGACCCCGGGCCAACCTCCTTTTGGGAAGTTGTTGCTATTGCACCAGAGCCGCTGCGGCAGGGCAAAACAAATCGCCCGAAAAGTTGGCTGGCCTGCGCGTTTCGTTGCACGTCTGCAACAAAGGTCTTGGACCGTCCTTTTTGCCGCCATGTGAAATATGACGCTTCTCAAGCAGGTCATTTCGCGTGTGCGTTCAAATAGACGGATGACGTCCTTGTTCGACCCTGTCCTGACCGCAGCGGACTCAGCCCTGCGCACGCTTTTTGCCCGTCCTCACGCAACCCGCGCGATGCCGCCGCCCTCGCAGGCCCCTGGCGAGATGAGCGAAACGGAGCGCCGCGAGGCTGGCGCCTTGATGCGTGTGAACCATGTCGGCGAGGTATGCGCCCAGGCGCTTTACACGGCCCAGGCCGCCGTCACGCGGGATCCGTCGCTGCGGGCGCACTTCATCGAGGCTGCGCATGAGGAAACGGACCATCTGGCCTGGACCCGCCAGCGACTCGACGAGTTGGGCGCTCGGCCGTCGGTGCTGAATCCGCTCTGGTATGCCGGCGCCTTCGGCCTCGGCCTGGTTGCGGGACGGCTCGGCGACCCGCTGAGCCTGGGCTTCGTGGCCGAGACCGAGCGCCAGGTGGAGGCTCATCTGGAAAGCCATCTGGACCGCCTGCCGCCCGCGGACAGCGCTTCCAGGGCCGTGGTCGAGCAGATGAAGCTCGACGAGGCGCGCCATGCGTCCCAGGCCGTCGACGCCGGCGCCGCGGAGTTGCCCGCCCCCGCAAAGGCTTTGATGCGCGTGGCCTCCCGTGTCATGACGACGGTGGCGCACCGCATCTAGGCGCTCAAATTACCTCTTCAGGTCTCGATCAGCTCGAAACTGGTCGTGATCTCCGCCGTTTTTGCCAGCATGATGCTCGCGGAGCAGTAGGTTTCGTGGCTCAGCGCGACGGCGCGCTCCACTGCGGACGCGGGGATGCCCTTGCCGGCCACCGTGAAGTGCATGTGGATCTTCGTGAAGACCTTGGGATCCTTCTCGGCGCGCTCGCTGGTCAGCTTGACGCTGCAACGCTCCACGCGATGGCGCCCGCGTTTCAATATGAGCACCACGTCATAGGCCGTGCAGCCGCCGGTGCCCGCCAGAACGGTTTCCATCGGCCGCGCCGCCAGGTTCTGGCCGCCGTTCTCGGGCTTGGCGGCGTCGGGGGCGCCGTCCATCATCAGGACATGGCCGCTGCCGGTCTCGGCAACGAAGCCCATGGCCGATCGGGTGCCGGCGTCGCCGGTCCAACTTACTGTGCATTCCATGGTTTTTCGGGGTTCCAGTGAGGGATGCCGGGCAAAAATGCACGCCAACATCCGTTTGTGTGTGGGAAAAGCATCACTTGCTTGTTGCATCGCAACAAACAGTCGATATACTTTATTTCATTGCGCGCTTCACTGGGCGCACCCAGTTGTCTCCTCCACCCTTCCAATTGGTGGATTTAGCCCCGAGCTGCAAAGCTCGGGGCTTTTTTCTTTCCGCCGGCCCGCAGCGCCGTGCCAAACGCCCCGCGGGAATGCCGAACCGGGCTGCCTCGTATCATCGAAGGCTGGCAAATGGACACTCCCTTGGAAAAAATCGTGCGCGATGCACCCTCCTCTTCGGCGTCCGCGGCGCTGACACCCGCCGACTACCTCCGAAAAATCCTCAACGCCCGTGTCTACGACGTGGCCGTCGAGTCCGCGCTGGAAAAGGCGCGCGCGCTCAGCGAGCGGCTCGGCAACACCGTTCTGCTCAAGCGCGAAGACCAGCAACCGGTGTTCAGCTTCAAGCTGCGCGGCGCCTACAACAAGATGGCGCACCTGAGCGCGGCGCAATTGGCGTGCGGCGTGATTTGCGCTTCGGCCGGCAATCACGCGCAAGGCGTTGCATTGGGCGCGCGCAAGCTCGGCACGCGCGCGGTCATCGTGATGCCGGTGACCACGCCCAGGCTGAAGATCGATGCGGTGCGCGGTTTCGGCGGCGAGATCGTGCTGCACGGTGAAAGCTATTCCGACGCCTACCTGCATGCGCTCGAACTGCAGACGCAGCAGAACCTGACCTTCGTGCATCCGTTCGACGATCCCGACGTCATCGCGGGCCAGGGCACCATCGCGATGGAAATCCTGCGCCAGCACCAGGGCCCGCTCGACGCCGTGTTCGTGGCCATCGGCGGCGGCGGCCTGATCTCCGGCGTGGCCAACTACATCAAGGCCGTGCGCCCCGAGATCAAGGTGATCGGCGTGCAGATGAACGACTCCGACGCGATGATGCAATCGGTCGCGGCCCACCAGCGCGTGAACCTGCCCGACGTCGGCCTGTTCTCGGACGGCACCGCAGTCAAGCTCGTCGGCGAGGAAACCTTCCGCATCGCCAGCGACCTGGTCGACGACTACATCGCCGTCGACACCGACGCGGTGTGCGCGGCCATCAAGGACATCTTCGTGGACACGCGCGGCATCGTCGAGCCGGCCGGCGCGCTGGCGGTGGCGGCCATCAAGGCCTACGTCGCGCAGCACGGCCGCCAGGGCGAGACCTACGCGGCGATCCTGTGCGGCGCCAACATGAACTTCGACCGGCTGCGCTTCGTGGCCGAGCGCGCCGAGGTCGGCGAAGAGCGCGAAGCGCTGTTCGCGGTGACGATTCCCGAGGAGCGCGGCAGCTTCCGGCGTTTCTGCGAACTGGTCAGCGAGATGCCGGCACGCGATGCCGGAACGCCTGAGGCGCCCGGCGCGGCCGGTGGCGCACCGCGCAACGTGACGGAGTTCAACTACCGCATCAGCGACGCGGCCAAGGCCCATGTGTTCGTCGGCCTCACGACCTCGGAGCGCGGCGAGTCGGCCGCCATTGCGCAGACCTTCAACGACCACGGCTTCGACGCGCTCGACCTCACGCACGACGAACTGGCCAAGGAGCACCTGCGCCATCTCGTGGGCGGACGCACCGGCCTCGCGCACGACGAGCGCCTGCTGCGTTTCGTGTTCCCCGAGCGTCCGGGCGCGCTGTTGAAATTCCTGAGCCTGATGCGGCCGAACTGGAACATCAGCCTGTTCCACTACCGCAACCAGGGCGCCGACTACGGCCGCATCCTGGTCGGGCTGCAGGTGCCTTCGGGCGAGTCGAAGGAATTCGACGCCTTCCTCCAGACGCTGGGCTATCCCTACGTCGAGGAAACGGCCAACCCGGCGTACCGGTTGTTCCTGCAGGCCTGAGAACAGACCGACAGACCGCAGGCTGGCGGTCGACGCGCCAGACCCGTTACTGCGCGGGTGCCTGCGGCGGCGCAGACATCGCCGCGGGCTGCTGCTGCATCGGCGGCGGGGCCATCACACCCGGCATCGTCGCCGGGGGCGGCGCGGTCATGGTCATGCCCATCGGCACGGACGGCGGCGATGCCACCGTCGGCAAGCCAGGCGCCACGCCGGACACGCTCGACACACTGATCGGCGCACGCACCGGCAACTGCAGCGTGAACGCCGCGGGCCCGTCGGCCTGCGCACCCAGCGTGGCCGAGCGCAGCCCCACCGACTGCAGCACGTAGTTGTCGCCAACCTTCGAGCCGACGCGGAACGGCCGCGGCGCCTTGCCGTCGATGGAGATCAGCGCAGCCCCCTGCTTCGACGGATCGGCCACCACGCCCGACAGCGCGAAGCGGCTGGCGGCCTCGGGCGCCACCGGCGCCGTGCTCGACGTGGGCAGCACGCCCAGCAGCCGCGCCACCGCATCCGTGTCGGCCGACAGCGACGGCCGCGGCATCGTCGCGGCGGCGGCCACCGCGTCCGCGGGCGACGCCAGGCGCAGCGCCCAGAACACCGCGGCGCCTGCGGCCAACGCCCAAAGCCCCGTCGTTGCAAGTGGGGCATGCCAGCGGGCGGCGGAGTAAGGACTTGTCATGGCCGCGGATTATCATGCAGCGCGCTTTCCGAATCATGTCCGTCCAACTATGAACAAATTCCTTCGTGCCGCCACCCGCACCGCCCAACGCGGCTTCACGCTGATCGAACTGATGGTGGTGCTGGTCATCATCGGCGTGCTGGCGGCGCTGATCGTTCCGAACGTGATCGAGCGCGCCGACGACGCCCGCGTGACGGCCGCGCGCACCGACATCAACAACCTGATGCAGGCGCTCAAGCTCTACCGCCTGGACAACCAGCGCTACCCCACCTCCGAGCAGGGCCTGCAGGCGCTGCTGACCCGCCCGACCTCCGGCCCGGCCGCGCCCAACTGGAAGCCCTACGTCGAGAAGATGCCGAACGACCCGTGGGGCCACCCCTACCAGTACCTGAACCCGGGCATCAAGGGCGAGATCGACGTGCTCTCGTTCGGCGCCGACGGCCAGAGCGGCGGCGAAGGCAAGAATGCCGACATCGGCAGCTGGCAGTAACGGCCCAGGCGCGCCGCGCCGCAACCGGCATCCCCGTTCCCAGGCAGCCCGCGGCTTCACGCTGCTGGAGCTGATCGTGGTGATCGCCATCATCGCGATCGCCACCGCCGCCGTGAGCTTCGCCATGCGCGACACCACCGCCGCCAAGCTCGACCGCGAAGCCGACCGCCTTGCCGCGCTGCTCGAATCGGCCCGCGCCCAGTCGCGCGCCAGCGGCGTGCCGGTGCGCTGGCGCCCGGTGGAAGGCGGCTTCGCGTTCGACGGACTGCCGCCCGAGGCGCTGCCCAGCGGCTGGGCGTCCGACGGCATCACGGCCCAGGCCTCGCTGGCCAACGGCACGCTGGTGCCCGCGCTGCAACTCGGCCCCGACCCGATCATCGCGGCGCAGCAGGTCATGCTGCATTCCGCCGGCCCGCCCGAGCGCGTGCTGCGCATCGCCACCGACGGCCTGCGGCCCTTCACCGTCTCGGCCGTGCAATGAGCAGGAGCAGGCGGCGCCCGTTCTCCGCGCGCATCGGCGGCTTCACGCTGATCGAGGTGCTGATCGCGCTCGGCATCGTCGCGCTGGCGCTGGCCGCCGGCTCGCAGGCCACGATGTCGCTCACCCGCAATGCGCAGCGCCAGTCCGACCTGGTGCTGGCCGACCTGTGCGCCGAGAACGAACTCGCCAAGGCGCGCCTGTCGCGCCAGATGCCGGCCGTGGGCGACGCGGGCTCGATCTGCCTGCAGGCCGGCACCAGCTACAACGTGACGACCTCGGTCATTGCCACGCTGAACCCGAATTTCCGGCGCGTCGACGTACAGGTGCGCGACGAGACCGACGCGCCGATCCTGCGCATTTCCACGGTCGTGGGGCGCTACTGATGCCGCGCGTCACCCACGCCGCCGCGCGCGGCTTCACGCTCATCGAGCTGCTGGTCGCCATCTCGGTGATGGCGCTGCTGTCGCTCGTGAGCTGGCGCGGGCTGGAGAGCATGTCGCGCGCCACCACGCAGAACCAGCAGCGCGCCGATGCCGTCCTCACGCTGCAGGCCACGCTCGCTCAATGGGGCGCCGACCTCGACGCCGTGACCACGCTGGCGCAGACCCGCCCGATCGACTGGGACGGCCGCGTGCTGCGGCTCACGCGGCGCGGCAGCGATGCGTCCGCGCCGTCGGTGCTTGTCGTGGCCTGGACGCTCAAGCCGGGCCCCGACGGCGTGCGCTGGCGGCGCTGGCAGTCGGCGCCGTTCAGCACGCGCGGCGACTGGCAGCAGGCGTGGAACACGGCCGCGGCGTGGGCACAGGACGGCAGCGGCGCGAACAGCACGAGCAACGGCCCGGGCGGGGCCAGCGACGTCTCGCTCGTGCCCGTCAACAGCTGGCAGCTCTATTACTTCCGCGAGAACGCCTGGGTGCCGGCCGGCCAGTTGCCCACGGTCGCGGCCAACCCCAACAACCCGTCGGGCCCGATCGTCGCCATGCCCGACGGCGTGCGCCTGGTCGTCACCCTGCCGCCGGGCGACGGGCTCTCCGGCACGCTCACGCGCGACTGGGTCCGCCCGACCGTCGGCGCGCCGAAATCGTCATGACGAAGTCCCGCCGCATGACGCAGACCCGAACCCGCCAGGCCGGCGCCGCCCTGCTCGCCGCCATGCTGACGGTGATGCTGGTGGCCACCTTCTCCGCCGCCGCGCTCTGGCAGCAATGGCGCGCCACCGAGGTCGAGGCCGCCGAGCGCGCGCGCGTGCAGGCTGCCTGGGTGCTGATCGGCGCGCTCGACTGGTCGCGCCTGATCCTGGGCGAGGACGGCCGCACCGGCGGCCCCGACCACCTGGCCGAGCCCTGGGCGGTGCCGCTCGAGGAGGCGCGCCTCACCAGCTTCCTGTCGGCCGAGAAGAACGTGTCGAGCGACAACCTCGACGGCCTGCCCGACGCCTTCCTGTCGGGCCGCATCGTCGATGCGCAGTCCAAGCTCAACGTGCTGTCGCTGGTCGACGCCGGCAAGCCGGTGCCCGCGAGCGTGGCCACCTTCACGCGGCTGTTCAACCTGCTGGGGCTGCCGGTGAGCGAACTCAGCCGCATGACCGCCGGCCTCGCCAGCGCGCTCGCGGCCTCCGGCAGCGAGGGCGACGCCGATGCCAGCGCCGCGCCGCTCATGCCCCAGGAGGTTTCGCAACTGGTGTGGCTGGGCCTCTCGCCCTCGACCGCCGCGGCGCTCGAGCCGTACGCCACCATCCTGCCGGTGCGCACCACGCTCAACCTGAACACCGCGAGCGCCGAGGCCATCAGCGCCAGCATGGAGTCGCTCAACATCGCCAGCGCGCGACAGCTGGTGGAGCGCCGGCGCACCGCCTTCTTCAAGGACATCGCCGCCGCCAACGCCACCCTGCCCAGCGGCAGCGCGCCCTTCAACGCGGCGCAGCACGGCGTGGGCACGCAGTTCTTCGAGGTCTACGGCCGGCTGCGGCTGGACCGCACCTATGTCGAGGAGCACTCGCTTCTACAGCGCAACGGTGTCACGGTGACGACGATCTGGCGCACCCGCGGCGCCGGCGCAACGAACACTCCGGTCAAACCCTGATTTCGTGCCACTTTTCTTAATCAAAAAGCCTTCTGACGCGCGTCACAGCTACGCGGTACGCTATCGAAATTAGAGCGCTCGACTGTCAGACGCGCACCTACAATCCACCGGTTTTTTCCAACATCGACATGACTCCCCTGCTGCTCATTGCCCCCCTCCCTCCGGCCGATGCCGGGGGCGAGTTCGACTGGGCCCAGGCAGGCGACGACGGCATTGCGTTGCGCAACCAAGGCCGCGCGCTGCTGGCGCTCCTGCCCTCGAGCGCCGAGGTCATGCTCGGCATTCCTTCCGCCGCGCTGTCGTGGCACCGCGTCACGCTGCCCAAGGGCAGCACCGGCAGCGCCTCGAAGCTGCGCGCCGTGCTCGACGGCCTGCTCGAGGAGCACCTGCTCGACGAACCCGAGGCGCTGCACTTCGCGCTCGAACCCGACGCCAAGGCCGGCGCGCCCGTGTGGGTGGCGGCCTGCAACCGCATCTGGCTGCGCAGCCTGGTGCAGGGCCTCGAGGCGGCCGGCCGGCGCGTGGTGCGCATCGTTCCCGAATACGCGCCGCAGCCGGCCGACGGCCCGCCGATGCTGCTGGTCACGGGCGAGCCCGAGGCGCCACGGCTCACCGTGTGCGACGCCGACGGCGTGGTCTCGCTGCCGCTGGCCGGCGCGGGGCTGGCGCTGTCGGGCGGCCTGCCGCTGGACACCGCCGTCATCACCACCGAACCCGCCGTGGCCGAGGCCGCCGAGCACCTGCTGGAGCGCCGCGTGCCCATCGTGCAGGCGCCGCAGCGCTGGCTGCAGGCCACGCGCTCGCCGTGGGAGCTGGCGCAGTTCGACCTGGCCGCCACCGGCCGCGCGCGCGCCGGCAAGAAGTTCGCGTCGGTGCTGCAGACGCTGCGCTACGCCCCCGAATGGCGCGCCGCGCGCTGGGGCGTGGTGGCGCTGCTGCTCACGCAGCTCATCGGACTGAACGCCTGGGCCTGGAAAGAGCGCAACGCGCTCGACGCCAAGCGCCAGGTCGCCAGGACCATGCTGACGCAGACCTTCCCCGCGGTGAAGCTGGTGATCGACGCGCCGGTACAGATGCAACGCGAAGTCGCGGCGCTGCAGCAGGCCGTGGGCGACGTGGCCGGCAGCGACTTCGAACCCATGGTCGGCGCGCTCGCCGCCAACCTCCCGCCCGGCAAGGTGCCGAGCGCCGTCGACTACAGCGCCGGCCAGCTGCGCCTGCGCGGCCTGGGGCTGCAGCCCTCGGAGGTGTCGCAGATCACCAATGCCATGGCGCCGCGCGGCTACAACGTGCGCACCGAAGGCGACCTGCTGCTCGTGCAGGCACAGACCGAGACCGCCCGATGAACTTCATCGAACAACTCAAGGCCCGCTGGGGCGCCCTGGAAGCGCGCGAGCGCCGCATGGTCGCGGCGGCCGTCGCGCTGGTGGCACTGGCCTTGCTCTGGTGGATCGCGCTCGCACCCGCGTTGCGCACGCTGGCCGCGGCTCCGGCCGAACACGCGAAGCTCGACGCGCAGATCCAGCAGATGGCCACCTTGCAGAACCGCGCGACGGCGCTGCAATCGCAACCGCGGCTGAACCGCGACGACGCGCTGCGCGCGCTCGAGACCTCCGTGCGCGACGGCCTGGGCACCAGCAACGCGCAGCTCATGACCTCCGGCGGCGACGGCGCCGCCACCGTCTCGCTGCGCGCCGCGCCCGCGGCCACGGTCGCCCAGTGGCTCGGCCAGGCCCGCGGCAACGCCCATGCGGTGCCGCGCGAAGTGCACCTGACCCGCGCGCCCTCCGGCAACACGGCCAACACGGCTGCAGCGTCCACGTCGTCTGCCGCGGCCGCCGCCAGGGACACGCCCAGGACCCCGCAGGTCCGCTGGGACGGCACCGTCGTCATGGCGCTGCCCGCCGCGCGATGAGCCAGGCAACCGCACGGTGACGGCATGGTGACCCGCGCCCCCCTTTCCGAACCCCGGCCGCGCCGCGGCTGGCGCTGGGCCCTGCTCGGCGTGCTGGCCGGCGCGCTGCTGGCGGTGGTGCTGTTCGCGCCGGCGCGCTGGCTGTCGGCGGCGCTGTCGAGTTGGAGCCAGGGCCGGCTGGTGCTGGCCAACCCGCGCGGCACCGTCTGGAACGGCACGGCCGCGGTGGTGTTCGCCAGCGGCGCGGGCGGCACGCAGGCCGTGTCGCTGCCTGGCGTGCTGCACTGGCGCATGCGCCCGGGCTGGGGCAGCATCTTCGCGAGCCTCGACCTCCCCTGCTGCGCCGCGCAGCCGCTCGAACTCAAGGCCAGCCCGCGCGCCGGCGGCCTGCTGCTCACCTGGCAGGACAGCCGCTCGCGCTGGCCCGCCACCATGCTCACCGGCCTGGGCGCGCCCTGGAACACGCTCAAGCTCGACGGTGCGCTCGACCTCAGCACCAAGGCCTTCGCCATGCAGTGGGACGGCCCCGCGCTGCGCATCGCGGGCCAGGCCACGCTCGACGCCACCGACGTTTCTTCCAGCCTGTCGACCCTGCGGCCGATGGGCAGCTACCGGCTCACGCTCGAAGGCGGCACCCGCCCCACGCTGCTGCTGAGCACGCGCGAGGGCAGCCTCGAGCTCAACGGCAGCGGCAGCTGGAACGGCACCTCCTTCCGCTTCAACGGCGAAGCCAGTGCCGCGCCCGGCCGCGAAGACGCACTTTCCAATTTGTTGAACATCATCGGACGGCGCGACAACGCGCGTTCGATCATCACCCTGGGTTGATCCTCATGATGAAGCCATTGTTTTCGACCGGCACCGTCGCACTCGCCGTGCGCGTGCTGATCGCCGCCACCTTCCTGCAGGCCGCGCCCGCCGTGTTCGCGCAGACCGGCGACGCACCGCGCCGCGGCGAGCCGATCACGCTGAACTTCGCCAACGCCGACATCGAGGCCGTGGCCCGCACCATGGCGGTGGTCACCGGACGCGACGTGGTGGTCGACCCGCGCGTGAAGGGCACCATGAACCTGGTGACCGACCGCGCCATCCAGCCGGCCGCCGCGTTCAACCAGTTCGCCTCGGCGCTGCGCCTGCAGGGCTTCGCCGTGGTGGAGGCCGACGGCCTGTACAAGGTGGTGCCCGAGGCCGACGCCAAGCTGCAGAGCAGCACCGTCAACACCTCCGTGGGCGCCGTGTCCTCCAGCGGCAGCAACCAGATCGTCACGCAGATCTTCCGGCTGAACTACGAGTCGCCCAACAGCCTGCTGCCGGTGCTGCGTCCGCTCATTCCGCCCAACAACACCATCAACGTGAACCCGGGCAACAACTCGCTCGTGATCACCGACTACGCCGACAACATGCGCCGGCTGGCGCGCATCATCGCGTCGCTCGACGTGCCCAACGCGTCCGACATCGAGGTGATCCAGCTCAAGCACTCGATCGCCACCGACATGGTGCCGCTGGTGCAGCGCCTGATCGACGGCGGCGGCTCCGGCGCGCCGGGTTCGCCTGTGGCCGCGGGCGCGGCCGATGCCTCGTTCCGCACCACGCTGATGGCCGACCCGCGCAGCAACTCGCTGATTCTTCGCGCGGCCAACCCGGCGCGCGTGAGCCTGGTGCGCTCGCTGGTCGACAAGCTCGACCGCCCCGCCGCCGAGAGCAGCAACGGCGCGGCCGGCAACATCTACGTGGTCTACCTGAAGAACGCCGACGCGGTGCGCCTGGCGGCCACGCTGCGCGCCGCCATGGCGGCCAACCAGATCAGCACCACCCCGGGCGCCACGGGCGCGGCCGGCGGCAGCGCGGCGCAACCGCAGGCACAGAACGCCTTCGCGCAGCAGACGGCCTTCGGCGGCGGCCAGAGCGGCGGCAGCAGCTCGCCGCAGGCCTCGGCGCCGCTGAACAACGCCAACCAGCCTTCCACCGGCGGCCAGATCCAGGCCGACCCGAGCACCAACTCGCTGATCATCACCGCGCCCGAGCCGCAGTACCGCCAGATGCGCGCCGTGATCGACCGGCTCGACGGGCGCCGCGCGCAGGTCATGATCGAGGCGCTGATCGTCGAGGTGAACGCCACCAAGGCCGCGAACTTCGGCGTGCAGTGGCAAAGCGCGCTGGGCAACAACGCGGTCATCGGCACCAACTCGTCGCTGAGCGGCGCGAACATCCTGGCGCTGACGCAGGCCATCGCGACCCGCAACGCGGCCGGCATCGTGCCCAGCTCGGGGCTCAACCTGGGCATTGCCGGCAAGGTCGGCGGCCAGTACATCCTGGGCGCCATCGCCAACTTCTTCAGCAGCGACAACGACGCCAACGTGCTGTCCACGCCCAACCTGCTGACGCTGGACAACGAGGAGGCCAAGATCGTCATCGGCCAGAACGTGCCCTTCCCCACGGGCTCGTACGCCAGCACCTCGGGCTCGGTGGGCATCAACCCCTTCACCACCGTCGAGCGCAAGGACGTGGGCCTCACGCTGCGCGTGCGCCCGACCATCAACGAGAACGGCACCGTGAAGATGCAGATCTTCCAGGAGATCTCCAACGTCGCGCCCGGCACCACCACCGACCCCAACGGCCCGACCACCAACAAGCGCTCGCTGGAGTCCAGCGTGCTTGTGGAAGACGGCGGCCTGGTCATGCTGGGCGGCCTGCTGTCGGACACCTACGGCAACGCCGTCGAGAAGGTCCCGCTGGCCGGCGACATCCCGGTGCTGGGCAACCTGTTCAAGAACGAGACCCGCAAGCGCGAGAAGAACAACCTGATGATGTTCCTGCGCCCGGTGGTCATGCGCGACGCCAACTCGACCGAGGCCTTCGCCTACGACCGCTACGACCAGATCCGCGGCCTGCAGCAGGTGGCGCAGCCCAACACCGACAACGTGATGCTGCGCAACGTCAGCGCCGCCCCCATCCTGCCCGCTTCGCCACCGCTGGGCGCCGCCAGCAACCGCACCGGCGGCCTGCGCGACGAAGGCACGCAGCTGATTCCGCCGCCCGCGCTCCCCGCCGACAACCGCAAGCTGGCCCCGAGCCCGCTGCGCGGCGCGCTGCCTCCCACCGCCGACCCTGTCAGCGCACGCGAACTGCCTTGATACTCACCTGATGTCCATGCGCTACCCCCTGCCCTACGCATTCGCACGCAGCCAGCAACTCCTGCTCGAAGCGACCGACGACGGCCGCTACACGCTGTGGATGTCGTCGAGCCCCGTGCGCAGCGCCGTCGGCGAGGTGGCGCGCAAGTACGGCGTGCAGGCCTTCGAGGTGCTGGGCGACGGCGCGCTGGCGCAGCGCATCAGCGCGGCCTACGCGCAGGGCGAGTCGAGCGCCGCCGCGGTGGTGAGCGAGGTGCAGAACGAAGCCGACCTCTCGCGCATGATGCAGGAGCTGCCGGCGGTCGAAGACCTTTTGGCCAGCGCGGGCGACGCGCCCATCATCCGCATGCTGAACGCGCTGCTCACGCAGGCCGCGCGCGACGGCGCCAGCGACATCCACATCGAACCCTACGAGCGCACCTCTTCCGTGCGCTTTCGCATCGACGGCACGCTGCGCGAAGTGGTGCAGCCCAACCGCGCGCTGCACGCCGCGCTGATCTCGCGGCTGAAGATCATGGCCGACCTCGACATCTCCGAGAAGCGGCTGCCGCAGGACGGGCGCATCAGCCTGCGCATCGGCACGCGCGCGGTCGACGTGCGGGTGTCGACGCTGCCCAGCGCGCACGGCGAACGCGCCGTGCTGCGCCTGCTGGACAAGAGCGAATCGAAGCTCACGCTCGAGTCGGTGGGCATGCAGGGCGACACGCTGGACCGCTTCGAGAAGCTCATCGCGCAGCCGCACGGCATCATCCTGGTGACCGGGCCCACGGGCTCGGGCAAGACCACCACGCTGTACGCCGCGCTGGCGCGCCTGGACGCGAGCCGCAGCAACATCATGACGGTGGAAGACCCGATCGAGTACGAGCTGCCGGGCGTGGGCCAGACGCAGATCAACGCGAAGATCGAACTCACCTTCGCCAAGGCCCTGCGCGCCATCCTGCGGCAGGACCCCGACGTGATCATGATCGGCGAGATCCGCGACTTCGAGACCGCGCAGATCGCCATCCAGGCCTCGCTCACCGGTCACCTGGTGCTGGCCACGCTGCACACCAACGATTCCGTGAGCGCCGTCACGCGCCTGACCGACATGGGCGTGGAGCCCTTCCTGCTGAGCTCGTCGCTGCTGGGCGTGCTCGCGCAGCGCCTCGTGCGCAAGGTGTGCACGGTGTGCGCCGGCGCGGGTTGCGACGTGTGCGGCCAGACCGGCTACCAGGGCCGCACCGGCATCTTCGAGCTGCTGGTGGCCGACGAGACCGTGCAGGGCCTGATCCACGGCAAGGCGGCCGAAAGCGAACTGCTGCAGGCCGGCGCGCGCGGTGGCCTGCGACTGATGCGCGAAGACGGCGAACGCTTGGTTCAGGCCGGTGTCACCTCGCGCGCCGAACTGCTGCGCGTCACGCGTGACTAGCGCGCACAGCGCAACACCGCCATGCCCGCCTATTCCTTCGAAGCCATCGATGCCAGCGGCCAGTCGCGCGAAGGCGTGCTGGAGGCCGACACCGCCCGCAGCGCGCGCAGCCTGCTGCGCGCGCAGGCGCTCATTCCGCTGTCGGTCAAGCCGGTCGGCAACGACCACATCAACGGCACCGGCCAGCGCAGCGGCCTCGGCCGCTGGCTGGGCGGCGGCAAGCGCGTCTTCAACTCCACCGGCCTGGCCGTGTGGACGCGCCAGCTGGCCGGCCTCGTGTCGTCCGGCCTGCCGCTCGAACGCGCGCTCACCGCGCTCACCGACGAGGCCGAATCGGAGCCGCAACGCAACCTCGTCGCCTCGCTGCGCGCCGAGGTCAACGCGGGCTCGCCGTTTGCGCGTGCGCTGTCGGCGCACTCGCGCGAGTTCTCGCCCATCTACACGGCCGTGATCGGCGCCGGCGAGCAGAGCGGCAACCTCGGCCTGGTGCTCGACCGCCTGGCCGACGACCTGGAAGAACGCCAGGCGCTGCAGCAGAAGCTGATCGGCGCGGCGCTGTACCCGGCCATCGTCACGCTGGTGGCGATCGTGATCGTGATCTTCCTCGTGAGCTACGTGGTGCCGCAGGTGGCGCAGGTGTTCGCGGGCACCAAGCGCTCGCTGCCCTTCCTCACCACGGTGATGCTGTCGCTCAGCGCGGGCGTGCGCAGCTACGGCTGGTGGATGCTGGGCGCCGTGGTGCTCGCGGCCGCCGGTGTGCGGCTGGCGCTGGCGCAGGAAGCCTTCCGCCTCAAGTTCGACGCCGCCTGGCTCAAGCTGCCGCTGGTCGGCAAGCTCGCGCGCGGCTACAACGCGGCGCGTTTCGCCAGCACGCTGGCCATGCTGGCCACGGCCGGCGTGCCCATCCTGCGAGCGCTGCAGGCGGCTTCCGAGACGCTGGGCAACCGCGCGATGCGCGCCGATGCGCTCGACGCGCTGGTGCTGGTGCGCGAAGGCGCGCCGCTGGCCTCCGCGCTGGCGCAGAAGAAACGCTTTCCGGGCCTGGTCTCGATGTTCGCGCGCCTGGGCGAGCAGACCGGCACGCTGCCGCTGATGCTGCAGCGCGCGGCCAACCAGCTCGGCGCCGAAGTGCAGCGCCGCGCGATGCACCTGGCCACCATCCTGGAGCCGCTGCTGATCGTGGCCATGGGCGGCGTCGTGATGCTGATCGTGCTGGCCGTGATGCTGCCGATCATCCAGTTGAACCAGTTCGTCAAGTGACGGCAACGGCCCGCCGGCAGGACACACCATGCCCGTAACGCTCGAAGACAAGCTCGTGGTCGCGATCTCCTCGCGCGCCCTGTTCAACCTCGAAGAAGAAAACAAGGTCTTCGACGCCGGCGACAACGAGGGCTACATGAAGTTGCAGCTCGATCGCATCGACGTGCCGGCCGCGCCGGGCATCGCCTACTCGCTGATCCGCAAGCTGCTGCGCTTCAACGAAGACGGCGTGCAGCGCGTGGAGGTGGTGATCCTCTCGCGCAACGACCCGGTGTCGGGCATGCGCATCTTCAAGTCGAGCGCCGCGGCCGACATCAAGCTGCAGCGCGGCGTGTTCACGCAAGGCCGGCCGCCCTTCGGCTACCTGCGCCCGCTGCGCGCGCACCTGTTCCTGTCGGTCAATGCGCAGGACGTGCGCGAGGCGCTGGTGGCGGGCTTCCCGGCCGCGCGCGTGCTGGTCGAATCGGTGAAGGCCAGCGACGCCTGGCCCAACGAAGTGCGCATTGCCTTCGACGGCGACGCGGTGCTCTTCAGCGACGAGGCCGAGCGCGTGTTCCAGGCCGAGGGCCTCGACGCCTTCCAGGCCCACGAACTCAGCAAGGCCGACCTGCCCCTGCCCGAAGGCCCGTTCAAGCCGCTGCTGATGGCGCTGCACCGCCTGCAGATGGCCGGCAACGCGCAGATGCGCATCCGCACCGCGCTCGTCACCGCGCGCAGCGCACCGGCGCACGAGCGCGCCATCCGCACGCTGATGAAGTGGAACATCCGCGTCGACGAGGCCATGTTCCTCGGCGGCCTGCCCAAGGGCGAGTTCCTGCGCGAGTTCGAGCCCGACTTCTTCTTCGACGACCAGACCGGCCACGTCGATGCGGCCTCGCGGCATGTGCCCGCGGGGCACGTCAGCAGCGGCATCAGCAACGAGCCCTGAACCCCGCGGAACCCCGCGATGGGCTTGCCCGCTCCCTGAGCGCGCGCAAGAATGCCGGCATGCTGATCCTTCGACATGCCGACGTTCTGGTCACCATGGACGCCGCGCGGCGCGAAATCGCCGACGGCGCCGTGGTGTGCGACGGGCCCGCCGTGGCCTGGACGGGGCCCACGGCCGAGCTGCCCGCCGCGTACCTCGACGCGCTGCGCAACGGCCAGGCCGAGGCGCTCGATATGCAGGGCCACGTGGTGATGCCGGGGCTGGTCAACACGCACCACCACATGTACCAGAGCCTCACGCGCGCGGTGCCCGAGGCGCAGGACGCGGAGCTGTTCGGCTGGCTCACGAACCTGTACCTGCTGTGGGCGCGCCTCACGCCCGAGATGATCCGCGTGTCGACGCAGACCGCCATGGCCGAGCTGATGCTCTCGGGCTGCACCACCACCAGCGACCACCTCTACCTGTTTCCCAACGGTTCGAGGCTCGACGATTCCATCGAGGCGGCCGACGCGATGGGCATGCGCTTTCATGCGGCGCGCGGCAGCATGAGCGTGGGCCGCAGCGCCGGCGGCCTGCCGCCCGACGAGGTGGTGGAAACCGAAGACGCCATCCTGCGCGACAGCGAGCGCCTCATCGGCCGCTGGCACGACGCGTCGCGCCACTCGATGCGCCGCATCGTGCTGGCGCCGTGCTCGCCGTTCTCGGTGTCGCGCGACCTGATGCGCCTGTCGGCCGAACTGGCGCGCGAGCGCGGCGTGTCGCTGCACACGCACCTGGCCGAGAACGACAACGACGTGGCGTACTCGCGCGAGAAGTTCGGCATGACGCCGGCCGAGTACGCGCAGGACCTGGGCTGGGTCGGCCCCGACGTGTGGCACGCGCACTGCGTGAAGCTCGACGAGGCCGGCATCGCGCTGTTCGGGCGCACCGGCACCGGCGTGGCGCACTGCCCCTGCTCCAACATGCGGCTGGCCTCGGGCATCGCGCCCATCGGCGCCATGCGCCGGGCGGGCGTGCCCGTGGGGCTGGGCGTGGACGGCAGCGCGTCGAACGACGGCGCGCACATGCTGGGCGAGGCGCGCCAGGCCCTGCTGCTGCAGCGCGTGGGCCACGGCCCGGCCGCCATGACGGCGCGCGAGGCGCTGGAGATCGCCACGCTGGGCGGCGCGCGCGTGCTCGGGCGCGACGACATCGGCGCGCTGGCGCCGGGCATGTCGGCGGACATCGTGGCCTTCGACCTGCGCGGCGTGGCGCATGCGGGCGCGGGGCACGACCCGGTGGCGGCGCTGGTGTTCTGCACGCCGGGCACGGTGTCGCTGAGCGTGATCGACGGCGCGGTGCGCGTGCGCGACGGCCGCTTCACCGGGCTGGAGCTCGCGCCGCTGCTGGCGCGGCACCGCGACCTGGCACGCACGCTGTACGACGGCGCGCGCCACCCGCACACGGCCTGAAGCCGGCGGCCGGCGGCCGGTGCCCGGACCTCAGCGCCGCATGGTGTCGAGTTGCGTGACCGGCGCGCTGTCGTTGCCCCACGAACCGCGCACATAGGTCAGCACGGCCGCCACGTCGGCCGCGTCGAGCACCTGCCCGAACGGCGGCATGCCATAGGGGCGCGGGTTGCCCGCGGTCGTGGGCAGGAAGCCGCCGTGCGAGACCACCTGGATCAGGTTGGTGGGCTGCGCCATGTTGACGGCGCGGTTGCCCGCGAGCGGCGGGTAGGCGCCGGCCGCGCCCTGCCCCTGGTCGCCGTGGCAGTAGGCGCAGCGCTGGTCGTAGATCTTCGCGCCGCGCGCCATGGTGCCGGCGTCGCGGCGGATGGGCGCCCTGGTTGCCGTTGCCACTTCGACTGCCTCGGCCTTGGGCAGGTCCTTGAGGTAGCTCGCCATCGCGCCCAGGTCGGCCTCGCTCAGGTACTGCGTGCTGCGGAACACCACGTCGGCCATCGGCCCCATGACGGAGCCGCGCGGCGAGACGCCGTTCTTCAGCAGCGCCACCACGTCGGCCGCGGGCCAGTCGGCCACGCCGGCCTGGTGCGGGTCGGTGAGCGACGGCGCATACCAGTTCTCCACCGCGATGAGGCCGCCGGAGAGGCCCAGGCTGGTGTCCGTCGCGCCCAGCGAATTGCGCGGGCCGTGGCAGGCGATGCAATGGCCCAGGCCGTTGACCAGGTACGCCCCGCGGTTCCATTCGGCGGGCTTTCCCGCGCTGGCCACGAAGGGCTCGGGCTTGAACGACAACGCGCGCCACACCGCGAGCGCCGCCTGCGTGTCGTACGGAAAGCGCAGCCGGTGCGGCCGGTTTTCCTGCACCGCGGCCGGCACGCTGCGCAGGTAGGCGTAGATGGCGTCGGCGTCGTCGCGCGTCACCTGCGTGAAGTTGGGGTACGGGAACGCGGGGTACAGCAGCCGGCCGTCCTTGCCGCGGCCGTTGTGCATGGCGCGCCAGAAGTGCGCACTGCTCCAGCTGCCGATGCCGGTGCCGTCGTCGGGCGTGAGGTTGCTCGCGTAGATGGTGCCGAAGGGCGTGTCGATCGGCACGCCACCCGCATAGGGCCGGCCGCCGCGCGTGGTGTGGCAACCGGCGCAGTTGCCGGCCAGCGCGAGGTAGCGCCCGCGCTCGACGAGCTGCGGCGTGGCCTGGAAGGCTTCGGCTTTCTCGGGCAATGGGCCTTCGCCGCGCAGGTTCAGCGCGACGACGATGCCGGCGGCCACGGCCACCAGCACGAAGAGGCTCAGCAGCGTCCAGCCGACATTGCGAAGTTTCATGAACGTGGCCCTGTCACTTGCTCGCTCCGGTGGTGCTGGTCGTGCCGGTGGTGCCGCCGCAAGCGATGGGCATCGGCGCGGGCAGCGACGCGGCGGGTTTCGCATCGGCCGGCACCGGCTGCGTGGCCAGCCAGCTGGCGACGGCGTTCACGTCGGAGGTCCACATGCGGCGGCCGACCTCGGCCATGCAATCGGGCGCCTGCGCGTGCCGCTCGTTGGTGAGCCACGCGCCCAGCTGCGAGGCCAGGTACAGGCGCGGCAGGCCCAGCAGCCCCGGCGTGGCGGGCTGCACGCCCGTGAGCGCGGCGCCGTGGCATTGCACGCACGCGGGCAGCTTGCGCGCCGGGTCGCCCTGCAGCGCGAGCATGCGGCCGCGCGCGAGCACCTCGGGCGTGGCGTCGCTCGCGGGCGAGACCGGCGGGTACGGCAGGTCGAGCCCCGCGAAGTAGTCGGCAATCTCGTGCAGATAGTCGTCTGACATGTGCTGCACCATGTACGCCATGTCGGTGTTGAAGCGGCGCCCGTCGCGAAAGCTCACGAGCTGGTTGAACAGGTAGCCGGCCGGCTTGCCCGCCAGGCGCGGAAAGTAGCCCGCGTTGCTGGTCGCGCCCTCGCGGCCGTGGCAGGCGATGCAGGCGGCCACGCGCTGCTCGATGGTGTCGGGCACAGGGGCGGGCGTGGGCGTGGGCGTGGCCGCGCCCGCCAGGGCCTGCCAGGCGAGCACCCCCCCGAGCGCGAGAAACCGCAGCCCGCGCTTCATGCGCCGGCGACGTAGTGCGCCAGTGCCATCAGCCCGGCGATCAGCAGCAGCACCAACACCAGTGCCACGCCGATCAGCGGCAGGATGCCGACCTGCGAGGTCCGCTTGTCGGCGTCGGCGCGGCGGCCGCCCAGCCCGATGAAGCTCCAGAGAACGGCGCGCACGGCGCCCATGAGATTGGACATGGCATCAAGTGTGGACCCAACGGGCCATAAAAAACAGATGCAGATTCACTCCAATTGACCAGTGCAGATCGGCCGGTGCAGATAAAGTCCTGCCGCATGGACCCCACCCCGCGATGGGCGCGATGAAGCGCTACGAAGCCTTGGCTGCCGACATCGAGGCCTCGATCCGCAACGGCACGCTGAAGACCGGTGACCGCCTGCCCTCGGTGCGCCTCACCGGCGAAAGCCGCGGCGTCAGCGCTTCGACCGTGTTCCAGGCCTATTACCTGCTGGAGGCGCGCGGGCTGGTGCGCGCACGCGACCGCTCGGGCTACTACGTGACCGGCGGCGGCCTGCGCGATGCGCCGCCCGAGTCCACCCACACCTCGCGCCCGGCCGGCGGGCCGCTGTCGCTGGACGTGAGCGGCCAGGTGTTCGACATCCTCGAAGCCAGCATGTCGCGCAAGGTGGTGCCCTTCGGCTCGGCCTTTCCGAGCCCGCTGCTGTTCCCGCTGGCGCGGCTCGGCCAGTTCATGGCCGCCAGCGCCAAGTCGCTCGACCCGTGGAGCACGGTGGACGACCTCACGCCCGGCAGCGCGGCGCTGCGCCGGCAGATCGCGCTGCGCTACCTGGCCGAAGGCATCCAGTCGCCGGCCGAGGAGATCGTGGTGACCAACGGCGCGCTCGAGGCGCTCAACCTGTGCCTGGCGGCGGTCACCCGGCCGGGCGACGCGGTGATCGTCGAGTCGCCCACCTTCTATGCCGCGCTGCAGGCGCTGGAGCGCCGCGGCCTGCGCGCCATCGAGGTGCCGACGCATCCGGGCGAAGGCATCGACCTGGGCGCGCTCGAAGCGGCCATCGCGGCCCACAAGCCCACCGCCTGCTGGCTCATGACGACCTTCCAGAACCCGCTGGGCAGCCTGATGCCCGACGCGAAGAAGAAGGCGCTGGTCGAGCTGCTGGCGCGGCACCAACTGCCGCTGATCGAGGACGACGTGTACGCCGAGCTCTACTTCGGCGAGCGGCGTCCCGCGCCGGCCAAGGCCTTCGACACGCAGGGGCTGGTGCTGCACTGCTCATCGTTCTCCAAGTGCCTGGCGCCGGGCTACCGCATCGGCTGGGCGTCGGCCGGGCGCTTCGCGCACCAGGTCGCGCGCGAGAAGCTCACGACCACGCTGGCCACCTCGGTGCCGTCGCAGCTCGCGCTGGCGGGCTACCTGGAAAAGGGCGGGCTCGACAAGCACCTGCGCAAGCTGCGGCAGACGCTGGCGTTGCAGCAGGCCACCTTCGCGCAGGCCGTGGGCCATTACTTTCCGGCGGGCACGCGCGCCACGCGGCCGCTGGGCGGCTACTTCCTGTGGGTCGAGCTGCCGGCGCAGGCGAACGCGCTGGAAATCCACCGCAAGGCGCTGGAGCGGGGCATCAGCGTGGCGCCGGGGCCGATCTTCTCGGCCACGCGCGCCTTCACCCACTGCCTGCGGCTCAACTACGGCCACCCCTGGGATTCGCTCAGCGAGCAGGCGATGCAGACACTAGGCCGCCTGGCCGGCGAAGCGTCCTGAACAGCAGGAACGCCGCGATGCTCACGTTCACGAGGTTGAACGCAATGCCGTTCAGGAAGGCCGCGTGGTAGCTGCCCGTGAGGTCGAACACCTTGCCCGACATCCACCCGCCCAGCGCCATGCCGAACAGCGTGAACATCAGCACCGTGCCCACGCGCGCACCGGCTTCCTTCGGCGGAAAGTGCTCGCGGATGATGATGGCGTAAGAGGGCACGATGCCGCCCTGGAACAGCCCGAACAGCGCCGAGATCACGTACAGCGGCACCAGCCCGTCGAACGGCAGGAACAGCAGCAGCGCCACGCACTGGAGCAGGCCGCCGAGCAGCAAGGTGCGCAGCCCGCCGATGCGGTCGCAGATGGCGCCCGACACCAGCCGGCTCACGATGCCGAAGCCCAGCATCAGCGACAGCATCATCGCGCCCTGCGCCGGCCCGTAGCCCAGGTCACCGCAGTACGCCACGATGTGCACCTGCGGCATCGCCATGGCCACGCAGCAGGCCACGCCGGCCACGCACAGCAGGCCCTGCGCGGAGCCCATGCTCAGGCCGAAGGGCCGCGTCATGTCGCGCGCGACGCCGGTGCGCGATGCGCTGGCCGCAGGCGCATCGGCCACCGCCGGCGGCCGGGCACGGAAGCACAGCGCCAGCAGCGCCATCGTCACGCCGCAGAAGATGCCCATGCCGATGTAGGTCTGGCGCCAGCCCACGGTTTCGACGAAGTGCTGCGCAATGGGCGGCCACACCGCGCCAGCCAGGTAGTTGCCGCTGGCGCACACCGCCACCGCGATGCCGCGCCGCTTGACGAACCACAGCGAGGTGTCGGCCACCAGCGGCGCAAAGGCCACCGAGCTGCCGAGCAGGCCCACCAGCAAGGCCTGCGCAACGGTGAACGACACGATGCCGCCCGACAGGCCGGTGGCGACGTACCCCACGCCCAGGAAGGCCGAGCCCATGAGCAGTGGCCACATCACGCCGACGCGGTCGGCCAGCTTGCCCATGAGCACGCCGCCGAAGCCGAAGCCCAGCATCAGCATCGTGTAGGGCAGCGAGGCATCGGCGCGCGCCACGCCGAACTCGGCCTGCACCGCGGGCAACATCACCGACACCACATACATGCCGCTGCTGCCGACCGTCATGATCAGCAGCGTGAGGCCCAGGCGCACCATGGCGTAGCGTGAATCCGCCTGATGGGCGGTTGTCTCTTTGGTCATTGTTTTTCTCCGAGGCGAGGATACCCCGCGGCACGGAAAAGCGTGGAGCGCGCCCACGTGGCAACCCAAGGTTGCCGCGCAGCCGGATGCGGCGGCCGATCAGCGCGTGGGCGCCACGACAGTCGCCAGCGCCTTGGGCATCGGCCCGCCGGGCTTCGGCTTGTCGTCGCACGCGGCCGTCAGCAGGCCGAGGCAGAAGAGAAAGACAAATGCTGTGCTTCGCATGGGGCGGATGCTATGTTCGCGCACGCCACCGTCAAGTCGGACGCCGCGCCGTGCAGCGCGAGGCAGCCGCCGTCACCCCGTCACCACATCACCGCATCACCAGGCGTTGAACACGTCGTGCGCAATGCCGAAGCCCGTGCTCGCGCCGCTGCCGCTGGTCACCAGCACCACGCGCGTGGCGTCGTCGGGCGCGTCGATCACGCAGGGCGCGGTCTTCGACGACGGGTACACGCCGGTCCAGCGCTCGGTGATCTGCGCGGTCTCCAGGTTCAGCGTGCTGCGCAGGTGGCGCAGGATGAGCTGGTCGACCTCTTCCATCGCGAAGGGCTCGGGCGCGTCGCCGTAGTGGTGCGAGTCGCCCACCACCAGCGAGCCGTCGGCGCTCTGCACCACGATCAGGTGAATGCCGTGCGCGAGCGAGGCCGCCTCTTCCCGCTGCAGCCGCGCACGCAGCGCGGCGGCCTCGGGCAGGGTGCTGTAGCCCTCGTAGCGCACCAGGCTCAGGTCCATCATCACCGAGCCCGGCAGGCGAAAGCCCGCTTCGGGCTTCACGCGCAGCATCTGCAGGCGGCACAGCGTGAGCTCGTGCGCGGCAATGCGCTCGGCGAACAGGCCGTGCAGGTCGGTGTTGGTGCACACGGCCACGCGCTCGGCGTGAAGTGTGCCGCGCGAGGTGCGCACGCGCGGCGCGGCCACCTCGAGCACGGATTCGCCGAAACGGAAGGTCACGCCGTGCACCTCGGCCAGCCAGTTCGCGAGCAGGCCGATGGCGGTGCGCGACTCCACGCGCAACTCGTGCGGGCTGAACAGCACCGACTGCGCGTCGGCCAGGCTCAGCGCGGGCGCCTTGGCCTGCGCGTCGGCCGCGTCGAGCAGCTCGCAGGCCTCGCCCATCGGGGTGCGCATGAAGGCCTCGAGCACGTCGTGCGCCTCGGGGCGGTAGGCCGCGAGCCAGAGGTGGCGGTGCACGATGTCGATGCCCGCGTACGGCGCGATCTGCTGCCACACCTCGCGCGCATGCATGGCGCGGCGCCAGGTGTCGCCCGGCGCCTGGCCGGTGATGGTGATGAAGCCGAAGTTGCGGATCGACGCGCCGATGCAGGCCGCGTCGCGTTCAACCACGCACACCTTCAGGCCGCGCTGCGCGGCGGTGTAGGCATGGGCCAGGCCGACGATGCCGGCGCCGACCACGAGGAGGTCGAAATGGTCAGGGTGGTGAGCTTGTCGGGTGCCGGTCATTTACCGGTGTCTCCAGGTTTGGGTGCGCTTGAGCGCCCAGTGCCCAGCCAGCGCGAACACGCCCCGGCCGGCGGCGGCCGTGAGCATGATCAGCGAGGCCATGGCCGCTGCGGGCGCGACGTCGCCGGCGTCGTCCATGTTGAGCACGGCAACGGCGGCCAGCGAGGTCTGCGGCGAATAGAGGAACACGACGGCCGACACGGTCGTCATCGCGTTGACGAAAAAGTAGCCGCCCACGTTGAGCACCGTGGGCAGCGCCACCGGCAGGTGCACCAGCCACAGCGTGCGCCAGAACGGCACGCCCATCGACTCGGAGACCAGCTCGTACTCGCGGTCGAGCTGGCGCAAGGCCGTGAGCGAGGTGAGGTGCGCCACCGAGAAGAAGTGCGCCACCGTGCAGACCACCAGGATGGTCATGCTGCCGTAGATGGCGCGCAGCGGGTTCGAGGGCGAGATGAAGAAGAAGATGTAGCCCACGCCCAGCACCAGGCCCGGCACCGCCAGCGGCAGGTTGGCCAGCAGGTTGAGCAGCTCGCGCAGCAGGCCGAAGTGGCGCGGCTTCTCCACCAGGTAGGCCGACACGAAGGTGGCGAGCGCGCCCGCCACCGCCGCGCACACGGCCAGCCGCAGCGAGTTGAGGTAGCTGCCCCAGCCGCCGCCGTCCATGTTGCTGAAGTCGTAGTTCTTCAGCGACGGCGTGAGCTTGTAGGGCCAGTAGGTGGCCAGCGACGCGAACACGGCCATGCCGATCATCACGAGGATGGCCAGCGCCGTGAGCACGCAGAACGCCAGCAGCGCGCGGTCGCGCGCGCGCACCGGCTCGGGCTGGTACGGCGTGGCGCGCGCCGAGAGCGCCGCGGCCTGCTTGCTGCGCACGCGCCGCTCCACCAGGAACGACAGCACCGCCGGTATCAGCAGCACCAGGCCGACCACCGCGCCCATCTGGAAGTTCTGCTGCCCCACCACCTGCTTGTAGATGTCGGTGGCCAGCACGCCGGTCTGGCCGCCCACCACCTTGGGCACGCCGAAGTCGGTGATGACCAGCACGAACACCACCATCGCGGCCACGATGAGGCCGTAGCGCGACGACGGCAGCGTCACCGTGCGGAAGATGCGCCAGCGCGAAGCGCCCAGCGTCTGCGCGGCCTCGTACAGCCGGCCGTCGGAGGTGGCCATGGCGGTGGTGAGGATCAGTAGCGCATGCGGCAGCGTCCAGAACACCGAGCCCAGCACGATGCCCAGCGGCCCGTAGATCGACACCTCGCCCAGCAGCCCCTTGAACAGGCCCTGGTTGCCGAACAGGTACACCAGGCTGATGGCCGGCAGCAGCGACGGCGCGAGCAGCGGCACCAGCGCCACCGCGCGCAGCACGCCCTTGGCCGGCATGCACGACAGCGTGAGGCCGTAGGCGTACACGTAGGCGATGCCCGTGCAGATGACGGCGCTGACGGCGGCCAGCCCGAGGCTGTTGAAGGCCGACTGCACCAGCGCCGGGTTGTCGAGGTAGCGCGCGAAGTTGGCGAGGCCCACGAAGGCCCCCGCGCGGTCGAAGAAGCTCTGGCCGACCAGCGCGCCGACCGGCAGCGCGACGATCACGACCAGCAGCAGCACCATCAGGGCGACGGCTGCGCCGGTCAGCCAGCGCTCGCGGTCGAATGCGCTGCTGCGCGGCGCCATCGCCGGGGCGACGGCGGTGGCGTCGGGGGAACTGCTCATGCTCAGTGCGCCAGGACCGACAGCGCGTTCAACGGCAACTGGATGTGGACCATGCTGCTGGGCACCAGCGGCTCGCCGCCGCCGCCGCGCGCATCGGCGGGCAGCTCGGCCTCGATCTCGATGCCCAGCGGCTCGCAGGCCAGCCGCGCCGACGTGCGGTTGCCGAAGAACTCGGTGTCGAGCAGGCGCGCCGCGAAGCTGTTGGCGCCGAGCTCGGTGCCGTAGCGCTTGACCACCACATGCTCGGGGCGGATGCCCACGGTGGCTTGCGAGCCCACGCTGAGGTTGCCGGGCGCGCAGAACAGCTCGCTGTCGCGCACGCGCACCTTGCCGTCGGCCAGCACGGTGGCGGGCAGCATGTTCATGCGGCCCACGAAGCCGGCCACGAAGCGGGTGCGCGGCTGGCGGTAGAGCTCGTCGGGCGTGCCGGCCTGCTCGATGCGGCCGTTGTGCATGAGCACCACGCGGTCGGCCATCGACAGGGCTTCTTCCTGGTCGTGCGTGACCATGATGGTGACGATGCCCAGGCGCTTCTGCAGCGCGCGGATTTCGCTGCGCAGACTGGCACGCACCTGCGCGTCGAGCGCGGAGAGCGGCTCGTCGAGCAGCAGCATGCGCGGGTTGGGCGCCAATGCCCGCGCCAGGGCGATGCGCTGCTGCTGGCCGCCCGAGAGCTGCACCGGGTACTTGTCGGCGTGCGCGGTGAGCCCGACCAGGTCGAGCATCTCGCGCGAACGCTTGGCCATCTCGCGCGCCAGTGCGCCGGTGGGATGCAGCCCGTAGGCGATGTTCTGCGCCGCCGTGAGGTTGGGAAACAGCGCATACGACTGGAACACCACGCCGAAGCCGCGCGCCGCGGGCGGCAGGCCCGCGATGTCCTGGCCGCCCAGCAGGATCTGGCCGCTGTCGGCGCGCTCGATGCCGCAGACGATGCGCAGCAGCGTGGTCTTGCCGCAGCCCGAGGGGCCGAGCAGGCACACGAACTCGCCGGGCTCGATGTCCAGATCGATGCCGTCGAGCACGCGTGTGGCGCCAAAGGACTTGCCGATGCCGCGAAGGGAAAGAAAGCTGCTGCTCGTCATGGCCGGGTACCGATTTGCTTCAGGGAGATCAGAGCGGCTTCTTTTCCGACTTCGACTCGTAGCGCTTGGACCACTCCGTCAGGATGCGGTCGCGGTTGGCGGCAGCCCAGGTGAAGTCGTTCTTGGCCAGCAGCTTCTCGACGTCGCCCGGCACGAACTCGAGCTTTTCCTGGATGCCCGGCAGCGCGAGCACGGCGAAGTTCTTCGCGTACAGCTCGTTGGCCTGCTTGGTGACGGCCCAGTCGGCCAGCGCCTTGGCGGCGTCCTGCTTCTTGCTGGTCTTGATGATGCCGGTGGCTTCCATGTCCCAGCCCAGGCCTTCCTTGGGCAGCACGATGTCGATGGGGGCGCCGTCGCGCTTGGTCTTGTTGGCGCGGTATTCGAAGGACATGCCGAGCGCGAACTCGCCGGCGCCGGCCTGGCGGCAGGGCTTGCTGCCCGACTGGCTGTAGATGCCGATGTTCTGGTGCAGCGCGTCCATGTACTTCCACGCGTTGTCTTCACCCATCATCTGGATCCAGCCCGACACCATCAGGTAGCCCGTGCCGGAAGCGGCGGGGTTGGGCATGGTGATCTGGCCCTTGTAGACCGGGTTGGTCAGGTCGGCCCAGCTGGTGGGCTTGGGCAGGTTCTTCTTCGTCGCCTCGGCGGTGTTGAAGCAGATGGCCGACGACCACACGTCCATGCCGACCCACTTGGGCGGGTTGGCCGGGTCGCGCATGGTCGGCTTGATGGCGTCCAGGCCCTTGGGGGCGTACGGCTGGAGCATGCCTTCCTTGTCGAGCAGCATCAGCGAGGTGGCGGCCAGGCCCCACACCACGTCGGCCTGCGGGTTGGCCTTCTCGGCCAGCAGCTTGGCGGTGACGATGCCGGTGGAGTCGCGCACGAACTTCAGCTCGATGCTCGGGTTCTCCTTTTCGAAGGCGGCCTTGTAGGCCTGCACCTGGTCGGCCTCGAGCGCGGTGTAGACCAGCAGCTCGGTGCGGCCCTGGGCCGATGCGGCGAAAGCCAGCGAGAACAGGGCGGCCGGCACGAAGGCCCAGCGGAGTTGACGGTGCAGCATGGTGAGGTTCCCTCTGGAGAAAGTGAAGAACGTAGAGAAAGGAAAGGACGCGGTGCGGGACGCACGCACAGGCAAGCGAAAGTACGCAAGTCCTGCGCGGCGACGAATGGGGGCGATGCTGGCAGCGGCATATGACAGGGATTTGTCAGATGCCTCAAAAAAACACAAATACCCAAAACGGCGCCCCAAGGACGGCAGGCTGCGATGGCTTCGCGGTGGCTGCGTCATCCGCATGTCACTGCGCCCGGGCAAGCTTGCGGAGTTATTGCCGTGCTTTCGCCCAGCTTGCTCCGTTCGCTCCGTTCGCCCCGCTCCACTTTCATGACACTCGACCTCGCCGAGATCGCCCGCCTGTTCGCCGAACGGGGCGGGGTGGCCTACGCGGGCGAGCCGGTGTCGCAGCTGGAGCACGCGTTGCAATGCGCATGGCTCGCCGAGCAGGCCGGCGCCGGCGACGCGCTGGTGACGGCCGCGCTGCTGCACGACCTCGGCCACCTGCTGATCGCCGAGCACCAGACCCTGTCGCACTCGCCCACCGAGCTGGGCATCGACGACCGGCACCAGTACATCGCCCTGCCCTTGCTGCGCGGCGCGTTCGACGTCGAGGTGCGCGAGCCGATCCGGCTGCACGTGGACGCCAAGCGCTACCTGTGCGCCACGCGGCCGGACTACTTCTCCAGGCTCTCGCCCGATTCGGTGCGCAGCCTCGCGCTGCAGGGCGGCGTGATGGACGATGCGGCGGCAAAACGCTTTGCCGCGCTCGAATGGGCCGGTGACGCGGTGCGGCTGCGGCTGTGGGACGAAGAGGCCAAGGCCGAGGGGCTGCAGACGCCGCCGCTGGCGCATTTCCTCGCGACCGCGGCGCGGGTCATGCGGCGCTGACAGGTCTTTTTTCTGCCGCGCAGCCGGGTTTGGCCGCCGCTTCAGCCCGGTTTAAGAAACATTTGTCTACTATGGTTTCCTCACGATGAATGGCGCTCGAGCGCCTGCGAGGAAATCTGCATGTCTTCCACCGTTACCGCGCGTGCCGCCACGTTCGCCCAGGTCTTGCGCCGCGTCTTCCGGCTCGCGGCGCCCTACTTCCGGTCCGAGGAGAAATGGCGCGCCCGCGCGATGCTGCTGGGCATCGTGACGCTGAACCTTCTGTATGTGTACGTGGCCGTGCTGGGCAACCAGTGGTACGGGCGCTTCTACGACGCGCTGCAGAACAAGGACGCGGCCATCTTCTGGCGCGAGGTGGGCGTGTTCGGCTGGATCGCCTTCTTCAACATCGCGGTGCAGGTGCTCAAGTTCTACGTGACGCAGCTGCTGCAGCTGCGCTGGCGCTCCTGGATGACGCGCGACTACCTGACGCGCTGGATGGCCGAGCGCACCTTCTATCACCTCGAACTCGCGCGTTACGCCAACAACGACGGCCACGCCCCGGACAATCCCGACCAGCGGATCCAGGAGGACATGCAGCTGTTCACCGACTACACGATGACGCTGTCGATGGGCCTGCTGAACGCCGTGGTCACGCTGGCGAGCTTCGTCGGCATCCTGTGGACGCTGTCGGGCAGTTTCTCGTTCTCGATGGGCGGCAGCACCTACCAGATCGCGGGCGCCATGGTCTGGCTGGCGGTGGCCTACTGCGTGGTCGGCACGGTCATCACGCACTTCATCGGCCGGCCGCTGATCGGCATCAACTTCCGCCAGCAGCGCTACGAAGCCGACTTCCGGCACCATCTGGTGCGCGTGCGCGAATACAGCGAGGCCATTGCGCTGGACAAGGGCGAGAAGGTCGAGCACGGCCAGCTCGACCTGCGCTTCGGCAGCGTGCTGCGCAACTACCTGCAGCTCATCAAGCAGCAGAAGAACCTGATCACCTTCACCTCGTTCTTCGGGCAGGCCGCGGTGATCTTCCCGTTCATCGTGTCGGCGCCGCGCTTTTTCAGCGGCGCGATCCACCTGGGGCAGCTGATGCAGATCACCTCGGCCTTCGGCAAGGTGCAGGACTCGCTGAGCTGGTTCGTCGACAACTACGACCGCGTGGCCGTCTGGCGCGCCACCACCGACCGCCTGACCAGTTTCGACGACGCCATGCGCGCCCATGCCAGGCAGTCGATGCCGATGGCCCGCGACGCGGCGCCGGAGTTGCGCACCGACGACCTCTGGGTGGCGCTGCCCAACGGCACGGCCTTGCTCGACGGTGCCGCGCTGGCGGTGAAGCCCGGCGACAGCGTGCTGCTGCAAGGCCCCTCGGGCAGCGGCAAGTCGACGCTGTTCCGCTCGTTCGCCGGCATCTGGCCCTTCGCTCGCGGCCATGTGAAGGTGCCGGACGACGCCATGTTCATGCCCCAGCGCCCCTACGTGCCCGACGGCAAGTTGCGCGATGCGCTGACCTACCCCAACCCGGCCGCGAACTTCAGCGACGACCAGCTGCGCCAGGCCCTGAACGACGCCCTGCTGCCCGACCTGGCGAGCCGCCTGGACGACAGCGACGCCTGGAGCCAGAAGCTCTCGGGCGGCGAGCAGCAGCGCCTGGCCATCGCGCGCGTGCTGCTGAAGAAACCGGCGTGGCTCTTCGCCGACGAGATCACCAGCGCGCTCGACGCGCAGGCCGAAGGCGTGCTGTACAAGCGCCTCGCGGCCACGGTGCAGGCCGCCGGGGGCGCGATGGTGTCGATCGCGCACCGCGCGGCGGTGGGCGACTTCCACAACCAGCGATGGACGCTGGTGCCGCAGCCGGAAGGAACGCAAGGAACGACGGGCGGCGCACGCTACCGCCTGGACACCTCGGCCGTTCAGCCCGCCGCGGCTTAGCGGCTTAGCGGCTTAGCGGCTTAGCGGCTTGGCGGCTTGGCGGCTCAGCGGCTCAGCGGCTCAGCCCTTGTAGCGCTCCCAGCCCTTCTTGCGCAGGTCGCAGGCGGGGCACTCGCCGCAGCCGTAGCCCCAGGCCTGGCGGTGCTCGCGGTCGCCGAGGTAGCAGGTGTGGGTCTCTTCCACGATCAGCTCGACCAGCGGCTCGCCGCCCAGGCGGTGGGCCATGGCCCAGGTCTCGGCCTTGTCGATCCACATCAGCGGCGTCTCGATGACCAGGCGGCGCTCCAGCCCGAGCGACAGCGCCAGCTGCATGGCCTTCATGGTGTCGTCGCGGCAGTCGGGGTAGCCCGAGAAGTCGGTCTCGCACACGCCGGTCACGATCACCTGCAGCCCGCGCCGGTACGCCAGCGCGCCGGCCAGCGTGAGGAACAGCAGGTTGCGCCCGGGCACGAAGGTGTTGGGCAGGCCGTCGGCCTGCATGGCGAAGGCCACCTCTTCGGTGAGCGAGGAGCCGCCCAGCTGCGCCAGCGCGGCGAGCGTGAGCACGTGGTCTTCGCCCAGGCGCGGCGCCCAGTCGGGGAAGTCCTCGCGCATCTTCGCGAGGATGGTGCCGCGCACGTCGAGCTCGACGCGGTGGCGCTGCCCGTAGTCGAAGCCCAGGGTTTCGACGCGCTGGTACCTGGAGAGCGCATCGGCGAGGCAGGTGGTCGAGTCCTGGCCGCCGGAGAACAGAACGAGGGCGGTGGTGTGCAGGGGCATATCCGTCAGCGGCGCGGCGCTGTAGTCCAAAGGCGCAATTTTCGCAGGCTGCGGGGTGCGCGCAGATACGATCCCGCGCATGAGTACCAAACACCTGGTTGCATGGGCCGTCACCTTCGTGGTGCTGCTGGTGATCGACATGATCTGGCTCGGCGTCGTCGCCAAGGGCATGTACCAGGAGGCCATGGGCGACCTGATGTCGCCGAACCCGCGGCTGGGCTTCGCGGCCGTGTTCTACCTGGCCTACCCGATCGGCCTGCTGGTGTTCGCGATCGTGCCCGGGCTCGACCAGCAAGGCGTGCTGCGGGCCGCGCTGCTGGGCGCCCTGTTCGGCCTGTTCTGCTACGCCACCTACGACCTGACCAACCTGGCCGTGATCCGCAACTGGCCGCTGGCGCTGTCGTTCATCGACATCGCCTGGGGTGCGCTGGTGAGCGGCGTGGCGGCCGCGGCCGGCGCGGCGGCGTTGCGCTGGTTCGCCGCGCGCTGACTGCGCAGCGGCAGCCCTGCTGCCTTCTTTAAAGGAAACGCTCGAGCAGCTTGCGCGACGCGCGGTCCAGGTCCTTCACATCGGGAATCCTGAACTGCACGCCGTGCGCGCTGGCGATGAGCAGCGCGCCGCCCTCGAGGCGGCGGATGTCTTCCTCGGCCTTGAGCACGAAGGTGGTGTCGCCACGGTCGGTGCTCACGGTCCAGGTGCTGGGCACGCCGAAGCTCGACACGCCGTGCAGCCGCACCAGCGTGGGCGCGAAGTCGCGCACCGCGAGCTCTTCCTCGAGCAGCGCCTTGGTGGGCGCCGGCAGCTGCGCGACGTTGTCGACCCACACCAGCTCGCGTCCCTCGCTGCCGACCAGCGACACGCCGTGGTCGGGCGCGCTCAGCGGAAAGGCCCGCACGGGCGTGATGCCCACGTGGCGCTCGCCTTGGGCGTCGGTCAGCACGAGGCGGCCGAAGGCGTCTCGTGCGAGGCTGAAGCCGTTGCTGTCGGTGCCGGTGCCGGTGGCGGCTTTGTCGTCGTTGATGCTGTTGATGTCGTTGTTCATGCGTCCCCCGCCGGATGGGCTGCGTGGGTGATGGCAACGGGCGCCTGCGCCCCGGCGCGCTCGTCGGCCGCGCCTTCGCTCGCATCGTCGTCGCCCTGGCGCAGCTGCGCCTGGTACAGCCGCCAGTAGGCGCCCTGCTTCGCCATCAAGGCGTCGTGCGGTCCCACCTCGACCACCTCGCCGCGGTCCATGACCACGAGCCGGTCGGCCTTGCGCAGCGTCGACAGGCGGTGCGCGATGGCGATGGTGGTGCGGCCCTGCACGAGGTTGTCCAGCGCCTTCTGGATTTCCTTCTCGGTCTCGGTGTCCACCGCCGAGGTGGCTTCGTCGAGGATCAGGATGCGCGGGTCGATCAGCAGCGCGCGCGCAATGCTGATGCGCTGGCGCTCGCCGCCCGACAGGCCCTGCCCGCGCTCGCCCACCAGCGAGTCGTAGCCATGCGGCAGCCGCAGGATGAAGTCGTGCGCGTGGGCCGCGCGCGCCGCGGCAACCACTTCCTCGCGCGTGGCGTCGGGCTTGCCGTAGGCGATGTTCTGCGCGATGGTGCCGAAGAACAAAAACGGCTCCTGCAGCACCAGCCCCACGTGGCGGCGGTAGTCGGCCACGGCGAAGCGGCGGATGTCGGTGCCGTCGACCTTGATGGCGCCGTCGGTCACGTCGTAGAAGCGGCAGATCAGGTTGACCAGCGTGCTCTTGCCCGAGCCGCTGTGGCCCACCAGGCCGATCATCTCGCCGGGCTCGATCACCAGGTCCAGGTCGTGGATGACGGCGCGCGAGCCGTAGCGGAACCCCAGGCTGCTCATCTCGATGCGGCCCTGCACGCGCTCCACCTTCACCGGGTTGGCCGGTTCGGGCACGTTGCTCACGTGGTCGAGGATGTCGAAGATGCGCTTGGCGCCGGCCGCGGCCTTCTGCGTGACCGAGACGATGCGGCTCATGGAGTCGAGCCGGGTGTAGAAGCGGCCGATGTACGCGATGAACGCGGTGAGCACACCCACCGTGATGCTGCCGCGCGCCACCTGCCAGATGCCGAAGGCCCAGACCACCAGCAGGCCGATTTCGGTGAGCAGCGACACGGTCGGCGTGAACAGCGACCAGGTGCGGTTGAGCTTGTCGTTCACCTGCAGGTTGTAGGCGTTGGCCACGCGGAAGCGCTCGGCTTCGCGGCGTTCCTGGGCGAAGGCCTTGACCACGCGGATGCCGGGAATGGTGTCGGCCAGCACGTTGGTCACCTCGGACCAGACGCGGTCGATCTTCTCGAAGCCGGTGCGCAGGCGGTCGCGCACCACGTGGATCATCCAGGCGATGAACGGCAGCGGCACCAGCGTGACCACGGCCAGCAGCGGGTTGATGGAGAACAGGATGACCGCGGTCATCACGATCATCAGCACGTCGTTGGCGAAATCCAGTGCGTGCAGCGACAGGAAGACGTTGATGCGGTCGGTTTCCGAGCCGATGCGCGACATCAGGTCGCCCGTGCGCTTGCCGCCGAAATAGTCCAGCGGCAGGGTCAGCAGGTGCTCGTAGGTGGTGGTGCGCAGGTCGGCGCCGATGCGCTCGGACACCAGCGCCAGCAGGTAGGTGCGCGCCCAGCCCAGCCCCCAGCCGACCAGCGCCGCGATCAGCAGGCCGCCCAGGTACAGGCCCACGCGCATGGTGTCGATCTTCTGGCCGTTCTGGAACGGGATCAGGATGTCGTCCATCAGCGGGATGGTCAGGTACGGCGGCACCAGGGTGGCGGCGGTGGAAATCAGGGTCAGAACAAACCCGAGGATCAGCTGCTTGCGGTACGGACCGGCAAATCGGCCCAGGCGCAGCAGCACCCAGGTGGACGGCGGGGTCTGGATTTCGGTGTCGATCGCGCTGTCTTCGCCGTCGGCCGCGTCGATGGCGGCCGGAGTCTCCTTGGCGACACCTGCCGTTCGCTGTCCGAACAACTTGAGCAGACGCAGTGCCGCCACCTGCCCGCCGAGCGTGTAGCGCCAGCGGCCCAAACGGCCCGCGGGACCCGTCAAATCAAGGGTTCCGACGCCGGAATGATCGGAAAGGCGCAGTTCCAGCGTCGAATCGGTCAGCGGCCACTCACGCCATTCGCCGCCCGGTTCGAGCGCAATCAGCCTGCGGTCAGTCAGCGCCACCAGGCCGCTGGCGAAGCGAAGTTGGTCGTCGAGGTCAACCGTCAGTGTTACCAGAACGTTTTCCGCGACTGCGAGACGGTTTTTCAGCAGTGCTGAAGCCGCCTCGGTTTCGCCCTCCCGGGTGCCGACTGGATCGTGATGTTGCATTGTGTTTCTTTGACTCTTGCCCGTCGCGGGCCGCATGGACCGCGTGATGGCGCCCTTCGTCGGGCGCCGATTCTGACCGATCATCATGGGCGCGCTTGAAGGCGCCGTGGTGCTCGGCCAAAGCACATCGAACGTTTGCATGACCCGTTTCGACGACATCCAATTGCTGCGCATCAACTATTTGCGCGGTCCCAACCTCTGGACCTACCGTCCGGTGCTCGAAGTCTGGCTCGACCTGGGCCTGCTGGAAGACTTCCCCTCCAACAAGATCGACGGTTTCACCGACCGCCTGACCGGCCTGCTGCCGGCGCTCATCGAGCACCACTGCGGCGTGGGCGAGCGCGGCGGCTTCATCCAGCGCCTGACCGAAGGCACCTGGTCGGGGCACGTGCTGGAACACGTGGTCATCGAGCTGCTGAACCTGGCCGGCATGCCCACGGGCTTCGGGCAAACCCGCAGCACCTCGGAGCACGGCGTCTACCGCATGGTGTTCCGCGCGCGTGACGAGCAGGTCGCCCGGGTGGCGCTGGCCGAAGGCCACCGCCTGCTGATGGCGGCCATCAACAACGACCCGTTCAGCGCCGCCGAGGTGCAGAAGGCCGTGGACGCGGTCAAGGCCAAGGTGGAAGACTGCTACCTCGGCCCGAGCACCGCGGCCATCGTGGCCGCCGCCACCGACCGCGGCATTCCGCACATGCGCCTGAACAGCGGCAACCTGGTGCAGCTGGGCTACGGCGCCAACCAGCAACGCATCTGGACGGCCGAGACCGACTACACCAGCGCCATCGGCGAATCGATTGCCAGCGACAAGGAACTGACCAAGTCCCTGCTGGCCAGCTGCGGCGTGCCGGTGCCCGAAGGCCAGATCGTCGAAAGCGCCGAAGAGGCCTGGGAAGCCGCCGAGGACATCGGCCTGCCGGTGGTGGTGAAACCCTCGGACGCCAACCACGGCCGCGGTGTGTCGCTGGAGCTGACCACGCGCGAGGAAGTCATGGCCGCCTATGCGGTGGCCGAGCCCGAAGGCAGCGACGTGATGGTCGAGCGCTTCATTCGCGGCCACGAACACCGCCTGCTGGTGGTGGGCGGCGAAGTGGTGGCGGCCGCGCGCGGCGAGATCATCACCGTGACCGGCGACGGCCAGGCCAGCGTGCGCGAGCTGATCGACAAGCAGCTCAACAGCGACCCGCGCCGCGGCGCCGAGGAAGAATTCCCGCTCGACGTGATCGTGCTGGACACCGACGCCAAGCTGCAGCTCGAACTCAAGCGCCAGGAACTGGACGGCAACGCCGTGCCGGCCGCCGGGCGCGTGGTGACGATCCAGCGCAACGGCAACATGGCCAACGACTGCACCGACCAGGTCCACCCCGAAGTCGCGCACGCCGCCGTGCTGGCCGCGCGCGTGGTGGGCCTCGACATCGCCGGCATCGACCTGGTGGCGATGGACATCTCCAAGCCCCTGGGCCCGCAGCGCGGCGCCATCGTCGAGGTGAATGCCGGCCCCGGCCTGCTGATGCACCTGAAGCCGGCCGTCGGTTCGCCGCGCCCGGTGGGCCGCGCGATTTGCGACCACCTGTTCCCCAACGACGCACCCGGGCGCATTCCCGTGGTCGGCGTGGCCGGCTCGCGCGACGCCGCCGTGCTGGCGCGCCTGGTGGCCTGGCTGATCAACCTCGGCGGGCGCCACACCGGTCTGGCCTGCCGCGACGGGCTGTTCCTGGAACGCCGCCGCGTCGACGCGCGCAACAGCGCCAACTGGGACGCCGGCCACCGCCTGCTCGTGAACCGCGCCGTGCAGGCCGTGGTGATCGAGAACGGCGCCGAGACCATCCTGCGCGACGGCCTGTCCTACGACCGCTGCGAAGTCGGCATCGTGACCGACCTCGACGGCTTCGAAGCCCTCGCCGACTACGACATCACCGAGAGCGACCAGATGGTCAAGGTGCTGCGCACGCAGGTCGACGTGGTGCTGTCCGAAGGCACGGCCGTGTTGAACGCGGCCGACCCGCGCGTGGCCGGCCTCGCGCCGCTGTGCGACGGCGCCGTGATCCTGTATGCGGCCGACCCGCAGGCCGCCGCGCTCACCGCGCACCAGTCCGCCGGCGGCAAGGCCGTGCTGGTGCGGCAGGACCGCGTGGTGCTGGCCAACGGCAGCAGCGAGTCTTTCCTGCCCGGCCTGGGCCGGCTGACCGTGTGGCGCGCCACCCATGCCGGCGTGAGCCTGGAAAGCCTGCTGGCCGCCGTGGCGGCCGCCTGGGCCCTGGGCATTCCGCTGAACCTGATCGGCGCCGGCGTCGAGGCCTTCGAGGCCGACCTGCAGGCCGCCCTCGCGTCGCTGCAGCTGTCGCAGACCCAGCCCCTCCAACCCCAACTGGCCTGAGGCGTGGCCTCGCCAGACCGTAGCACTCGTAGCCCCCGCAGCCCATGAAAGTCACCCGCATCCGAGCCCTTCGCGGGCCCAACCTCTGGAGCCGCCACACCGCCATCGAGGCGGTCGTGGCCTGCGAAGGCGATGAAAACGCCATCAGCAAGCTGGCCGGTTTCGAAGCCCGCCTGCGCGCGCGCTTCCCCACCATCGGCGAGCTGCACCCCATGGTGCTGGGCCAGCCGCTGGCCCTGGCCCACGTGCTGGAAAACACCGCCGTGGCGCTGCAGGCCCAGGCCGGCTGCGCCGTGAACTTCGGCCACACCTCGCAGACGCTGGAAGAAGGCGTCTACCAGGTCGTGTTCCAGTACAGCGAGGAGGCCGTGGGCCGCCGCGCCATCGAACTGGCCGAGCAACTCATCGCCGCCGCGCAGGCCGACACCCCGTTCGACGCCGACGCCGCCATCACCGAGCTGCGCGACCTCGACGAATCCGAGCGTCTGGGCCCGAGCACCGGCTCCATCGTCGATGCGGCCGTGGCACGCGGCATTCCGTACCGCCGCCTCACGAGCGGCAGCCTGGTGCAGTTCGGCTGGGGTTCGAAGCAGCGCCGCATCCAGGCCGCCGAAGTCGACAGCACCAGCGGCGTGGCCGAGTCGATCGCGCAGGACAAGGAACTCACCAAGCAGCTGCTCAACGCCGCCGGCGTGCCGGTGCCGCTGGGCCGCCCCGTGAGCGACGCCGAAGACGGCTGGGCCGCGGCGCATGAAATCGGCCTGCCGGTCGTGGTGAAGCCGCAGGACGGCAACCAGGGCAAGGGCGTCACCGTCAACATCACCACGCGCGACGAACTGTTCGCGGCCTACGCCTCGGCCGCGGCCTACGGCGAGGTGATGGTCGAGAAATTCCTGCCCGGCTTCGACTTCCGCCTGCTGGTGGTGGGCGACCGCCTGGTGGCCGCCGCGCGGCGCGACCCGCCGCAGGTGATCGGCGACGGCAACCTGAGCGTGCGCCAGCTGGTGGACACCGTGAACCTCGACCCGCGCCGCGGCGAGGGCCACGCCACCTCGCTCACAAAGATCCGCCTGGACGACATCGCCATCGGCCGGCTCGAGTCGCAAGGCCTCACGCCCGACAGCGTGCCCGCGCTCGGCCAGCGCGTGGTGCTGCGCAACAACGCGAACCTGTCCACCGGCGGCACCGCCACCGACGTGACCGACACCGTGCACCCCGAAGTGGCGGCACGCGCCGTCGACGCGGCGCAGATGGTCGGCCTGCACATCTGCGGCGTCGACATGGTCTGCGAGAACGTGCTGCGTCCGCTGGAAGAACAGCACGGCGGCGTGGTCGAAGTGAACGCCGCGCCCGGCCTGCGCATGCACATCTCGCCCTCGTTCGGCCGCGGCCGCGCCGTGGGCGAAGCGGTGATGGACACCCTGTTCGCGCACGGCGACGACGGCCGCATTCCGGTGGTCGCCGTCACCGGCACCAACGGCAAGACCACCACCGCGCGCCTGATCAACCACCTGCTGGCATCCAGCGGCCTGCGCACCGGCATGACCAACACCGACGGCGTGTACGTCGACGGCCGGCAGACCGACAGCGGCGACTGCAGCGGCCCGAAGAGCGCGCGCAACGTGCTGATGCACCCCGACGTGGATGCGGCCGTGTTCGAAGTGGCCCGCGGCGGCGTGCTGCGCGAAGGCCTCGGCTTCGACCGCTGCCAGGTGGCCGTGGTCACCAACATCGGCAGCGGCGACCACCTGGGACTGAACTACATCACCACGGTGGAAGACCTCGCGGTGTTGAAGCGCGTGATCGTGCGCAACGTGGCCGCCGACGGCTACGCGGTGCTCAACGCCGCCGACCCGAACGTCGCCGCCATGGCCGCGGGCTGCCCCGGCCACGTGATCTTCTTCACCGCCGACCGCATGCACCCGGTGATGGCCACGCACCGCGCGCAAGGCAAGCGCACCGTGTACGTCGACCAGGACACGCTGGTGGCCGCCGAAGGCTCGTGGCGCGAACGCATCGCGCTGCGCGACGTGCCCATCACGCGCGGCGGCACCATCGGCTTCCAGGTCGACAACGTGATGGCCTCGGTGGCCGCGGCCTGGGCCGTGGGCCTCGACTGGGACACCATTCGCAGCGGCCTCGCGAGCTTCATGAACGACGCGGCCGGCGTGCCGGGCCGCTTCAATGTGATGGACTACCGCGGCGCCACCGTCATTGCCGACTACGGCCACAACACCGACGCCATGCGCGCGCTGGTGTCGGCCGTGGACACGATGCCGGCGAAGAAGCGCTCGGTGGTCATCAGCGGCGCGGGCGACCGCCGCGACTCCGACATCCGCGACCAGACCGCCATCCTCGGCGAAGCCTTCGACGACGTGATCCTGTACCAGGACGCGGCGCAGCGCGGGCGTGCCGACGGCGAGGTGATGGCGCTGCTGCGCCAGGGCCTGCAGGGCGCGGCGCGCACGCGCTACATCGACGAGATCCGCGGCGAGTTCGTGGCCATCGACACGGCGCTGGCGCGGCTGCAGCCCGGCGACCTGTCGCTGATCCTGGTCGACCAGGTCGAGGAAGCGCTCGCTCACCTGGCGCAGCGCATCGCAGCGGGCTGAGCCCCGCTTGCCGGACACGTCCCACATGCAGGGGCGCGTCCGGCCCGGCATCGGGGTGCGGCTGTCCCACAGACCCGCAGCCCCGGCCGGCACCACACTGTGGCTCCAGTCGCGCACCTCGGAGGGCGCGGCGTCTCACCAGACCAGGAGCCCGCATGACAACAACAGTTCGTTCCCTTCTTTCCGCCACGGCCCTCTTCGCGGCCAGCGGCTTCATCGTGTTCGGCGCCCAGACCGCCGGCGCGCAGGCCCCGGGCTCCGACGCCCGCATGCAGAAGGAACGCGCCACCTGCGACGGCGTGCAGCAAGACCGCGCCGCCTGCCTGCGCGAAGCCGGCGCCGCCCGCCAGGAAGCCGGCCGCAGCGGCCTCACCACGCCGAGCCCGGCGCGCGGCCAGGTCAATTCGCTGGCCCGTTGCAGCGAGCAGCCCGGCCCCGACCAGGCCGACTGCGAAGCCCGCATCAAGGGCGGCGCCCGCACCACCACCGAGGGCAGCGTGATGGGCGGCGGCGTGATCCGCGAGACCGTCACGCCCCTGCCGGCACAGCCCGCGCGCTGAGCCGGTTCATTGAATTTTCTTTCCCCGCGTTCTTCTCCGCGTTCTCCGGTCACTCCAAGGAGCCAACCATGAAAAGCCAGACCCGTTCGATGATCTTCGCCCTGCTTGCCATCGGCAGCGTGGCCAGCGCCACGGTCGCATCCGCCGCGGGCCCGCGCCGCGGCGACGGCGGTGGCAACGGCATCTACCAGCAGGAACTCTCGGTCTGCGGCCACAACCAGCAAGACCGTGCCGCCTGCATCCGCGAAGCCGGCGCCGCCCGCCAGGAAGCCGCGCGCGGCGGCCTCACCGGTGCGCCCGACTACCGCGCCAACGCGCTCGCGCGCTGCGGCCTGCAGCAGCCGGCCGACCGCGCCGATTGCGAAGCCCGCGTGCTCGGCGGCGCGGGCAACACCCGCGCGGCCGTGGACGGCAGCGTGATGGGCGGCGGCGTGATCCGCGAGTCGGTCACCACCACCGTGATGCCCGCGCCGGTCGTGATGCCTGGCCCCGCCGTGATGCCGGCCCCGATGCCCCGCCCGATGGAGCGTGCGCCCGCACCGATGATCGCGCCGATGCCCGCGCCCATGCGCTGAGGCAGGGCACCCGGCATCCGGGCACCCGAAGCGGGCCATTCCTGCCACACCTTCCCCGGGGCTTGCCCCTGGGTGGAGGCGATGTCCTTCGTTGTCACACGACTGTCATAAAAGGCATGGGCGTGCTAGCTATAGTTCTCGGTCCCTGCCTACCGAGGAAACACTTCCCCATGAATGCCATCAAGGTCGCTCGCCGATTCATTGAAACGGACCCGGCCAACGAATCGGCCAAGATCCTGGCCCAGCTCGTGTTGGCGCTCGAGTCCGAACGCAGCTTCGAACTGGTCACGCTGTACAGCCTCGACTACAAGAGCTTCCAACTCGCCATGGACATCCTGAAGGAATGGCGGCTCGACCGCTACTACGCCAGCAAGTCCAAGCTGTTCGACCTGTCGCTGCAGGTCACCGAACTCGAGAAGAGCTGAACACCCGCTGGGCACGCACGTGCTCAGACCAGCATCCCGCCGGACACCTCGATGCGCTGGGCATTCACCCAGCGATTCCCCTCTCCCAGCACGCTGGCGATCGCACCGCCCACATCGTCGGGCAGGCCCGCGCGTCCCAGCGCGGTGAAGCCGGCCACCATGGCGTTGACCTGCGGGTTGTCGCGCACCATGCCTCCGCTGAAGTCGGTCTCGATCGCGCCCGGCGCGATCGTGTTCACCGCGATGCCGCGCGCGCCGAGTTCCTTGGCGAGGTAGCGCGTCAGCGTTTCCACGCCGCCCTTCATCGCGGCGTACGCCGAAGCGCCGGCCATGGCGAAGCGCGTCAGCCCCGACGACAGGTTCACGATGCGTCCGCCGTCGTTGATCAGCGGCAGCAGCTTCTGCGTGAGGAAGTAGGTGCCCTTGAAGTGGATGTTGAAGAGCATGTCGAACTGCGCTTCGGTCGTCTCCTCGAAGCTCGCATGCAGGCCGACACCGGCGTTGTTCACCAGGAAGTCGAAGCGCTCGCGCTGCCACGTGGCCGCCAGCGCCGCCTTCACCGCCTCGGCGAAGGCGGGGAAGGTCTTGCTGTCGCCGACGTCGAGCCGCAGCGCAACGGCGCGCCGGCCCTTCGCCTCGATCTCGGACACCACCGCCTGAGCGCCGGCTTCGTTCGACACGTAGGTCAGGATCACGTCGACGCCGTCGGCCGCGAGTGCCAGTGCGGCACTGCGCCCGAGGCCGCGGCTGCCGCCGGTGATGAGTGCGATGCGGGAAGCGCCGGAGCGGGGGGAAGCGGTCATTTCAAAGTCCTCGGTGGGTGGATCGGCAGGTCGATGAGCGGACTTTAAGAATTACCGCCAGCCAGATAAATCCCGCGAAACAGTGCACACCGTTATCCGAAGAGATAACAATCGGGCGCCATGAACGCCGACGAACTGCGCATCTTCTCCAGGGTCGCCGAGCTCGCGAGCTTCAGCCGCGCCGCCGACCAGCTCGGGCTGACCCGCGCGCGCGTGTCGGTGGCCGTGCAGCAGCTCGAGGAGCGGCTCGGCACGCGGCTGCTGCAGCGCACCACGCGCAGCGTGCGTCTCACCGAAGACGGCCAGCGCTTTCTGGCGCGCTGCAAGGAGTACCTGTCCGAAGGCGAGCAACTGGCCGCCATGTTCTGCCCACACGCCAGCGGCCTGACCGGGCGGCTGCGCATCGACCTGCCGAACGTGGTGGCGCGCGACTTCGTCATTCCGCGGCTGCCCGAGTTCCTGGCGCGGCATCCGGCGCTGGAGGTCGGCATCAGCACCACCGACCGCCATGTCGACCTCGTGCATGAAGGCTTCGACTGCGTGCTGCGCATGGGCGTGCTCGGCGATGCGGACTTCGTCGCGCGGCCGATCGGCTTCATGCGCATGGCCAATGCCGCGAGCCCGGCCTACCTGCAGGCGCATGGCACGCCGCGCACGCTGGCCGACCTGGCGCAGCACCGCATCGTTCACTTCGCGCAGACGCTGGCGTCGAACGACGCGGGCTGGGAATACCTCGACCCCGCCGACGGGCTCTACAAGGTGCAGCCGATGCGCGCCACCGTCACGGTGAACGGCACCGATGCCTACCAGGCGGCCGCGCTGGCCGGCCTGGGCTTCATCCAGGCGCCGGCCGTGGGGCTGGAGGCCAGCGCCGCGAACGGCGCGCTGGTGCTGGTGATGCCGGAGTTCAGCGCGCGGCCGATGCCGGTGTCGCTGCTGTATGCCAACCGCCGCCAGCTCGCGCCGCGCGTGCAGGCCATGATGGACTGGCTGACGGAGATCCTGTCGCCCTACTTCGCGGATGAGCGCAACGCCAGCGGCATCAGCAACGTCAGCAACGTCAGCGACATCAGCGGCATCGAAGGCATCAACGCCCCCAGCGCAGCACCATCGGATCGAGCCGCTTCGCCGTCTCGATCAGCCCGGCGCGCGTCTCGGGGTGCATCGCCGGCAGCGGGTGCCGCGGCGCCTCGCAAGCGATCACGCCGCCCTCCTTCATGAGCGACTTGCAGGCCAGCAGGCCCGCTTGCCGGTTCTCGTAGTTGATCAGCGGCAGCCACTGCTGGTACAGCGCAAAGGCCTTGTCGCGGTCGCCCGCGCGGTGCGCCTCGATGATCGGGCGAATGCCGTCGGGGTAGCCGCCGCCCGTCATCGAACCGGTGGCACCGGCATCGAGGTCGGGCATCAGCGTGATGGCCTCCTCGCCGTCCCACGGCCCTTCGATGGCGTCGCCGCCCAGGCGGATCAGCTCGCGCAGCTTGGCGGCCGCGCCGGGCGTCTCGATCTTGAAGTACGCCACCTGCTCGATCTCCTTGGCCATGCGCGCAAGAAACGGCGCCGACAGCACCGTGCCGCTGGCCGGTGCGTCCTGGACCATGACGGGAATGCCCACCGCGTCCGACAGCCGCGCATAGAACTCGAAGATCTGCGGCTCGGGCACGCGGAAGGTCGCGCCGTGGTACGGCGGCATCACCATCAGCATGGCCGCGCCCATGTCCTGCGCGCGCCGGCTGCGCTCCGCGCACACCTTGGTGCTGTAGTGCGTGGTGGTCACGATCACCGGCACGCGGCCCTTCACGTGTTCGAGCACCGTGCGCGTGAGCACTTCGCGCTCTTCGTCGGACAGCACGAACTGTTCGGAGAAATTCGCCAGGATGCACAGGCCGTCGGAGCCCGCGTCGATCATGAAGTCGACGCAGCGCTTCTGGCTCTCGATGTCGAGTGCGCCCTGTTCGGTGAAGGTGGTGGGCACCACCGGGAAGATGCCGCGGTATCTGGGGTTCATGGTGTCTGTCTTCTGTGGATTCAATGCGAATGGCGGGGCACGGCGGAGCCTCTGCAGCCCACCAGAAAGTCGAAGTCGCAGCCTTCGTCGGCCTGCAGCACGTGGTTGACGTACAGCTTCTGGTAGCCGCCGCCGCGCGTGCTCATCGGCTGCGCGTCTGCGGCCGACAGCGACGCGAGCCGCGCGGCCAGCTCTTCGTCGCTGATGTCCAGGTGCAGGCGCCCCGCATCGCAGTCGAGCTCGATCCAGTCGCCGTCGCGCACCGCCGCCAGCGGCCCGCCGTCCGCCGCCTCGGGCGCCACGTGCAGCACCACGGTGCCGTAGGCCGTGCCGCTCATGCGCGCGTCCGAGATGCGCACCATGTCCTTCACGCCCTGGCGCAGCAGCTTGGGCGGCAGGCCCATGTTGCCGACCTCGGCCATGCCGGGGTAGCCCTTGGGGCCGCAGTTCTTCAGCACCATCACGCAGCTGGCGTCGATGTCGAGGTCTTCGTCGACGATGCGCTCCTTGTAGTGCTCCAGGTTCTCGAACACCACCGCGCGGCCGCGGTGCTTCAGCAGCTCCGGCGATGCGGCCGAGGGCTTGAGCACCGCGCCGCGCGGCGACAGGTTGCCGCGCAGGATGCGGATGCCGCCGTCGGCAATGAGCGGCTTGTCCAGCGGGCGGATCACCTCGTCGTCGAAGCTCGGCGCCTCGCGCACGTTGTCCCAGATCGACTGGCCGTTGACCGTGAGCGCGCCCGGGTGCGGCAGCAGCCCGTTCTCGCCCAGCCGGCGCAGCACGGCGGGCAGGCCGCCGGCGTAATAGAACTCCTCCATGAGGAAGCGGCCCGAGGGCATCAGGTCGACGATGGTCGGCGTGTGGCTGCCGATGCGCGTCCAGTCTTCCAGCTCCAGCTCGACGCCGATGCGCCCCGCGATCGCCTTCAGGTGGATCACCGCGTTGGTCGATCCGCCGATGGCCGCGTTCACGCGGATGGCGTTCTCGAAGGCCTCGCGCGTGAGGATCTTCGACAGCGTGAGCCCGTCCTTCGCCATCTGCACCGCGCGCATGCCCGACATCTGCGCGAGCACGTAGCGCCGCGCATCCACCGCCGGAATGGCCGCGTTGTGCGGCAGCGAAGTGCCCAGCGCCTCAGCCATGCAGGCCATGGTGGAGGCCGTGCCCATCGTGTTGCAGGTGCCCGCCGAACGCGACATGCCGCCTTCGGCCGACAGGAACTGGTGCAGGTTGATCTCGCCCGCCTTCAGCGACTCGTGCAGCTGCCACACGGCCGTGCCCGAACCGATGTTCTTGCCTTCGAGCTTGCCGTTGAGCATCGGCCCGCCCGTGACCACGATGGCCGGGATGTCGCAGCTCGCCGCGCCCATCAGCAGCGCGGGCGTGGTCTTGTCGCAGCCCGTGAGCAGCACCACCGCATCGACCGGGTTGCCGCGAATGGCTTCCTCCACGTCCATGCTCGCGAGGTTGCGCGTGAGCATGGCCGTGGGCCGCAGGTTCGACTCGCCGTTGGAGAACACCGGGAACTCCACCGGAAAACCGCCCGCCTCCGAGATGCCGCGCTTCACGTGCTCGGCGATCTTGCGGAAGTGCGCGTTGCACGGCGTCAGCTCCGACCAGGTGTTGCAGATGCCGATGATCGGGCGGCCATCGAACTCGTGGTCCGGAATGCCCTGGTTCTTCATCCAGCTGCGGTACATGAAGCCGTTCTTGTCGGCCGACCCGAACCATTCGGTGGAGCGCAGCTTCTTCGGGGGGTTCTTGGAGGTGGGGTCCGGCATGCGGAAGTGTCCTGAGTGCGAGAGAAGAAAGAGAAAAAGGAGGCAGGAAGGCCGTCAGCGCCGCGGGGCGCGCGAGGTGAAGAAGCGCTGCAGCAGGCAGAACACGAACAGCAGCGCGCCCACCACGATGCGGGTCCACCACGAACTCAGCGTGCCATCGAAGGAGATCAGCGTCTGGATGATCCCGAGCATCAGCACGCCGAACAGCGTGCCCGCCACGTAGCCCACGCCGCCGGTGAGCAGCGTGCCGCCGATCACCACCGCCGCGATGGCGTCGAGCTCCAGCCCCACCGCATGCAGGCCGTAGCCCGAGAGCATGTAGAAGGTGAAGATCACGCCGGCCAGCGCCGAGCAGAAGCCCGAGAGCGTGTACACGCCGATGAGCGTGCGGCGCACCGGCAGGCCCATCAGCATGGCCGAATGCTCGCTGCCGCCGATGGCGTACACCGCGCGGCCGAAGGGCGTGCAGTGCGCCACGAACACCGCCGCCAGCAGCACCGCCACCGCGATCACCGCGCTGATCGACACCGAGGCCTCGCCCCAGATCGGAATGCGGATCTGCGAGACCTCGGAATAGAACTCGTTGGTGATGCTGATCGAGTCGATGCTGATCAGGTAGCACAGCCCGCGCGCCAGGAACATGCCGGCCAGCGTGACGATGAAGGGCTGCAGCCGGTAGCGTTCGATCAGCAGGCCCATGAACGCGCCGAAGGCCGTGCCCATTGCCAGCACCAGCGGAATCACGATGCCGGGGCTCCAGCCGTGCTTCTCGACCAGCGAGGCCGACACCATGGTGGTGAGCGCGATCACCGAGCCCACCGACAGGTCGATGCCGCCCGAGAGAATCACGAAGGTCATGCCCACGGCCACGACGATCAGGAAGGCGTTGTCGATCAGCAGGTTGAGGAACACCTGCGCCGAGAAGAAGCCGTCGTAGAACACCGACCCCAGCGTGGCCACCAGCACGAACAGCGAAATGGTCGCCGCCAGCGGCAGGTACTTCGGGTTGAGCCCTCCCCTTCGCTTGCCCTGGGTCTTGCCCCCTCTCCCGCTTGCGGGAGAGGGCTGGGGTGAGGGTGCCGAATCGATCACCGCGCTCATGCCCGTCCCCCTTCATGCGCCGGCCGCTGCACCAGCGACCTTACCTCCGCCCTGAACTCCGGCGACTGCAGCAGCATCACCGCGAACACCACGCCCGCCTTCACGACCAGGTTGATCTCCGGCGGCACGCCCAATGAATAGATCGCATAGGTCAGCGTCTGGATGATCAGCGCGCCGATCACGCTGCCCACCAGGCTGAAGCGCCCGCCGGTCAGCGCCGTGCCGCCCAGCGTCACGGCCAGGATCGCGTCGAGCTCGATGAGCTGGCCCGCGTTGTTGCCGTCCGCGCTCTTCACGTTGGAGCTGATCAGCAGCCCCGCCACGCCGGCGCACGCACCGCAGAACGCATAGGCCCCGACGACCAGCCGCCGCGCCTGCACGCCCGCCACGCGCGCGGCCGTCGGGTTGATGCCCACCGCCTGGATGAACAGGCCCAGCGCCGTGCGCGTGATCGCCAGGTACAGCAGCACGAACACCGCCGCCACGATGAACAGCGAGAACGGCAGGCCCAGCAGGTAGCCGCTGCCGAGGAAGAAGAAGGGCTTGTAGTAGATCGTGATGATCTGCCCGTCGGCAATGAGCTGCGCGATGCCGCGGCCGGCCACCATCAGGATCAGCGTCGCGATGATCGGCTGCATGCCCACCTTGGCCACTAGCAGGCCGTTCCACAGGCCGCACAGCAGCGCGATGCCGATGGCCGCGAGGATGGCGAGCGGCATCGGGAAGCGGCTCACGTCGTTGGCCACCGAGCCGCCGATCATCCAGGCCGCGAGTGCCGCCGCGATGGCCACCACGGCACCCACCGAGATGTCGATGCCGCGCGTGGCGATCACCAGTGTCATGCCCAGCGACACCAGCACCAGCGGCGCCGCGCGGTTGAGGATGTCGATCAGGCTGCCGTAGAGATGGCCGTCTCGCCATTCGAGGTGCAGGAAGCTGGCGTTGAAGGCGGTGTTGACCGCGAGCAGGAGCAGCAGCGTGACGATGGGCCAGGCGAGCCGATGGCTCATGAGCGATGAGATGCGTGTCATGGATTTGCTCCTTCCCCTTCCGGGGGAAGGCTGGGATGGGGGCAAGCGGCCTTCACCGCCGCGCAATGTTGGAGGCCGCGCGCCCCCACCCCGACCCTCCCCCGGGAGGGGAGGGGGAAAGACAGGGACAGGCGGTGACCCATGAGCAATGAGATGCGTGTCATGTTTTCGGCCTTGCTCCTTCCCCTTCCGGGGGAAGGCTGGGATGGGGGCAAGCGGCCTTCACCCCCGCGCAATGTTGGAGGCCGCGCGCCCCCACCCCGACCCTCCCCCGGGAGGGGAGGGGGAAAGACAGGGACAGGCGGTGACCCATGAGCAATGAGATGCATGTCATGTCTTCGGCCTTGCTCCTTCCCCTTCCGGGGGAAGGCTGGGATGGGGGCAAGCGGCCTTCATCGCCGCGCGGCGTTGGAGGCCGCGCGCCCCCACCCCGACCCTCCCCCGGGAGGGGAGGGGGAAAGACAGGGACAGGCGGTGACCCATGAGCAATGAGATGCGTGTCATGTCTTCGGCCTTGCTCCTTCCCCTTCCGGGGGAAGGCTGGGATGGGGGCAAGCGGCCTTCACCGCCGCGCAATGTTGGAGGCCGCGCCCCCACACCCCGCCACTCCCCCGGGAGGGGAGGGAGACAGACAGGAAGACGGCGCGTTTCATGCGGCTGCAATCATTTCGTAGACCTCGTCCTCCGAACTGCCGCCCGGCAGCTCGCCCACCTTCTTCCGGTCGCGCAGCACCACGATGCGGTGCGCCACGCGCACCACTTCGCTCATTTCCGACGAGATGAAGATCACCGCCATGCCCGCCTTCGCGAGCCGCAGGATCTCTTCCATGATTTCCTGCTTGGCTGCCACGTCGATGCCGCGCGTGGGCTCGTCCAGGATCAGCAGGCGCGGCTCGGTCGCGAGCCAGCGCGCGATCATGGCCTTCTGCTGGTTGCCGCCCGAGAGCAGGCCGATGGGCGTTTCGACGCTCGCGGTCTTGATGCCCAGCGACTTGACGAAGCGCTCGGCCATCTCGGTCTGCTCGGCATGCGACAGGAAGCGCCTGGTGCCAAGGCGCGCCTGCAGTGCCAGCGCGATGTTCTCGCGCACCGACAGTTCGGAGACGATGCCGTCGGTCTTGCGCTCTTCGGGGCACAGCGCCAGGCCTTCACGAATGGCGTCGGCGGGGTTCGAGAAACCGACCGAACGGCCGTCGACCTTCAGCACGCCGCGGTCCGGTGTTTCGAGGCCGAACAGCAACCGTGCCAACTCCGTGCGGCCCGCGCCCAGCAGGCCGGCGATGCCGACGACCTCGCCCGCGCGCACACGCAGGTCGGTCGCCTGCAGCTGGCCGGCCTGGCCCAGGCCTTCGGCCTGAAGCAATGCCGGCGCCGCTTCATCGAACGCGGGCAATGCCGCCGGGCGTGCCGACTGCGCCGCCAGCTCGCGCCCGAGCATCGCCGCGATCAACGCCTGCGGCCCCAGGTCCGCCGCGCGCCATTCGCCGATCCAGCTGCCGTTGCGCAACACCGTGATGCGGTCCGACACCGCGTACATCTGGTTGAGAAAGTGCGTCACGAAGACGATGGCCAGCCCTTCGCCGCGCAAGCGCCGCAGCACCTCGAACAGCTTCTCCACCTCGTCGTCGTCCAGGCTCGAGGTCGGCTCGTCGAGGATCAGCACCTTCGACGACACGCCCAGCGCGCGCGCAATGGCCACCATCTGCTGCACCGCCACCGAGTAGCTCGACAGCAGCCGCGTCACGTCGATGTCCAGGCCGATGCGCGCCAGCAGCTCCTCGGCGCGCCGGTTCACCGCGGCCCAGTCGATGCGAAACCCCTGCGCCACGCCGCGGCGCGGATAGCGCCCTGCGAACACGTTCTCCGCCACCGACAAATTGGGGCACAGGTTCACCTCCTGGTAGACCGTGCTGATGCCCAGCTTCTGCGCATCGAGCGGCGAGGCCGGGTGGATCGGCCGGCCGTCCAGGGCGATCTCGCCGCCGCTGGACGGCAGCACGCCCGTCAACACCTTGATGAGCGTCGACTTGCCGGCGCCGTTCTGCCCCATCAGCGCGTGGATCTCGCCGGGGTACAGGTTCAGCTGCACGTCGCGCAGCACCGGGATGCCGCCGAACTGCTTGTGGATGCCCCGAAGCGCGAGCACGGGGCGGTTGGCGGTGCCGTCGGTCATGCGCTGCTACTTGTTCTTGTTGTAGACGTCGATGAACACCGCCGCCAGCAGCACCAGGCCCTTGATGACCTGCTGGTAGTCGATGCCGATGCCCAGGATCGACATGCCGTTGTTCATCACGCCCATGATGAAGGCGCCGATGACCGCGCCCATCACGCGGCCCACGCCGCCCGAGGCCGATGCGCCGCCGATGAAGCAGGCCGCGATCACGTCGAGCTCGAAGCCCAGGCCCGCCTTGGGCGTGGCCGTGTTGAGCCGCGCCGCGAACACCAGCCCGGCCAGCGCCGCGAGCGCGCCCATGTTCACGAAGGTGAGGAACGCGAGACGCTGCGTCTTCACGCCCGACAGCCGCGCCGCCTTCTCGTTGCCGCCCAGCGCATAGATGCGCCGGCCGATGGTGGTGCGGTTGGTGACGAAGTCGTACACCACGATCAGCACCGCCATCACGATGAGCACGTTGGGCAGGCCCTTGTAGGTCGAGAGCAGGTAGCTGAAGAACAGGATGATGGCCGCGAAGAACAGGTTCTTCACCAGGAAGAACGCATACGGCTCCTGCTCCATGCCGTGCGCCGCCAGCTTGGCGCGCCCGCGCAGCTTGAAGAACACCAGCGCCGCGGCGGCCAGCGCGCCGACGACCAGCGACGTGGTGCGCAGGCCGCCCGCACCGCCGCCGCCCAGCGGATCGGGAATGAAGCCCGAGCTCAGCCGCTGGAACGCCTCCGGAAACGGTCCCACCGACTGCCCCGCCAGCAGCGCCAGCGTGAGCCCCTTGAACACCAGCATGCCCGCGAGCGTGACGATGAACGACGGGATCTTGCGAAACGCCACGAACCAGCCCTGCGCCGCGCCGATGACGGCGCCCGCCAGGATGCTCACGATGGCCGTGGGCACGAAGTGCCACTCGTACTCCACCATCAGCACCGCCGCCAGCGCGCCGATGAAGCCGCACACCGAGCCCACCGACAGGTCGATGTGCCCGGCCACGATCACCAGCAGCATGCCCAGCGCCATGATGACCACGTAGCTGTTCTGCAGCAGCAGGTTGGTGAGGTTCAGCGGGCGCAGCAGCGTGCCGTCGGTCAGCACCTGGAACAGCACCATGATCGCGACCAGCGAGATCAGCATGCCGTACTCGCGCAGGTTGTTCTTCAGGAAGCCGGCATGCAGCTTCGGCGCATCGGTCAGTGGCACGGCGGCCTTCACCGCGTTGACTTCAGGCTGCTGCATGGACACTGCTCCCCGCGCTCACGATGGCGTGCATGATGCGTTCCTGCGAGGCTTCGGCCGCCGTGAACTCGGCCACGAAGCGCCCCTCGTTCATCACGTAGATGCGGTCGCACATGCCGAGCAGTTCCGGCAGTTCCGAAGAGATCATGAGAATGCCTTTGCCCTCGCTCGCGAGCTGGTCGATGATGGTGTAGATCTCGTACTTGGCGCCCACGTCGATGCCGCGCGTGGGCTCGTCGAGAATCAGCAGCTCGGGCTTGGTGAAGAGCCACTTGCTCAGCACCACCTTCTGCTGGTTGCCGCCCGACAGGTTGACCACCAGCTGCTCGACGCCCGAGCAGCGGATGTTGAGCGCCTTGCGGTACTCGTTGGCCACCTTGAACTCGCGGCCGCTGTCGATCACCGACGAATCGGCGATCGCGTCCAGGTTGGCCAGGCTGATGTTCTTGCGGATGTCTTCCTCCAGCACCAGCCCCAGGCCCTTGCGGTCTTCGGTCACGTAGGCAATGCCGTGGTCGATGGCCTTGCGCACGGTGCTCACGTCCACCGGCTTGCCGTGCATGTGCACCGAGCCGCTGATGCGCTGGCCGTAGGACTTGCCGAACACGCTCATGGCCAGCTCGGTGCGGCCCGCGCCCATGAGGCCAGCAATGCCCACGATCTCGCCCTGGCGCACGGTCAGGCTCACGCCCTTGATCTGTTCGCGGTCGGCGTGCAGCGCGTGGTGCACGCGCCAGTCGCGCACCTCGAACACGGTGGCGCCGATCTTCGGCGCGCGCTGCGGATAGCGGTGCGCCATGTCGCGCCCCACCATGCCGCGGATGATGCGGTCCTCGCTGATCGGCTGGCCGCGGCAGTCCATGGTCTCCACCGTGGCGCCGTCGCGCAGCACCGTCACCGAGTCGGCCACCTTGGCGATCTCGTTGAGCTTGTGCGAGATGAGGATCGACGCGATGCCCTGGCGCTTGAGCTCGAGCAGCAGCATGAGCAGCGCGTCGCTGTCGTTCTCGTTCAGGCTGGCGGTGGGCTCGTCCAGGATCAGCAGCTTCACCTCCTTGGCCAGCGCCTTGGCGATTTCCACCAGCTGCTGCTTGCCCACGCCCAGGTCGGTCACCAGCGTGGTGGGCGGCTCCTTCAGGCCCACCTTGGCGAGCAGCTCGCGCGTCTTCGCATAGGCGGCGAACCAGTCGATCACGCCGCCGCTGGCGATCTCGTTGCCCAGGAAGATGTTCTCGGCAATCGACAGCAGCGGCACCAGCGCCAGTTCCTGGTGAATGATGATGATGCCGAGCTTCTCGCTGTCCGCAATGCCCCGGAAGCGGCGCACCTCGCCCTCGAAGTGGATCTCTCCCTCGTACGAGTCGCACGGGTAGACGCCGCTCAGCACCTTCATGAGCGTCGACTTGCCCGCGCCGTTCTCGCCGACCACCGCGTGGATCTCCCCGGCGCGCACGCCGAGGTTGACGTTGCTCAGCGCCTTCACGCCGGGAAAGGTCTTGGTGATGCCGCGCATCTCGAGGATGGCGCCGGCACCCGCGCTGCTTCCTTCGTTGCTCACTTGATCTGGCTTTCCTTGTAGTAGCCGCTGTCGACCAGCACCGTCTTCCAGTTCGAGGCGTCCACGCTCACCGGCTTCAGCAGGTACGACGGCACCACCTTGATGCCGTTGTTGTAGGTCTTGGTGTCGTTCACCTCGGGCGTCTTGCCCGAGAGCATCGCGTCCACCATGGCCACCGTCACCTTCGCCAGCTCGCGCGTGTCCTTGAACACGGTGGAGGTCTGCTCCTTGCGCAGGATCGACTTCACCGAAGGCACCTCGGCGTCCTGCCCCGACACGATGGGCATCGGCTGCGAGGCCGAGCCGTAGCCCACGCCCTTGAGCGACGACAGGATGCCGATGGACAGCCCGTCGTAGGGCGACAGCACGGCATCCACGCGGTCCTTGGTGTAGTAGGCCGACAGCAGGTTGTCCATGCGCGCCTGCGCCACCGCGCCGTCCCAGCGCAAGGTGCCGACCTTCTCCATGCCCATCTGCTTGCTGCGCACCACCAGCTTGCCGCTGTCGATGTAGGGCTTGAGCACCGAGAGCGCGCCGTTGTAGAAGAAGAAGGCGTTGTTGTCGTCGGGCGAGCCGCCGAACAGCTCGATGTTGAACGGGCCCTTGCCGCTCTTGAGCCCCAGCGCGTTCTCGATCGACTGCGCCTGCAGCACGCCGACCTGGAAGTTGTCGAAGGTGGCGTAGTAGTCGACGTTCTTCGAGCCCTTGATGAGCCGGTCGTACGCGATGACCTTCACGCCCTTGTCGGCCGCCTTCTGCAGCACGTCGGACAGCGTGGTGCCGTCGATGGCCGCGATCACCAGCACCTTGGAGCCCTTGGTCACCATGTTCTCGATCTGCGCGAGCTGGTTCGGGATGTCGTCGTCGGCGTACTGCAGGTCGGTCTTGTAGCCCTTGTCCTTGAAGTACTTGGCCATGTTGGCGCCGTCGGCGATCCAGCGTGCCGACGACTTGGTAGGCATCGAGATGGCGATCAGGCCCTTGTCCTGCGCATTGGCCAGGGGCGTGAAGCCGACGATGGCCAGTGCCACGCCCGCGAGCGACGCCTTGAGGAAGTTGCGTTTCATGTCGGGTCTTCCTCAGTACTTGCGGTTGGGGAACTCTTTGGCAGCGACTTCCATGGGGAAGATGCTTTCCACCGTGACGATGCGCTTGGGCAGCGTCTTGCCGTCCTTGATGTCCTTCACCGCCTGCATCAGCTGCGGCCCGAGCAGCGGGCTGCATTCGACCGACACGTTGAGCTTGCCGGCGATCATGGCTTCGAAGGCGCCCTTCACCCCGTCGATCGAGATGATGGTGATGTCCTTGGCCGGCTTCAGGCCCGCTTCCTCGATGGCCTGGATCGCGCCGATGGCCATGTCGTCGTTGTGCGCGTAGAGCACGTTGATCTTCTTGCCCTCGGCCTTCAGGAAGGCTTCCATCACTTCCTTGCCCTTGGCGCGCGTGAAGTCGCCGGTCTGCGAGCGGATGATCTTGAACTTCGGGTCGGCCTTGATGATTTCCTCGAAGCCCTTCTTGCGGTCGATGGCCGGCGCCGAGCCCACGGTGCCCTGCAGCTCGACGATGTTCACCTCGCCCTTCTGGTCCTTCATCTTCTCGACCAGCCAGCGCCCGGCCTTGCGGCCTTCCTCGGTGAAGTCCGAACCCATGAAGGTCACGTACAGCGAGTCGTCCTTGGTGTTGACGGAGCGGTCGGTCAGCACCACCGGGATCTTGGCGGCCTTGGCCTCGCGCAGCACGGTTTCCCAGCCCGACTCGACCACGGGCGAGAAGGCGATCACGTCGACCTTCTGCGCGATGTACGAGCGGATGGCCTTGATCTGGTTTTCCTGCTTCTGCTGCGCGTCGGAGAACTTCAGCTCGATGCCCGCGTCCTTGGCGGACGACTTGATCGACTCGGTGTTGGCGGTGCGCCATTCGCTTTCGGCGCCGACCTGCGCGAAGCCCAGCACGAGCTTCTTCTGCGCGAGGGCGGACACGGGCAGCAGGCCGCTCAAGGCGGCAGCGGCGAGCGCGGTGTTGAGGGTGCGGCGATTCATGGTCATGGGATGTCTCCTTCTGTTGACTTGCTTGTTGAGAACCGATCGAGAACCGTTGTGGTGGGTCAGGCCAGCATGTAGCCGGTCTTCACCGTCGTGTAGAACTCCGCGGCGTGGCGACCTTGTTCGCGCGGCCCGTAGCCCGACCCCTTGCGTCCGCCGAAGGGCACGTGAAAGTCGACCCCCGCGGTCGGCAGGTTGACCATCGTCATGCCGACCACGGCATGGCGCCTGAAGTGCATGGCGTGCTTGAGCGAGTTGGTGCAGATGCCCGCGCACAGGCCGAAGGGCGTGTCGTTGCACAGTGCCAGCGCTTCGTCGTAGTCGTCGGCGCGCAGCACGCAGGCCAGCGGGCCGAAGATTTCCTCGCGCGCGATGCGGTGCGCGGGCTTGGCCAGGAACAGCGCGGGGCTCATGTAGTGGCCGGCGGTGGCGCGCTGCAGCGCCTCGCCGCCCCACACGTGCTCAGCGCCCTCTTCGCGCGCGATGCCGACCCAGGCCAGGTTCTGCGCCAGGCGCTCTTCGTCGGCCACCGGGCCGATGTCGACGCCGCGCTCCAGCGCGTGGCCGATCGTCAGCGTCTTCAGGCGCTGGCGCAGCCTGGCGACGAAGGCGTCGTGCACCGCGGCCTCGACGATGAGCCGGCTCGACGCCGTGCAGCGCTGGCCGGCGGAGAAGTAGGCGCCCTGCACCGCGCAGTCGACGGCGCGGTCGAGGTCGGCGTCGGCCAGCACCACCAAGGCGTTCTTGCCGCCGGTTTCGAGCTGCACCTTGGCGCGCCGCGCGGCGGCCGCCTGCAGCACGCGCTCGCCGTTGGCGGCCGAGCCGGTGAAGCTCAGGGCATCGACCAGCGCGCTGTCGACCAGCGCCTGCCCCACTTCGCGGCCGCTGCCCATGACCAGGTTGAACGCGCCGGCCGGCAAGGCGGCGCGGCTGATGATCTCGGCCAGCGCCCAGCCGCAGGCCGGCACCAGTTCGGCCGGCTTGAACACCACGCTGTTGCCATGGGCCAGCGCGGGCGCGATCTTCCAGGCGGGAATGACGAAGGGCGAGTTCCACGGCGTGATGAGCCCGACCACGCCCACCGGTTCGCGCGTGACGTCGACCTGCACGCCCGCGCGCGCCGAGGCCACGTTCTCGCTGCCTCCGCCGCCGGCGCCGCCGCGAAAGGCTTCGCCCGCGAAGAACTTGAAGATCTGGCCCGCGCGCGCCACCTCGGCCACGGCCTCGGGCAGTGTCTTGCCCTCCTCGCGTGCCAGCAGCAGGCCCAGGTCGTCCTTGCGGGCGAGCAACTCGGCGCCGATGCGGTCGAGCACGTCGGCGCGCCGCTGCGGCGTGCTGTGGCTCCAGTGCGGAAAGGCCTCGGTGGCGGCGCGAATGGCGAACTCGGCCTGGCGGCGGTCGGCGCGTGCGTACTCGGCCACCACTTCGCTGGTGTCCGAGGGATTGGCGCTCACACCGGTGGTCGCGCTGGTTTCCCAGCGGCCGTTGATGTACTGCCGCACGTTCTGATGGATCTCGCCGTGAATCACCGTGGCGTGGCCCTTGTCTCTGTTGTTCTGGATCTGAGGCAAGTCTAGGAACAGAATCGATATCGATCCAATCGTTTTTTCGACAAAATGCATATCGATCGCCGGATTCTGGAAAACCCGGTCAGACCTTCGTTTTCACAGAAATGACCAACTACAACCACTGGTTCATCCGCGCCCGGCTCAAGACCCGGCAACTGCTGTTGCTGGTCGCGCTGGCCGAGGAAGGCAACATCCACCGCGCCGCGCAGGTGCTCAACATGACGCAGCCCGCGGCCTCCAAGCTGCTGAAGGACCTGGAGGACGTGCTGGAGGTGCCGCTGTTCGACCGGCTGCCGCGCGGCATGCGTCCGACCTGGTACGGCGAGACCATGATCCGCCACGCCCGCGTGGCGCTGGCCAGCCTGAACCAGGCGCACGACGAGCTCACCGCGCTGAAGGCCGGGCGCTTCGGCCAGGTGAGCGTGGGCACCATCACCGCGCCGGGCCTCACGCTGATGCCGCCGGCCGTGGCCATGGTCAAGCGCGAGCAGCCCGACCTGCGCGTGTCGCTGGAGATCGAGACCAGCCCGGTGCTGATCGAGCGGCTCGAGCAGGGCAAGCTCGACATCCTGGTGGCGCGGCTGTTCGCCGAGCACGACAAGTCGCAGCTGCGCTACGAGGCGCTCACCGAGGAACCCGTGTGCGCGCTGGTGCGCCCCGGCCACCCGCTGCTGGGCGTGAGCAACCTCACGCTGCGCGACGTGGTGAGCGCCGGCTGGATCGTGCCGCCCGCGGGCAGCGTGCTGCGCCACCGCTTCGAGCTCATGTTCCAGGAAGAAGGCCTGGCGCCGCCGACCAACACCATCGAGAGCTCGGCGCTGCTGTTCATCACGCGCATGCTGCAGCAGAGCGACATGGTGGCCGTGCTGGCAACCGACGTGGCGCGCTACTACGCGTCGCACGGCATCGTGTCGCTGCTGCCGCTGGACATGCCCTGCCACATGGACGCCTTCGGCATCATCACGCGCACCGACCGGCTGCTGTCGCCGGCGGCCAAGGTGATGATGAAGGCGCTGAAGACCGCGAGCATGAGCGTGTACGGTCGCAAACTCGACATGAGCTGAACGTATAAATCGGCGCTCCACCCACCCACACCCGCAAGGACCGACCGATGACCGACGAAGAACGCGACCAGGCCATTCACGAACTGGTGCTGTCCTACCTGGAAAGCGCCACGCCCGAGCAATGGCACGTGTATGCCGCGCGCTCCAACTACGACGACAACCTGCCCATGCTGCGCTGGCTGGTCGACAACCCGAAGCTCGACCGCGGCACCGCGCTGCTGATCTACTGGTACCTGGGCGCGGCTTGGTACGTGCAGTACGCCTCGGACGAAGACATCGAGGACTACCAGCAGGAAGACTTCGAGGTGCTCAAGCTCATCGAGCAGCGCTATGCCGAGGGCTTCTATGCCGCGAGCCGCATCTGGTTCGCGCCGGAGCACTCCGAAGGCGGCGGCCCGGGCGACTACCCCGACCTGCCCAAACTGCGCCCCGTGCCGGCGCTCATGCTCGAAGAGGTGGGCACGGAGCCGGTCGACCTCGACCCCGAGCAGTACGACGACGGCATTCCGTTCGAGGTGGCCGAGAAGATCGAGGCGCTGTTCGACGACGCATGAGTGCCGCCGGGTGAACGGCGGGTGTGGCGCTCAGGTCCAGCCGGCGTCCACCGTGAACTCCTGCGCGGTGCACATCTTCGCGTCGTCCGACGCGAGGAACAGCACCATGCGCGCGATGTCTTCGGGCATCAGCTTGTCGGGCAGGCACTGGTTGCGCTTGAGCGACTTCTCGCCCTCGTCGTCCAGCCACAGCTTCACCTGCCGCTCGGTCATCACCCAGCCGGGCGACACGGTGTTGATGCGGATGCGGTCGCGGCCCAGGTCGACCGCCAGCCCGCGCGTGAGGCCGTTCACAGACGACTTGGCGATCGCGTAGCAGGGGTAGCCCGAGCCCTTGGTCTGCCAGCCCGTGGAGCCCAGGTTGACCACCGAGCCGAAGCCCAGGCGCTTCATGCCCGGCACCACCGACTGGATCGCGAACAGCGCGGGCCGCTCGTTGATGGCCATGCGGTTGTCGTAGTAGTCGGGCGTGACCGACTCGAGCGTGTGGCGGTCGTCGCTGGCCACGTTGTTGACCAGCACCGCGAAGTCGCCGAGCTCGGCGGCCGCGTCGGCAATGGCCTTCTGCAGCGCGCCGATGTCGCGCACGTCGCAGGCGCGCCACCACGGCGCGGCGTGACCGGCCCCGGTGATCTGCTGCGCGAGCGCCGCGCTGGCTTCGCCGGCGATATCGACGAAGGCCACGCGCGCGCCCTGCGCCGCGAACGCCGCGACGATGGCCGCGCCGATGCCGCTGCCGCCGCCGGTGACGAACACCGTGCGGCCCTTCAGGCTGGGATGGATGGAAAGCTGGGGGGAATTCAAGAAATGTCTCCGGATTGGCGAAAAGGCTGGACAACTGACATTGCAAATTGCATATCTATCGATGCCGATATTTTAAATTTCCGTTATCAATATGCCTTGATACGATCCGGCGCGTCAAGGAGACATGACGAGAAGAACGCCACAAGAAGGAAACCAAGCCATGAACAACCCAGAGACAAACACCCCTCCCCCGCTGCCTCTCACTCCCGCTCCTTCGCTCGCGGCCCCCGCGGTCGTGGGCGCGCTCGAATGCATCTGGCCCGCCGGTGCCAACCTCGGCGAAGGCACGCTGTGGTCGCAGCGCGAACAGGCGCTCTACTGGATCGACATCCTCACGCCGCGCCTGTTCCGCTACGACCCCGCCACCGGCGCGCAGCGGACCTGGACCTTCGGCGAAGAGATCACCGCCATCGCCGAGCGCGCCACCGAGCCGGGCCTGTTCATCACGCTGCGCCGCGGCTTCGCGCTGTTCGACACCACCGCGCCGGGCGACGGCGCCCAGCCGCGCTACCTGCACCAGCCCGAACCCGAGCGCACCGGCAACCGCTTCAACGACGGCAAGTGCGACAGCCGCGGCCGCTTCTGGGCCGGCAGCATGGACTTCGACTGCAAGGCGCCCACCGGCGCGCTGTACCGCTACGACGCCGACGGCCGCTGCACCAGGCACGACGACGGCTTCGAGGTGACCAACGGGCCGACGTGGTCGGGCGACGGCCGCACCATGTACTTCAACAACACGGTGCTCAACCGCCTCTACGCCTACGACTTCGACATGGACGCGGGCAGCGTGTCGAACCGCCGCGTGTGGCACCGCTTTCCCAAGCCCGACGGACTGCCCGACGGCATGACCACCGACGCGGCCGGCCGGCTGTGGATCGCGCACTGGGGCGGCGCCTGCGTCACCTGCCACGACCCGGTGAGCGCGGTGGAGCTGTGCCGCATCGCGCTGCCCGCGAGCCATGTCACCGACTGCGCCTTCGGTGACGCCGACCTCTGCACGCTGTACATCACGACCGCGCGCAACGGCCTCACGCCCGAACAGCAGGCCGCCGAGCCGCTGGCGGGCGGGCTCTTCAAGGTGCGCATCGGCAGCCCGGGCGTGCCGGCGGCGCTGTTCGCGGGCTGAGCGCTTCGGTCCCGCAGCGAGGGCCGAGCGGCCCTCGGCGTTGCGTCGGATCAGGGTAAAACCTTATGAGCAAACGTTTGCGCAAACGTTTTCTTTTTTGGAATAATCCGATCCGCCGATGTTCCAGCGACAGACCCCCACCACACCCTCCGCACCGCAGCCACCGCAGCTGCCCAGCCCGCGCAGCGCCGAATACGAAGACGACACGCTGCGCGGCCCCGAGCCCGGGCCGGCGTGCGCGCATGCGAACCTGGTGCGCTGCGTGGCCCACGGCTCGCCCTCGCCGCACGAGCGCTGGCACTACCACGACGACCACGAGCTGCACCTGGTCGTGGCAACGCACGGCAAGGCCTACATCGGCGACGACATCGCGGGCTTTGCGCCGGGCTTCCTGGTGCTCATCGGGCCGCGGGTGCCGCACAACCTGGTGTCCACCGACGCGCCCGAGGGCGGCGTGGCGGTGCGCAGCCTCGCGATCCAGTTCAAGGAAGACACGCTGCGCGAGGCGACGCAGCTGTTCCCCGAGCTGCAGGAGGCGATGGCGTTCCTGGGCCGCGCGCGGCACGGCATCGAGTTTCTCGGCGCCAGCGAAGACATCCGCCGGCGCATGCACCGCGTGCAGGCCGAATCGGGACTCGCGCGCTTCGCGGAGTTCGCGCGGCTGCTGAACGACCTGGCGCACTGGCCGTCATGCCGCGCGCTGTCGTCGACCGACACCGCGCTGCACCACGCCGGCTCGCCGCGCAAGATCGAGAAGGTGCTCGCGCACATCCACGCGCACTGCGCGCAGGAGCTCTCGCTGGAAAGCGTCAGCAGCCACGCGGGCATGAGCAAGGGCGCGTTCTCGCGCTTCTTCCGCCGCGCCACGGGCCACACCTTCACCGAGTTCGTGACGCGCGCGCGCATCACCGAGGCATGCCGCATGCTGCGCGACGGGCGCGAGCAGATCGCCAGCATCTGCTACCTGGTCGGGTTCAACAACGTGTCGAACTTCAACCGGCACTTTCGCCGCCTCAAGGGCGTGACGCCCGGCGAGTACCGCAGCGACACCGCCTACCGCAGGCCCCGTGGCGCCACGATGCACGCCGGCGTCACGCACGCACGCTGAAGCGGTGCTCGGTCGCGCTGTGGAAGCGCTCGCCGGGCCGCAGCACGGTCGACGGAAAGCCCGGCTGGTTCGGTGAATCGGGGAAGTGCTGCGTTTCCAGGCACAGCCCGTCGCCCTGGCGCAGGCTGGCGCCCTCGCTGCCGAACAGGCTGCCGTCGAGGAAATTGCCCGAATAGAACTGCACGCCCGGCTGGCTGGTGTGCACCTCCATCACGCGGCCCGAGGCGTCGTGCTCCAGGCGCGCCGCAAGCGCGAGGCCGTGGGGCGCGTCGCCGCGGTCGAGCACCCAGTTGTGGTCGTAGCCGTGCGCGCGCAGCAGCTGCTCGTGCCCTTCGCGGATGCGCTCGCCGATGCGCGTCGGCGTGCGGAAGTCGAAGGGCGTGGCGGCCACGTCGGCCAGCCCGAGCGGAATCAGCGTGGCGTCGACCGGGCAGTAGCGGCTCGCCGCAATCGTCAGCCGGTGGTCGAGCACCGAGCCGCCGCCGGCCAGGTTGAAGTAGTCGTGGTGGCTCAGGTTGAGCACCGTGGGCCGGTCGGTGGTGGCGCTGTAGTCGATGCGCCAGGTGTCGCTGCCCGCGGGCAGCGTGTAGCGCAGCGCGAGCTGCACTTCGCCGGGGTAGCCCTCCTCGCCGTCGGCGCTGGTGTAGCGCAGCTCGATGGCAACGTCGCCGCCGTTCTCCTGCGCCGGCAGCGGCGCCATGTCCCAGTAGCGCTTGCCGAAGCCCGTGGCGCCGCCGTGCAGCGAGTTCACGCCGTTGTTCAGGCCCAGCTGGTGCGCCGTGCCGTCGAGCGTGAAGCGCCCGCCCGCGACGCGGTTCGCATAGCGCCCGACGACGGTGCCGAAGTGCGGATGCGGCTTCAGGTACTCGGCCAGCGAGGGCAGGCCCAGCACCACGTTCGCGCTGCGCCCGTGGCGGTCGGGCACGCGCAGCGCGGTGACGATGCCGCCCAGGTTGATGGCGCTCAGGCTCAGGCCGCGGCCGTTGTCGAGGGTGTATTCGGTCACGGGCCGGCCGTCGGGCATGTGGCCGTATTCGCGCGCGGTGATGGTGCTGCTGCTCATGCGTGGGCTGTCTCCAGGGTCTGTTGTGGTTGCTCTTGTCGCTGTGTCGCTGCGTCGATGTCGCGTGCTCCGCGTTCCTTGCCGCCCTACTGCGGCGCTGCCTCGCGCGCGCACTGCGACGCGGTGCGCAGGCCGATGCCGTCGGTGAGGTCGTGGTACAGCGGCGGCTCCGCCGCGTGCGTCTGCACCTCGATGCGGTGGCCGGCCTTGGCCACCGCGTCGCCGAAGCGCTCCTGCAGCGCGAAGGGCGTGTTGCGGTCTTCGCGGCTGCCGATCAGCACGATGCGCCGCGCCGGGTCGCGCACGATGCCCGGCACGTGGTCCAGCGGGTCGTAGAACTGCGTGCTGCCCGTGGTGTCGGTGCGCCCGCCCTTCGACTGGCCCAGCAGGCGCGCACGCTCCAGCAGGCCGTAGGCGCCCGAGGTCAGCACCGCGCAGGCGATGCGCGTGCGCCCCATGGTCAGCAGCGCGGCGCCCGCGGTGGCGCCGCCGCTGTGGCCGAGGATCACGATGCGCTGCAGCCGGTGGCGCTGCATCAGCGCGTCGAGCGCGGCGTCGAGCGCATGGAACTCCACCGGCTCGCGCCGCCTGCGGTGATCGCCCGAAGAGCCGTAGGTGCCGGGCCGCGCCATGAAGATCCACGGCACGCCCGCGCGATCGCGGCTGCGTTGCGCGTCGAGCGTGCGAAGGGCTTCGGTGTTGCCGGAGATGCGCGTGGGCGCCTGGTTCATCACGCTGTCGCGGTCGCCCGAGAACTGCACGATGGCCACGCGCGCGCCGTCGATGTCGTTGCTCGCGAAGTAGCGGATGCAGGCCGGGCCTTCGGCGGGTTGCACCCAGAGGTAGCCGCGGCGGTCGGGGCAACTCGCGCGGTCGGCCGGCTGGTTCCAGTGCAGCACCTCGTCGTTGCTGGCGGCGAAGGGCCGCGGCACGTCGGGGCCGGTGCGTTGCGCGCACGCCGTTTGCACCAGCGCCAGCACCACGAGGGCGCAGCGCGCGTGCCGCAGGAAGAAGGCCGATGCGCTCACAGCTGCTCCAGCAGGCCGGGGATGTGGCCGAAGTCCGACCGGTCGCGGTCGCCCTTCACCAGCACCAGGTCGCCGTCGCGCAGGATGCCGCCGAGGTAGCCCGCAAGCTGCGCGGCGTCGTCGAAGTGCGGGCCGAGCAGGCCGGCCGGCATTTCCTCGCGCAGCCAGCGCATTTCCTCGCCGTGCGTCACCAGGTGCTCGATGCCCGACGCGAGCACCGGCGCGGCCAGGCTGCGGTGCATGGCCTCGGCCTCGTTGTCGAGGTTGACGATGCGCCCCAGCACGCCGATCCTGCGCACCACCGGCCCGTGCGGCGCGCGCTGGTAGGTGCGCACGAACTCCATGGCATTGCGCATCGACATGACCTCGGCGTTCCAGCTGTCGTCGATCAGCGTGGCCTGCACGCCGGCCCGGGTGCGCAGCGCGCGCACCTGCATCACGGAGGCGGGCAGCCGTACCTGCGGCATGCGCGCGCAGGCGGCTTCGGCGTCGAAGCCCATGGCCATCAGCGCGGCGAAGGCCAGCGCCGAATTGCGCACCAGCCCCGCGCTGTCCACCGGGAAGATGTACTCGTGCGTGCGCCCCGGCACGGCGATGCGCACGCGGCAACCGCCACCGGTCTCGGGCCGGGTGTCGAGCACGCGCACGTTGGCGTCCGGCCCGGTGCCCACCACCCAGATGGCGCCCGCGGTGCAGGCCGCGGCGTCCACCACCTGCCGCAGGCAGGCCATGTGATCGGGCACGATGGCCACGCCGCCGGGCTCCAGCCCCAGGAAGATGCGCGACTTGTACTCGGCCGTGAGCGCCAGCGTGGACGCCTGGCGGGTCTGCGACAGGCCGATCTCGGTGATGACGGCCACGTGCGGCCGCGCCATCAGCGAGATGGGGCCGCGGTCCATCCACAGGCCGCTTTGCGCCATCTCGAGGATGCACACGTCGGTGTCGGGCGCCAGGCCGGCCAGGGTGGCCGGCACGCCCACGCGCGAGTTGTAGTTGCCGACGGTGGTGTGCACGCGCGCGCGCTCGGGCAACAGGTCGCGCAGCATGGCGATGGTGGACGACTTGCCGACCGTGCCGGTCACGCCCACCACGAAGCCCCGGTAACGCTCGCGCGCGGCGGCGCCCATGGCGATCAGGGCGGCGATCGGGTCGGCCACCTGCAGCAGCGGGAACGCCGGGTCGAGCCCGTCGACCGGGTGCGCGACGACCGCACCGGCCAGCGCGCCGCTCAATGCACCATGCAGCGCGGGCAACTCGCGGTGGCTGTCCCATCGGTCCGGGCGCGGCTTGCTGTAGTTCTCGTGCGCGGCCAGCGTGGGGAAGTCCGAGGCGATGAACAGCGCGGGCCTGGGCAGCAGGCCCATCTGCACCGGGCCGCGCACCACTGAATTGGCGAGCCAGCCGGGCGGCGGTGCGACCAGCCACTGCCCGCCCGTGGCCTGCTGCAGCTGCGCGGCGGTCCAGGCCGGCTCGGGGGTTGCGCCCGCACCGGGCCGGTCGGCCGCGAGGGTGGGCGCGCCGCGCTGCGGCAGCGGCGTGGGCAGCGCCGGCACGCGCAGCCCGCACCACAGCGCCAGGCGGCGCGGCGGCGGCTCGGCCATGCCGGGCGAACCGGTGCGCAGGCGCACTTCGAGCTGCAGCACGTCGCTGCTCATCAGGCTGGCGCGCGGCGGACGCAGGCCGTAGCGGTCGCGGTAGATGCGCCCCGGCTCCCAGCGGCTGGTGGGCCACATCCAGTCGCAGGGGTCGTGGTCCATGCCCGTGCCCCACGAGGGCATGCGGGTGCTGCGCATCGGCAGCGCGCGGAACTGGATGCGCAGGTCGTGCGTCACCGGTGCGTCGGCGCTCCAGAAGGACTCGACCCACAGCAGCCGCCGTCCGGCGATCTGCCGGGGCGCGCAGCGCAGGCCCAGGAGCCGCAGCGGGCCCAGTTGCAGCGGCGTGATGCGTGCATCGTCGGGCACCGCGTCGACCGTCCATTCGGGGCGCGGCACCGGCACCGGGCCGATGACGGGGGCCGGGGGCAACGCCGGCGGCGTGTCGTCCGCGCGGACGGCGAGGCGCCCGGGCTGCAGTTCGGGCGGTGAGAGGCGCACCGCGCAGCGCCCGTTCGGCAGCAACGTCATCTCGGTGCCGAGCGCACGGCACTGCGCGGCGAAGCGTTCGCAGAGCGCGCTGGCCTCGTCGCCCTCGCGCTGCCGCGAGAACCCGAAGCCGACGCCGATGGGTGTGAACACCACCTCCTCGACGCCGCGCAATCCCAGCGTGAGCGAGAACACGCCGCCGTCGCCCAGGTCGTCGCGCACGGAGTCGAACAGCAGGTCGCCCGCGTCGTGCAGGATCGGCCGGCCGCGGTAGACCTCGATGCCCTGCAGCACGTGCGCCGAGGTGCCGAGCACCGCGTCGGCGCCTGCATCGACAAGCGCGTGGCCGACCGCGATCTCGGCCTTCGAGGGCACCGTCTCGAGGTTGTCGCCCCAGTGCACTGCCACCAGCACCACGTCGGCCTCGCGGCGCGCGGCCTCGATGCGCGGCGCCAGCGTGGCGGTCCACGCGCCGGGGTCGTCCAGCGGCAGCCAGGCGGCACCCGGGCGCTCGACGCTCGCAACGAAGCGCGGCTGCGTGGCGTCGAGCGAGAACAGCGCCACGCGCACGCCGCCCGCGCGGCGCAACGCGGGGCGCAGCGCGGCCTCCAGCGTGGGGCCGGTGCCGGCGTGGGCGATGCCCGCGGCGTCGAGCAGGCCCTGCTGCTCCACGAGCGCCTCGGGTCCGTAGTCGCCGCTGTGGTTGTTGGCGGTGGCCACCATGCCGATGCCGGCCTCGGTGAGCACCGCGAGCATCTCGGGCCGCGCGCGGTAGTAGTACGGCGCGGTCTCGTCCTTGTCCACGCCCTGCTCGCCCGCGGTCGCCACCACGCATTCGAGGTTGACGATGCGCAGATCGGCCTCGCGCAGCGCGGGAATGTCGCCAAGCATCCGGTGCGCGCCGCCCAGCTCGTGCAGGCGGTAGTGCTGGCGGCGCGCCAGGTTCACGTCGCCGCCCCAGGCCACCACGCCGGTGGCGGCCATCGGGCTTGCAGGGGCCGCCACCGGCGCGGTGGCGGCGCGCTGTGCCTCGCCTTCCTTCAGCATCCGGTGGTAGGCCACATACCCCGAGAGGTAATGCTCCACGTCGTCGATGCGCACGCGAAAGCTGTGGTGCTTGATGAAGAACGAACCGGCGATGCGCGCGGGGTTGCGGAAGAACATCGCCAGCTCGGGCCAGAAGTGGCCGTTGGCGAGGTAGCGCGCGCGGTACGCCAGCGCGCGGTCGAACTTGGCGCGGTCGAGCCCGGCCAGCAGCGGCCGCAGCGCGGGGTCGGCCTCCAGCCGCAGCACCATCTCGCGCGCGGCCATCATCAGCTCGAGCAGCGTGGGGAAGGTGGTGATGCGCTCGAGCACGAAGTCGAGGTAGCCCGCCACGTTGCGCAGGCCGAACTGGTAGTAGCGCGTTTCGGGCCGGTAGCGCGTGAGCTCGTTCACGCAGTAGCTCAGCCAGTGGTCGTGCGCGCGCCAGTGCTCCGCGGCAATGAAGTGCTCGAAGGCCTTCTCGACGATCGCGAGCCAGCGCGCGTCGCGCGTGAGGCCGTACAGCCGCATCAGGCCGAAGGCGGCCTCGCCGTCGTAGTAGATGACGCGGAACTTCGCCTTCACGTCGAGCGCCGGCGCGTTGAGCACGTGCACGAAGCTGCCGGTCTGCGGGTCCTGCATGTGGCGGATGCCCAGCGCCAGCTGCTCCATGAGCGGCAGGTGCCGGCGGTCGCCCGTGAGCTCGGTGTACTTCACCAGCGCCAGCAGGCACACGGCGTTGCCGCCGAGCTTGACCTCGTTGCCGACGTCCAGCAGGTAGGCCGCGCGCGTGCCGTCGGGCAGGTGGGCGGGGCGGATCAGCGTGCCGGTCAGGAAGGCCAGCGAGCGGTCGATGGCGGCCTTGAGCTTGTCGTCTGTCGCGTCGGCGGCGCTGCCGCCGCGCGTGACCTCCCAGGCCTCGAGCATCGCGTAGGTCGAGCTCGCATGGCGCAGCGTGTTGTAGGTGGGAATGGCGCGGTCGAAGCACGGGAACCAGCCGTACGCGAACTCGCCCGTGGGCTTGACCTGCGCGGCGAGGTAGGCGCTGGCGTCTTCGACCATCGCGTGCACCTGCGGCGCGTTCCAGTCGTGCAGCGCGCGAAAGCCCGCCGCCTGCCCTTCGGCCTCGATCGGCCACGCGCCCTTGGCATCGGCGTACACGGCGCGCGTGGTGAAGCACCACACGGGCGTGCCGTCGTCCGACGGAAAGTCGATCTCGCGGCCGAAGCGGCGCTTGCCGTGCAGGCGCAGGTTGCCGGTGTTGGGCTCGGCATGGTCGACGTCGCCGTTGTAGAGGATGGCGCTGCCGTGCATTTCCTGCGCGAGCAGCGCAAGCTCGAACTGCGCGTCGAGCGCGATGCCCAGGTTGAAGTAGTTGCGCTTGGTTTGCGCCAACTTCGCTTTCAGCGCGCCCCAGGTCATGGGCGTCACCTGGTCGACCACCTCGGCGCGCAGGCGCTGCGGCGGCCGGGCGGCGCGGCGGACCTGCGCATCGGCCGCCTTCGCGGCGGCCTGCCATGCGGCCTCGATGTCGGTGCCGCGGCCCGAGACCACCCGCGCCCGGCTGCCGTCTTCGCCGACGGCGATCAGCACGACGTACCCGGCTTCGGCCGTGGCCGGCGACTCATCCTTCCGTGCGCCCCGCCATGCGCCCGAGGGATCCGACAGCGCTTGCCTGGCGCGGCGCAGGAGATCGGCGAGGGGCGTGGGGCCTTGGGTGGGGTCTTGGTTCATTCAGCGGCGAATGATGACAGCGAGCACGTGCCCGTGCCACCCCCGAAACCCAGGGTTTTCAGCCCGCCGGAATCTCAGCGCCGGTGGCCGGCGCGGGCGCGTGCCCGGGCGCGGGCGATCCAGCTCCACAGCGCGAGCATCACGGCCACCAGCGCGAAGCCGGCCCACGAGAACGCGATGTCGCTGAGCTCGACCTGCGGGAACCATGCCTTGGCCAGGTTGTAGGCGGCCACGGCGTACGAGATGAAGACGATCAGCCAGCCCAGGATGCGCCGCGCCTTGCGCCCGGCCTCGGGCCCTTCGGCGCTGCGGCTGATGCGGCACACGAGGCGGCCGTCGAGCGTGTCGGTGATCACCATGCCGCCGGTGAAGGTGAGGCCCGCCGCCAGCGCCGCCCAGGCGCCGCCGTCGCGGTTGCTCGCCACGTAGCCCCAGGCCGCGGCCTGCGTGGCGGTGTCGAACACGGTGGCGAACAGCACGCCGATGACCACGATGGCCCACGCGCTCGACCGCGTGCGCAGGCCGCTGGGGATCAGGCTCATCTTCCAGCCCATGGGCGCGTAGGCCTCGTTGCGGCTCAGCAGCAGCCGCAGGTTGAGCGTGCCCACCAGCAACAGCAGCGCGGTGGGAATCCACTCGAACACCTGCACCGCCACGGCCGGCGGATCGACGTGCAGCGTGAGGCGGCTCACCACCACCGCGATGGCCGTCACCAGCAGGCCGTGGCCGACCGCGAACAGCGTGCCCACCCAGCCCGCGTGGCGGTGCCTGTGCGACAGCGCGCGCCATGTGAGGCCGTCGATGCAGGCGATGTGATCGGGGTCCAGGCCGTGCCGCAGCCCGAGCACGAACATCAACAGGAGGCCAGGCAGGGGAGCGATTTCAGCGGTCATGAAGAGCGGGGCGTGGAGAAGCGGCGGGGATCGTACCGCGCGGCAACGGCCGGTGCCGGTCGGCTCCAGATCGGCTCCGGACCGGCTTCAGATCAGCTTCCGGTCAGTCTTGCGCGGACCGAATTCGCGCGCGCTCAGGCCCACGCCTCCATCACCGCGCTGCGCACGGCCTCGACCGCCACGGGCTTCTTGCCGCCCGCCGGCGCCACCCAGCACAGCCAGGTGTGCGAGCGCCACCCTTTCCAGATCGCCAGCTCGCCGTTGCGCTCGCCCTGCTCCGCGTAGTCGCTGCGCAGCAGGCCCGCGCCCATGCCGCTCGCGACCATGCTGCGGATGGCGCTCTCGCCGTCGGCGGTGCGGCCCTGGCGGTACTCGCGGCCGGCGCCGGCGAACAGCTTGTCCAGGTGCACGCGCAGGATGCACGAGGGCGGCGTGCCGACCCACGGCATCTCGGTGAGCTGCTCGATCGACAGGTCGGGCTGCGCCTGCGCCACCGCCAGCGGCAGCGTCACGACCAGGTCCACCGGGCTCAGCCGGACCATCTCCAGCCCGTCGATCTGCGGGCTGTCGCTGAGCACGTAGGCGCAGTCGAGCTCGCCGCGCTGCACGGCCGCGAGCGTCTCGAAAGACAGCCCCTGCCTGAGCTGCAGCGTGACCTGCGGATGGCGCTCGGCCAGCGCCACCAGCACCTCGCCCAGCCGCAGCGCGACCGGGTCGACCACCGTGCCGAAGCGCACCACGCCCTGCGCCGCGCCGCGCAGCTGCTCGGCGGCCGAGCGCATGCGCGTGGCCGAGTCGAGCGTGCGTTCGGCCTCCTCGAGCAGGCTGACGCCGGCTTCGGTGAGCGACATGCCGCGCGGCGTGCGCTCGAACAGCTTCACGCCCAGCTCGTCCTCCAGCGCCTTGAGCTGCGCGCTGACCGCGGGCGCGCTGGTGAACACGCGCTCGGCGGCGCGGGTCAGGCTGCCTTCGCGGGCGATGGCCACGAAGGTCTTCAGTTGGTAGAGCTCCATGGCACGGATTGTGGGCTTGCGGGGCGTGGCGGTCTGTTCGCTTTTTTGGAGACCCCCGTCCAAAGAAGCGAATGGCATTCGGAGGCGCCAACCCCGATTCTTGGGGCATCGATCGACCGGCCCGCCCACCCCATTCCCAGAGGTTTTTCCATGCTTCCCATGTCCCCTCGCCATCGCCTGCCCGGCATTGCCGCGCTGCTGCTCGCCACCTCCGGGTGGGGCTCCCTGTTCCTCGTGAGCAAGGGCGTGCTCCACCATGTCGAACCCGTGTGGTTCACGCTGATCCGCTACAGCCTGTCGGCGCTGCTGTTCGTGCTGCTGGTGCTGCCGCGCGGCGCGGCGCCCTGGCGCAAGCTGCGCCGGCATGCGGGACCGCTGGCGTTGCGCGGCGCCGCCGGCTTCGGCGTGTTCAGCGTGATGCTGCTGGTCGGCCTGGCGCACTCGGTGCCCTCGCACGGCGCGGTGATCATCGCCACCACGCCCATGACCACGCAGCTGGTGCGCTGGGCGCTCGACGGCGTGCGCCCCTCGCGTGCCGCGCTGCTCACCACGGCGCTGGCGCTGCTGGGCGTGGCGACCGTCTCGGGCTTGCTGTTCGGCCATGGCGCCTTGGCCGGCTCCACGCTGTTCGGCGACGCCATCGCCTTCGCCGGCACGCTGGGCTGGGTCTGGTACACGCGGGGCACCACGCGCTTTCCGGAGCTCGACGTGATCGAGTACACCGCGCTCACGGTGCTGGCCTCGTGGCCGGTGCTGCTGGCCGCGGCCGTCGGCGCCACCTGGCTCGGCTGGTCGGCGGCGCCCAGCCTGGAGGGCCTGCGGCTGTCGTGGCAGGCGCTGCTCTTCGTGGGCGTGATGCCTTCGGCCATCTCGGTGCTGGCCTTCAACTACGGCGTGCGCGCGCTCGGCGCGGTCACGGGCACGGCGTTTTTGAACTTCGTGCCGGTGTCGGCCTTGCTGATGAGCGCGGCGCTGGGCAGGATGCCCACGGCGAACGAAGCGGCGGGCATGGCGATGGTGGTGGCGGCGCTGCTGATCCATACCGCCCTGAACCGAAAGGCCAACGCATCGCCCGCGGCAAGGATCGCGCGGACCCCGCAGAATCCGCGCAACTACAGCACCTGCGGAGCGACCCCCTCATGAGCAACGACACCGGCTTGTCTTCTTCCGAGCCCAGGCCCAGGCCCCGCCTGTTCGAGCCGCTGCAGATCGGCGGGCTGCGCATCGACAACCGCATCGTGATCGCGCCGATGTGCCAGTACTCCGCCACCGAGGGCACGCCGGGCGACTGGCACATGATCCACCTCGGCCACCTGGCGCTGTCGGGCGCGGGCTTGCTGATCATCGAGGCGACGGCGGTGGAGGCCGAGGGCCGCATCTCGCCCGGCGACCTGGGCCTGTATTCCGACGAGAACGAGCAAGGCCTGGCGCGCGTGCTGCAGGCGATGCGGGCGCATTCGCCGATCAAGATTGCGATGCAGCTCGGCCATGCGGGGCGCAAGGCGTCGAGCCGCGCGCCGTGGCAGGGCGGCAAGCAGATCCGCCCCGGCGAGCCCACCGGCTGGAAGGCGTACGCGCCCTCGGCCGTGCCGCACGCGCCCGGCGAAGACGTGCCGATCGCGCTCGACGCGGCAGGCCTGGCCCGTGTGCGCGACGCCTTCGTGGCGGCGGCCCGGCGCGCGGCGCGGCTGGGCCTGGACGGCCTGGAGATCCACGCGGCGCACGGCTACCTGCTGCACCAGTTCCTGTCGCCCATTGCCAACCACCGCACCGACGCCTGCGGCGGCAGCCTGGAGAACCGCATGCGCTTTCCGCTCGAGGTGTTCGACGCGGTGCGCGCCGAGTTCCCGGCCGACCGGCCCGTGTGGGTGCGCGTGTCGGCCAGCGACTGGGTGCCGGGCGGCTGGGACCTCGACGGCACCGTGGCGTTCTCGCAGGCGCTCAAGGCGCGCGGCTGCGCGGCGATTCATGTGTCCAGCGGCGGCGTGTCGCCGCAGCAGGCGATCACGCTGGGCGCGGGCTACCAGGTGCCATTCGCGGAGCGCGTGAAGGCCGAGGTTGGCCTGCCGACCATCGCGGTGGGCCTCATCACCGAGCCGCGGCATGCCGAAGCCATCGTTGCCGACGGGCAGGCCGACGCGGTGTCGCTGGCCCGCGCGATGCTCTACGACCCGCGCTGGCCGTGGCACGCCGCGGCCGAGCTGGGCGCGCACGTGAACGCGCCCGAGCAGTACTGGCGCTCGCAGCCGCGCGAGTTCAAGGACCTGTTCGAGAACGCGAGCTTCGGCGCGCGCTGACCCCGGGGCGCGGCGCCGCGCGCGCCGCCCTGCCTGCGGACATTGCCCTTAACATCCCGGCCGGCGCCGCATGCCTGCCGGGATGCGCGCATGTCCCGAACTCCTTCCCACGCGCATGAAACCACCCACCGCCGCCCCGAACGCCACGCCGCTGGAAGCCCTGGGCATGGTGGCCCTGTGCTTCGGCTGGTTCATCGCCGGCTCGCTGTGGTCGGTCAGCGCGGGCTTCAGGAACGGCACGATCAGCGACGCGTCGCTGATCGGCCTCGTGGGCTTCGAACTGTTCGTGGGGCCGATCGCCCTGCTGATCCTGCGCAGCCGCGGCCATGCGATGCGCGACCTGCTGCCGTCGCCGTCATGGCGGGGCTGCGGCGTGGGTGCGTTGCTGTACATCGCATGCATCCTGGCCAGCGCCGTCGCGCTGTCGCCGTTCGCGGTCGATGCGGCGCAACCGATCGACCGCATGATGGAAGCGGCCCGCCCCTCGCTGGCGGTGGTCGTTGCGATGTCGGTGGTCAACGGGCTGTACGAAGAGGTCTTTCTGCTGGGCTACCTGCAGAAGGGATTTCGCCACTGCGGCGCTTCGTTCGCGCTGGGGCTGAGCCTGCTGGTGCGGGTGCTGTACCACCTGTACCAGGGGCCGCACGGCGCGCTGTCCGTGGCGGTGATCGGGCTGGTGTTCGGCACGTTCTACCTTCGCACCGGCTGGCTCTGGCCCGTGGTGTTCGCGCACATGCTCGCGGACACGATTCCGTTTCTCTGAACGCGCACGGGTCGCCGGACCCGAGCGCGTCACCGGCCACTCAGGGCGCCAGTTCCCGATAGAAGAAGGTGGTGGCGCACGGCTCTCCGTGCGGCAGCAGCGCGAAGCCGGGAATGCTGCCCACGCGCGTCCAGCCCACGCGCGCATAGAGCCGCTCGGCCTCCGCGCTCGAGGTGTCGAGCACCAGCAGCGTCTTGCCGTGTTCGCGCGCGGCCGCTTCGGCCGCCTGCATCAGCAGCGCGCCGATGCCACGGCGCCGCGCGCGGCGGTGCACGAGCATCTTGGCGACTTCGGCGCGGTGCGGCTGGTTCTCGGGCTGCGCCAGCACCACCTGCACGGTGCCCACGATGCCTTCTGCGTCCTCGGCCACGAGCAATGCGCGCTCGCCGCTCGCCGCGCCCTCGGCCACGTGGCGCCAGAAGGCGATCGCACGCTCCGCGGCCAGCGGATGCATGAAGCTCACCGAGGCGCCGCCCTCGACGCAGTCGGCCAGCACCTGGGCGAGGCCTTCGATCTCCGCATCGGTCACGGAACGGAGAAGGCGGATGCGCGGGGCATCGTCGGAGATGGTGGTCATGGTGGAGGTGGTGGAGGTGGTGGTCATGTCGTTCATTTCCGCAAAGGCAGCGTCGCGATCACGACGGCGTAGCGCGTGGGTTTGCGCGAGGGGTTGTGGTAACTCATGGGCCGGTCGAGCACCATCGCGAGGCAGTCGCCGGTCTCGAGGCGGTGCTGCTCTTCGCCCAGCGTGATGTCGATGACGCCCTCGAGCACCCACACCTGCTGGTGAATGGCGGGCTCGCGCGCCGCCGTCTCGTAGGCCACGCGGGCCTTGGGCGGGAACAGCACCTCGACGATCTGGATCGGCGACTCGAAGCCGCCGGGCGACACGTTTCTTCGCAGGTAGCCGGAGTGCGGGTCGCGCCACTGCAGCTGATCGGCCGCGCGGGCCACGGGGTCGGCCGCGGGCGCGGGTTCGTCGAACAGCGAGGCGAGCGACACGCCCAGGCCGGTCGCGAGCTTTTCGAGCAGCACGGCGGTCGGGCTGCTCTCGCCGCGCTCGATCAGCGAGATCATCGAGCGGCTGACGCCGCAGTGCACGGCCAGCGCGTCGAGCGAGAGACCGCGATCGGCACGCAGGTCGCGCACGCGTTGCGCGATGCGGTCGTTCAGGGAGGCGGGTGTTTTTTCTTTCATATTGGATGAAATATCCAATACAAAGGAATTTTGGTCAAGCCTGGATGCAGTCGGGCGACCTGCTCATGTGCGCGGGCGATGCACTGCTTGTAGATATTTGTTCTGCGATACACGTATCTTTCGAACACATATTCATCGATATAGCGCAGATCATCCAACATATCACCAGCTCGAGCCTTTCCATGAACCCCACCTGCGACGCCCCCCTGCCCTCTTCCTTCGCGCATTTCGCGGACGGACTCGCGGCGCCCTCGGCCCTGCGCGCGGCCATCACCGCCGCCTGCCGCCGCCCCGAGCCGCAGGCGCTGGCGCCGCTGCTCGCGCAGGCCCGCCTGCCGGACGGCCAGGCACAAGAAGCGCATGAACTCGCGCACCGCATCGCCCAGCAACTGCGCAACCGCAAGAACGCGAGCGGTCGCGCCGGGCTCGTGCAGGGGCTGCTGCAGGAATACGCGCTGTCGTCGCAGGAAGGCGTGGCGCTGATGTGCCTGGCCGAAGCGCTGCTGCGCATTCCCGATGCCGAGACGCGCAACGCGCTCATCCGCGACAAGATCGCGCATGGCCAGTGGCAGTCGCATGCGGGGCGCAGCCCGTCGGTGTTCGTCAACGCCGCCACCTGGGGCCTGCTGCTCACGGGCAAGCTGGTGGCCACGCACAGCGAGACCGGCCTGTCGGCCGTGCTCACGCGGCTCATCGGCAAGGGCGGCGAGCCGCTGATCCGCAAGGGCGTGGACATGGCGATGCGCATGATGGGCGAGCAGTTCGTCACCGGCGAGACCATCGCGCAGGCGCTGGGCAACGCGCGCGAACTCGAGGCGCAGGGCTTTCGCTATTCGTACGACATGCTCGGCGAAGCGGCGCTCACCGCCGCCGATGCGAAGCGCTACCGCGTGGCATATGAAGAAGCGATTCACGCGATCGGCAAAGCCTCGGCCGGACGCGGCGTGTACGAAGGGCCGGGCATTTCCATCAAGCTCTCGGCGCTGCACCCGCGCTACAGCCGTGCGCAGCATGCGCGCGTGATGGCCGAGCTGTACCCGGTGCTGCGCGAGCTCACGCTGCTGGCGCAGCAGTACGACATCGGCCTGAACATCGACGCCGAAGAAGCCGACCGGCTCGAGCTGTCGCTCGACCTGCTGGAGCGCCTGTGCTTCGAGCCCGCGCTGGCGGGCTGGAACGGCATCGGCTTCGTGATCCAGGCGTACCAGAAGCGCTGCCCGTTCGTCATCGACTTCGTGGTCGACCTGGCGCGCCGCAGCCGCCACCGGCTCATGGTGCGGCTGGTGAAGGGCGCGTACTGGGACAGCGAGATCAAGCGCGCGCAGGTCGACGGGCTCGACGGCTACCCGGTCTACACGCGCAAGGCCTACACCGACGTGTCTTACCTGGCCTGCGCGCGCCGGCTGCTCGACGCGCCCGAACAGGTGTACCCGCAGTTCGCCACGCACAACGCGCACACGCTGGCCGCCATCTACACGATGGCCGATCCGTCGCGCCATGCGCCGGGGCAGTACGAGTTCCAGTGCCTGCACGGCATGGGCGAGCCGCTGTACGAGCAGGTGGTGGGGCCGCTGGGCCGGCCCTGCCGCATCTACGCGCCGGTGGGCACGCACGAGACGCTGCTGGCCTACCTGGTGCGCCGCCTGCTGGAGAACGGCGCCAACACCTCGTTCGTGAACCGCATCGCCGACCCGACGATTCCGCTCGAAGTGCTGGTCGAAGACCCCGTGGCGACGGTGGAGCGCATGGGCGCGCAGGAAGGCAAAGGCACGCTGGGCCTGCCGCACCCGGCGATTGCGCTGCCCGCCGCGCTGTACGGCGCGCAGCGCATCAACTCGCACGGGCTCGACCTGGCGAACGACGACAGCCTGCGTGCGCTGGGCAACGCCTTGCACGAAAGCGCGCACGCCGACTGGCGCGCCTCGCCGCTGCTGGCGCAGGCCGGCGACGGCGACGCCAATTCGAACCCATGGGCCGACGTGCGCAACCCCGCGGACCTGCGCGACATCGTCGGCCGCGTGCAGGAGGCGACGCCGGCCGATGTCGAATCGGCCATCGCCCACGCGCAAGGCGCCGCCGCCGAATGGGCCGCGACACCGCCCGCCGGGCGCGCCGCCTTGCTGGAACGCGCGGGCGACCTGCTCGAGGCGCGCATGCCGCAACTGCTCGGGCTGCTGGCGCGCGAGGCCGGCAAGACCTACCCCAACGCCATCGCCGAAGTGCGCGAGGCTGTCGACTTCCTGCGCTTCTACGCGGCGCAGGCGCGCGACGATTTCTCGAACGACACGCACCGCGCGCTGGGCCCGATGGTGTGCATCAGCCCGTGGAATTTTCCGCTGGCGATCTTCACCGGCCAGGTGGCCGCCGCGCTGGCGGCCGGCAACCCGGTGCTGGCCAAGCCCGCCGAGCAGACGCCGCTGGTGGCGGCCGAAGCGGTGCGCGCGCTGTGGGAGGCCGGCGTGCCGCGCGCCGCGGTGCAACTGCTGCCCGGCCGCGGCGAAACCGTGGGCGCCGCGCTGGTGGCCGATGCGCGCGTGCAGGGCGTGATGTTCACCGGCTCGACGGAGGTGGCGCGGCTGCTGCAGAAGACGCTCTCGCAGCGCCTGGGCGCCGGCGGCGCGCCCGTGCCGCTGATCGCGGAGACCGGCGGGCAGAACGCGATGATCGTCGACTCGTCCGCGCTGGTGGAGCAGGTGGTGATCGACGTGATGTCCTCGGCCTTCGACAGCGCGGGCCAACGCTGCTCGGCCTTGCGCGTGCTGTGCGTGCAGGAGGAAGCGGCCGACCGGCTGGTGGAGATGCTCAAGGGCGCGATGGCCGAGGCCTGCATCGGCAACCCCGCGCGGCTGGCCGTGGACGTGGGCCCGGTGATCGACGCCGAGGCGCGCGACGGCATCGAGCGCCACATCGCGGCCATGCGCGCGAAGGGCCGCAAGGTGTTCCGCCAGGGCCGCGAGTACGCGCACGACACGCGCGAGGGCACCTACGTGATGCCGACGCTCATCGAGCTCGACGGCATCGCCGAGCTGCAGCGCGAGGTGTTCGGCCCCGTGCTGCACCTGGTGCGCTACCGCCGCCGCGACCTCGGCGCGCTGGTCGGGCAGATCAACAGCACCGGCTACGGCCTCACGCTGGGCGTGCACACGCGCATCGACGAGACCATCGCGCAGGTGGTGGCGCATGCCAAGGCGGGCAACGTCTATGTGAACCGCAACATCGTCGGCGCGGTGGTGGGCGTGCAGCCCTTCGGCGGCGAAGGCCTGTCGGGCACGGGGCCGAAGGCGGGCGGGCCGCTGTACATGCTGCGCATGCTGTCGAAGCGGCCGGACGACGCGATGGCGCGCGCGGTGGCGAACGATGCGGCCGCGCCGCGCAGCGCCCTGTCGGCGTTGTCGCGCTGGGCGGCGTCGAACGGCCGCGCGGCGCTGGCCGCGCAATGCACGCGCTTCGCCGCGCAGTCGCGCGCGGGCAGCTCGTGCACGCTGGCGGGCCCGACCGGCGAGCGCAACGTCTACACGCTGGTGCCGCGCGACGCGGTGCTGTGCCTGGCCGGCGACGAGGCGGACCGCCTCACGCAGCTGGCCGCGGTGCTGTCGGTGGGCAGCACGGCGATCTGGCCGGCCGACGCGGCGGCGCAGGCCCTGCGCGCCTCGCTGCCGGCGGAGGTGCAGCCATGCGTGGCCATGGCGAACGACTGGGCGTCGGACACCGTGGTCTTCGACGCCGCGCTGCACCACGGCGACGCGAGCGCGCTTGCGAACGTGATGCAACGCCTGGCGGTGCGGCCGGGGCCGATCGTCGGCGTGCGGGCCTTCGCGCCGGGCGATGTCGCCATTCCGCTCGAAAGCCTGGTGGTGGAGCGCGCGCTGAGCATCAACACGGCCGCGGCCGGCGGCAACGCGAGCCTGATGACGATCGGCTGAGCGCCGCGCCGATCGTTATTTGTCGAACGCCGGATCGATCGGCACGCGGTAGCCGTTCACGAGCCGGTTGGTCTCGTTGGCCATGCCGACCACGGCCATGAGCTCGGCGAACATCGCGGGTGTCATGCCGGCCTTCTCGGCGCCGGCGTGATGGCTCGCGATGCAGTAGCCGCAGTTGTTGGTGACGCTCACCGCGAGGTAGACCATTTCCTTCACCACCGGGTCGAGCGTGCCCGGTGCCATCACTTCCTTCAGGCTGCCCCAGGTGCGCTTGAGCGTGGCCGGGTCGTTGGCGAGGTACTTCCAGAAGTTGTTGACGTCGGGCACGTTGCGCGAGGTCTTGATGTCGTCGAACACGGCCTTGACGTCGTCGGAGGCGGCGGCGTACTCGATGGGTTGGGGCTTCACGAGGGGCTCCTTGGGTGCGATGCGGCCATGCGGCCGGGGAGACCCGATTGTCCGCCGCCCGCCTGCTCAGGCCGCGTCCGCCAGCGGCCGCACCGCCACCGTCCTGCGCCGGGCCGCCAGCGACACCAGCAGCAGCGCGACCGCTTCGCACGCCGCGCCGACGAAGCCGACGCGCTCGATGTGCCCCGACGCCACCGCGAACGAGCCCAGCACCGCGCCCACCGACACGCCCAGGTAGATCGCCGAGCTGTTCAGCGACAGCACCACCGGCGCCAGCGTGGGCGCGCTGCGCACCAGGTTCAGCTGCTGCGCGGGCGGGAACGACCAGCCGACCACGCCCCAGCCCGCGATGACGGCCAGCATGGCGAACGTTGCCACCGGCTGCGGCACCCACATGGCGATCACCGAGACCAGGCAGAACAGCGCGATCACGCCGCGCAGCGCGCGCCGCACCACGCGCACCGGGCCCAGCGCATCGGCGGCGTGGCCGCCCCACAGGTTGCCGATGGCGCTGCCCACGCCGAACAGCATCAGCACCAACGCCACCTGCGTGTCGCCGTAGCCGCTGACCTGCGCCAGCAGCGGCGACAGGTAGGTGTAGATGGCGAAGACGCCGGCCATGCAGGTCGTGGTGGTGAGCAGGCCCAGCAGGATGTCGGGGCGCCGCGCGATCGCGATGCGCTCCTTCAGCGAGACCACGGCCTGCAGCGGCTGCGGCGTGCGCGGCAGGCACAGCCCCACCCATGCGACGGCCGAGAGCGCCGCCACGCCGAGGAAGGTGGCGCGCCACCCGAACAGGTGGCCGACCAGCGTGCCCAGCGGCACGCCCACCACGGTGGCCACGGTCAGGCCGAGGTACACCAGCGCCATGGCGCGGCCGCGCTGCTCGGGCTTGACCGACGAGGCCGCATAGCCGCCCGCGGTGGCCATGAAGAGCCCCGCGCAGGCGGCCAGCAGGATGCGGCCGGCCACGAGCCAGCCGTAGGTGGGCGCAGCCGCGGCGGCCACGTTGGCCAGCGCGAAGGCCCCCATGGCCACGCGCAGCACGCGCTCGCGCGGCCATGCGGCCGTGGTCACGGCCAGCAGTGGCGTGGCGACGGCATAGGTGAGCGAGAACGCCGTCACCAACTGACCGGCGCGCCACAGCGAAACCCCGAGATCCGCCGACAGCGAAGGCAGCAGGCCCGAGACGACGAAGCTCTCGGTGCCGATGGCGAAAGCACCGAGCGTGAGCCAGAAAAGATTGCGGAACATGGCGGATCGATGAAGTTCAAAGAGCGTTGAACTATCTACCGAACACGCACCGTCGTCAATGCTTGTTCAAAATATATTGAACAACCGGACAAGCGCTGTGGGCAAGGCTTGCTGCGCTATGCTCGCGCGATGGTTCGTGAACTTGACCACCCTCCCGCCGAGCAGATCGGACTCTCCGGCATCTACGACGCGCTGAGCGATCCGGTGCGGCGCGAAATGGTGCTGGCGCTGGCCGAAATGGGCGAGCAGAACTGCTCCAGCTTTCTGGGCCTGGGCTCCAAGACCAACCTGTCGTACCACTTCGCGCGGCTGCGCGGATCGGGCCTCACGCTCACGCGCATGGAAGGCACGTCGCGCTACATGCAACTGCGGCGGGACGATCTGGCGGCGCGCTTTCCGGGGCTGCTCGATGCGGTGGTTGCGGCGGCGCGCGAAGAGAAGCGTGTGAAGACCGAGGCCGTGATGCCCGTGGCTGCTGCGAAGAAACGGCCTGCAGCAGCAAAGAAACCCGCCGCGAAAAAGCCCGCCGCAAAGAAGGCCGCACGGCGCGCCTGACGGCAAGGCATGCCCAAGCCCCGGCCTCAATCAGGCGACGCGCCCAACCCGGCATTCGAGTTGCCGCGCGTCGCGCGCGCCGGCATGCGCGAACTCCATCCGCAGGACGGCGCGCTGCTGCTCATGCACTTCGCGTTCCGCGGCCTCGTGGTCAAGGCCGACGCCTTCCTGGCGGAGCAGGGCCTCTCGCGCGTCCACCATCGCCTGCTCTACGCGGTGGCACGCGCCGAGGGCATCTCGATCGGGCAGCTGATCGAACTCCTGGGCGTGACCAAGCAGGCCATGCACCGGCCGCTCAAGTTCCTGCAGGACGAAGGCTACGTCGTGGCCGAGCGCGATGCAAACCACAAGCTGGACGATCCTCCTGAGCCTGAACATCCTGTGGTTCGGGATGGGCGCGTTTCATTTCTCGTGGCGCTCCGAGGCCGCGGCGCGCATGCTCGTTCCACGCGACCAACGGGCGAGTCCGCTGTTCCATACCCTGGGCGGCGCCATCCGCTTCCTGGGTGGGCTCAACCTGGGCTTCATGGTGCTGTGCGCGCTGCTCCTGCTGTTCGCAGGCCTGTTCCCCGAGCGCCGTCAGCTGGCGCTGTTCGCCGCGGCGGTGGCCGTGGCGCATGCGAGCCAGTTCGCGGTGAACATTCCGATGATCGGCAAGCGCCGCCGCAACGAGCCTGGTGCGTGGAGCGTGCTCGAGGGGCCGATGCTTTTCATCTTCGCGACGGACTGCGCGCTGATGGTGGCCAACGGCGCGTTCGCTGTGTGGAACGCGCGTTGATTCCAGCCGCAACACCGGCGGACACCGCGGCCGCTAGCCAGTGATGATCGGCTTCAGCGCTTCTATCTCGGCCACCATGAAATCGAAGAAGGCACAGACACGCGCCGTCTTGCGGATCTCGGGCATCGCAAGGAGCCGCCAGTCCCTGGACAGGGCGGGCACGGGGCCGAATGCCCGGACCAGCTCCGCTTCCGAATCGCCGAGGGCGGTCGGCAAAGGGCCGATGCCTACGCCCGCCTTCACCGACAGCAGAAGGCCGAGCACGCTGTCGTTGCGCGCCACCACGGTCGCGGTCGGTGCCACCTGGCGCAGCCATTGGCTCGCGCGATGGCTGGCCATGTTCTCCTCGAAACCGACCAGCGGGTGGCCTGCAAGCTCCTCCACGCACGCGGGCACTCCGTTGCGCTGCGCATAGTCCGTGCTCGCATAGACGGCCCACAGCGAATCTCCGACCTTGCGGCCCACCAGCACGTTGTCGTCGGTGTCGCCGGAACGCAGCGCGACGTCGGCCTCGCCGGTGCGCAGGTCGATGTACTTGTCGCTCATCACGAACTCCACGTGCAGGCCCGGATGCAGCGCGTGGAAGCGGTCCAGCAACCCGGAGTTCGTCAGGCGATTGACCAGCGGCTCCGGACAGGTGAGCCGGATGACGCCCGACGCATTGCGCCTCGACACCACAAGCGACTGTTCGAACGCGAGCGCGGCCTGCGCCACCTGTTGGGCCGCTTCGAGCATCTCCACGCCGAAATCGGTCAGGCGATAACCGTTGGTGTGGCGCTGGACGAGCGCGCGTCCGATGTGGCGCTCCAGTGCCGTCAGTCTTCGCTGCACCGTGGACGGATCGACCTGGAGCGCCCGACCCGCAGCCAGCGTGCTGCCGTGCCGTGCCACCGCGACGAAGTACTTCAGGTCGTTCCAGTCGAGCATGGCGCGTTATGCACTATTGCGGCCCCGTTCTGCAAGTTCGCGGCTTGTGAGGGGGAAGGCGCAGGCATAGGCTCGACGCCACCATCACTCGAGGACCGCCCCATGACGACACGTTCTCTGTCCTTGTTCGGCGGACGCCGGCGGCGCTTGATGCTGACGGGTGCGGCGGCTGCGATCCTGAGCCCCGCCGCGTTTGCGCAAACCTCCGCCGCACCGATGCACGAGCGGCTGCGGTTGATCTGCACCGGCCCCGCCGGCAGCGTGCCCGACATCCTGGCGCGGCGATTCGGCGAAGAACTCACCGGCACCTTTGCCCGGCAGGTGGTGATCGACAACCGGCCCGGCGCGTCGGGGCAGATCGCCGTGCAGGCGCTCAGGTCGGCGCCAGCCGATGGCACGACCTGGTTGCTGGCGCAAGGCGCGCTCGCCAGCCTTTATCCGACGTTGTACGAGAAGCTGGGCTATGACCCTGCGCGAGACCTCCGCTCGGTGTCGGTCGCGGCGGAGATGACCCTCGGCGTGGCCGTCGGCCCGGCGGTGCCGGCCGACGTCACCGGCGTGCGCGCGCTGGTCGACTGGATGCGAAGCCACCCGGCCTCCGCCAATGCGGCGTCGCCCGGCGCGGGCACCCTGCCCCACATCCTGGAAGCCATGGTCTTCGACCAACCCGGCTTGAGCTGGCGCCATGTGCCGTACCCCGGGGGGCCGCCTGCCATGGTGGCGCTGCTCGGCGGCCAGGTGGCAGTGCTGGTGCTGCCCGAGGGCCTCCTGCTCGCACAGCTGGCTGGGGGCCGGCTCCGGATGCTGGCTACCTCCGGCAGCGAGCGCAGTCCTTTCTCGCCCTCGGTGCCCACCCTGACGGAACAGGGCTACGCGCGATCGGCGATGCGCGAGTGGTTTGCGTTCTTCCTGCCCGGCGGCGCCTCTGAAGCCAGCGCGAACGAAGCGTCGGAGGCCGTGCGCACCGTGGTCGCGCGCGGCGACCTCGCACGGAGTCTGCAGGACGCGGCCATGGTTGCGGCGCACAGCACGCCGGCGCAACTTGCCGCGAGGATCGAGGACGAACGCCGAGCCTGGGCGCCGCTGCTGGTCAGCGCCGGCATTCGGGGCGACTCGTGAGGCGCGGCTGGCCGAAACCCGTCTTGCCTGGTCTTCGGGATCGGTGGTGAACAACAGCCGATGATCCGCGCTAATAAAGTCGAGAACTGCACCTCAGCATCCTTGCGGTCTATCGGAGCAACGGAATGGTCGGCCAGAGTCTTAATGTCGTAAACGCCACCGTAGGGACTGCAGCAGCGGTTCTCCAGTCGTAAACGAGGCACTCGCGAGCTGGAAAAATGTCTTTCTCTCCATGTTCGCCGGAAATTTTTTCAATCCGTACCTTCGATGCTTGTCGCTCCAAAGATTCTCCCGGATGAATTTGCTCCCGCTTACATCAAGGTCTTCGCCCGATTCAATCACCCGAGACCCCGGCGCCTTAGGGAATTTCATCTCCCCGGCGCACTCCGAAAGTGGTATGTCGGAAACTGCTCCATTGGGGATCTTGCACTGATCGGAGACATCCGAGTTCGCGACCTCCTCAAGGAACACACACTCCAGCACTTCCTGCGTGATTTCATTCTGCCTAACGGGCGGCACTGGAAAGCGATACACGATTCGACACACGCGTCCTCTCCTGTGATGCTTTCAGCGCGCGAACAGGCCTTCTTATGTCCCTGTTGCGTAGAGAGCGATATTGATAAATTTGGTCGAAGCTATTGGCATACTGATCATCAATTGCCCGGTGTCTACGAATGCCCGACGCACAACGGCACGCCCTTGAGAGCAGTACACAACTGGGAACACCTGGAATTTTGGCGCACACCTAGAGAAATGAACTTCAAATCATCCGTGCAGAAGAGCTGGCTGCGATGGATGAAGAATGACGTCGTTCGCCGCTACGTGGAACTTGCTCTCTTCATGGCGCGTTGGGAAGGCAACCTTAACCGCCACGACCTTGTGTCACTGTTCAAAAGTAGACGGAGTGAACTTCGTATCGTTGTGACTACGCTGCCGTACTTTGTGATGTCAAGGTCTCCCGAAGGCTGGCTTGAAAACTTAGTTGCCCCTCGGAACAACGCCTCCACATCACCGGCTTACGGATTGAATGCCCTGTGCGACATGGTCGCGGCCCCTCGTCCACGCCGAGTTTTCGTATGCGCTGCAACTGCAGTTCTCTGGCCAACGGCATCTGAGGGTATTGCGGCTCTAACCGCTCTGGATGTCACTTCCTGACTGTTCAAGCGTAACCCCTGCGTAATCGAACGGTGGCATGGCCGTCATGGCCGAGACAGTGACTGTCAAAGGATTGAGCGGTTCGTCTTCGATCGGTGTCGCCTTGCTGTAGGCCAGTACGTTCGCGTCAGAGTCCAATGGCAGGTAAGTGCCATAGGCCAGAGGCATATGGTCAGCGCCGGAGCCTTGCTCATCGACGAAGCCAAACCCGCTCGCCGGGAAAACCATGCTGCGCTTGACTGCGTTGCCGCTGGCATCGATCTCCGTCATCAAGCGGTCCAGCGGCTGGAAGAACATCAGCTCCATACGCTTGAGCGGCGCGTCAACGCGACCAATCATCGAGAAGGTGCTGCCCGAGACGGTCCGCACGGTCTACATACGACAGGTCACCGCTGCCGGAATAGCTTTTTAGCACGTGCCCTCCCGACCTGCGCTCGCCCGCCGCACGGAACGACGCTTTGCTGTCCGACGCCAACGAGAGGTTCCAGGTGTTTGAGCGGATGGACCCATCGACTTCCGTGCGACCCGCATGCGCATCTCCGCGCAGATGAAATTCGATCTCGACCTTGTTGTAAAGCGTTCCCTCGCCCCCTTCGGATGCCAGGTCCTCGTAGAGGTAGGTAAGCCGATTCGATCCAACGCTCAAAAGACAGCTCGATCGCCAAGTTTCGAGCGATTTTCAATTCTTTTGTGCCAATACATGAATAAGATGCTAAGTCATTGATTTCAAAGGATTTTTTTCGCACTTATGGCAGAATATTGACATGCATCACGAGCGCCTCAACCGTGTACCGACCAACCCTTCAGTCCAACTTCTGACATCGGATAAGGCGCGGTTGGACGGCGGCGGTAGCGCGAATCAAGCTTGGAAACGACTTCGCAGCACGGGCACTACAGCAGCGGGCTGGGCAGATGCAAACGGCTTCAGCCGCGCCTTGGTGTACGCAGTGCTGCGCGGTGAGCGAAAGTGCCTGCGAGGACAGTCTCACGCCATCGCAGTCGCGCTCGGGCTCAAGCACGCCTGACTTGCCACTTCCAGAAGGACCGATCCGCCATATGACATAGCCGAACACTCGACTCGCCATGAAAAAAGCAGACGCAACTGGTGGAACAGCTGCGTCTGCATGTCTGCGCCCCGAAAGATCCTCGTCGCATCTTCGGGTGAATCGTTGGAGCAACCCAATCGGGTTCAGTATTGACGCCTAAATTTTAGCCTCGCTTCCGTGAGGCAGGGTTGCTTCGTTTGTTCATTTTTGTTCACTCGGCGACGGGCTCGCCGAGGGATGAAGCTCGCTCCGAAAGCGCAGCCATGAAAAATATGCTCCCTTCCTTTTCTCGAGGTCTGTCATGAGGACGACCAAGAGATTCACTCCTAAAGTTCTTGCCCGCTTCATGGCCCAAGGTCGAAGCACTGGCACCCTCGAAGATTTCACTCCGTGGCACCGCGTCTCCCGCGGCGATCCCTCCAGTAAGGGGCGATCACACCTTCTCTACTGGCGCGATCGATTCCGCGAACTTCTCAGCGACGGCGAATGGAAGGGCGAACTGTTCATCATTCTGATGTCGAATGTCTTCGACAGTCGCGAGCAATTCAAGCTGTCACGCAACGCTGCTCCGCATGAACTGAAAAGCTATGACGTCGCGGCGCCAGGCGGTCTCTTCGATGGCACGCTGAAAATTGCAGCAGAGCTCGGCTTCAGACACCCGAGAGTCTCGGGCGACGGTGAAATCTGTGATTGGGAATTCACCACTGACAACCTGCTTACTTTGATGTCCTACAACGGCGTCAAGTATCTTCTGGCGGTCTCCTTCAAGTACGGAAAATTCGATGCGCTGAAACCTCGAGAGCGGCAACTGCTCTCGATCGAGCGCGAGTACTGGCGCCGGCGCGGCGTTGAGTGGCTTCTGATCACGCCCCAGGAGTACGACAGCACTGTTGCAAACTGCCTTCGATGCAGTTCCGGCTGGGGCTTCATATCCGAGCCGCTTCCAGCCTTGGTCTTGATCAAGGCTTCAGCGGTCGCCAAGGCCATGGTCGGTGCGTCGTTGACGCGCACGCTGGAGGAGATATGCGCACGTCTCCAGGTGAACCTGGAGACCGCTCAGCATGCGTTCTGGCAAGCCGCGTGGAAAGGTCAACTGCTGCTAGACCTTCGCCGCAGTTGGCGGCCTTCCACACCGGTGCACTTCCTCAGCCAAGCGGATTTCAACGCTCTCAATCCACTGGTCTCCAGGAGGTCAGCATGGAAGGAATGAGTCTCGGCCTGGCCTTCAATGCCGCCATCAAGATCGACGACGCAAGCGGAATCGGTGGGCTTTATCGAGTTGTCTTCGCCGACAAGCTGCTTGATGAGATTGCGCTCGCGCGCCTGGACATGCCCACCGAAGAGGAAAAACCCTCACGCGGCGGGCGCCGCAAGGCGGAGAAAACCAAGACGCCGCGCAAGAAACCTCCAGCACCTCTGGTGGGAAAACTCAAGTGGGAGTCGTTCGAGAAAATCTCCCGATTACTTGACGCTGACCTCGCAAGGATCGTACACATCGAATCCGATCGGATCGATCTGCCCATCGCCGGAACCGGCGATCACAAGATCTTCGTCGAGCGGTGCGGTGCGATGGAGCCCTTCCTCGATTTCGACAATTTCAGAACTGAAATTCTTGCCTCTCGCGGCATTTCCTCGCTGGTGCGAGACGCCTGCGAAAAGTCGGGACTCTCTGAGCCCGCAATCTATAAGTACTTCTCTCTTCTTTGTCGGCATGGGTTCGTCGACCTCAGCCTAGTGAGTCGCAGGGATCGCTGCGGCGCGCCTGGGAAGGTTCGCCGTGTGGATCCTGATACTGCCGAAAAGAAGGGGCGAGAAAAGGCGGGGCGCAAGACCAACGGGCAACGAATCGAGAAACTCATCAGTGGGATCGACATGAAGCCAGAACAACCGGGCATGAGCACCCAATGGGCAAACATGATCCTGGCGGCCGACGACGAGATTACCTGCCCGAAACCGGCCATGCCGCAGCGCTGCCAGATGATTCTTGAGAAACGCTTTGTCACCAAGTTCAAGGAGGTGGACGGCACCTATACCCCGCTCAATCCCGAGAAAGGAACTTACCCCACGCTAAAACAGATCAGGCGAGTTCTCGTGGAGACAAAGTCGCTGTTGCTGCGCGCCCTCGAACGTACGACCAAAGGGCACTATCAGCGCAGCATGCGCAGCATGACAGGCAAGAGTTGGCAAGGCGTTGCCGGGCCCGGTCACACGTGGGCAGTGGACTCCACCATAGCGGACATGTACCTGCGCTCCACCGTCAATCGCGCCTGGATCATTGGTCGCGCAATCGTTTATATCTTTGTCGATATATGGTCGACTTCCATTGTCGGATTTTTGGTATGTCTTGAGGGGCCGAGTTGGGCAATGGCCAAGCAAGGCCTCTTCAGTTGCCTTGCACAACCCAGCCTGATGAACTCGATACGCGGCTTCGAAGCCATTCCGTCGCTGGCGCCCCATCCTTCGTTGCCCGTGTATCTTCTTTGCGATCGCGGGGAATACCTCTCGAAGGGCGCATCGGAGACTGCGTTCGGCTTGAAGCTCAACATGCAATACGCGCCGCCCTACCGCCCGGATCTGAAAGGCCTCGTCGAAGTCCTTCACCGCATCCAGAAGGACCAACAGTTCCTCTTTGTCCCAGGTGCAATCGACGCGCGGCGCGCAGAACTCGAGCTTCGCAAGTTCGACATGAGCAAGGCCGTATACACGCTTCCTGAATACGTGAACTACCTGAGCATCTGCTTTGCCAACTACAACCTGACTGCCAATCGCACCTCCCGTCTCGACGTTGAGATGATCGCAGAGGGTGTGCAACCTTCACCAGGAGGGCTTTGGAACTACGGCCACAGCGTGGGAATCGGCACTACCCGCGCAATAAACCAATCCGACCTGATCAAGAAGCTGCTGCCTTCGAGCAACGCGATCGTCACTCGCAACGGCATCAAATTCGGCGGTTTGGAGTACGTATCTTCCATCGCAACGGAACTGGAGTGGACGGGTCTTGCGCGGAACTTCGGCGCGTGGGATATGAATGCGCACCACTACACCGGGAGCGTTTCCCGCATCTGGACCCCAAACCCTCTGGAGCACGGGATGATGGAAATGCAACTCTCCGACTACACACGCGCAACGCCAGAAAATTCGTGGGATGAAGTCCGCGATGCTTTTGTGTATCACACCCTCTCCAATCATGATCGCCAGCACAAGATCACGATGAAGAATCTGGACATGAGGCGCCGGATGCAGGCCCTCATTGATGACGCGACGGCACGAACCCGCGAGGCACTTGCAAAACACAGCGGCCCTGTTCCGAGCCCGACCGAGGCCAGGTCCTTGGAGCACAGCAACACGCCGGCGCCCGTTGTTCCAGCCGCTCGCAATGGACTCGGCAAGAACGACGCTGCGCAGGGACTTTTCGACACCCAGAACAACATGGCAGAAAAGCTTCTTGACCTCATGAACATGGCGGAGGACGAGCATGTCGTATGAGGATCCCTATCCCAACAACTGCCTGAATGCGGCCATGGGTCCCTACCTGTCGGCGGAGCAGATTCTTCGTTCCCACCTGAAACGGTTGCCAAGAATCCCCGCCGCAATCGCAGAAATTCCGCGGCACGTGCGCATGCACTTTCTGATGCCATTGAGCGAAGCGCACTTTCCTTCGTCCCATGACGTTGAATTCTTTACCACCATGGATTTGGCCCTTCGGGCCAGCTACGGCCGACGCAACCCCGGCGACCCCCGAACGTGGGCGGTTATCGGAAAGGAACGGCCTCGCTTGGATGGAGGGCACTCGGCAAAGCTGATCGGTGTCGTTGGCGTTCCAGGGGCTGGAAAGAGTCAACTCATCTTTGCTGCACGCTCGGTTTATCCCTCCCAGGTCATCACGCATCAGGACTTTCCCAACATCAATGGCCCATTTGCGCAGCTGGCCCACCTGTCGATCAATATCCCAGCATCCGGCAAGCTCGGTGATCTTGCGCGCACGCTGATGCTCGCATCGGACAGGGCAATGGGCACCGATCGATTCGCAGAAGTACTCGGTCGCATCAGAACCGATGCGTCCGCGCTGTTCGATGAATGGCTGCAGTTCGCCGAGTCTCGTTTCCTTGGCATCCTTCATCTCGATGAGGTGCAGAACCTTTTCAAGTTCGAGACACTCAAGAAGCGATCGAAGAAGAGTGATGGTGACAAGCCGAAGCTGCGCATCGCCGACGACACTACACTCAAGCGGATCCTGACGCTTTCCAATACGTCAGATTTCGTCCTGGTGCTGTCTGGGTCGCCAGACGGCATGGCGGCGTTGCAGACGCGTTTGAGCACTGCCAGTCGTTTCGTCGTGGGCGGGTGGCATGAGTTGCACATCTTCGATGATCCGAACGATCAGCGTTTTCGCGGCACATTCTTGAAGCCGCTGCTTCGGTACCAGTATGTGCGAGACAAGCTGGTCGATTCCGATGGACTGGCCACCACCATCATCGAACTCACCGCAGGAGTTCCTCGGTTCATCATCGCGCTCTGGACTGCAGCCCATCGGGTCGCGTTTGCCCGACATGCCTCATCCGGTCTCCAGGTCGACGACCTTCAGATCGATGACCTGAAGGTCGCGGCCAGCCTCTACTTCACCCCGATCGCACCCGCCATCCAAGCGCTTCGGAGTCGTGATCCAGCACTCATGCGCCGGTACGAGGATCTTTTGCCGGACGACACCATGTTCTGGTCGGGGTTTTGGACCCGGATGAGCACAGGCGAGCCACCCAAGCCTCAAGCGACTTAGCTTCCCAGCAATGCGCGCTCGATCGCGCGCCGCGTCAGCGGCAGACGATCGAGTGCGCGCAGCTTCGCTTTCAGATCAGGCAGTTCTTGAAGCAGATCCGGGAGCCGCAACGGCCGATGGCCCGATTTCCTCTCGAACAAGCGCAGTGCGGCGAGCTGGACCGCCTCGGAGAACTCGAGATCGCGCTGATCCCAACGGATTGAACTGTTGTTTCCTTGCGTCCTGGCCGCCGGAGCAGGCAGGTTTGCATCCAGCCATGCTCTCTCGTTGCGATACAGATAGGCATACGCAGCCGGTTCCATTGCCCGGGCCAGTTTGATCCCGATTCCAGGGTGCTCCTGGATACAACGCAGCCAGGCGGCTTGAGCTTTGCCAGACGCTTGCTTCCGGCGCGCGGCATGCCAGGCGAGATGAAGACCGGTTTCGGTTCTCAATAGCTTGGTAATCGCGACCTCGGAGACGTTCGCAGCTCGAGCGACGCTTTGCTTATCTTCGCCAGCGAGGAGCCTTGCAATCGCCAACACGCGGATGTCGTCTTTCAATCGCTTGGGGCGGCGCTTGACGTGCAAGCCCATCTCGCTCGCCCAAGCCATTGCCGTTTCCGTCTGAACGCCGAGTTGCGTGGCCGCTGCTCGCATCGACAAGTCCTGACGCTGGACGAGCTCGGCCAGTTTCAGCCTGGCTGCTTGCCTCGCGTTTTCTTGGCTTGCTGCTTGAGGCTGCGACCCAGGATGCGCCTCTTCGAGGTTGTCTTCCAGCAAGGCGGCGTCATTCAATTGACGGTAGGCATCAAGGAACCGGTCGCCGTCGCCGTACAACCAGACGATGATCGCAACATGGCGCAGAGGGTGCGTTCCCTCTATCGGGGTGCGAAGCAACGCCGGAAGCTGCACCTGAGCCTCGGAGGCCGTTGCAGCGAAGGCTCGCAGTTCCGCGCATTCGCGCGCCGGTTTGATGAAGCTCACAAAATCGGGTGCCAGTTCCTTCAATCGAAGGGATCCACCAAGCGAGATCCAACCTCGGCGAGCGATCTCATGGCGATAGAGAAGATGGAGGCGATCTGGAGAGAGATAGCCATCCGCCGCACTCCGGACCAGCGCAAGCGAAGTGGTCGTGAACTGCGTCAATCGATCAATCGTGGCATCCGTCCAAAATGGCGGCGTGACCTGTCTGAACTGGGCTGCATCCGGAAGGTGCCATTGAAAGCGCTCGATGCCGGTGGCCTTCAGCAAGGACTCCCGGAGCGGCTGCTCGTGATCCGGGCAGATCCAGACCCCGGGATACTGATGTTCGAGATGCCAATACGCCCAACCGGTCAGCTCTCGATCTCTCTGCATGCACGCAGGGCAGGCCTTCAAAGGGTGATTGGCGCGGAACCGGCTCGTCAAGATCCCAAGTCGCAATTTCAGATGCGCAACATTCTGGGATTTCATTCGCTCGACCGCCGCATTCGTTTCGGATGGTGCTGCGAATGCCCTGTAGTACGCGAGGAGAGTCCGCTCTCTTGCAATGCTGTCGGCCGATCCCAGCCTTCCCAAGATTCGCGCTTCGAAGCGGTCTAGCCCAGATGGTAGATCGTGACCACTACCGATGCGTTTCGCTCCGAATAGAACACGCGCGGTATCGCTTGCCAGGCGATATCCCCAGTAACGATGGTGTCGACTGCATAGGCTGAAGAAACTTTCGCCGGGCAACCACCCGAGCAACGGCTCCTCAAATCCCGGAAGCATTGGCTCCGGACGATCAAGCGGGCGACCACTCATACAGAACTCATTTTCATCGATCTGCCCTGCTCAGCCAGCGCAAAGTTGATCCACAGAAAAGCTCAAGAGGGTGCAGATTTCTGCCTTAACTTAGTCGATAGCTAAAAATTTTTATCAGTACCGCATGTTTGATCGGGGAAACAGATGGACGAGAAGGCGGGACTCGCTTCCGGGGGTACTGAAACTAGCCGAGAAATCTCCAAGAGTATCGACAATGATGCCTTGATGCCTTGATGCCTTTGGTCGAAGCTAATAGTGGTCGAAGCTAATAGAGTTCAAAACAAACTAATAGAGTTCAAAAAAATGTCAGGTACTTTACCGGTCATCAAATAATAGGGTTCAAAACATTTAGGAGGTGCCAGGTAAGGGAAGATCTGAACAGCTCACCAATTGGCCTTCGATGAGGGCCAACGATGCGCATGGCGATGAATCGCATCGCCAGATACCCCAATTCAATGAGGCCTGCGTGTGATCCAGCACCCTCAGGCTGTTTGCAAACGTGCCTGTCCCATCATCGCCATCAGTTTCTTGCGCGCCAGCGGACAGGCCATCGGCCAGGCGTTGAACGAATCAATCAAGCAGGCCGGCGCAAAGTAGCCCGCCCCCCCCCCCCGCTCTGGCTTCGGCTGGCGCGGAGGATTTTGTTGTTTGTGGGTGAGTCGAGCCTAGAGTTTGCAAGGCAGATGCCCTTCTGGCCGCATCTTGCCGCTCACCGTTCAGATTGGCCCTCGAAGCTTCTCAGTGCCTCTCGGTAGGCCTGTGGCAGGTCCCACTTCCGAGCACCATCGAGAATGAGGCCAAGGTACCCCACACTTGGGGCATGCTCGGAGGCCGCCTTGTCGAGGACCTCATAAGTGATTGCATCAAGAGAGCAGCCATCTGCAGCAGTGACCTGCACTTGAACACGCACATAGGCTGGCGGGCTCAAGTGGGTTCCCTCGTGCCGGTCAAGGGCGGCTAAATCCTCGCCGCTCACTTCGAACACCGCGCCCCACACAGACTGCCCTGGCGCTGGGACGATGTCAGCGACGCCGCACTCGCGCTTGCGTGAGTACCTGGTGAATGCCAACTTGTAGCCGAGCAGTTCGGCGGCGCAGATGAATTTGTGGGACGGGCAACGTGCACGGATCTGGTCATGCGACATGTTGGACCCATAGGCGAAGTAGTTCGGCATACGTTCAGTTTCTGCGAATCGCTGCGACCCAGCTCGTTCGAATTTTGCCGCGGATGCGGGTGACCGATCTTGACTGGATTCTGCCGCTCCAGCCTAGGCTTGGCCACGATGAACAGCCATGGCGATCTTGTACGCAGCGTTCTCAGCCTGCGCACGACGAGGCTGACTCCACTGGCCAGTACACCACCGCAGTGGCGCTACCTCTCTGAAGCTCGATACGAACGTCGCGAATCGGCCTCTTGGCTTCGGGCTGCACATCGAGCGCGATAAAGGCTGGCGCCGGCAACTTGGGAACCTCGAGCGCCTCCGGTGCAGCCGCCTTGATTGACCCGCATCTGCGTATCGATGCAGCGGGCTGCAGTCGTGCGCTCCGAAGTATGGGCAGGGTCAGGCGCCAGCAGAAACGTGGATCATGTCTGCGCGGAAATCAACAGTCAGAAGTCACTACGCTTGCTCCACCTTGATCAAGCCATATTCCTGCATCTGACTACGCACCTCTTGAATCTCACGATTCAGTTGGACGAGATATTCGTTGGCAACCATAGAGAACAGGTCTTCACCAACTTTATCCAGCTTGACGATGAACTCCCCGATCCCGATTCGCTGTATGAGCTTGTTGAAAGCACTCTTGACCGCATTCGGATTGTCGTCGGACAGCGGGATCGTGACAGGGCCTTGCTCTATGTTGATCTTGAGGAAGTACTTCTCCTCAACGCACTCCACTGCTGCATCAAGTGTGACCATAGATTTTCCCTCTCTCTCCAAATGCATCCTTGCCGCCTTCGAGTGTGCGCATGCTGACCATCTTCCAGTCACGCTCCTCAGGCTTCTCCACGTTCACCAGGTTGTTCGTGAAGGGATTGCCAACGAACGTGCTATATCCCTCCGGCCCATGAGTGCGGTAGATCGAGCAGTACGGCAACGTTCGCACGGCAATGTTGGCATCGTGCGTTGAGATGAACACTTTACGACCTGACTTCGCTCGCTCTTTGATGAGCGGAACGATTACATCGTTGATGTATTCGTTGCCAAGGCTCTTCTCGGGCTCATCAAGAATGTAGACCTCCTTGTCGATCCCCAGCTCCTTTTGCAGCATCACCATCGACGCCTCGCCACTTGAAGGCGCATAGGGCAGGCCGTCGAGCGTGAAGTACCTCTTGAACAGAAGCAATTCATGGACCGTTTTGATCTCATCGACGCCCTCGGTGGCATTGAGCTCAGAGACATAGTGGAACAGGTTGTCCTGGAACACATGCTTGCCCACCGCATGGAGAGCATTGACAAACTTCTTCTGGACACCCTTCTTTACGCTCGTCAGGCTCAGCGTCTCTCCGTCCGTGACGCTGCCATCCTGAAAGAGGAACTGGGTCACGAACTTCAACTCGCCCTTGCCTGAGCCGAGGTCGCCGACGATCTCCTCTTCATTCTCGATCACAGAATTCAGGCTCTTATCGATCGCGCGGATACTGGCGGCGATCTTCAGGCGGTTCATTGCATAGTCACGAAAGCCCGTCGTGGTGGGCTTCGCGGGCGAGCCTGTTTTGCGCTCTACTTCAATCCGGAAGGTCTTGATCGCCGAATTGAGCAATGAGAGTTCCTTCCAGTCTACAAACCCGGACCACTCCTTCCCAATGAGGCGATCGAGCAGCAGCCCGAGGATACGCCGCAGCTCTGTGAACTCGTCGTCCGCTAGCTCCTTCTTCACGAGAGGATCTTCTTCCATAAAAGCAAAAAATGCATCGATCTTTGAGGCAGTCTCGTGGTACTTGGAGAAATTTCGCTCGGCGTCACCTTCCTCCTGCGTGTCGATGTCTTTGAGCAGGATCAGCTTCGCATTCTTGTTCGAGACCGTGGACTCAAAGAACGCCTTGAACTTGGTCACGCTTGTGACGTCCACTTCGATTGCGGTAAGCACCACCTGAATATCGTCCTGGCAATAGCTAATGCCATGGTTGTTGAGATTGATGCTCAATCCCTTGCCCTTGATGTCAAAGATATCGTTGAGACGGCCGCTGGCGGACTCGTAGACCTTGGCATCGATTCCGTTCTTCATGTAGTGCTTCGCAATAGCGTGGAGGATGCAAGACTTCCCAGTCCCCTTCGGCCCAAAGATGATGTTGATATCGTTGAACACCCTGATGGTTAGCTTCTTCCCGTCTTCGAAGGGCGCCAATGTGAGTTCTTCAGACGTCTTGCGATCCATTACCGTGTTAATGGTCGTGGGGTCCTTTTGCAGGAGCAGGCAGAAGTGCTCGAAGCCATCGATAGGCAGACGTAGATCGGGCAACTCGTGAGCACCCTCGACATACTTCCCCCAATCATGGATGTCGGAGCCGTAGATCGAAGACCGGCCATGCGAGATGTGGATGCCCGCGGAGATGGCATTGCTTACCTCCTTCAGGATGCTCCACTTGTTCTGCGCTCCCGATTCAAGCGCTGCCAGCATTTCGTCCGATACGCTCGGCCGCTTCTGCTTGTAGTGGGCAACATAGAGCGGCTCCATCGCATCGAACGTCGCGAGAACGTCCGGAATCGTCACCTTGAACGAGTCCGGCGTGTAGCCCTTTGTTAGATCAACTACCGCGGCGAAGAACTGTGCCGCTAGCTTGGGCGAGACAATAACCAGCAGGTGACCTTTGCCACGATCGTCGTAAACATCAAGTTCCACGCCAGGCCATACCTGCGCGTCCGTTCCGATGCGTGCCTGGATAGCCTGGAACTGAGAGAGATCAAAAACGTTGTGATTTGTGATCGCAACAACCCGGACTTCTGTCGATAGGATCGCGTCACAAAAGTCCTCCGGCGAAATCTCTCGCGTCTGCGCATCACCAGATTTGCATTTCCTAGTGTGCGTGTGGATATCGATTTTCACAGATTGCATCTCCCCATACGAGTCTCAGGCGGTGTGTTGGAGTGCTGTGATTACTTGTGGCTCCCATACTGGTCACGGGTTTTGTTGTTCCGGTAAGTGCCGCCGCGATGCGAACTACCTTGCCCACCCGAATAAGTACCGCCGTGACTGACAGTGTGATGCCCTCCTCCATACGCAACGCGGCCGCCCCCACTACCTTTGGCAACAGCCAACGGCGCAGCGAACATGGCAATGGACCAGACCGCAAGCAGAAATGCTCTCTTCATGGCGTCCCCTCCTGTGAAAATTTCCCAACATGTGGCAAGGCCGTGCATTGGTCGCACAGAAATTGACGCCTTAGGGCAGGGTTATCCAAAGCGGCCCAAGCTGCAATCCCGCGTTCATGGGATGAGCACCTCACGCCCGCGCCGCCACTGCTCGACATCTTCCGCATCGCGCTCTAGTTCCACACCCAGCCTGTAAACAACGCGGAAGATGCGAATGCTCGCCATTGCTGCCATCAATTGCGAATTCGAATCATCGCAACATGCTGGTAGTGCCGATGCAATCTTGACCAGCTAAACCGCAAAGGCTGATCACGATTGCACTGGCGCTAGCACAACATGCCATGACCGCTGTCCGAGTTGCAGCAGCTCGAGCAATCGGGTGACCTGATCATTGCGCATCATGCGCCGTCGATGCTTGCTGACCGACTGTGTGATGCCATCGTTCAGCAATGGGCGAACGAGTTCTTCGATGAACCACCGCCCGAAGTGGTCATTGAGACCTGCTTGCGTTCATCGGCGCGCCACCTGTCTGAGCGCTTCGGAATGGACGAAGCAGATGCGTGCGCTGTTGCGAAGGGGTTCATGGACTGGTTAGCATCAACGCGAACGCTTCGAGAAGTGGCAGAGCTTGTCACTCACCAGGGAGCGAAAGAGGTTGCGGATGGCGCCTATTTCTGCGTCCATCTTGATAAGGGTGAGTACTACGGCCCGGACTACCTGGATTGGCGAAAAGCACAGTACGATGGCCGCACATGAGCGAGTCGTAGGGAAGTCGGAGTACGGCCATAAGCCGCCCCTGACCATCGTCCGCTTTCGGCCGCGTTGGAGCAAATGCAACTGCTTTGTCTGCTGCTTGCCTGCGGCTACACGGCTAGCTTTTGGGCACGCTTAGTGGCCGCACCGTCGCACGAGCTCTTCCAGGCGCTTGAACTCTACAGTCGCCGTCAACCTCTCCTCCCCTTTGCGAATCTGGTCTAGACAAGTCTTCAACTCGTCCGCAACCCATGTTGCATCATTTTTCGTCACTACGTTCAGCAGTGCAAGGATCTCGCGGGGATGATGGACACCGAGGGCGCCTTCCGATGCCTGGTGATAGATGCTGCCGGGGTGTTGCACTGGCGTCAGCCAGGCCCCAAGCTCGCTGAAGGCGTCTGCGATTTGTCCCTCTGCCCAGATGCATAGCTTAGCGAAGGCCGTGCTGATCCCTTGTGAGTGCCGGCTGGCGTCCTTGGGCCATGCTGCGCGGATGAACGGCTGCACCCGGTTGCGCCAGTAGGCCGCAGGATCGCCCGCGTTCCTGACACTTCGCGCCAAGAGGGTTGCCGCGTGGTCCAGTCCCGCTTGCGGCAGCGCTGCGAGCGCTCGCACTAGTTCGTCCCGCGTGAAAAGATCCTCCGCCTCGAGTGCTGCGGACAGCAGGAGATCGACGAACTGGTTGCTATGGCTGCCGAGCGCTTTGTACCGGCCAGCCGTTTCGAGGAAGCTGACCTTGATTGCCTCGAGCAGTGCGCGATGGAGTCGAGGCGACCACAGAAAGCCTTCCCAAACCGCTTGTGCTTGCGTTGCACTTTTGTGCCAGTCAAAGAAGTGGAGGAAATGCTTCTTTACCCAGTCGCGGTCGGCACGGTACAGCGAAACGATGTTCGACGCGATAAGAACCCGGCCATGGACGAGGTTCGCTGCCTCACCACCTGAAATATCCGCAAGGAACTCGGCCACCTTAAGCGGCAGTGTCTGGTCGTCCTTCGGTTTTGCGGTGTACCACAGACGGAGAATTGCGTCGGTAACCTTTCCAATGGGATGATTGATTGCATCATCGACTGGATGACTTTCGCTCTTTGGCTCATCTTCGGGGCACACCGCGATCACTCTGGCGCAGAGTTCAAAAAAAATCGACTCGTTGGTTGTCAGACCCGCCACCATCGCGCGCAGCCAGTCGCTCACGGTATGTCGTGTCTCCACGAGGTCTTCGTCCGGCATGCCAAGAAGCGTTGAACTCAGCAAGTCCCACGTCAAGGGCTGCGCCTCTGGAAAGGCCCAAGCGGAAAGCGCCGTCTGCCAGCGAGACGAAGGCCATACGCCGTCCCTTGCCAGCGCGATCAACGCCCGGCTAGCCAGATCGATGTCTTGGACGCAAAGCTCACGCCAGTCATCGGACTGCCAGAATCCGTCAGGAGTGCCGCCTCGCAGTGCCTCGACGAGATCCGCGAGATCTCGAGGAAGCGGGGAATGCCGCATGTCCTCCGACATGGCGCTATTGCCCGCAGACATCCACGAGGTGAATTCCTCCCGGTGGTTCTCTGTGAGCTTCAAGTCCGGGTGTCTGGTGGCGAGATCGTCATACCGTTGTTGCGCTGCTGATGCCAGGGGCATCCCGCCAACGACGAGATTCATCAAGGCCAAGAATTCGATTTCATCGTAGTGCTCGCTGAGGGCTTCCGGATTGCTCCACCCAGTCGTCAAGGTAGCAGGCGGTCCCGCGAGAATTAGGAGTTGCAGGGCTACAGCGGCTTCCGCATCGAGGTGCGGTGCCCCCGAGCGCAGCCATGGCATCACCTCGCGTCGCGCTTCTTCGCTCCAGAGCCATCCGCTGTCATCACTTTGGATCCAGCCAAAGACTACCGCTGGCCTGACCGCCGAGGGGTAACTTGCTGCGAACAGCGCTAATCGCTTGAACAGCCGGTAGGGGGTCGCCCACCAGCTACGTGCTACGGCGCCCGCCTGTTCAGGATCTACCTTGACGGTCTCAAGCCACGCGTCGTGGAGCAAATCGATCAGAACTGTCCATTCGTTGTGATTCGTGTTTTGCTGATGCTCTGCAATGGAAGGCCGAAAATAGTGCGTAGGTGAGTCATATCCGTTGTCGTCCTTGAGCAGTTCGGTCAGGCTCACCGCATCCATGAGCAGGCTCGTGAAATTGGGCAACAGTGACGGAAGCGCAGCTCGCCACTCGGGCTTTTCCCTGAGCTCCTTCAAAACCAGCGAAACATACTCTGCCGTGAGCGTCAGCTCCCAGCCAACAATTTCAGATCGCCTCTGGGCGCCCGTGAGGCTTGCTGAACCCCAATACGGCTTATGCAGAGTCAGCTTCGGAGCAAGATACTTTTGAAGTTGATGCCTCACAATCCACGACATCCCTTGGGACTCGAATAGCTGCAGCCACCCATAGAAGTTGTAGGCGGCGCCCTCGGCTTGCACACGATCGGTGAGAAGCAGATCCCAGAAGGGGCGCAAAAGCGGTCCGGGCACGGCGGACGGTGACGCCTCGAGCTCTGCCTTGTAGGCCTCTGGCTGGGTCTTCTTGAGCACCTCCAGTCGACGTAAGTGTTGCTCGATGCTGGTTTGCCAGACAGCGTGCAAGCGACCGCCTCTCTCAGCTATCCAAATGACCAAGTCCGGGCTGTCGAGGTGCCGCAGAAGCCAGCGTGACAGCTGGAACATCACTTGGTCTAAGTTACCGTTCGCGCTCGTATCACCCCGGTGGGCTAGGCGCATCGGGGGCGCCACCCTGGCCGGCGTTGGCCGGGACAGTACGCTGAACGTTGGCGAGTCGGCGTTTACGGCAGTCGCAGGCAGGTCGAAGCGGGACACATCGTTGACTCCGAACCGCGCGCCGGAGAGCGGCTCCAACCACGAAAGAGGGGGTGGAGGGGTCAGTTCGGCAAAGCGTCGGGCTGGCATCCCGGAGGGGTGGCAGATCGCCCAGACAACACGCCCAACATAGTCGTCTTCTTTGGTGCTCTGCTGCGGTGGGTAGCTGGCGTACTTACTGACGAGCGCTTCCTTGCCGAGCGCGCCGTCGCGATGCATATCTGCCCACGCGATGAGCGTCTGATGAAGCGCTGCGTGACCGTCATCGCCGTTCTTCGATTCGTACAAGACCGGCTCGACCCCCTTTGCGCTCCAGTTCTCACGTGCTCTTGCTTGCTGTCCCGCCTTGTAATCACCGAAGGCATAGGCCTGAGGGGTCGCTTCACCTAGCCGCCGATCGGCGGCCAAGGCATCCATCATGTACCGCAGGATAGGGTCGTTGAGGCTGTATCCGACGAAGCACACGACGAAGTTTCGAAACAATTCGCCTACGAAGCGGGCAGCCCATCTCTCTGTCAGGTAGGCCAGACCGAAGTCGCCGCTCGTGACGATCAGTCGCTGCAAGGCAGATTCGCTAGGGCTTTCGGGCAGCAGGCCGTGGAGATACACGATGCCATCCCATCGGCTGGGCTTGGGCACTGGCAGCATCGGCGCCGCGTACGATTCCACGCCGAGTTGATCTCGGCTGACAACGTGCTCGAAGATTCGGTCGAAGTTCGTGGTGACCAGGCGGCGTTGCCCTTTCGCGCTCTTGGCCAGTTGCAGAAGCGCGGCGTGCGTTTGCGTGGCTTCGGGGCGAGAGAGGTCGGTCGTGAGAACCTTGGCCAGCGCTTTGCGCACGCCAATGCGGCCCGACGTCAGCCGCCACTCCATGGAGTCGAGCGTTCGGTCGTACTGCCACGACTTAAACAGTGCTGATTCCGCTGCACTGAAATCGGCACCGAGCTCGTCACGGATTTTGATCACGAGATCCGCGAAGCCAGGCAGCTTTGCCGGGTACGAAATACCGGCGCCGCAGAAGAAGACAACACGGCCTTCCTCATGCGCCTCGAGGAGCGAGTCGGGGACATCCGGGCCATTGGTGATGAACTGCATGTTTCTTGGTTCTGGAAGCTATCGATTGGCTTGGCAAGACGTCGCGCGTTGCTACCGCGACTAGGGTACCCTCGATCCGGACGGCAGATTCGTACTCGATGCGGTTCTTGACGAGGCTCGTCTCGGTGATCGGCGGGCGCAAATCGGACTGGGCTCGATTGCAGAATACAGGGCGCCGATAGTTTCCGATTCTCTGTGCGAACGTTGACAGGCAACGTGATCGTCAGGTAGCGACGTCTGCTTTGCGGGGCGGATTCAACTGGTCGATGCAACGAAAAAGGCTCCCGTTAGCCGTGCTTGAGGAAGCAGCGCGAGTTGCCACACAGAAAGCGCCCGTCTCATTTCCAGAGCTGCCCGTTCACCATCGAGCGAACCTGATGGTAGATACTTTCTGGGAAGGCGATTTCATCAGGTTTGAGCTATACCTACCTCAGGAAACGCCGCGTCCAGAGTCACCAATGACGTGAATTGAGCTGGTGGAGATGCCGTAGGCGCGACGATCTACCTAGTCGACCGGAACGGTGATTGGACTCCGGGCTACCCCTCTACCTCCGTTGCTGCGCGATCACTGAGAATCCCGCGCAGGGACAAGTCCAAATCCATGCCACCAAAACCAGGTACAACCCGCAAACTGCGGAAGACCCAGCACATCGCCAAGGGCGGCGTCATCCAGCCGTCGTCGCAAATCCTTCTGCTGAATCCCGACCAATGGGAAGAGTTCATCCTAGCCGCCGCGCGCCAGCGCAATCTTTCCGGCGGCAGCCACTATGCGGTCGTCAAGCGCCTGGGCGGGGCCGGGGACGGTGGCCGCGACATTGAGGCGCGGTATGGCCAGGCGTTGGTGCGTGACGGCTGGGACCTGTACCAGGCCAAGCACTACGCGCAGGGGCTGACGCAGAGCGACGCCTTTCCGGAGATGGCGAAGTTCTTCAAGCAGTTGGCCTTGAAGACCTACCCCCGCCCGACTTACTACTATTTCTGCTGCCCGAGGGCGGTCGGCAACGAACTCCACAACACGATGGCGTCGGGCGCCGCAGCCTTCAAGGCAAAGTTCCTCGATGCTTGGAAGAACGAGCATACCGGCATGAAAGGCAGGGCGGCCGAGCTGACGCAAGTCGTTCAGGCTGCCATCGACGATTTCGATTTCGCCCGCTTCATGGAGTGCCCTGTGCACAACCTGCTGGCCTGGCACGCGCTGGACAGGGTTGCCCACCATGACCTTTTCGGCATCGTGCCCGAACGCGGCGACGATGGTCCGATGCCTGTCCAGCCCGCCGGACACGAAGACGTATATCTCGACGAGCTTCTTCGCGTTTACACCGAGCACAAGGCTTCGCCCGTGACCTGGGTCGACGTGCCCGGCAGCGATTACGAGGAACACCTCACTGCTCAGCGGCAGACCTTCTACTGCGCCGAGGGCCTGCAGCGCTTCAGCCGTGACATCTACCCACACGAGCAGGAGTTTGAACGGCTGCTGGATATGGTTTACGTAGGCATCCGCCCCACGGTCGCCCAACTCCGTCTCAAAACGGGGATGGACCGTGTCGACGCGACCGTCGACAAGGCGTCGACGTTGCAAGTCCAGGAGAGCCGCCTGTCACCCCAGCTTCGTGGGGGTGACCTGCCTGGCACCTGCCATCACCTCGTCAACGGGGGTAGGCTCAAGTGGGTCAAATGAAGAAGTCCAAGCCCATCGCCGCCTTCAACTCGCCTTTTGAACTGGGCGTTCGGATGGTCTACCTGCTCAACTCCTTGCAGCCGGCCGGCGCCGACCTCCAGAAGCTCGTCCTGCTCGACTACGCCATCGTGTATTCCGACGATCTCGGCGGCCCCCCCAGCCTTCACACCCCGGTGCCCTACCGCGGGAGCGAGTACCTGAGCCGCCGCGACCTCATCGCCCAAGGGCTCTACCTGATGAGCACCCGCGGCCTCGTCGCCGTTGCCATGGACGAGACCGGCATTACCTACTTCGCCGGTGACAGCGCCAGGACCATGGTCGGCGCGCTAACGTCACCCTACTTGCGCGAACTGGAAGGCCGGTGTCGGTGGGCGGCCGCGACCTTCACCACGCTCAGCTCGCGGGACATGACCGAACGATTTGCCCAACAAGGGCACCTGTGGGGTGCCGAATTTGAAGTTGCCAGCGCACGGGGGCAGCAATGGCAATAACGCTGAAGCACTTGTCGGTGCACGGTCCGGGCCTGTTGCCAGCCGTGGTGTCGTTCGGAGGGCATCGCACCCTCATCCGCGGCCCCAGCGAAACAGGCAAGTCGCACATCTGGGACTGCATCTGGTTTCTGCTGGGGGGTACAGGGACACTAGAACAGTTTCCAGAGTCAGAAGGCTACGACTCGCTGGAGCTCGCCTTCCTGCACGATGAGCATGAGTACCTTGTGCGCAAGGCAATGGCCGGCGGCGCCGCGCGCGTACTGGTGCGGCTGGACGAGATTTGGGTCGCGGACGGTGCGCCGAACCCGCTCGAAGACGTCGCGCAGGATCTCGGTGAGTTGCTCGTCAAACTGACTGGCGCAGAAGGCAAGAAGGTCCTTCGCACACGAAGTGAGAAGGGCGCCATCACCGGTGACGACCTAAGGCATTGGGCGCTGCTCTCCCAGCCCGGGATGATTTCCAGAGACGCGACCAAGGGCAAAGGTCATGGCTCGGACAGGCGCGTCTCTTCCTACTCGCTCTTCCTCAGCGGCCTCGACGACTCCGCGGTGGAGCTCTACAAGAGCAATTCCATCAAAGACCAAGCCAAAGGCAAGTTAGCGGCCGCCGAGTCGGAGATGGCGCGCCTGGAGGGCGGGATTCCTGATGACACAGATCGGGCATCAATCGTCGCCGCCCTGGCACAGGTCAACGAGCGTCTTGACATGTTCGCCACGCAGTTCCATGCGCGCTCGTCGGTTCTGAAGGAATTGCGACAGAAGATCGCCGCAGAAGGAGATGCTCTCACTACTGCATCGACACAGCTCGCCAGCGCCACATCGATGCACGAGCGCTTCGCGTTGCTGGACCTGAAGTATTCAAGCGACCTTGCCCGGCTCGGAGCCACGGACGAGGGCATCGCCTTCTTCCAGGCCTTGGAAGAGACGCCCTGCCCGCTCTGCGGCACGCCGGTTGAGCAGCACGTGGATCCCGGCAATCTGAAATCCAAGGCGCCAACAAGGTACCGAGATGCCATTGCCGCCGAAGCCGAGAAGATTCGCGAACTTCGGCGCGGCCTGCAGCCATCCCTGGCCCATGAGATGGCGCGCATCGCCACTGCCACCGCCGATGTACAACATCTGACGGCGTCGCTCGAGGTCCTGGAAGAGAAGGAGACGTGGGCCCTGCGGGCCGCGGGGCAGGAATTCGATGCGGACCCGCGTGAGCTTGCCGAGTCCCACACGCGGTTCTCGTCATTGATAGACGCCTTCGACGAAGTCGATCGGCTGAAGGGTGAGATCGCCCGTCTCGAGCAGGAAACGAAGCAAAAAAGGACAGCCCTCGTCCGCAACGTGGGGGCGCACGGCGATGAGGTCGGGGCGATTGCGCGCCAGATGCTCAACGACTGGGGATTCACGTCCATCAAATCGGTGTACGTTGACCCGGCTGCCTGCGACCTGGTCATCGACGGCCGTCGGCGTCTCAGTTATGGCGCGGGCAAGCGCGGCCTTTTCCTTTCCGCCATGACCATCGCGTTGATGCAGCACGCACTGAAGGAAGGCCACCCCCACCTAGGCGTGGTCGCGCTGGATTCGCCGCTGAAGTCCTACGCCCAAAAAGACTCGGCAGACACGGATCGAGACATTCCACCGGCCACGGTGAACGCAAGCTTCTACGGCTGGCTGTCGCGCTTCAAAGGCCCCGGCCAGATCATCGTTCTTGAAAACGAAGCGGTAGATCCGGCTACAGCCCGCGCTTTAAACGCCATCGAGTTCACCGACGACAACACCCGCGGACGGCAAGGCTTCTATCCGCCCAGGACGGTGATCGCCCCGCCGCCAGCGTCGGCGAGCGACGGGACCGAGCTCGACGATTTCGCGTAGTGCGCCCATAGGAGACGCTGAAAAGCGGCCAGTTCTACCCCGTCTTAAATGTCCGTTTTAGAGCCCTAAGCGGCGTTTCAAAGTGCCGTGAAGCGGTCGTTGCTTCCGAGTGCACCTCAGCTTCGAAATCACCTTTGCTTGAGAGCCAAGAAGGAAGCTGGCTTGAGCCTCGATCTTCTCCGCCAAAGTCGATGCATCCTAGCTTTGCCTCTGGCATCGTAGATACGCAGCCGTCGCCTATATCGGAGCAGGGGATGGTCACACCGCAGCGCAGTCAGTACGCCCTTTTGCTATCGCCGATCATCCAGAGCAGCTTGTCCACAATCCGGATGTCGTACTGATACTGTTCCTTGTGCTTTCGCCGCAATTCAGTGAGTGCGGGTGTGTGAACGGTCAGCAGCTTGCGGACCAAACCCTGGTAGCGCATATACGTCGCGACGGCGGGATCAATGTCGGCGAGCGCTTTGATCATCGGCGCCGCACCAATCCGCTCAGTGCCCGCGAGGTCAGGGTCAACGCATTGAAGGGTCACCAGTGCGCGATGAACGAATGCGTCGTAGATGACGATGTCGCGGGGGTACAGGCACCAAAGCAGCTTGGACGTTGCCGACATCCAACTTCGCGACTTCACCTTGAAGAGCGCAGTCAGCAGTTCTCGATATAGGTCGGCGACAGTTGCGTCGTTGACGCGAGTGATGCGGCGGTGTTGAAGCGCGAAAGTGAGAAATCGCTTCGCGATCTTGTTGCGAGAATCGCCCTCGATACCTTGGAAGAGACCATAGTTTCTCATCCACTTCTTAACAAGTTCATGGTCGGCCCCGTTCGTGCGCAGCATATCGACCATGAGCGGATCCTCGTCAATCTGTCGCTGCATGTCACACGCGATGGGGTACTTCTCCTCCAGGTATTTCTTGAAGCTCATAGGTATTCTTTAGTTGTCGGGGCACGCGGGCTACGCGCACCGCATCGATGATGCCAGGTAACGGAATCCGCCTGGTAGCACTTTGGAGTCGGGGGGCGGAATGGCATAGCACAGCATGTTCGAAATCGCGGTACGGGCAAACGTCTGATTCTGGCCGAGGCTGTGTGGAAACGCCTCCGGCGCTCCAGTATGCCGAGCATTCGCGTCGCGAGGGCCGCCGCTAGGCCCGCAGGCCATCCAGTAGTCGTAGGCGGGCACGAACGGATTTGAAACCCAGCGGGCCCTCTGCGCGCCGTTGAAGCGCCGTAAAGAGGCTCACGCCCCCACCAGCCGCACCGCCTTCATTGTTTTCCTCATGCCCAGGATGGCGATCACTCGTTTGAGGTTGTAAGCCAGCACATGCAGGCTCATCTCGGTGCCCACATGCGCCAGCGTCTTCGTCAGGAAGTGCGTCGAGCCCATCCAGTGCTTCAACGTCCCGAAGACATGCTCCACGGTGCGCCGTCGCAAGGTCATGGCCTCGGGCTTCTTGTCCAAGCGCTGCTGCACACGCTCGAGCACCTCTTCATGTTCCCATCGGCGGATGCGCCGGTAGTCGGCTGTCGTGCATTGGCCCTTGATCGAGCATGTGGGGCAGGCACTGGTCCAGTAGACATGGGCGCTGAGCCCGTTCCTCTCCAGCGTGCTGAACCGGTAGATGGCCCGCTCGCCCGCAGGGCACTGGTACTCATCGTCCTTCGCGATGTAGATGAAGTCGCTCTTGTCGAAGCGCCCCTGGGCCTTGGCGTTCGAGGTCATCGGCTTGGGCACGAAGGTCGTGATGCCCGCGTCCTCGCAGGCCTTGAGCTCGGTGCCGTTGAAGTAGCCACGGTCGGCGAAGGCCTGCAGCTTCTTCGTGTCCATGGCCTCACGTGCGGCCATGGCCATCTTGCTCAGCTGCGCCCGGTCGTTGCCGATGTTCGTCACCTCGTGCGCCACGATGAGATGGTGTTTGGCATCGACCGCCGTCTGCACGTTGTAGCCCACCAGGCCAGAGCCCTTGGCCTGCGAGTTCATCGAGCGGGCATCGGTGTCGGTAGTGGAGATCTGCCCGTCGGGCAGCTTCTTCAATTGCTCCTGGGTCTCGTCGAGCTGGCGCATCTGCGCGCGCAGGGTTCGGATCTTGTCCTGCAGGCGTTCGGTCTTCGCTTCCACCTCAGCAGGCTGTGTGCGATCCGCCGTCTCCAGCGCGTCCAGGTAGCGCTGGATGCTCTGCTCGATCTGGCGCTGGCGCGCATCGACCTTGGCGGGCGTGACATTGCGGTCGCGGCTGTTGACAGCCTTGAACTTGCTGCCATCGATGGCCACGATGGCTTGCGTGAAGAGTTTGAGCTCGCGGCACAGACCGATGAAGCGACGGCAGACATTGCGAATGCCCGCGCCGTTGTCGTGGCGGAAGTCGGCGATGGTCTTGAAGTCGGGCGCCAGGCGCCCGGTCAGCCACATGAGCTCGACGTTGCGCTGGGCTTCGCGCTCAAGGCGGCGGCTGGACTGGATGCGGTTCAGATAGCCGTAGATGTAGAGCTTGAGCAGCACACCCGGGTGGTACGCAGGGCGCCCGGTGGCTGCAGGGTCGGCGCCACCGAAGCCCAGCGAGAGGAGATCGAGTTCCTCGACGAAGGCATCAACGATGCGCACCGGGTTGTCCTGGCCGATATAGTCGTCAAGGCATTCGGGCAGCACGGTGACTTGCTCACGGGACTCGCCTTGGATGAATCGCTTCATGGGGCACCTCGCTCAGAACGGGTGCACCGATTTTAATTTTGGAAGAGCGGGACTGGAAGTCTTTTCACACAGCCTCGGCCGACTGTGGCCGGTCATGCAGGCGTCGCGGACGGGTCCGTCGCAGAAAGTTCAGGCCACTCCGAAGCGGACTCTCAGTAAGCGACCAGCCAGCCCATCTTGACCAAGTAGTCGCTCATCTGGCCCGCAAACTAGACTTCGGCGGTCGGCCATAGAAGGTCATTGGACGCCGTGACTCAATCTCGCGCCTACCGCTGCATCGACGGAAACCTCTCCGAAATGCCGCTAGTCACCAAACCAAAAAATCACCCAGAGGCCGACGGTGCCATACGCGACGAGCATGGTCAGTGTTTCGCTTTGAAGAGCAAGGCGCGCACGCTGCAAACGAATACGAATCATCATTTTGACCCTCGCTCTCCACAGACGCTCCCCTCGGCTGAGGTTGCGCGAGGTCCGTCCGTTCGTCAAGCCGACGTTAGTTCACACCGGGTACGGCGCAGCGCATGCCGCAGGTAGATGCGGTCGGGGGTGACAATTGGATTGTCAGAGCAGCTGCAGTGAGCCCCGAGTGGCCTCCGATCCGCGCTGCCAGTTGTGCGGAAGCAGGTCATCGATGCGGCTGTTCAGTTGCATTGGCAGACGCGTGAGAACGTCCTTGAGGTACGCCCACGGCTCATGGCCTTGGAGTTTTGCCGATTGCACCAGGCTCATGACGATCGCGGCACGCTGGCCCGCCAGTTCGCTGCCCGCGAACAACCAAGCCTTGCGTCCCATTGCCCATGGCCTCACGAGATTCTCAATGCTGTTGTTATCGATGCTCACCTCGCCGTTAAGCAGGTGGTTGGTGAGCGCCGGCCAGTGGTTGAGGCTGTAATCGATCGCCTTGGCCGTGGCGCTGCCGTCAGGCACGTGACCTCGCTCCAGCGCGAGCCACGCATGCAGTTGCTCCCACAGCGGCCGCGTGCTCTCGCGCCTAGCAGTCAACCGTTCATCGGGTGTCATCAAGATCATCTGGCGCTCAGCCCTGTAGATTCTCGCGATGTGCTGCAAGGCCTCGGTCGCGACCGCGCTGCGCCCGCCGTCGCGCAACAGCTCGTCGAACTTGCGTCGCGCGTGCGCCAGGCAGCCGGCCGCCATGCGATCTGGCACCGCGCTCAACACGCTGTCGTAGGCCTTGTATTCGTCGCGCACCAACGTGCCGCGCCAGCCTTTGCGGTCGTTGCCCGCCGCGCCGAGAAACGCGATGGGGAACCGCGCGCCTCGCCCGACGCAGAAGTCGTAGATCACACCCGGCACCGCATCGAAGGCGCCGCGGGCATAGGCCCAGACATAGGCGCGTTTGGTCTTGCCTGCGCCTGGGTCGAGCATCGCTACGGGCGTCTCGTCGGCATGCAACACGCGCGCAGCCAGCACGAAGCGCTTGTGGGCTTCGTACAGCGGCTCCAGAGCCGCGCCGGCTTGCCCGGACCAGCTTGCCAGCGTTGAGCGAGGCGTGTGCACATTTGAGCGCGCGTTGATTGCCTTCTGCCGGTAGTACGGCAGGTGGTCGACGAAGCGACTGATCAATGTGTGGGCCACGAGTCCGGCGGCAGGCATGCCGCCATCGATGATCTGAGGTAGCGCCGGTGCCTGCACGAGGCACTGGCAGCAGCGGCAAGCCCACTTGCCGTAGATGTGGCGGTGCACGAAGAACTCTGCTGGCACGATGTCCAGCCGCTCGCTGACGTCCTCGCCCACACGCGTCATCGGCTTGCCGCACTCTGCACTCGGGCAGTTGGTGTTCTCGGGCTCGTGGTGATGAACGACGCGACGCAGCTCGTCGGGTAGAGGTTTGCGACGTGGCGCGCTCCTGGTCTTTGCGCTGTCTTCGGACGACGCTGGCGCCTCGACCTTGGCTTGCCGCAACAGCGCCAGCAAGCTGGCCTCGTCCTCGACCAGCGTCTCCTCGAAGAGCCGACGCTGCTCGGCGCTCATCGCCTCGGTCTTCGCGCCGCCCTTCCAGGCCTTCAGCCGCGCGAGCTGGAAGGTGATCTTCTCGATCTTGGCGTCCTTGAACTTGATCTCGCTGTCCTGGTGGCGTAGGCGCTGAAGCATTTGCTGCGCCAGCGCGGTGACGGCCTCAGGCGCCAGACCTCGCAGGTCTTCGTCCTTGAGGTCGTGTAGCTCTTGCATGCGCGGATCATGCGGGTGGTGGCGTGTCGCCGCCACTGGGAGATGCGCTGTCAACGCACCGCCTCTCGAGCTCTGCTCTAGAGCCGCGTGATCGCGCCCATCTCGGGTAGCCGCTGCCAAGGCAGCCCGACCACGAGCGCATCGAACTGCGCTTGCGTCAGCGCGATCGGCTTCGCCGTGTCGAGCTCGCGTGGCCATGCGAAGCGACCGACGTTCAATCTTCTCGCAGCACACCACACGCCGAAGCCGTCGTGCACAAGCATCTTGATGCGCGTGGCCCGCGCATTGGCAAACATGTAGCTGTGGTGGGCGTTCGCGCCTCCCAGCGCGTGCACCACGTGCGCAAGCAGCCGCTCGGCGCCCGAGCGCATGTCCACGGGCTTCGTGCACAGCCACAGAGCATCGATGCGGATCAACTCAGCACCTCGCGAAGCCACGCTCTGCACAGTCTGCAGCGGCTGAGACGGGCCACGTCACGCTCACACCGATCGCGCCGCGCTTGAACTCAAGACGGATCTCCTCGGCCGCAACAGCAGCACCCGTAACGATCGCTGGCGCCGAGGGCGGCGGCAGCGGGGGCAACGACAGAGAGATGAACTGCGGTGCCGACTCGGCAACGGTCGTCGACGTTGCCGGTGGAGCTGGACTCGCCCCACGTCCGCGACGCCATTGATGCACGAGGTTGTCGTTTAGCTGGAATGACAGCGCAACCGCTGCAACCGATGCTCCTGGCGCTGCGCAGGCGGCGAGAACTTGCGCCTTGAACTCTGCGCTGTGACGGCGCCGTTGCTTCGGATTGACTTCCATTGATGATGTCCAGCTAACTTAGATGGACAGCATGGTCTTCGGCTTGGCTTCAGTTCTCAAGGTGGAGAGGCTGGTCGCTTACGACTCTCATGTACCAACGAAGGTTCTTGGGGTCGGTATCCGAACAGGCGGCGCTATAGCCGCAGCGCAAGTGCCTCGTACTCAGTCAAGAACGATTGAATGAACGACTGTTAGGTCTTCGCTCTAGCTTTGTATGCTTTGCGGGCAGCTAGGGCTTCGTTCACCGCTGCTTGCAGCTTGTCCGGGAGCGGCGGCAATTCGTCAGCATTGAAACCTAGTTCGAGCCTTGGCCGCAACTGCATAAGCATGTCTTCCACAGTTGCGTCGTGCCGCATCCTCCAGAGGTAGCCAACACGATAGCGCCAAGTCTGCATGATGTGCTCGCGAAGCGCACTGCGAAGCGACCTGAATGCCTTCAAGTAAACCTGTTCGTTGTCCGCAGCCCTCAAGGCAAGGCCGGAGGCAAGCATCTCCAGCTCGACCACCATTGCTTTTCCAATGATCTTCTCAACCCCATCGAGCCCTTCACCGACTTTGGCTTCCTTCGCGACCAGTCGCTGCGTTTCCCGCGCAGTCGCGGTTCGATGCTCGTCCATCTTGATCAGATCGTGATGCGCCATTTGCGCCAGTTCGATGTCGTCGAACGCTGATGGGCGAGCACCGCTTTCGAACAGGAAAGCAACCTCTTTGTAGTCGAATTCGTAGTCGCCATAACGCATGAAATTTGGGCGTACGAGTGCCCAAATGGGTTCGTCGCCAGTCAGCGTGATGCGCCTGCAGTCCTCCGCGAAGCCAAGGCGGAACAGGGTAAAGTCGTTGAACTGGTTCTTCAGCGTAAGGAGTGCCAGATTGCCAGCAGCAAGGCGTTCGTTGAAGCGGCGGTTGGCGTCGTACATACGTGCCAACCCAAAGGCCAAAAAAGCGCCCACAAACGGACCGATGACGTAAGTCCACGGCGATGTTGTCATCCTCACCCCAGCGTAGCTTTTGTGAATTCTGGCCGATAGTACCCATTCGCGCCAGGCCGTGGGACGTCGGTAACCGCTGCAATGCGGACATCGCCAATGTCCGCGCTTGACTGACGATTCAGAATGAAAGCTCATGCGTAGGCGCCACTCTGGGTACGGGAGAGCATGTTCGATACGATCGCTTGGCCCTCTGCAGTGTCCATCAGTGCCGCAGGTCGTTGCCCACCGAGAGCGGATAAGGGCTGATCGAGCCACTGAGCAACCCAGGTAGCCGCATCAAAGCCATCGGGAGTTCCGGATGTTTCGACCATGGCCTGTGTTTGCCCGATGAGGCGACCGATTCCCAGCACTCTGGACGATTCTTCGGCCGACAAAGGCTGATTTTTCTTGACCTTTCGCTGAATGGTCGCGCGCGGCAGGCCAAGAATGACGAGCAGTTTGTCTTTCGAGACGCCCATTTCATCAGTCAACCGTTCGGGTCTGTCACTCGTATATCCGTTAGGGACTAGGTTTCAGGTTCGAATCGAATTACGGGTTGGCCCTCTCTCTCAATTGACTCATTGAGTGATGGCGTCTAGCAGCGGCGAGAGTCGCAATGGCCTTAAGCCGGGCGACTGGCCACGACGGTGGAGACTGTGCAGCACCAGTGATCGAAGCGTCCGCGCGGTTCTGATGTGGCGCAGCGACCAAGTCCCTGAGGCGAAAATGATGTCTACCAAAGAGATTCTGGAGTGCGTAGGTTCGAATCCTGCCGTCTTACTCTTGTTGCGGCTCTGCGCTATTGCGCGCTTAGGCGCTCCGCAACTTCGCGTGCACCGAGGTCTCGCACTGCCGCAAGACTTTCGAGTTGCGCCGCCCGCGGACGTGCCTTGCCCTGTTCCCAGTGGTAGATCGTCTGCCCGGACACGCCAACCAACTGCCCATAACTCGCCGCGGATAGTCCAAGCTTTGCGCGATGTGCCGCCAACCTGATTGCGCTGAATCGGCGCTTCGTCCCCGTTGCTGCTTCATGGTCCGAATCGGGCACCGTGGCGGGGCGCGTCGCTCCCTTCGCAACACGGCGCAGTTCCTTCTCGAGCGCATTCACTTGGCGACGTAGCTCGGCAATCGACGCGCGATGCGTGACGGATGCCTTCTTGAGCGTTTCGATCTCGGCGCGCACTTCTTTGCGAGCAACGCGGGAGATCTCGGCTTTGAGGATCGAGGCGATGTTTGGCATGGACGCATTGTGCCGTCCCATTGCAGCGCTGATGCTTTCTGCGAGCCTGAGCATGAAAAGCGACAGCGGTCGGCATCGAGGCGATTCCCTGAGCGGATTTTTTCTCCCTGGCCTCTACCAGCGCCGAACCACTGTCGAGAGTCAGTGTGCGTGACCCAAGTGAAGTCAGAGTGAAGTCCGTGCAGGAGTTCTGTGAAACGATACTTTTCGTCTTGTTTCGTGCAACCGCTGTCCCCAACACAGCCTGCCAGACCAAGGAGCTCAATTGCTCGGTATGCCGCCTTCATTTACTGGCTCGTCCACGCGAGCAGTCGATTGATGGCCTATGGCTCGGGCTCCAAAGCTGCGCAACGTGGCTACGGGCGGGATTTGAGCTCCGTCCAAGTAGGACGTGTGCATATGCCGGTATCCCTCGAATGGGGGATGCACCGGCATAACGAGAATGTGCAGACTTACCTCCCTCGCGGGAAAAGACCAGTATGGAACACTTGCACTGGATGTTCGCCGGCACCAGCTTTGCTGGGGATGCCCGCAGGATGACTCCTTTTCGCTCCCCTCAACCGCGATTGGAAACCTTGGAACGAACAAATGGCGGACCAGATTGCGCGATCTGCGACGCTGGCGACGGCATGTGCGACGACGACTGAGGCCGGGACCTGAGAGCACCTCGCGAGCAGGTTACGAAGCACACATTCATCCAGCGCCCTGCACTATCCGCCCTCGGTACCGTCAAGCTCACCACGACGCTTGATGAGGTCTTCGGCGCAAAACCCATTGGATCGATGAACGCCCCTTCGCTGCGACCTGGCCTCTGCCCGTCAAAATCAGCACCATGATCCAAACAGAGACGCTGCCCGACGACGAATTGGGCACGCGGGCCGTTGAATGGCGCCGACGAGCGCTGCAAGGTGATCTGCACGCCCCGTGGCGTCGCTCATCAACTGGAAGCGGAATTGCGGCGACGCGCCGGTGCGCCGCATCCTGACTACGACACCCTGGACCTACGGCCGCTCGAGCATCGACAGCGGCGCTGGTGGAAACCTTGGTGACCTGCTTGTTCTGAGCGAGCATTCAACGCAGATGCGCCCTACTAGCCTGCCTCGGTGATCAATTGCTCTGAGTAAACACAAAACCCGCCTGCGGCGCCGCGTTGCCCCCCCCGGCGCTGACGCGCCAGCGTGGGCAACGTCTCGACGCTCTACCGTCATCATGGACGACTGCGATACGATAGACACCACACTCGCGCACGTCGCTGATCGTCCATGATCAGCCTGAAACGCCCCCACGATCACGCTGAAGCCAGCGCCCATGATCGTGAAATACGCACAACGTCCGCTCTGCAGCGACGAGCGGAAGAACCCTCGGATGTCCTTGTCGTTGAACCTCTTGTCGCTTCATTGGAGGCAGCATCGCATTTCCTCGTGATCGGCACTCACAATGATGCCGACAGCGGCCATTCAGCACGTCATTCGCCGACGCAGCAAAGGCTGAAATGCTCAACGAACGGCGCCTTTACAAAATATGAGGCCACGATGGCCCGCCATTCCGCAAACCCAGGCGATTGCCGGAAGCCAACCGTGTGGTCCTCCAGCGTATCCCAACGCAGCAACAGCAAATAGCGCTCCGATGACTCGATGCTTTGCCTCACCTCGTAGCCCTGGAAACCCTTGGCCTTCGGGAACACCGTGCTCAGACCATGGTGGGCCGCTGCTTCAAAGTCGGCTTGCCGACCGGGTTCGATCTGGATGTCCGCCACTTCGAGAATCATGTTTCAAACTCCTTCGATTCAGTGAATGTGACTACCGCCATTCACGTCGACCGTAGCGCCCGTGACGTAGCCGGCCAAGTCCGATGCCAGGAACAAGCAAGCACCTGCAATTTCGGCAGGCTTGGCAGCTCGCCGCAAAGGAATCTGCGCGATCACATCCTTGAACATAGAGTCCGAAACGTTTCCGTCCAACATCCCAGTCTCCGTCATCGAGGGACAGACAACGTTTGCGCGAATCCCCAAAGGTCCGAATTCGCGCGCGATCGATCGTGTCAAGCTGATTACGCCGCCTTTTGAGGCCGCGTAGTGCGCACCTCCCACCAGCCCACCGCCTCTCTGAGCAGCGACCGAGGCCACATTCACGATGGTTCCCGACTTCCGCTCAGCGAATACACTCAGCATGCTCTGGCAGAGATGAAATGCACCCTTCAGGTTCACGTTCAACATCGCGTCGAGATTCTTCGAATCGATCTCCAGGAACGGACGCGAGTTCACGATCGCAGCAGAGTTGACCAGGCAGTCAATGGTCCCGTGCAAAGAAACGATGTTCGTGGCCAGTCGTTGGCAGTCCTCCGGACTGCTGATGTCACATTGAAAGCCATGGAGGATGACCGTTCGATGCAAGCGCTCCTCGATGGAGTCTTTGATGCTTGCAGTGACCTGATCATCCATGGCGAGATCCGCGACCACAACCTTCGCACCATGTTCGGCGAAAAGTTCGGCCGCGGCATAGCCGATGCTGCGCAGCGACGCGGCGCCCGCAACCACACAAACTTTGTCTTTAAGCAACATGCAATAGTGTCCAAATGAGGGAGAGATGAATTACAGGCATCTACTAGACAGGCATTTCGTGCTCGATCCAGCTCAACACTGACCTGTGCTTGGGAGCCCACCCCAGATCGCGTCGCGCACGGTGACCTCGAACCCGGCTGTTGCTGCCAAGAGAGAAGTACGCCTTCGCCTCGCCCCATCGCTCAGCAGCGATTTCGGCGGGCAGGGACTGGACACCCGAGAGATTCAACCGCTTTGCAAGGGCAGCTCCAATGTCAGCGAACGACGCCTCGCCGTTCTCGGCGAAATAGAAGGCGCCGGGTACGGACTTTTGGATTGCGAGCAGGTACAAGCTGACGACGTCTTCGATGTGAACGTTCGACCAAACATTCAAGCCCGAGCCAACGACTTGAACATGCCCCTGTGCTATCGCGTTCGAAGCCAGAAAGGGAATCTGTACGCTGTCCTGGTGGATCCCACGTCCTCGTCCATAGATAAGGCTAGGACAAATGACAATGGATCTAACGCCTTTCTCAGCCGCAGCCAGCACAGTCAGGTCGATGTCACGGCGTGGTTGCTTCAGTTGTGCGACAACGAAAGGCGTATCCTCGTCATAGATATTTTCTGAATTGCGGGCGCCTCGGGCATCGTCGCCCACGACACTGGAGCCGCTGGTGTGCAGCAGCGGCTTTCCCGCCCCCCGCAATCCGTCGATCAGCGCACCAATGGCAGCCGCATGATCCGCGCTGGCGGTATTGATTACACCGTCAGACGCTTTGGCCTCACGGTACAAGAGATCGAGGTTGTCCAAGTCGCCGAGCACCGGCTCGACCCCTCGCTGGGCGAGGAGTTCGGCGTTTCGCTCATTTCGCGCGAGACCTCTTACCGCATGCCCCCCTTCGATCAAACTTGCCACGACTGAGCCGCCAATATAACCAGTCGCGCCGGTGACGAAATACGTTGTCATGATCATTCCTACTTTAAAAACCCAGTCGATAACCAAGGGAAGGCCGCGACGATGATGGTTCCAACAAGTAGCGCGACGATGTAACCGATGATCGGCTTCATCGCGACGCTTGGACTTGCTCGACTGATAGCGCAGGCGGTGTAGTACCCGACACCAAAAGGAGGTGCGAAGAGGCCAATACCCATCGAGAGGACCACGACCATGGAGTAGTGGATTTCGTTGATACCAAACTGCTTGGCGATGGGAAAGAGCAAGGGGCCGAACACAACGATGGCGGGAATACCTTCGAGAACGCTCCCCAGCACGACGAACGCAATTATCGAGACGACCATGAAACCCGTCGCCCCTCCTGGCAAAACCTTCATCGCCTGTGCGAGTTGATTGGAGAAGCCCGATTGCGTCAGCGCCCAAGCCATTGCTGTCGCCGCACCGATGATCAAGAGGATCGCGCCCGACAAGGCGGCGGTGTCGACCAGTGCCGGCCACAGCTTTCGGACATCTAGTTCGCGATAAATGAACAGACCGGCGACGATCGTGTAGGCGATCCCAATCGTCGATACCTCAGTGGCGGTCGCTACGCCCTCAATGACCGCGGCTCGGATGATGAATGGCAGCGCGAGGGCCGGCAATGCGATGGGGAATACGCGGCGAATCTCCGTCCAACCTGCGCGCTTCGCACCAGAATTCGTCTTGCGGTTCCTCCACCAGACGACAAAGCAGAGCAACACTGCCAAGACCAGCGCAGGCACGAGACCGCCAGCAAACAGAGAGGCGATGGAGATTCCAGTCACCGACCCGATCGTGATGAGAACAATGCTCGGAGGAATCGTCTCTGTTTGGGCCCCTGTCGCCGCCAGAAGCGCGACCATCTCGCCCTCCTTTTCGCCACGAGCTCGCATTTCAGGAAACAGGACCGGTGCGAGTGCTGCCATGTCGGCAGCCTTGGAACCGGAGATTCCGGATACGAGATACATGCCGCCAACCAAGACATACGAAAGCCCGCCGCGCACGTGACCAATGAGCGATGCCAGAAACTTCACCATCGCTTTGGCCATGCCGGTCAGTTCTAATACGACACCCAGGAACACGAACAGCGGCACAGCCAGAAGCACCAGGTGCGACATGCCCTCATCCATTCGACCAACGATAACAATCGTCGGCTTCGAGGTCGTTAGAGCGATGTATCCATAGGTGGCCAGGCCGAAAGCAAATGCGATGGGCACTCCTGCGAGCACCAGTAGCGCCACAACTCCCACAAGGAAGATAAGCAGGTTCCAGTTTCCCAGGTCCTGGAACAGCGGACTCAGCAGATAGAGAGCCGCGGCCGCCACGACGATCAGCAACACAGCGGCCAAGAGGCGGCGCCAGTCTGCGACTTCGGCAAGCTTCACAGCTGCTGCGATACCCATCAGCGCTATGCCACAAGGCAACGCGGTCGCGCGCCATGCGTTGGAGATCCCGAGAGAAGGCGTCGTGACGATAGCCTCTTCCATTGCAAACTCGTATGAAGAATGAGCAACGAGCACCAGGAACATCGCTGCGGCGACAACCGCCAGGAGGTCGAGGAAGGCTCGCACCCCGGGCGACGCAAGATCTACCAAGGCAGTCATGCGCATGTGCGAAGACCGACGAAAGGCCACTACGGCGCCAAGCATAGCCAGCCATAGGAACAGCAGTGATGCCAATTCATCCGACCAAGTGATTGGTGCATGCAGGATGTAGCGACTCACCACACCTGAGAACAGAATGCTAATCTCCAAGATGACCAGAAGTGCAGCCGGCACTTCCGTCACCCAGCCCAAAATCTGATCGACCCATGAAACCGCTCGCCGCCATGGCGGCGAGTTGCGAATCAGTGCTTCGGGCAGTGGCGTGTTGTCGGAAAGCGCGTTGATGCTCACGTCGATGTCTCCAATTTTGTGGGCGCAAATGTTCAAGGTCGGTCATCGCCGCACGGATGCGCACCCGCCGTTGCCGGGCGTCATCCCCGGGCGACGTGCTAACACCGATGTTTGAACATCAGATGCCGGGAAGGCTGCTCAGGCCAGCTTACCGCTGTACTTTTCAAGCAGTGCCCACGCCTCGGGGCCAAACTTCTTCTGCCACTCTGCGTAGTAGCCAGCCTTCTGAAGCTCCTGGCGGAAGGGCTTGCCATCCACTTTGTTAAACACCATTCCTGACTTCTTCAGTTGAACTTCCAGCGAGGCATTCAACGCTTCGTGCGCAGCGCGTTGCTTGATAGCCTGCGCGTCGAAGATGCGTGTCGCGAGGGTTCGAAGGTCTTCCGGCAATGCGGTCCAATTGCGCTTGTTGCCCACGAGGGTGAAGCAGTCCCACACATGCGAGGTGTCGGAGCAGTACTTTTGCACTTCGTAAAGCTTCGTCGATTCAATGGTCGGGAGCGCGTTCTCTTGACCATCGACGACCTTCGTCTGCAATGCCGTATAGAGCTCGCCGATCGGAACGGTTGCCGGCGAAGCTCCCAGCCCCTTGAAGAGTGAGGTCAGGATGGGACTTGCGGGGACACGAATCTTCATCCCAACCAAATCCTTCGGCGTCGCGATCGGCTTGGACGTGTGAGTCACCTGACGGAACCCATGGTCAAACACCTTGCCAACGGGAACGAGGTTGACCTTGTCGAAAGCACTGCGGATGTGTGCACCGAGGTCGCCATCCATCGCACTCCATACCGTCGCGTAGTCCGGGAATGCGAATGCCACCGTATTGATTGAAGTCACCGGCACCAGATTGCCCCAGATGGTGCCTGCGGTGCAGACGAAGTCGATCGCCCCCGAACGAACTTGAGACACCGTGTCAGTGTCTCCACCAAGTTGGCCACTTGGATAGACCTCGAGCGTCAGCCGACCATTCGACTCCTTCAGAATCTCGGCGCTAGCGGCCTTCAGGGCTACTACCGTCGGATGGCTTTCCGGGATAGAGATGGCGATCTTCAAGTTGTACTTGCCGGCACCTTGTGCCATCGAAATTCCGGGCACCATGGCCGCCGCGGCGACACCTGCCATCTGCAGGAGAACGTCTCGGCGTTTGGTGGCGCCGGCGCGCTCGGGCAAAGCATTCGTAAGTTGAATCGTTGTCATGCATGTCTCCTTTTTGTTGTCGATTGGGTCAGCCGAACACGTTGGGCTGGTGAACCTCGATGACATTGCCGTCTGGATCTTGCAGAAAGACCTGGTGCCAGCCGGCTATGGCCCAGCGTCCATAGTCCGAATACCGGATTCCGAGTTCATCGCACTTGCGCATGAAACCTTTGATGTCGTCAGTCCGGAAGCAGAAGTGCCCGCGAGCCATCGGATTGACGATCTGCTTCATCTTGAAGCCGGTATTGAGATCGCGCTCGGCCCAATGGAACTCGATCGCGCCATCGCTGAGGAAGTCCACCTTGCCGTTATAGCCAGTACGGTCGCTGTTGGCGTCAACTCGCCGGTGCTCCTCGTCATTGATCGTCCCCAGATCAAAAAGCGTTTGATAGAACTTGGTGAGCCTGGGCAGGCTGTCAGTGCACAGGTTCATGTGATGGAACTTGAAGTTCATGGCGGGTCCTTGCAGAAGTTGGTGAAGGGAAGGCCAACCTTGGGATCACACAAAAGCACATTCCCAGGCTGTTTCTGAGGTCCTGGATCGCGGACTTTGGCCGCGAACGGAACAACTGACCCACACGTTAGCAAATTCATATATGAAGTCAATACTTCATAGGTGGAAACACCTAGCGCTTCTCTTGATCAAACCTCTTCGCAAAGCGCAAACTAGAATTCACAGGAGAGTTTTTCAATTCATTGATGAAAAAGGAGATCTGGCTGCCGCCAGAAAGAACATGTCGTCTCCCCTCCAAACCGTCCTCAGGGACGAAACCTGCAATACCACCTCGGTGCGACGCATCGCTGCAATGCTCGACCAGGACTTCAAGGAAATAACGACCGGGATGCCGCTCCCACGCGGATGGCAGTTCTTCATGATGGGAGCAGATACGCGGCGTTCAGCTCTACGCAACGACGGCTTCCCTGGTCTCGGCGTACCGATGCCGGACCTCGGCCTGCCACGCCTCATGCTTGGCGGCCGAACGGTGGCCTTTCACCACGACATTCCGGTCGGTGTTGATATCGTTAGGTCGAGCTCTGTGCAGAGTGTTGCGCACAAGACCACCGCTTCGGGGCCGATGGCTGCAGTCACGCTCTTGCACGAGTTGCGCCTTCCTGAGCTGAACGACCCCGCTCTCGTCGAGACTCAAACTTACCTGTTGCTCGCGCCGCCGGCAGCGAGCTCTTCTCGTCCTAATCCACCTGGGCCAGACGAGATCGTCGCCGACCGTCGGACGACGGTCGTCCCAGACGAAACCCTGTTGTTCCAGTACTCCGCGCTGGGCTTCAACTCACACAAGATCCACATCGATCGGGAGCACGCCTGCAATGTGGAAGGATTTCCGGATCTCGTCGTGAACGGCGGTCTTGCAACGCTTTTGCTCACAGAGTTTCTTCGTCGCGATCTTGGCGTCCTACCCGCATCGCTCCAAACGCGCCACATCGCACCGCTGTTCTGCAATCGCCCTATCACCCTAGCGGCAGATCGCGCTGGCGAGCATTGGCGCCTCCGGGCTTACGACGACCGCAACCGGCTTGCTGTAGATATGGAGGTAACCGCGCAATGAGCTTCGAACCGTTGAAGGGCGTTCGCGTCTTGGACCTGACCAGCGTTGTGGTGGGTCCCGTTTGCACATGGCGGCTGGGGCAGTACGGCGCCGAGATCGTGAAGGTCGAAAGCCCCGAGGGTGACCTGATGCGCGGACTAGGCGGGATGTCACCCACTGGTCAACATTCTGGCGCCTATCTGCATTTCAACCGCGGAAAAAGGAATATCTGTCTCGACCTGAAGAAAGAAGGCGCGAGGTTGGTCATCGAACGGCTTATCGCATCTGCCGATGTCATCGTCGCGAACATGCGCCCACAGGCTCTCGAGCGGCTGGGACTTGACGCCAAAACGGTGCGGGCCCGGCATCCTGACAAGATTTACTGCCTCATCACTGGCTACGGTACCGATGGACCCTACGCTGGGCTTCCCACTTACGACAGTGTCGTGCAGGGTGTGACCGGAATGGCTGGCTTGATGCTTGCACGCGACGGGGCGCCCGCCTATGTCCCGATGCTGATTTGCGATCATGTGGCAGGTGAAATCGCAGCTGGCGCCATCCTCGCTGCGCTCGTCCAACGCAAGACAACTGGCGAAGGATGCAGCGTCGAAGTGCCGATGTTCGAAACCATGGCCGCGTTCGTGCTGCAAGAGCATTTGGCTCAACAGAGCTTTGACCCACCCGTCGGTCCTCCTGGCGATCTGCGCCTGCTCAGTCCACACAACAAGCCAGTGAAAACTGCGGACGGATGGATCGCATTCACCATCAACACTGATCCACAGGTGCGCGCATTCCTAGAGGCGACTGGGCGACAACAGTTCATCGACGACCCGCGCTTCGCCACCGTGGCGGCGCGTGCACGGTATGTTGCCGAGTGGTTCGAAGTGCGGGGAGCTGCATTGACAACCAAGACCACGGCCGAGTGGCTGGACATCTTGCGTACGGCAGACATTGCAGCCCAGCCATGCCATACCCTTGAGTCACTCCCGCATGACCCCCACCTGGAGGCTGTCGGACTGATCGGCTTGGAGCAGCACTCGACCGAAGGCACGATCAAGTCGATCCGATCATCCATTCGCTTTGAGGACGACTATCTGCCACGCCGCCCCCCGGCTCAACCCCGTGGCGCGGACACCTGTGATCTCTTGCGCGAGATCGGGTACAGCGAGGCCGAGATCGAGATGTTTGCTTCTGCCGGCGCGGTCCATACTGAGGCAGCAAAATGATGGCGCAAAATTGATGCGCATGAATCGACACGAAGGTGCACCGGTGTTGATACAAGTTGTCGTGGACAAAGGTTGGAGCTGAAACAAATGAAAGATGATGCAAACGAAGTGGCGACAGTGTCCGAAGCCGAAAGTCGTTCGTACTCGGCGCCAGCGCTGGAGAAGGGACTTGACATCCTAGAGACGCTTTGCCGTAGCGAGCATCCCCTCACACAGAAGGACATCGCTCAGCGCCTGGGACGAAGCGTGAACGAGCTCTACCGCATGGTTGCGTGTCTGGTCGATCGAAATTACGTTACCTTGGTCGACGAGACCAGCTATGGGATCACGACCAAGCTGTTCGAGCTCGCGCACATCAACCCGCCGACGCACCGGTTGCTTCTTGAAGCCACACCCATCATGCAAAGACTGGCCAGCGAGCTTGACCAATCTTGCCATCTCACGGTGTACGGCCAAGGCAAACAGGTGGTGCTCTGCAAGGTCGACACGCCCAGCGGGATGGGTTTTGCGGTGCGCGCCGGTGCAGAACTCGATGTGCTGATCTCGGCTTCCGGTCGAGTCTTGCTGGCGTTCCAGGACGAGGAAACTCGCAAGCTCCGCATCGAAGAGTCCGTGCAGCGGCGGCCTGAGCAGGCCAACGCGCAGATCGACACCATCCTCGATTCGATTCGCGCCACCGGCTATGAGTCGATCCCGAGCGTACAAGTCCGCGGTCTCTACGCAATCAGCTATCCTATTCTCGATACTCAGGGGTGTGCCATTGCGGCCCTCACAGTGCCCTATGCCGAGCGGATCGACCAGATTCAGCGGAAGTCAATTCCAGAAGTGACCGAACGACTAGGCGTGGCAGCCCGAACGCTGTCAGTGCGTGCTGGTGGAATGGTTTCGTCGGAAAGCTTGAATCCCACCGAACGGGAAAGCATCCTCAAACGCTCAGACCGATCCAACGGTCGCTGAGCTGCCAGAGGCAGCCGTCGAAATTGCCTTCTCCTGCAAACCGAGCCGGCGACGGTCACGCTTTTTCGACATCTAGGCGTATCAGTCGGTGGGACGAGAAATTCCCAACTCCCGGATGTGGCGATGGAGGGTTGCGCGCGACACGCCCATCGAAATTGCAGCTTCAGACACATTCCATCCACAGCGCTCCAGAACCGCTTCGATCGCAGCACGCTTGCCAGACGGACGAGTGTTTCGCGACACTCCTCTTTGCCCCAAAGGTGGAGGAAGATCGGCCAGATCGATCTTCCCGTCCGAGTCCATCGCAACGGCGAATCGCATGGCATGGTGGAGTTCACGTAAATTTCCGGGCCAATCGTGCGCGAGCAGCGCCTTCGCGGCGGCAGCCGTCAGCACGGGAGCCCGCCGTCCGACGCGTTGCGCGGCGCCAATCACGGCTCGCTCTATCAGTTGCTCGAGATCGTCGCGCTGCCGCAGCGCCGGCAAGCGCACGGTAGCCCCAGCCAGCCTGAAATAGAGATCTTCGCGAAAACGCCCTTCCCGCACCAGCTGCGCCACGTCGTGCAGGCTGGCCGCGATGAGGGCAAAGCGCACCTGCACCGGCCGCGTCGCTCCCACAGGCGTGAACTCACCATCTGACAGGACCTGCAGCAACCGGGTCTGCAATCCGAATGGCATGTCGCCGATTTCATCGAGGAACAAGGTGCCGCCGTTCGCCTCCAGCAACCGGCCTCGCGAGCCGTGTCGGGATGCGCCGGTGAAGGCACCGGGACGGTAGCCAAACAGTTCGCTTTCAATCAACTCCGCGCTGATCGCGGCACAGTTGATACCAACGAACTTGTCGGGCCTGCCGCCTGCATCGACATGCAATGCGCGCGCCAAGGCGCTCTTTCCTGTTCCGGTCTCTCCGTGCACGAACACCGGTACTTGGTGGGCCATGAGCCTGCGCGCCATCGACACCGCTTCGCCGACTGCCGGGTCGTCTCCAATGATCTCCTCCACCGCAGGCTGGCTGATGTCGAAGGTGCGATCGAGCTTCTCCGGCGCCGACACGGCCTGAAGCTGCCGTCTCGGCTGCTCCACGCGAAAGAAGTGCTGGCCGCTTGCAAGCTGGAGCACGAGATCCCTGCCATCGAAGGCCTTTTGCCACTGGTCCATTCCGCAGACATCGGACAAAGGGCGGCCGATCAACGGCGCTCCTGCGGGAAGGAGAATGCGCTGCGCCAACGGCGTGGCGTCGAGCACTCTGCCCGATGAATCGAGGGCGACGCGCGACTCGACAGCCGCATCGCAGAAGTCGCCATGCCTGGATACGCGAAGAATCGTATGTCCCACATTGCGACGATCGAAATAGAGGTTCTCGATGCGTCGCGCCGACGCAATGACCACCTGGCGAACCACAGCCTGGGTCGCGCGGTCGGATGCCCGGAGCGTCGTGACATTCAACGCCGCGGCGAACTGGCCGCCGGCGCCGAAAACGGGCGCCACCGTACAGCTCACACTCGCCAGGCTCGAAGCGAAGTGATCCTGCATCACAACGGAGAGCGCCCTCTGCTCGCGGATGCATAGTGCGATTCCGTTCGTGCCTTGCATCTCCTCCGACCAGATCGAACCGGGCAAGACGCCCGCATTGCTACAGGCGTCCAGAACCAGTTCGGTCGAGCGGAAACCCAGAGCGACGCCCTGGGGATCGGTCAGCATCACGACATAGTCCTGTTCCGCCAGGAGCTCGAACAGGCGTTGAACTTCGCCCTGCGACAGCGACAGAAGATCGGCGATGGGCTCGCGATGGTCCTGGATTTCGACCGCTGTGAGAACACCAGGGCGACCCACCCTTTCCGGGTTGAGGCCATGGAGCGAAACACAGCGTTCTCTCGACGCGGCAACGCTCCCACGTTCCATCACTTCGTCCTGGATAGGGGCCAGCACTGCGGCAGCGCGCAGCACGTTCGAATGGGATGCTTTGTCCACAGCGCGTTGTCTCCTGCAGGGGGCCTGGAGCCGGCCCTTGTCGAAGGATTCTGCATCCTTTGCCCCCTGGTGTCACGCTGGCGGAACTGCGTGTCAGCCCCGCGCAGACGCCTTGCGCACCTTCGGCATCACGTCCTGTGCAAGCCTGCGCATGGTCTCCCATTCCCATTCGCGGTTGACGCCGGATCCGTCCATCGATGCCATCATCAGTCCATGGAATGGCCCCGTGCGTTCGCGGAACGCCACCAGCTTGTCCGCCACGGTGCCGGGAGATCCGTAGATCACCATGCTCTCGATGAGTTGCTCAACGGTCACGGCGTCGTCGGGCTGCTTGGGGTCGTCCTTCATGACAGCCGTGTAGTTCACGGACTTGAGAACACGCCACAAATAGTCGAAGTAGTAGTAGTTGCTGCCGGCCGGATCCATCACCCGCTCACGGGCTTCAGCATCACTGGCAGCAATGACGATGTTTCGGGCGACCCGCCAGTCATTCCCGGTGGGTTCGCGGCCCGCGGACTCGCACCCCTCGACATACTTTTTCCAGTGACTGGCAATCACATACTCCGGACAGAAGTTGGCGCTCATCGCGCCGAACCCGCGCGCTGCAGCCGTCTTCACGCTGTCGGAGAACGGCGACATCGCGGTCATCGAGATCTCGGGGTGCGGGAGCTGGTACGGCTTGGGCATGAAGCCCACGCCCAGCTCGGGGATGACCATGTCCTTCAGAGAGATCTTCCAGTGCTTTCCCTGGATATCGTAGGGCGGGTCCTGCGACCAGAGCTTGAGGATCGTGTCGATCGATTCCATCATGCGCTCGGTGCGATACGCACCATCGAGCACTTCGAACAACTCCATGTCGCTGGCCAGGCCACCGGGGCCGATGCCGAACATCAGGCGTCCTTTGCTCATGTGATCGAACTGTGCAATCTCTGCGGCCACCACGGCCGGATGGTGGTTCGGCAAGGCGATGACGCCCGTTCCGAAGCGGATGCGCTTGGTCTGGTGGATCAGTGACGCAAGGAAGATGAGGGGTGACGAGATCGGCTCCGTCGTGCAGGAAATATGCTCACCGATCCACACCTCGTCGAAGCCGATTTCATCGGCGTACACGATCTTCTCGGTAGTTTCCGTGAAGCTTTCCGACTTGGGCCGGGCGGGTGGATGCAGAGGCATGCCGAACAATCCGAGTTTCATGAAGTCTCCTTTTTTGCAGGGTTGAAAAGCGCAGCGGATGCCGCGCGGGGAACATGGAAAGACTCAGGCCACGGCTTGTTCCGCAGCGGCCTTGCAGCGGCTCGAAACGGCCACGCCCGCTCCGTCGAACCAGACGAGCGGGTCCGATTGGCCCTCTGCCAGTTGCACGGCCGTGACGCGACCGATGAACAAAGTGTGGGTCGCGTACTCGACGCGCTGGTCGACTTCGCAGGAGACCGCGGCAAGTGCCGAGGTCAGGCAAGGGAGCGAGTCCGAGCTGTCTTGCCAATCGCCGGTAACGAAGCGCTCGCCTCTGCGCGAACTCTGCGAGAACGCGCCCAGCAAGGGGTGATGAGCCCCCGCCAGCAGGTTCACGCAGAACCGCCCCTGTGCGCTGAGCGCAGGATGCAGCCCTGACGTGCGATTCACCGCCACCAGGATGGCCGGCGGGTCCATGGACACCGGAATGACGGCGGAAGCGGCCATCCCGTGAGGCTCGCCATTCGCATCGCGTGTGGTGATCAGGGTGACCGAGGACGCAACGCGACGCATGGCGTCTCGAAATGCGGTTGCGACATCGAGTGCGGCAGAGGAATCGGGGAGCGAGGACATGGCGGGAAGTCTCCTGAGTTGGTTTGGTGATGCGCTCCCAACGATCTCTGCAGATCGCATGCCCGAAGCGGATCTCAATCAAATCAAGGACTTAGTCGCGATGCGCCGTCCCGGTCGCGACACTTTGCGACACATCGGTGTCGCATCGGAAAGCCGAGCCAGTGCTTTCCTGTTGGCTTTTGAAGAAGCTCAGACGGCGCTAGGCGCCGACCTTCAAAGCCCTAGTCGGGCGCGCCTTCCCCATGCAGCCCGACGATCAGCGAGCGCAGCCATGTGATGGCCGGGTCCTTGTGAAAGCGACCATGCCAGAACAGGTTGATCGCAATCTCGGGCAGCTTGGCCGGGTGACGGATGTAGGACAGGCCAAAGGGCCCCGCCAGAGCCTGGGCGAGCCGCTCAGGCACGGTTGCCACCAGGTCCGAGTCGTGAAGGATGTGGCCCACCGCCACATAGTGCGGAACGGTGAGGACCACCTTTCGCACCACTTTCTTCCGGCCGAGGATTTCGTCGGCATTGCCGTGTCCCGTTCCCGCGGAGATCACGACGACGTGATCGGCCGAGGAAAACTCACTCAATGAAACCGTCTTCTTGTCGAGGGGATGACCTCGCCTGAACATGCAGACGTACTGCTGCTTGAACAGCCGGCGCTGAAAGTAGCCCGCCTTGAGCTGCGGCAACAGACCGATCGCAAGGTTCACATGACCCGCTTCCATCTCATCCTGCAGATTCACGGCCGTGTTCCGAACAGTGCTGATTGACACATTCGGCGCAACACGTGCCACTTCCTTCATCAGCTTGGGCAGGAAGTAGATCTCGCCAATGTCCGTCATGCCCACCGTGAAGGCGCGCTTTGAAGTCGACGGGTCGAATGACGCCTTCTGGTTGATGGCCGCATGGATAACTTGCAATGCGCTCGCGGTGGGCCCCGCAAGCTGTTCCGCATACGGCGTCGGCTCCATGCCGTTAGGCGTTCGAAGGAACAACTGGTCATCGGTGAGCTTGCGCAGGCGAGCCAGCGCGTTGCTCACACCCGGCTGGGAAAGACCGAGGCTGCTGGCCACCTTCGAGACACGTCGATCGACGAGCAACTGTTGGAAAACGACCAGAAGGTTGAGGTCGATGTCTTTGAGTTCCATAGCGCCTCACATTCGCAAAATCAATCTGAACTATTCCCCATATTCTATTGAGCGATGGCACTGGAATGGACATCATTGCTGCACCCACAAGACGCTGTCCCCCTGCGGCAGCACAGGAGACACAAAACATGGATGACACATCAGCCGTCTTCCCCCAGAAGATCCACTGGGAAAACCAAGGCACCAGTCGGATCCCCTTCATGGCCTACACCGAGGCCGACCAGCATCGGCAAGAGCTGGAACGCCTCTTCTATCGCAACCACTGGTGCTACGTCGGCCTTGAAGCCGAGGTGCCGGAGGTCGGGGACTTCACGCGCACGGTCGTCGGCGAACGCTCCGTGATCATGGTGCGCGATGCCGAAAATTCCATCAGCGTCGTCGAGAACGTGTGCGCTCACCGAGGCATGCAGTTCTGCCGCGAGCGCCATGGAAACCGCAAGGCGGAGGGGTTCACCTGCCCTTACCACCAGTGGAACTACACGCTCACCGGCGACCTGCAGGGAGTGCCCTTCCGCCGGGGCGTCAAGCAGGATGGAAAAGTCAACGGCGGGATGCCCGCCGACTTCAAGCCCGCCGACCATGGCCTGAACAAACTCAAAGTTGCAACCCGCGGGGGTGTCGTCTTTGCATCCTTCGACCCCAACGTCGAATCGCTCGAAGACTTCATGGGGCCGGAGATCCTGGGTTATTTCGATCGGCTGTTCAACGGCCGAAAGCTGAAGATCCTCGGCTACAACCGCCAGCGCATTCCGGGCAACTGGAAGCTGATGCAGGAGAACATCAAGGACCCATACCACCCGGGCCTGCTGCACACCTGGTTCGTCACCTTCGGTCTCTGGCGTGCAGACAACAAGTCGGAGCTCAAGATGGATCGGCACCATCGGCATGCCGCCATGATCTCAACGCGCGGTGCGAGCGGCAAGGCCGACCAGGTCACCCAGGTGTCGAGCTTCAAGGAAAGCATGCAGCTCAACGACCCCCGCTTCCTCGACATCGTGCCGGAGCCTTGGTGGGGCGGACCGACGGCTGTGATGATGACGCTGTTCCCGAGCGTGATCTTTCAACAGCAGGTCAACAGCGTCTCTACGCGCCACATCCAACCGAGCGGCCCCGGTGCCTTCGATTTTGTTTGGACCCACTTCGGATTCGAGGACGATACCGAAGAAATGACGCAGCGCCGGCTGCGTCAGGCCAATCTCTTCGGACCCGCCGGATTCGTGTCCGCGGACGACGGTGAAGTGATCGAGTTGTCGCAAAAGGGTTTTGAGCAGAAGCCTTTTCATCGCACGCTCGCCGAGCTTGGCGGACGCGAGGTCGGCGACACGGATCACATGGTCACCGAGACCCTGATCCGGGGCATGTACGAGTACTGGCGCAAGGTGATGGAGGCTTAACGTGGACTTCAAAGACTACTTCGAACTGTCCCAGCTCTACGCCAGCTACGCCCAGGCCGTCAGCTCCAGTCAATGGGAACTCTGGCCCGAATTCTTCACGGAAGACTGCACCTATCGGCTGCAGCCGAGAGAAAACTACGACCGCGGTTTTCCGCTGGCGACGCTCTCGTTCGAGAGCAAGGGGATGCTCAAGGACCGTGTCTACGGGATTCGCGAAACCCTGTTTCACGACCCCTACTACCAGCGTCACATCGTCGGCACGCCGGTGGTACTGAAAGCCGAGGCCAACCGCTTCGAGTCGGAGGCCAACTACGCGGTGTTTCGCACCAAGCTCTCCGAGCTTTCGACGGTCTTCAGCGTTGGGCGCTACATCGACGTCGTCGTACGGACCGAACAGGGACTGAAATTCGCTTCGCGGCAGGTCATCTATGACAGCGAAATGATCCCGAATTCCATCATCTACCCGTTGTGAGACAACCCATGAGCGATCCCGATTCCCAATGGACCGACGCGGCTCCGGTCGATGAAGTACCGGCAGACGATGTCGTGGGTATGCTCGTCGACGGACGCGACATTGCCCTGTACAGCGTAGACGGTCGGATCTATGCGACCGACAACATCTGCACCCACGGACACGCCCGCCTGTGCGAGGGCTTTCTGGAGGGGCACGAGATCGAGTGCCCGCTGCACCAAGGCAAGTTCGACGTGCGCAACGGCGCACCGACGTGCGCCCCCGTGACGGAAGCGATCCGCTCCTATCCGGTGAAGATCGAAGGCGGTCGGGTGTTTCTTTCACTGGGCTGATTCAGCTGCATGGCAATGCCCTTGCGGCGGCGTGAAGCGCCGCTGCAAGACGGCAGTTCGACAAGCGGAACACGAACGTCCGCTTCCCCTCGCGCCAAGAAGAATGGAGACATCAATGCGTCACATGGCGATGCTCGCGCACCGAGCGCAGACACACCGTTCCCCAGCGGCCCGGAGGCCCCATGAGTGATCGAACGATCGTGATCGTGGGCGGTGGTCAGGCCGGAGGATGGGCTGCGCAGACGCTGCGCAGCGACGGCTTCGATGGCCGGGTGGTGCTGATCGGCGACGAACCTCACCGCCCCTACGAAAGACCGCCCCTGTCGAAGGCGGTGCTTGCGGGCGATGCGCATCCGGACACGACGTACCTGCAGAAATCGGAAGCCTTCGATGCGCTGAACCTCGACTGGCGCCCCGATGTCAGCGCAACGCGCATCGACAGGGCCGCGAAGCGGCTGCATCTGAGCCGCGGCGAGCCGATTCCCTACGACAGCTTGATCCTCTGCACCGGAGGACGGGCGCGCCGTTTGGGCATCCCGGGTTCCGATCTGCCTGGCATCTTCACCCTGCGCAGCATCGGCGATGCGGCAGCGCTCGGAGCGGCGCTCGTCGCCGGAAAGCGGCTGCTTGTGGTGGGCGGAGGATGGATCGGACTGGAGGTCGCGGCAACCGCCCGAAAGAAGGGCCTGGACGTCATCGTCGTCGAGGCCATGGACCGGCTGTGCGAGCGCACGGTGCCTGCGGAGATTTCCAGTTATCTGCTGCGGCTTCACACCGCGCATGGCGTTCAGGTCGAGTTGGGTGCGGGGATCGAGCAGTTGGCCCAAGGGCCGGGCGAAGACCTGACGGCGACCCTCAGCGACGGACGGGAGCTGGCTTGCGACGTGGTTCTCTTCGGCGTTGGATTGATCGCGAACGATGAACTTGCACGCGAAGCGGGCCTGGCATGCGAAGGTGGCGTCCTGGTCGATTCCCAATGCCGAACCTCGGACCCGGACATCCTTGCCGCCGGCGACGTCGCGGTCTGGCACTGCGACTGGGCTGCCCGGCGCATGCGACTGGAGTCCTGGCAGAACGCCCAGGAGCAAGGGATCGCGGCCGCGCGCGCCGCGCTGGGCACCACGGTGAACCATCAGCCGCTGCCGTGGTTCTGGTCGGACCAGTACGACGTCAATCTGCAGATATTCGGCGTTCCGACACCCAAGCACCAGGTGGTCGTACGCGGCGACGTGGGCTCCAACAGCTTTGTCATGTTCTTTCTCGAGGCAGACAAAGTTGCCGCAGCACTCGGGCCGAACGCGGCACGCGACCTGCGCTTTGCGCGACGCCTGATCGAGCGCCGCACAAGCGTCGATCCCCAACAACTCGCCAACCTCCAGGTCCCTCTTTCCAAGCTCTGAAGGTCGAAAACGACCGGACGGATTTTCACCTTCTACAGACCTAAATCATGACCCCCACCTATCTCTGGAATCCCCCTGCCGTTCCTTCGCTGCCGGTGCGCGGCACCTCGCAGCGCCTGCCCATCAACCGGCTTTTCTTCGTGGGCCGCAACTACCACGCGCATGCGGTGGAAATGGGACGACCCGTCGACAAGACCATCGAAGTCCCGTTCTATTTCACGAAGAGCCCCTCCACGTTGGTCGAGTCGGGTGTGACCGTCGCCTATCCGCCCGAAACCAAGAACTACCACCATGAGATGGAGTTGGTGCTGGTGGTCGGAGCGCCTGGCTTCCGCGTCAATCGCGACGACGCCCACAAGTTGATCTATGGGTATGCCTGCGGTCTGGACATGACGCGACGGGACCTCCAGCTGGTCGCCCGCGACAAAGGTCGGCCATGGGATCTCGGCAAGGACGTGGAGCAATCGTCGGTCGTATCCGAAGTGGTGCCGATGGCCGGCAAGGTGATCGACCAGGGCGCCCTGAGGCTCAGCGTGAACGGCCAGGAGCGGCAGAGCTCCGACCTTTCGAAGCTGATCTGGAACATCCCCGAGCTGATCGAGGATCTCTCGAAGTTCTACCACCTCGAGCCGGGAGACCTGATCTTCACGGGAACACCCGAAGGCGTCGGTGCATTGCAGCCGGGCGATCGCGTCGAAGGCAGCGTTGCCGGCGTCGGAGAGATCGCCCTCACGGTCGGCCCGGCCGAATGATGCAACAACGCTCCCCAGAGCACCGCTGAACAGCCAAGCTGCGGGCGTGCACCAGTCGCGCTCGCAGCCCCGCAAAGGAACCGCCGATGACCGCCGATACCGTCCCCTCCCCTGTGCACCTGAAGGCCGTCGCCGGCCCGTCCCAGCCCGACCCCAGTCCGGCGCTCGAGCAGCTTTACCGAGGCTTCGAGCGCGAGTTGCTGGTTCCTCTCTGGACGGAGATCGGCGACCTGATGCCCCGCCAGCCACGCAGCAAGGCCGCCCCGCATCTCTGGCGGTGGGACCGCCTTGTGGAGCTCGCCGCCGAAGCCGGACGCATCGTGCCGGTCGGCCGCGGCGGGGAACGCCGCGCGATTGCGCTGGCCAATCCGGCGCTCGGCGGCAGGCCGTTCGCCACACCCACGCTGTGGGCTGCGATCCAGTACCTCATGCCGGGCGAAAACGCCCCGGAACACCGGCATACGCAGCATGCCTTCCGTTTCGTGGTCGAAGGCGAAGGCGTATGGACCGTGGTCAATGGCGATCCGGTCCGAATGTCGCGTGGCGATTTCCTGCCGCAGGCCGGCTGGAACTGGCACTCGCACCACAACGCAGCCAGCGCACCGATGGCCTGGATCGACGGGCTGGACATTCCGTTCTCCTACTACACCGAGTCGCAGTTCTTCGAGTTCGGACGCGAACGCGTCAGCACGGCCGAGCAGTCGACGCCCGAGCGTTCGCGATCGGAGCACTTGTGGGGACACCCTGGTTTGCGCCCGCTGTCGCAGCCCGAGTCCCCGGTGGCCACGCCCTTGCTCGCTTACCGTTGGGTCGACACGGACAAGGCGCTCGCAGACCAGCTGATCCTGGAAGCCGAGGGCCATGCAGCCACGCTCAGCCCGGGTCATGCGGCCGTTCGCTTCACCAACCCGAGCAACGGGCGCGATGTGCTGCCCACGATCCGTACGGAGATGCACCGCATCCGAAGCGGTGCCAGCACCCTTTCGCGGCGCGAGGTGGGCTCGTCCGTGTACCAGGTGTTCGACGGCAGCGGCAAGGTGAAGGTCGGTGACCACGCTTGGACGGTCAGGCGTGGGGACATGTTCGTTGTGCCGTCGTGGCAGGCGTTTTCGGCCCACTGCGACGAGACCTGCCCCGGATCGCTCGACCTGTTCCGCTTCAGCGACGCACCGATTCTCGAAGCGCTCCACGCGCACAGAGCCGCCTCGGCCGAGCAAGAGTGACGCGAATGCCCCGGCCATTCCCCCGCGGGCGGACGCAGGGATAGCCCGGCTTGCCAGCCGTGCCGGCCGGGGGACACTCGCGTGAGAAACACACGGCCAGAAGATTGACCACGCAGCTGTCGATGAACTCCCCCGGAACATCGTTGTTCTTCAACTCCAGGATCGAGCGTCTTGCGCTCGCGCGTCGGCGCTACTTCGAAGAAGGACTGCTGCCCTCGGGGATCGTGAGCGACGCTGTGTATCAGTCGTGGGCGCGGTGCCAGCGCCTGCATGACGGTCCTGGCGCGAAGGTCTCCTTTCAGCCGGTCTCGACGAGCCGGGCACATCTGGCGCTTCAGAAGAATCGCGATCTCGTCCACGCCTGGCTCGAAGAACTCCCGCAACTGCAGTCGGTACTGGGTGCGACCTCTTGCGCGGCCATGCTGACCGATGCATCGGGCGTACTCATCGGAGCCACGTGTGTGGGCCGCTCGCACGAACGCATCATGCCGATCGCGACCCGCACGGGCGTGAACCTCTGCGAGGAAGCGGTGGGCACGACCGCACCCGGCGTGGCCGCGCGCACGGGTCGCGCGGTGTCGGTCGACGGCGCGGAGCACTTCTTCGACGAGGTCAAGGCGATGCATTGCGCCGCAGCGCCTATTCACGACACCCGCGGCCGGCTGGTTGGCGTGCTCGACATATCGAGCGAGGCCATTCCGTTCAGCTTCGATGCAACCTCCGTTGTCGGGCTGTATGCCGCGGCCATCGAGAACCGGCTCTTCATCTCGCAGTCCGACCAGCATCTCGTAGTGCGATTTCAAGTGGATGCAATGCTGCTCGATTCGAGATTTGTCGCGCTGGTCGGCATCGACATCAACGGCCAGCTCGCCTGGATGAACGGTGCGGCAGCCCGCCTACTAGGGTTGCCGCCAGCCGAGCGCGGCGCGAATACCTCGTCCGTGGAAGAGGCCATGGGCGCCAGCATCGCGCAACTGGCTTCACTGCCCCGATCGGGCTCGGCGCCATTGCAACTGGCGAATGGACTGATGGTCTGGGCCCGCGGCGAGATGCGCGCCGCCGATGGTCACCGTGGCCTTGTCCCGGGGGTCGATGAGTTCGGGAAACGTGACCCCACTCCTGCACCAGCAGTGACTTCCCCCTGCGCCCTGGCCGCGCCAAGCGACGAAGAGACCACTGCCGAGCTTGCGACCGCGAGCGCAATCGAAGAGCCGGACGTCGCCTCCGCGCCGCCCGGACCTGAAGCGCCTCGCGATGCCAGCGAGCCATCGGTCAGGCTTCGCGAATGCGGCAACGATCTCATCGATCGAACCTTGGAAACCTACAGCGGCAACGTCACCAAGGCGGCCGAGAAACTCGGCGTTTCGCGCGGGTTGATCTATCGACGACTGCGCAATCGCGCGCAGGCCAGGCGCTAGCTTCGCATCGCCCACCGTTCCGAAACGGAACACCCGTATCGGGTCGGGTTTTCCCGATGCTTCGGCCACCGTATCCGGTGACTTACCTTCCCCCTGCGATACGACTTCGGCCTTCGTCCGGAGCGTTATCCAACGAGCATTTTTCTCCCAACCCGAGGTGGATACGCCATGCGACTCTCTCTGCATCCCCAGAACGAAAAAGACAACGACGACAAGCTGGACCGATTGGAACGTGCATTGATCGCCGGACGGCTCGACCGACGAGGCTTCCTGCGAGCAGCCGCCGCAGCAGGCATTGCCGCGACGAGTCTGCCTTCGCTCGCCGACGAGTTGGATGCCGCGCGAGCCAACCAGGCCGAGCGAACCGCCTCGCTGCTGCCCGCTTACGACTACATCGTTGTCGGGACCGGCAGCGCCGGCTCCGCACTCGTCGGCCGGCTGGCGGCAAAGACAAGCGCGAACATCCTTGTGATCGAAGCGGGCGATTGGGATGCCGCGCCCTCCGTCATGGACCCGCGGCTGTGGTTCACCAACCTGGGGACCGAACTCGACTGGAAGGACGTCGCCCTGCCATCCCCCAGCACGAACGGCCGGGCCATTCCCGAGCACATGGGCAAGGTGGTTGGCGGCGGCAGCAGCATCAACGCCACCATCTGGGCGCGCCCCTTTCGAAACAACCTCGAACACTGGGCTCGAGAGAGCGGCGATGCCGCCTGGGGCTATGAGCACTGCCTCGGCATTTACCGCCGCATGGAGAACTGGCAAGGCAAGGCCGACAGCCACTACCGCGGCAAAGGCGGCCCGGTGTGGGTCCAGCCGGCATTCGATCCGCCACCCGTCGCGCTGGGCATGCTGGCGGCATGCCGCTCGCTTGGCATGCCCATGCTCGATGACCTGAACGGCGCCCGGGAAATTGGTGCTGGCGGCTTTGCGCTGATGAACCAGATCATCCGGGATGGCCGTCGGCAAAGCATGGCGCGCTCGTACCTCTACCCCGTCCTCGGGCGGAAGAACGTCACGGTCCTCGTCAAGACGCACGTCAACCGCCTGACGTTCAGCGGCACCCGCGTCACGGGAGTGGAACTGACCCGCGACGACGCAGCGCCTGTTCGCATCCAGGCGAGGTCCGAAGTCATCCTGAGTTCCGGAGGCATCAACACGCCAAAGCTCCTCATGCTCAGCGGCATCGGCGACGAAGCGCAGTTGCGCGCACACGGCATCCAGACCGTGGCGCATTCGCCGGATGTGGGGCAGAACTTCCACGACCACCTGCTGCATGGCGGCTGCATCTGGGAGCCGAAGGAGCAGGTTCCCCATCGCAACAGCGCCGCCAACGTATCGGGCTTCCTGAAGAGTCACGCTGGCCTGAACACGCCGGACTTGAATCTCGTGCAGATCGAGTTGCCCTATGCCAGCGACGTCGTCGGAAAGCAGTTCTCTCCGCCGCCAAGCAGCTGGGCGCTGTGCGCGGGCCTCGTGGCCCCCAAGAGCCGCGGCGAGATCCGGCTTCGCTCGGCAAATCCGGCGGACCGTCCGATCGTCGACGCACGCTTTCTCAGCCACCCCGACGACGTCAAGGCGCTGGCGCATGGCATCGAGGTGTGCAGGGAGATCGGCAATTCGGCGGCCATGCGCGATTTCGTGAAACGCGAAGTCGCACCGGGCGAGAAGCTGTCGGGCAAGGCGATGGAAGACTTCGTGCGCAACGGCGCAACGACCTACTTCCATCAGGTCGGCACCTGCCGCATGGGCAAGGATGCGACAGCCGTGGTCGATGCCAGATTGCGCGTGAACGGCGTGCAGAACCTGCGAATCGCGGACAGCTCGATCATGCCAACCATCCCGGCGGTCGCAACCATGGCGACTTGCGCGCTCATCGGCGAACGCATGGCGGAGCTCCTGCGCCCGAAAGCCTGAACACCCGCTCCCCCGCCGCTCTCACTCATCCCGTTTTATTCAACACTCCATCGACGGAGCACTCTCATGCAAACAGAACTGATCATCGACAACCAGAAGCGCGCTGCCCACGGAAATGCCATCTTCGAGCGCCGGCATCCGACCAGTGGCGACATCGTCACCCGCGCTGCCGCGGGGGACGTGGCCGATGCCATCGCGGCGGCTGACTCGGCCAGCATCGCGTTTCAATCGTGGCGGCACAGTTCGCCGTCGGAGCGTCGCCGCATCCTGCTGAAGGCGGCCGACGCGCTGGAAGCGCGGATGCCGGATTTCATCGAAGCCATGGCGGCCGAAGTCGGCGCCGCCGCACTCTGGGCAGGATTCAACGTCGTCCTGGCTGCAACCGCATTTCGCGAGGCCGCATCGATGACCACGCAGATCCAGGGCGAGACCATCCCGACCGACAAGCCCGGCGCGTTGTCGATGACCGTTCGCCAGCCCGTGGGCGTGATCCTGAGCATCGTGCCGTGGAACGGTCCGGTGGTGCTGGCCGCCCGGGCCATCGCCTACCCGCTGATGTGCGGCAACACCGTGGTGTTCCGGGCATCCGAAGCCAGCCCGCGCACTCACATGCTGGTGGCAGAGGCGCTAGTCGATGCAGGGCTCCCGCCTGGCGTGCTCAACTTCCTGACCAATGCGCCCCAGGACGCACCGGAGGTGATCGATGCGCTGATTGCCCACAAGGCCGTGCGGCGCGTCAACTTCACCGGTTCGACGCGTGTCGGCCGCATCATTGCGCAAAAGGCCGCCGTGCATCTGAAGCGCTGCCTGCTGGAGCTCGGCGGAAAGTCGCCGCTGGTGGTCCTGAAGGACGCGAACATCGACGATGCGGTGAACGCAGCAGTGTTCGGATCGTTCCTCTATCAAGGCCAGATCTGCATGTCCACCGAGCGAATCGTCGTCGATGAATCGATTGCCGATGAATTTGTCGCGAAGTTCGCCGCACGCGCGAAGGAACTGCCTGCGGGCGACCCGATGAAGAACCCGCAATGCGTGATCGGCCCCATGGTGTCCAAAGACTCCGGCCCGCGACTCAATTCGCTGCTCGAGGACGCTCTCGCCAAAGGTGCAAAGCTGGCGTGCGGCGGACGTGCCGAAGGTGCGTCGATGCCGGCGACCATCGTCGATCACGTCACCCGCGACATGAAGATCTACGACGAGGAAACCTTCGGGCCGGTCACGACCATCGTTCGCGTCAACGGCGACCAGGAGGCCGCGACCGTGGCCAACGACACGGCCTACGGGCTCTCCGCGGCCGTCTTCTGCAAGGACGTCATGCGTGCCCTGAATGTTGCGATGCAGATCGACACCGGGGCGTGCCACGTGAACGGAGCGACAGTGCAGAACGAAGCACAGGCGCCCTACGGCGGAACCAAGCACAGCGGCTATGGCCGCTTCGACGGGCGCGCGGTCATCGATGAATTCACCGAGCTGAAGTGGATCACCATCGAGCCGTCCGGACAGCAGTATCCGATCTGAGGTTCATGCAAGGCATGATGGGTGCTCCCAGCCGTCATCGCTGACCAATGGCCTGCTCAAGCCACCTGTTTCACGGGTCGTCGAACTCCCCATTCGATGGCCACGAGCAGGAGGCAGAGCAGGCCCAGCGCGGAGATGCCCCAGAAATAGTCCGTCGTCGCCATGAAGGTCGATTGCACAGCCACCTGCTGCTGCAGGTAGCCCAGCGCGCGTTGCGCCGCAAGAAGCGGTGCATCCGTGGTGGCAAAACGGGTGGTGAGCTGCGCAAGCATTTCATCCACTCCGGGCCGCCCTCGCGCGATGTCCTGAGCAAACTGGTCGTAATGCCAGGCGGTGCGCCACTGCGTCACCAGCGTGGCCAGCGCAATGCCTGCGGCCGTGCCGAACTGACCCAACATGTTCTTGACCTGGTTGGCAGTCGAAAAGACAGCCTCGTCGTGCTGAACGTTGCGGTAGGTCTGCACCGCCGTCGTCGCGAGCACGAGGATCACGAACATGCCATGCAACATGAGGACCGGTGCGATGTGCAGCCATGGGTGCACCTGCGGTGTCAGACGCGCCAGCAATGTGCCGTAGAGCGCGAGGCACGTGAAACCCAGTGCGTAGAAGGGCGTCGACAGCGCATGGCGCTTCATCAGGCGAGCCATGAAGAACCAAGTGACGACACCTGTTGCAGCTCCCGTGGCGAGCAGCGACCCCACGGTCTGCAGCGGCAGGCCCAGGCCCTGCCTGATGAGAAGCGGAACGACATAGTTATCGCCGGCCATGACCATGTACGCGACGGTGAACGCCGCTACTCCCAGCAAGTAGCGACCGTGCCCCAGCCGCGCAAGTTGAAGCGGCGCCCGGTGCCGCCGCCGCTCCATCAATGCGCAGAGCGCGAGCAGGGCGATGGCCAGCAGGCTCCATGCCAGGATCGTCGAGCGATCGGGGAACCAGTCATAGCTGGACCGCTGCAGCGCGTGAAGCAGCGAGAAGGTACCGAGCATCAGAAGAAGCAGGCCGGTCGGATGTGCTTCGGAGCGGAGTTCGGCCGGCGCCGACTCCTCGGGCAGCACCACGGTAGCGAGGGCGGCCATCGCCACCGCCGGCACGCCCAGTATCCAGAACGCATACCGCCATGACCCGTGATCGAGCGCCATGACGGCAACCAGGGGCCCAAGCACACTGCCCGCAACAAGACCGTAAGCGAAAAACCTCACGCCGTCGAAGCGCCGCGCAGACGGGGGGATGTGATTAACGATGACCCTTGCCACCGTCACGAACGTCGCGCCGCCTGCAGCCATCAACACCCGCCCGACGACGAACTGCACCATGGAGCGCCCGGTCGAACTGACCAGCAGACCCGCGACGAAGATCGCAATGGAGACCTGCGTGAACAGCCGCCAGCCCAGGCGCTCGACAAGCCAACGCTGCTTATAGATCGCACCGACAGCCACCAGCGCATACATGGTTGCGGCAAGACTGAACTCCTCGGGACTCGCACCCAGATCCCCGATGATCGCGGCGGCGTTGATCGCCACGATGGTGCTTTGAAGGAAGTCCGTCGTTGTGAGACAGAAGACCAGCATGAGCAGCAGGGCATGGCGCGAGAGAAGCCCCTGGGCGCCTCGAATAGTGGAACTCGTCGATTGCTTCATCGCTGGGAGAGCGCCGCAGGGTCGACAGCGCGTAGAATATAAATTTATTTACTGAACAGTACAGTAAACAAATAAACAGGATTCGGCATGAGCAGCATTACCCCACTCACGACACGGTTGTCTGCGCGGCCGAGGGGCCGACCGCGCGACCCCGCCCGCCTTGACCGGATGCTCTCTGCCGCCCGTGAGCAGTTCGCCCAACTCGGGCTCGAAGGCTCCAGCATGGACGGCATTGCCGAAGCGTCGGGAGTCTCGAAAGTCACTCTCTACAAGTACTTTCCGTCCAAGGAAGCCCTGTTCAACGCGACCGTGAACGAGCCGGTGCGCCAGGCGCTGGACCTGGACATCGCGTCGCTGGATCCAGGCAATCCGCGAGAAGCACTGCTTCGCGTTGCACAGAGCTATCTGAGTCTGATCACGGATGCGGCAGTGATCCAACACGTCCGGATGCTCAATGCGTCCGGAGCCCGCAATGTCGACCTCTCGACCAGCTTCCTGGAGAGCGGTCCGGAGGCAGTGACCACGACGCTCGTCAAATACCTGAGGGCTTGTGATCGTGTTCGCAGCCTCAGAATTGCTCATGCACAGGATGCGGCCGAACAGTTCGCCGCGATGGTTCGCGGAAACGAGCAGCTTCGACTGATTCTTGGCCTACAGTGCCGACGAACAGGCGCACAGACAAAGCGCTACTGCGCGGCTTGTGTCGAAGTTTTCCTGAAGGGTTACGCAGCCTGATGAATGCTGCACGGAGATGCCGATGAAACCGATGATGAAAGCCGTGGTTCTGGATGCCCCGGGCCCTCCCGAGGCACTTCGCATTCGCCAATTGCCAGTGCCGGTTCCTCGGCCAGGCGAGGTGCTGATTCGCGTTCGCTCTTTCGGCATCAACCGGTCGGAGTTGCACACCAGGCTGGGCCTCGCCGAGGGCGTTACTTTTCCGCGCGTACTGGGTATCGAAGCCTGCGGCATAGTCGAAGCCTGCCCCGGCGGGGAACTTCAATCAGGTCAACAGGTGGCGGCAATGATGGGGAACATGGGACGCACGTACGACGGCGGCTACGCCGAGTACACCTGCGTGCCGGTAAGCCAGGCGATTGCCTTCCGGAGCGATCTTCCGTGGAGCACGTTGGGGGCCATACCGGAGATGCTTCAGACCGCTTATGGCTCTTTGACGGCCGCACTGGATGTGCAACCAGGCCAGTCCATCCTGATCAGGGGTGGCACGTCCTCGGTGGGACTGGCCGCCGCCGTACTGGCAAAGCAACGCGGCATGACCGTGTATGCGACAACACGCAGTACAGCCAAGCGACAGGTCCTGGTGGACGCTGGCGTCGACCACGTACTCATCGACGATGGCGATGTCGCATCGCAGGTTCTCGCGCATAGCGAGGGCGTGGACACCGCACTTGAGTTGGTAGGCACGCCCACCTTGCCGGACACCCTGCGGGCAACCCGCAACCGGGGCACCGTCTGCTTCACGGGAATGCTCTCCAACGAATGGACCGTGAGGGACTTCTACCCCATCGCGTACCTGCCGCGCTGCATTCGGCTTTGCGCATATTCCGGGGATGCGAGCGACCTGCCGGCGCCTGTGCTGCAGGACTTCCTGGACCGGGTTCGCGCCGGAACAGCAAAGGTCCCCATTGACCAGATCTGCGGCCTCGACGAGATCGTGGAGGTTCATCGAAGGATGGAGAACAACGAGGCAAGCGGCAAGATGGTGGTAATCACCTAGCTGTCTCGAATGCAAGCCATGACGAAGCGAAATCAATATTCGCCAAATCTATGCGCTGTATTCACTACATACTATTGGCTTATGTCTCCGGTGGCGCAATGATTGCGCCACCCGCACCCACGAACAGGCGCCCAGCGAGCAGCCTACAACGGAGACAAAAATGCACCGGTTCCATCTCTCATAGGGCCTCGGCGCCCGCCGCAGGAGCGTCAATACGCGCTGACTCGCAGACCGAACGAGCAGTTTGAACGCGATGCCTTGACGCCCTTCCCGTGACGATCGAAGTTTGAACTTCGAGCTTCCTTGAGCCAACACGAGCTCCCCTGAGCACTCCTGGCGCATCCCCCAAATGATGCGCACAGATCGCGCTCGGCCCGGCTACGCGCGGCCGCATCTGCCTTCGCTTCGACGCAACGGCAATCCACCTTTCCTGCTACCTCACGCAACCCAGGACCTGGCTTCGCCAGAACGACCATGACGACACCGAACACCTCTTTCCGCCGCACTGCTTTGGCACTCACCGCACTGGCCAGCGCGGGCATAGGTCATCTCGCGAGCGCAGCCACGATCGGCCTCATGGCGCCGCTTTCCGGGCCTATTGCTGTCGTGGGTCAGGACCAGGTCGACGGCTTCATGCTGGCCGTCGAACAACTGGGCGGCAAGCTCGGCGGCCAAGCGGCCACCGTGCTGAAAGAGGACGACCAGCTGAAGCCGGAGATCGGCGGCCAGATCGTGCGCAAGTTCATCGACAAGGACAAGGTCGACGCCATCGTTGGCCTGAGCTTCTCGAACGTCATGATGGCAAGCCTGCCGCGCATTGCCGAAACCAGCACCGTGGCCATCGCGACCAATGCAGGACCGTCGCCAGTCGCTGGCGCCGGCTGCAAGGCGAATGTCTTCTCGACGGCTTGGCAGAACGACGGTGCAGCCGAAGCGATGGGCAAGTTCGCGCAGGACCGCGGTGTGAAGAAGGTCTACCTGATGGCGCCGAACTACCAGGCCGGCAAGGACATGCTGAGCGGCTTCAAGCGCTACTTCAAGGGGCAGATCGTCGAAGAGGTCTACACGCAGGTGAACCAGCCGGACTACTCCGCCGAACTCGCTCAACTCCAGGCGGCCAAGCCTGATGCGGCGTTCGTGTTCTATCCGGGCGGCATGGGTGTCAACTTCATCAAGCAGATGGCACAGGCCGGCCTGATGGCGAAGATTCCGCTGTACTCAGTCTTCACGGTGGACGGCACCACGTTGCCCGCATTGCGCGATGCGGCCGTCGGCAGCATCAGCGGCGCGATGTGGGACGCCGCGCTGGACACGCCCGAGAACAAGAAGTTCGTCGCCGCCTTCGAAGCCAAGTACAAGCGCACGCCAAGCGAATACGCAGCCACCGCGTACGACGCGGCCAACCTGTTGAACATCGCGCTCGGAAAGGCCAAACCGGGTGACAGCAAGGCCCTGTCTGCTGCGGTCCGCGCCGCCGGCAGCGAGCTGAAATCGGTGCGCGGCCCTTTCGCATTCAACAACAACAACATGCCGGTGCAGAACTACTACGCCTTCGAGACCGTGAAGGACGGCGGGCGCATCACCGGCAAGCTGCTTGCAACGCCACTGACGAAGCACGTCGACGCGTATCACACGCAGTGCGCACAGAAGTGATCTCATGAGCAGCACGCTCGTTCTCGCACAGCTTCTCAACGGGCTCCAGTACGGGGTCCTGTTGTTCCTGCTGGCCGCCGGCCTGACACTGGTCTTCGGCATCATGAGCTTCGTCAACCTGGCGCATGGATCGCTCTACATGATGGGCGCGTACTTCGCGGCCACCGCCTTCCAGTACACCGGCTCGTTCGGCCTTGCCGTTGCCGCGGCCATGGGCGGCGCGCTGCTGCTGGGCCTGGTGCTCGAGCTCGCAGTCGTGGCTCGGCTCTATCGCCGCGACCACCTCGACCATGTACTGGCCACGTTCGGACTTGTGCTCTTCTTCAACGAGCTGGTGCGCATCGTCTGGGGTTCGCAACCGGTCTTCCTGCAGGTGCCCGACTTCCTGAGCGGCGCCATCGACATCGGCGGGTTCAGCTATCCCTCCTATCGGTTCGCGATCATCCTGGTCGGACTCGCGGTTGCAGTGGGTTCCTGGATGTTGATCAACAAGACAAGAGTGGGCATGCTGATCCGCGCGGGCGCCGTCAACCCGGCAATGGTTGCGGCCCTGGGCGTGAACATACGGCTGCTCAACGCCATGCTGTTTGCCGTTGGCGCCATGCTGGCAGGACTGGCCGGCGCGATGGCCGGGCCGATTCTTTCGGTTCAGTCGGGCATGGGCGAGTCTGTCCTGATCACCACGCTCGTGGTCATCGTCATCGGGGGTATCGGCTCGGTGACGGGGGCCTTCTATGCCGCCTTGATCGTGGGCATCGTCGACACGATGGGCCGTGTGTTCCTGCCGCTGATCCTCCGGCAGATGACGGAGCGCTCCTTCGCCGACGCGGCCGGTCCCGCGTTGGCCTCGATGCTGGTCTACCTGCTGATGGCGGTGGTTCTGGCCTGGCGGCCCCAAGGGCTCTTTCCGGCCAACAGGTGATCCCATGAAATTACTCCTCTCACGCCCCAGTGTCTGGGTGCCGCTACTTGTCCTACTGCTCCTTGCAAGCGTCCCCCTGGTCGCGCAAGCGATCGGCGAGACCTTCTACATCGCCTTCTTCGCACGCATCATCATCTATGCCATTGCCGCCTGCGCGCTCAACATCGCACTGGGCTACGGTGGGCTGGTGAGCTTCGGTCACTCGCTGTTCCTGGGGCTGGGAAGCTATGCGGTGGGCCTTGCGGCGTTTCACGGCATCGGCAGCGGCTGGGTCCATCTGCTCGTGTGCCTGGTCGCGTGTGGCCTCGTGGGGCTTGTCACAGGCGCGATCAGCCTTCGCACAAGTGGCATCGCCTTCATCATGATCACTCTGGCCTTCGCCCAGATGGGCTATTTTCTGTTCGTGAGCTTGAAGGCCTATGGCGGGGATGACGGCCTGTCGATCGCGATGGGCAGCCGCTTCGGGCCGTTCGATCTTTCTTCGGCCACCAACGTCTACATCGCCGCATTCGTTGTTCTCGTCTTGTCGCTTTGGTGGTTGGCGCGCCTTCGCGTAGCGCCGTTCGGCATGGTGATTCGCGGCGCTAGGCAGAACCTGCGGCGCGTGAATGCGGCAGGCATTCCGGCCAGGCGCTACCAGTTGCTGGCCTACGTTATCTCTGGCATGTTGTGCGGCGTCGCGGGCCTGTTGCTGGCCAACCTCAATGCGTTCGCATCGCCCAGCACGCTTGCCTGGTCGGTGTCCGGCGAGCTGATCGTGATCGTGGTGATCGGCGGGCTCGGGTCGGTCTTCGGGCCACTCCTGGGTGCCCTGGTCTTCCTCGGCCTGGAAGAAGCGCTGAAAGGCGTGACGGAACACTGGATGGTGATCTTCGGCCCACTGATCGTGCTGGTCGCCCTGCTGGGCAAGCGCGGCATCGTCGGCCTGCTCGAACGCTTCGACGCGCGCGCACCGGTCAACGTATCGACGACCGTGCCCCTTGCAGAAAACGCAGCCATCGATGCGACGTCGACAGCCAGGAAGACGACATGACCTCAACCGTTCTTCGCACTGATTCGCTGACCAAGCGCTATGGCGCGCTGCTCGTCACCGATGCCGTATCGCTGGACATCGGCGAAGGCGAACTGCACGCGATCATCGGGCCCAATGGCGCCGGCAAGACGACGCTGATCAACCAGCTCTCGGGTGAACTCGCATCAGACTCCGGCGCCGTATGGTTCAACGGCGCCGACGTGTCCCGCCTTCCCATCCAGGAAAGGGCGCAGCGCGGCCTGCTGCGTTCCTACCAGATCACTTCGGTGTTCGAAGATTTCACCGTGATCGAGAACGCCACGTTTGCTGCACTTGCCTCCAAGCGACATGCATTCCAGTTCTGGCGCCCGATGGCCGCCGATCGTCGAGCTCTGCGTTCGGCCGAAGAGGCCCTTGCAGCGACCGGCCTCGGGAGCCGCCATCATGTGGCCGCTGGCGATCTGGGGTACGGCGAGAAGCGGCAGCTCGAACTCGCCATGAGCCTGGCCGCAGGTCCAAAGTTTCTGCTGCTCGACGAGCCGATGGCCGGCATGAGCGTGCAGGAGTCCAGCGGCGTGATCGCGCTGCTTCAGCGGCTCAAACGTCAGTACACCATTCTCCTGGTGGAGCACGACATGGACGCGGTATTCGCATTGGCCGATCGCATCAGCGTCCTGGTCTACGGCAGGATCCTGTTCACCGGGACCCCCGACGAGATCCGCAACCACCCTGAGGTACGGGCTGTGTATCTGGGCGAAGAAGAGGCCGAAGCATGAGCACATTTCTGTCTGTCAAAGGCGTGAAGGCTTCCTACGGCCACGCGCAGGCGCTGTTCGACATTTCCTTCGACGTGGGCGCCGGCGAAGTCGTCACGCTGCTCGGGCGCAACGGCATGGGTCGCTCCACCACGGTGAAGTGCCTCTTCGGCATGTTGCCTGTGACGGGCGGGAACATCTGGGTCGGTGGCACCCGGGTCGATCGAATGCCCTCGCACCGCATTGCCCGGCACGGGCTCGCCCTGGTGCCCGAGGGGCGCCAGGTTTTCTCCAACCTCACGGTGGAAGAAAACCTCGTCGCCACAGCGCGTGCAAGCAAAAAGGACGTTGTTCGTCAATGGGATCTGGACCGCGTCTACGCCTTCTTTCCCCGGCTCAAGGAAAGGCGCGGCAACCTTGGAACGCAGCTTTCCGGTGGCGAACAGCAGATGCTGGCCATTGGCCGTGCACTGATGACGAATCCTCGCCTGCTAGTGCTCGATGAAGCCACCGAAGGCCTGGCACCGCTGATCCGCAATGAGATCTGGCGCGCGCTCACGGAGCTCAAGCAGGACGGCCTCTCGCAGATAGTCATCGACAAGAACGTCAAGTCGCTTTTGAACCTCGCGGATCGTCACTTCGTGATCGAGAAGGGACGCGTCGTATGGAGCGGTAGCTCCACCGAACTGCGCGGGCAGCCCGAGATCGTTCATCAGTACATGGGCGTTTAGTACGCCCCCGAACGGGAGTGCGAACTAGCCGACCTGCTCCTGAACCTTCCGACGCCCGCTTTTTCCGGAGTCCAACACCATGAAGCTCTACAACTTTTTCCGAAGCGGCACCTCCCACCGCCTGCGCATTGCACTGAATCTCAAAGGTCTGAGCTATGAACAGATCGCGGTCGACTTGCGCAAAGAGGAGCATCTCGCCGAAGCCTACACGGCCATCAACCCGCAGCAGTTGGTGCCGACACTGGACATCGGTGACACCCGGCTCACCCAATCGCCAGCGATCATCGAGTGGCTGGAGGAACGCTATCCGGATGTTCCACTGCTCCCCTCGGGGTTGCTCGAACGCGCACATGTCAGAACCTTGGCCGCGATCATCGGATGCGACGTTCATCCGATCAACAACCGTCGGATTCTGGAGACGCTCCGCCGCCGCTTCGGCGCTGACGAAGCAGCGATCAATCAGTGGTGCGGCACCTGGATCACCAGCGGGTTCGACGCATTCGACGCATTGATTGCAGCCAAAGGGTCCCGCGGTGACTTCTCGTTCGGCGACCGTCCGACGCTGGCCGATGCGTATCTTGTCCCTCAGATCGAAAGCGCTCGCAGGTTCAAGGTCGAACTCGGTCGTTGGCCCAGGCTGCAGGCCATCGATGCCGCCTGTTCAAGCCTGGAGGCGTTCAAGCGCGCAGAGCCATCGGCGCAGCCCGACGCCGCTTGAGTGGTGCAGAGCGAGGCGGACCGCAAGCACGATGCTGCCCGCTGCATCTCAACGCGCCAGGAAGGCCTGCAGATCGCCGGTGAACTTGACGGGGTTCTTGAACATCAGGAAGTGATCGCCTTGCTCGGCTGATGTGTAGCTGTAGAGCGTAGCGTTCGGGACCACCGACTGCGCCCAGCGCTGGCTGGGGAGGTTGTTGCTTTCGTCGCCCGAAAAGATCGCAACGGGTATGTCGATCTTGTGGCGGACAACGTCGCGCCAGTCGCTCACCGTGTGGTTGAACAGCACTCGGCCCATTGCCTGTGGATCGCTCTTGATGACTGCGCTGGCAAAGCCCTCGGAATTCGCAAAGTAGGGCGAGTCGAATGACTGGGCGCGCTCGAACGGCTTCATGTCCGTGATGAGCTTGTTGACCGGGCCACCCGAAGTCAAGGCGGCCACCATCCGCTCCGGCGAACTGGTGCTCCCACCCGCTTCCGAACGCTCCTTTTCCGACCAATCGCTGTGCGAGTAGATGGAGATGGGTTCGTCCACGAAGACCGCCTTGTGCATGGCGCCAGTACCGAACAGGTCGATATAGCTCCACAGGACTGCCGCCCCCATCGAGTGACCCACGTAGTCGGCCGACTTCACGCCGAGGTGGTCGCCGAACTCCTTCAGGTCCATCGAATAGCGTGCGATCCGGGTGCCGTAGTCAACGTGCTGCGACAACCCCTGGTTGCGCGGGTCCAGCACGTAGACACGGTAGTGCCTGGCCAGCAGATACATGACGTTGATGTACTGGGCACCATTGGCCGACCATCCAGGCACGAGGATCAACGGCTTGCCCTGCCCTGCCTCCCAGTAGGCCAGTTTGACCCCGTCGTTGGTGACGAAGTGGTTGACCTGGAGGTCCTTGAAATCGGACAGCCTGGCCGGCACGCCTTCGACGCGATGGGGAAACACGAAGTCTCGGCCCAGGACCTCCAGCGCGGGTTCGGCCCTGACCTGGACGGAAAGCAAGCCGCACACCGCGGCAAGCGCGAGGCCTGCGATCGTCTTTTGCATGTTCTTCCTCCGAAAATCAGCCGGCGCTTTCTTCCGGCGCCTTCCCGAAGAGCTTCCCCGCGCCAGCCCAATCGGAAGCCTTGACGTCTTCGAAGATCACATAGATGTAGTTCGGGTCCGTCCCGGTATTGCGGACGATGCTCTCCGTGATTTCCGATGCGACCTTTTCCTTTTGCGCATGGTCCTTGCCTTCAAACCAACTCACACGAACGACGGGCATTAAGTGCTCCTTGAAACAGTTGAAGCCGGCACCTCAAGCGCCCTTGGTGGGCGTGGTGCTTCGGCCATGGAATGTCAATGCTAATGAGGAATTGAAGTCCATAATTAGCCATTTTTTCCACTCTGTGTAGCCTCAAAAGATACATCCATGCAGCGTGACCCCCTGTCCGGCGTGTCCGTCTTCGTGGCGGCCGCGCGATCGAGCACATTCACGGAAGCCGCCGAGCGGCTGAGCCTGACGAAGTCGGCGGTGGGCAAGACCATTGCCCGCCTGGAAGACCGGCTCGGCTTCAAACTGTTCCATCGAACCACCCGCCTGACGAAGCTGACGGCCGACGGCGAGGCCTATCTCGCCGCCTGCACTTCGGCAATCGACGAGATCACCGCGGCACAGGCGGCCCTTTCGTCCGACAACCAGATCCTCAGTGGGCGACTGCACATCGACATGCCCATCGCGTTCGGTCGGCGGGTCCTCTTGCCCGCGCTCATCGAGATCACGCGGCCTCACCCGGATCTGAGCCTGACGCTCACGTTCACGGACGCCACCAGCGACCTGCTGCATGACGGGGTCGATCTGGCGATCCGCTTCGGGACCCTCCCAGACAGCGCCGAACTCGTTGCGCGCCATCTGGTGACACAAGAGCGCGTGATCTGTGCCTCGCCAGCGTATCTGCGGGCACGCGGAGAGCCTCGGACCCTGGCGGACGTCCGTGCGCATCGCTGCATCGTTGGCTCATTGAAGGGCCCCCCCCTCGTCTGGTTCGTGAGCGATGGCGGAACGCAAAAGCGCTTCACTCCGCCTGCGACACACCAGCTGAGCGATGGAGAGGCCATGGTGGATGCCGCCATCGGTGGCCTCGGGATCGTCCAGTTGCCCCACTCGCTGGTGCGCGAGCCGTTGAGCACCGGCCTCCTGAGACCTGTATTGCAGGCTTACTCGGGCGTGGGAGTGGAGGTGCATGCCGTGTGGCCGCAACAGGCACATCTGAATCCTCGTGTGCGCTATGTGATCGATCAACTTCTGGCCTATGCGGCCAAAGGTCGGCTGGGTTGACGCCCAGACGGTCCCTCCCGAATTAATCAATTCTTAATTTCTCTAAAGAGTTATTAAAGCCCTTCGCTCAGCATCCGCTCCAGCAAGCGAAGACATGTCGTCACGCGCATGCCTTTCAGACCGGAGACCTCATGCTGAACTGCGCAATGAAGCGCCACCCGCTGCGTAGCGCGAATCCGAGATTCACGGCATCTCTCCTGATTCCACTGCTTGTCGCGATGGCTGGCTGCTCAACGCAGCCGCCGTATGCGGCCGACGCCATCTCAGCACCGACAGCCTGGTCCGCAATGCAGCAGGAGGACCCCTCCGAAGCCACCGCGAACGTCCAGTGGTGGCGCCAGCTGCACGATCCCACCATCGACGCGCTGACCGGCGCAGCACTGGCCGACAACCCGACCCTCGCTCAAGCCATGGCACATGTCGATGAAGCCAGGGCTCAGTTGGGCGTTTCCAGCGCACAGCGCTTGCCGACTTTGAGCGTCAACGCCGGCAGCACGCGCAGCCGCAGCCTGAACACCGATAGCAGCGATGCAAGCACACGCACGACCACGGCGACCTCCGTCAGCATCGGCCCCAGTTGGGAGCTTGACCTCTTCGGCCGCATCCGCAACTCGGTGGAGGCCAGTGAGCGCAAGCTCAACGCCCGGGATGCCGATGCCCGCGCGGCCCACCTTTCGCTGACTTCGCAGATCGCAAGCCAGGTGCTGGCGTTGCGGGCCTGCGAGTTTTCCAGCATGGTGCTGGCCGAAGACATCGATTCGCGCGAGAAAACGCTTCAACTTACCCGTCGCCGCGTCACCACCGGATTTGTCGCACCCATCGAAGAAGCGCGCGCAATCAGCGGACTGGCCACCGCACGCACAAGCCTTGCCGCTCGGCGGCAGGAATGCGCCCGCAGTGCCAATGCACTGGTGGCACTGAGTGGACAGCCACTCGACACCGTTCGCGCACTTGTTTTCGTCCCGTTGTCAGCATCGCTTCCCGCTGCAATCGGCAGAGACACCCGGTTTGGGATCGACTCGGTGATGCCAGTCGCACCGCGCGCGCGGTTGTCCTTGCCAGCCGAGGTGCTTGCGGCACATCCCAGCGTGGTGAGTGCCGAGCGCGAAGTCGCCGCTGCCTGGGCGGAGATTGGCGTGGCACGGGCAGAACGCCTTCCGCGACTGGACCTTTCAGCGGCATTGAGCGGCCAATGGCTTCACGCGGCCGGCACCACGCTCGACTACACAGCCTGGTCAGCAGGTCCCGCTCTCGTGGGAAGTTTGTTCGACGGCGGACGCGGTGCGGCCAACGTGGCAGCGACAGAGGCCCGCTACCGAGGCGCAGTCGCGGCCTTGCGCATCGCCGTGCGCTCGGCGGCTCAGGAAACCGAAGACGCCTTGGCGGCGGTCGCCTCGTCCGATGAACGCCGTCTCACCACCCATGAGGCGGTGGTCGCCGCTCGGCTGGTTCTCGAAGCCACAGAAGCGCGTTGGCGCGCTGGCGCCGTGAGCCTCTTCGAGCTTGAGGACGCACGACGCCAGTTCGCGGCAGCGCAGGACAGCGCAATCACTGCCGCACAGGACAGCGGCCAAGCCTGGATCAGCCTCGTGCGAGCTTCAGGCAATGCCGCCGTCACCGAAACCGCTCTCTCTTCATGAACTCGAACGAGTACGACAACACCGAACTGGTCATGCTCCAGCCCGCAAAGCATGCCCCGCGCCCTGCTCTACGTTCGGGCCGACGCCTTGTGTGGGTTGTTGCCACATCCACGATCGCCGTGCTGTCCATCGCATTTGCCGTGTGGGGCCTTCGGGAACGCCATTCGCCGCTCCCCGCGGCACCGACCGCCTCTGCATTGACGGTAACGGAAGCCCTCGCGCGCACGACCGAATGGCCCACCACGCTGGATGCCACTGGCGCGATTGCGCCATGGCAGGAAGCTGTCGTCGGCTCCCAGACTTCGGGGCTGCGGATTGCAGAACTGCATGTCGGCGTAGGCGACGTCGTACGACGCGGCCAGCTCCTCGCGCGCTTCGACGCCGCCATGCTGCGCGCGGATGAAGCACAACTTCTCGCCGGCGCTGCGCAAGCCGAAAGTCTCGCCGCGCAGGCCGATGCGAACCGCGAACGCGCCCTTCAACTCAAGGGCAGTGGGGGAATCAGCGAGCAGGAGATCCTTCAGTACGTCACGCAAGCCGCGACTGCGCGAGCGCAGGTCGATTCGGCTCGCGCGCAATTGAACTCCAAACGACTGCAGCTGCGCCACGCAGATGTCATCGCCCCTGACGATGGTGAAATCAGCGCGCGCTCCGCCACCCTTGGGGCGGTGGCGAGCAGCGGACAGGAGCTCTTCCGGCTGGTGCGGCAAAGCAGGCTCGAATGGCGCGGCGAGCTCACGGCCAGGCAGATCGCCGCCGTGAGCTTGGGGCAGTCGATTTCGCTCGCGCTACCCGACGGAGGCTCCGCCCAGGCGCGCATTCGTCAGATCGCGCCCCTGCTTGACGAGCGTTCGCGACTCGGCGTCGTGTATGCGGACATTGCCCCTGGCAGCACTGCACGCGGCGGCATGTACGCCAGCGGTCACATCGCACTGGCGCCGAGCGATGCGTTGGTGGTGCCAGCGTCGAGCGTGGTGATCCGCGACGGTCGCAGTTTCGTTTTCAGGTTGATTGGGACCGGGGCCACGCTCAAGGTGCGTGCGCAGGCCGTGACGACCGGACGTCGACGTGGCACGGAAATCGAAATTCTGCAAAACCTCGCGCAAGGCGATCGCGTTGTTGCACAGGGCGCCGGCCTCCTCAACGATGGCGATACCGTACGCGTCGCCAGTCCATCAGTCACCGCACCGTTGGCGGCGCTGACATCGCGAAAGGGTTGAGAGATGAACTTCGCCACGTGGTCCTTGCGCAACCCGATTCCCGCCATCCTGTTGTTCGCCCTCCTGACATTTGCGGGTGTGCGCGGTTTTCAGCAACTCCCGATCCAGACTCTTCCAGACCTGGATCTGCCAACCGTGAACATCGTGCTCTCTCAGCCAGGCGCGGCTCCCGCCCAGCTCGAGACCGAGGTCGCGCGCACGGTGGAGAACTCGCTCGCCACCATCACCGGACTCAAACACATACGCACGTCGATCACCGACGGCAACGTGCAGCTCCGTGTGGAGTTTTCGCTGGAGAAGAAGCTTTCGGACGCCCTGATCGACACGAAAGATGCGGTCGATCGCGTGCGTTCGAACCTGCCGACGGACCTGCTTCAACCGACCATCAGCGCCGTCACCGAACGCGGCAGCCCGATCCTTACCTACGCCATCGCATCCGATCGGATGAACGAGGAAGCACTCTCGTGGTTCGTCGATGACACGGTCGGCAAAGCACTGCTCGCGGTACCCGGTGTCGGACGCATGGACCGGCTGGGTGGCGTCCAGCGCGAAGTCCGCGTCGAAGTGAATACCGCACAGATGAATGCGCTTGGCGTGACCACAACGGACGTCTCGCGGGCATTGCGGCGCACCCAGCAGGAATCGTCCGGTGGGCGCGGCCAGATCGGCCTCTCCGAGCAATCGGTAAGAACGGTTGCGACAGTGCGGCAGGCAGCCGAACTGGCGGACATGCCAGTGACCCTGGTCGATGGACGCGAGGTGCGGCTGGACCAGGTGGCATCGGTGCACGATACGAATGCCGAACGCAACCAGGCGGCATTGCTGGACGGCAAGGCCGTCGTGGGGTTCAGCGTCTATCGCGCCAAAGGCTTCGATGAGACGCGAATCGCACAGGGCGTCACCGAAACGCTGGAGCGCATGCAGGCGGCCGACGCGTCGCTGGTCATCACACCGGTATCGGGGAGTGTGGAGTACACCCGCGAACAGTTCCGCGGCTCGATGCAGATGCTGTACGAGGGAGCGATCCTTGCGGTGCTGGTCGTCTGGTGGTTCCTGCGTGACTGGCGTGCCACGCTGGTGGCAGCCTCTGCCCTGCCGCTGTCGATCTTGCCAGCGTTCGCGGCGATGTCCTGGCTCGGCTATTCGCTCAACACACTGACGCTGCTTGCTCTGGCGGTGATCGTCGGCATCCTGGTCGACGATGCAATCGTCGAGATCGAGAACATCGAGCGCCACCGGCGCATGGGCAAGTCCGTGCTGCAGGCCACCGGCGACGCGGTCAATGAGATCGCGTTGGCGGTGATCGCAACCACGATGACGCTGGTGGTGGTTTTTGTGCCAACCACGTTGATGAGTGGCATACCGGGACTCTTCTTTCAGCAGTTTGGCTGGACTGCGGTGATCGCAGTGCTGGCGTCACTGCTCGTGGCGCGCCTGCTGACACCCATCTTGGCCTCATGGCTGCTCAAGCCGCATGCACCGTCGGAAAAGCCGGAGGCAGACGGCAAGCTCATGCGCGTCTACCTGGACTCGGTGCGGTGGTGCCTGACGCACCGCTGGACAACGATGGCCGCAGCCACCGCGTTCTTCCTGATCTCGATCGCGCTGATCCCGCTGATACCCTCAGGCCTGATTCCCGCATCGGATCGCGGCTTCACCACAGTCAACGTCGAGCTACCGCCGGGCAGTTCGCTGAGCGACACCGTGGAAGTGTCGGAGCGTGTGCGCGGCGCGCTGCACGACGTCCCGGGAATTCGCAGCGTATTTACCGCCGTGGGAGCCGCACAAATCGGTGGTGCGGGCCAGGCTTCCGATGTGCGCAAGAGCGCGCTGACCTTGGTGCTGCGAGCCCGCGAAGACCGCCCCTCGCAAATGGCGATCGAAAAGAGTGTGCGCAGGATACTCGCCACGGTACCGGGTGCACGCTTTGCCGTGAGCGGTGGCGGCGCAGGCGAACAGATGTCGTTGATTCTCACGAGTGACAACGCGCAGGCGCTGAAAGCAAGTGCGCAAGCCTTCGAGCGCGATTTGCGCGGCGTGAGTCGACTCTCGAGTATTCGCACAACAGCCAGCCTTGAGCGCCCCGAAGTCATCGTGCGGCCTGACCTCAAACGTGCCGCCGAACGCGGAGTGAGCACGGCCACGATCGGCGAGACCATCCGAATTGCCACCAGTGGCGATTTCGATGCGCAGTTGGCCAAGCTCAACCTCGACAACCGTCAGGTCGACATCCGCGTGCGTGTGCCCGATGCGACGCGGCAGGACATCGAAGCGCTCGCTAGCCTGCGGGTGCCCTCGCGCAACGGACTCGTGCCGATGTCGAGCTTGGCCGAACTGGCCGTCGAAAGCGGCCCGGCGCAGATCGACCGCTACGACCGGCGTCGCTACGTCACCGTGAGCGCGGACCTCGGCGGCATGCCGCTGGGCGAGGCACTCACGGCAGCCCGCGCGCTGCCGGCGGCGCAGCAGATGCCGGCGAGTGTTTCGCTGATCAATACGGGCGATGCCGAAGTGGCGGCCGAGCTGACCTCGGGTTTCGGCCTCGCGATCCTCACCGGCGTGCTGTGCATGTTCTGTGTGCTGGTGCTTCTCTTCAAGGACTTCCTGCAGCCCATCACCATCCTTTCGGCGATTCCGCTGTCGCTGGGCGGAGCGTTCGTGGCGCTGCTGCTGGCGCGAAGTGAGCTGGACGTTCCGTCGATGATCGGACTGGTGATGCTCATGGGCATCGTCACCAAGAACTCCATCTTGCTGGTGGAGCATACGGTCGTCGGTATAAGGGACCGTGGCCTTCTTCCTATGGACGCGTTGATAGATGCCTGCCACAAGCGCTCGAGACCGATCGTGATGACCACGGTAGCGATGATCGCGGGCATGCTGCCCATCGCCCTCGGGTTGGGCTCGGACGCGAGCTTTCGTCAGCCAATGGCGATCGCTGTGATCGGTGGTCTTGTGACCTCGACATTGCTCAGCCTGCTCGTGGTCCCCGTGGTATTCACGTATGTCGACGGATTCGAGCGCTGGTTCAGGTCGCGTGTCGCGCAATAGTGCATCTCGCCGTTCACAGCTAGCGGACGACTGTCCCTACTCACAGCCGCAATCGACCAAGCGCTCGACAGCCACCACGCACCTTAAAAAAATCCTAATATTCCACGGTCATCATTCAAGATGTCCCACTTGGCCAGAAGAAGTTCCTCTCCATGCACCTGCTCCTCGTAGAAGACGACGACATGCTGGGTGAAGCCGTGTGCGATGGCGCACGCCAGAGCGGCTGGTCCATCGATCGCGTCGGCAATGCATCCGCCGCCCGGATCGCGCTGATCGACCATACCTATGCCGCCGTGCTGCTGGACCTGGGCCTTCCGGGTGGGGAGTCGGGCCTGACCGTGCTGCGTTCGATGCGAAGCCGCTACGACCCGACACCGGTCCTGATTCTAACGGCGCGCGATCAGTTGAGCGAGCGCATCCACGGCCTCGACGCGGGCGCCGACGACTACCTCGTCAAGCCTTTCCAGTTCGACGAGTTGTGGGCGCGCGTTCGCTCGGTCATTCGCCGCAGCCAGGGTCGCGTGATACCCGTTTTCACCCGTGGCGACGTCACGGTCGACCGCAGTCGCCGTGTGGTCACCAAGGCCGGTGTCGATGTGCTGCTGAGCGCGCACGAGTACCGCACCCTGCTCGCCCTGCTCGAACGCCCCGGCCATGTCGTCACGCGCGATCAGCTGCAGGATGTGGTCTACGGAACGGCCAGTGTCGTCGAGAGCAACACCATCGCCGTATTCATTCACCAGTTGCGCCGCAAGCTCGGCGACGACCTGATCCGCACCGTCCATGGCCACGGCTATGTCGTCGACCAGGCTCCGCCGTGAAGTCGAAGTCGCTCTATGCACGGATGATCCTGGTGCTGGGCGCGACCATCGCCCTGTGCTGGATCGCAGCGTTCGCGACGCTTTTCGCGTATCTCTCGCACAACAAGGCCAGCATCTGGGACGACAAGCTCAAGACCATCGCCACGCGCATCCTGCTGACAATTCCGGCTGGCAAAGACATGGTGGCGACAGGGCCCGGATTGCAACTGCGCGATCCCGCATTGGCCGAGAGCGAGCAGCTCGTTTTTCAGGTCTGGATTGACCGCAAACGGTTGTCCGTTCGCACGCCCGGCGCACCGGCATCCCCGCTGCGGCCTGACTTCGAGGATGGCATTGCCACCACAGTGATCGAGGGAAGGCGCTGGCGCGTCTATTCGGTTTCGGATTCAGAGGGCCGAATCTGCGTGCAGGTCGGCAATCTCCACAGCGTGGTGGATGCCGAAATGCAGCACGAAGCATTGGTTGGCTTGGTACTCAGCTCGATTCTCTTGCTGATCGTAGGCACACTGATGTGGTTCGTTGTTCGCAGTTCGCTCAAGCCCGTTGTGGCGCTGGAAGCCGCCATGCGAAGCCGGCGCAAGTTCGACCTCACACCGCTGACCTCTTCCACGCTGCCGCGCGAGCTGCATCCGTTGATTGCTTCGTTCAATCATCTGTTGGAACAGGTCTCCGATTCGATCGAAGGCGAGCGCCGCTTCATCGGTGATGCCGCGCACGAGTTGCGAACCCCCCTTTCCACGCTGCAAGCACAAGCCCAGATCGCACTGCGTGCCACCACATTGGTCGACAAAGACGTGGCGCTGACCAAACTGCTTCTGGTCGCGCAGAGAAGTACTCGACTGTCCGAACAACTGCTCGACCTGGCTCGACTGAATTCGAGCGCCAACGCCCCACAGCACGCGCTTGCAAACTTGAGCGATCTCACTCTGCTCGTGGCGCGAGATTTCGACACCCATGCCTTTCAGCAGGAGCGTGCGATCCAACTCGATATTCGCAGCAATTGCATCATCCTCTGCAATATCGACGAGATGGGAATCCTGCTGCGCAACCTGATCGACAACGCGCTGCGGTACACCGCGAAGGGAGGACGCATCCGCGTCAGTTGCGGGCATGAGCCTGGCGCCACACAGGAAGACGGGCAGAAGGTTAGACAACGGGTCTATCTGGAAGTGGCGGACGACGGTCCTGGCGTTCCGCTGTCGGAACGACAGGCGATCTTCGAACGCTTCTATCGAGTCGAAGGTACTTCCGTGCGCGGCAGCGGTATCGGGTTGTCGCTCGTGGCCGGGATTGCCCACCTGCACCAAGCAACGATCGAGACCGGGGATGGATTGGAAGGGCGAGGTTTCTGCATTCGGATCGTTTTCCGTTCGGCAGAAGCCCTATCTTGATTTTGTAGCCGCCGGCCGAGGAATGGTGAAGGCCGTCTCTGGAAGAGGAAATCTGTCACCTCCAGACCAGAAGGGCCGCCAGACACTCAAATTGGCAATGCGACGATCAAGGTCAACGCGTTGCCGCGGACCTGGACGCTGGGGCGATGCAGTCTTGTCTGCAAATCGAAGTCATCCGGAGCTTGAATCCCTGATGTTCGTTGCACAGCTTCAGCACATACCCCTGGCCGCGCACGGTGTGGAGCAGCTTCAGGTCGAACGGATCGTCCAGTTTCTGGCGAAGCCTGAGGATGCCGACTGTGACCATGTTGTCCCGCTCGCCGGTGCTCGATCCCCACGCGGCCTTGATCAGCTCCCCGCGCGACAGCACCTGGCCTCTGCGTGCCATCAGCGCATCCAGAAGCTCGAACAGCGTGGCACTGAGGCCGAGATCCAGGCCTTGACGAAACGCCTTGCCGCTCGCGCGATCGATGGCCAGGTCCGCCAGCCGCAGCACGGCCGCCTCCGGACCATGACCGGCGGATGCAAGCGCCCAGGCGCGCGCCACCAGATCGGCGGGCGCACAAGGCTTGATCAGGTACTCGGTCGCGCCCTGCGCCAGTCCTTCAAGACGGTCGGCCACCTGGTCTCGTTGCGTCAGCACCAGCAGCGGGGCACTGCTGTTGCGCCGAACGGAACGTATCGCTACGTGCGCGGCGGCCGGCTGTGCGGCGTCGAGAAGAATCAGTGCGTACGGCTTGCTTGCGAAAAGCCACGCGTCGGCATCGCGGGAGTCGATCACGTCGACAGCCAGACCACATCTTCCGAGCACGCCGCCAAGTTCGTCGCGCGTTCCGTTTCCGGATCTGAGAAGCAGGACATTCATGGGTTGGAACCCTTTGCCGGTGTCGAAGCCAGCGCAGCCGGCGCATTCGGGGACATGTCGGGTTGTCTGTGCGCGCAACCGTCCATCAGAAAGACGCCGACCACCATCACGAGCACCGCGGCATGGGCGACTGCAAAGCTGGATGGAAATTTCACTTGCTGTCATCCGGTCGCAGGAGCCGCGCGAAGCTTGTGTTATCCCTGACTGCCGGACCGCTGACGTCCTCCGGCGCACTAAAAGCGATGCCCCAGAGCAGGGTGGATGAGAACGATGGCGTGCTCAGCGTCGCACCGCTTGAGATGAGCTGCACGTCGAACCCGCTCGTGTGCCAGAAGCGTGTGTTGGCACCCTCGAAATTGTCATAGGGCGCGTTCACGAAGATCCTCATTAACGCGCCGCGGCCGTCACCGTCGGGCTCACGGGCGGCGACTTGGCCGACCTTGATGCGTTGGAAGAGCACCGGTGAGCCCACGTCGAGCAAACCGGCGTCCTCGACATGCAGCAGGAACTGCGTGCCACCGGCATCCGATCCTTCGGTCGTTCTGAAGCTCTCCTCGATCCTGGAGCCTCGGCCGAGCATGACCCGAGCGATCAGTGCGACGCCGACAGGTGCGGAGATCAAAGGGACAAGCCAGATCATCGTGTTCCCGTTACCTACGCGCTAGTCGAGCGATACAACATGATCGCTCTCGCTCGGAGCGCACCTGTCGGCAACAGGTTCCCAGCCGCGATGCACCACGACCTGCCTGCTGTCGTGGCACAGCTCGATGCGCTCGCTTGCGGGGCGTTGCTCACGCACGAAGGCTTCCACGGTCGAGGGCAGGCTGACGTGCAGCTTCAGCGCATAGATGTCGTCCTGCGGGTGGTCGTCCAGGTGCAGCAGCGGCACGAAGTTCGACGCGAAGACGAGCGCATGCGAGCCGACATCGACCGGCTCGGGCTTGTAGGGTGCCTCGCGCAACCATTGCTGGGCGCGCTCGCGCAGATTGTCTCCGTCGGGCAGATCGCCCCACGCCACGGCGAGCAGTTCCATGACCCACTGGTTGCAGTTCTGGTAGCGCAGGCTGAACGGATAGGCATTGGCGCTGTAGCGTGCGGCCAGCAGATGCATGGCGCGCGGCGTGTCGAGCGCCGCGCTGCGCAGCGCCTGTGCCGCTTCGGAGGGCAGGGCCACGATGGAGACATAGCCCAGCGCGGAGTCGTCGATGCCCATGACGAAGCCGGCCAGGCCCTGGTCGTAGAGGCGCGGTTGCCCTTCGTCGCAGGCGTAGTACAGCTGCCGCGCGGACCAGGTGCCGTCCGCGGCTTTCCAGGCGATGGCGGCGTGGGAGTAGCGGATGCGGAAGCGCGAGAGGTCGAGCCCGGAGCGGCTGATCAGCACGGCGTCGCTGCCTGTGGCTGAAAGCGCTTCCTGCACGACGGCGGTGAAGCGCAGCAGGCGATCCTGCTGGCTTGCGGTGAGCGGTTTCGTGCGATCGCAGAACTGCGAGGATGCTGCGTGTGCAGTACCCCCTGCGAAGGCGAGGATGGCCGCGAGGCCCAGCAGCGCCGCCAACTTGCGAGCCACGATCAAAGACTCACGGCGCGCGCGGCGAGGCCCCCGTACCAGTCGTCGGTGAGCACGAGGTAGAACGCCTCGCGCGTATCGCCACGTGCGAAGGCGGTGCCGTAGGTGCGCTGCTGTGCGTGCACAAGGTCACCGAGGCCCAGGCGTTCCTTCGCGAAAGTGGCTTGCGGCAGTTCGAGCACGATGCGCCGCTGCGCGTCGCCGTCGCTCTGCATTGCGACGCGCGTGAAGCCCTCGCGGTCGCCGGCCCGCGCGATCTCCGTGATGCGGTAGTCGCCTTCGGCCACCTTGTCGCCGTCGAACGAACTCTTGCTGGAACCGCGCAGCGACGCGGACACGCTGTTGCTGGATGCGGAGCCGGCACTGGAGGCTACGGACGCAGCGAAGCTGCCGGCGTGGGCGTTGAAGGCTGCGGCGAGTATGGCTGCGATGCCTGCAAGGCGGAAAAAATGAAGGAAGGTCATGGAATGCTCCGGCTGGGTGTGAGGGAGGAAGTCATTTCGCGTGGAAGATGCCGGGCCTGAACCGACGGGCTCGCGTGAAGGCGCACCGAAGCTCTTTGCAGGCCCTGCAATCTGAAGCGCTGGTGCGCCATGCAGCCCTCTGGCCGCGCAAGCGCGGCTAAGGTTTCTCAGAACCGGTAGACGTAGCCCAGACGCACGCCGGACTGACTGGATCGGCTGACGAGCGGGCTGTTCTTGATACCGCTGCCGAAGCTGGTCGCACTCACGTCCAGGAACACCGTTTGCTTGGGGGCCACGGCGTAGTCCACACGCAGGCCCACCTCCATGTTGGCGCTCGACTTCCCTACATAGGCCGGCCGGCCGGACTGAGCTTCGGAGTCCTTCACGCCGTAGTAGTAGTCGACATACTTGCTGTCCACCCAATGTGCCGCCAGGCGAGGCGTGAAGCCAAAGGCACCTGCAGCGAAGCGTCGGTCGACCTGTACCTTGAACCGAGAGCCCTTGCTGTTGCCCGATCCGTCGGCCAGCAGTTCGGCCGACAGGTTGGCAATGTCATTGCGCCAGATGGCCGCGCCGCCCAGCCACAGGCCGCTCTTGCGCTTGTCCATGCCATTGAGGAATGGCGAGTCGTCGGCCTCGTAGCCGTCTCCAGCGAGCCGCGCGCGCAGCCGCAAAGAAACCGGCCCTACGGATGTCAGCTTCAGATCGGCGCTCGGAAACGCGACGCTGACCCACTTGTTCTCGTAGGTGATCATCGGAATGCCCTGGGCCTTGTTGTTGAAGTCGCGATAGGGCTTTTGCTCCATGGCCACGCCAATGCCAAGGCCCCATTGCGAACTCGCTTCGGGGCTTTTTTCTGCATCGGCCTGTGCCCACGCCGGCGAAAGGAAGGCGGCGCACGCGACCCCCGCGGCGATGGCCGTGAAAGGCAGGTGGGCGCGGAAGTTCTTGCCTTGCTTCACAAGGCGGATTCGTTCTGTCATGGAAATCCTCGGGGTTGAAAAAATCAGTGGTTTGCAGCAGGCGGCGCCGCGCTGTCATCGCTGCTCCGACCGGGCTGCGAGGCGCCAAGGACGAGGCTCTGTCTGCGTTGCAGATAGGTGTCGCGGACAAGGAGATAGCGATCGAGCGCGACGTCGTCGAGCAGGCGCGTTGCCGGCAGAAGATCCGCACGCTTGCTCGTGAACTGCGCCACGGTCAAGCCACCGCCGAGCGCGCTGTTGGAGACGAAGGTCTGCGGCGTCAGCATCATGTCGACCGGAATGTTGGCGGTGTCGCGCACGGTCGAGGGCCCCATCAGGGGCAAGACGACATAGGCGCCTGATCCGACGCCCCAGCGCCCAAGGGTCTGGCCCAGATCGGCGGATTGGCGCGGTAGCCCCAGCGGTGTCGCAACATCGAACACGCCGAGTAATCCCACCGTGGTGTTCGTCGCCACGCGCGCCAGGTCGGTCAGGCCTTCTCTTGGCCGACCTTGCAACACCAGGTTCACGCCAGAGCCAAGGTCGCGGGGATTGGCGAAGAAATTCCTGACGCCACCGCGCACCGGCTCTGGCACAACGCGCTCGTAGCCGCGGGCAACAGGGGCCAGCACAGCCTTGTCTACGGTTTCGTTGAAGCCGAAGACCTGGCGGTTCATGGCTTCGAGGGGATCAGGGCGTTGGGGGGTGGCGCAACCGCCAAGCAACAAGGCGCCAGCCAGCGACAGGATGGCCGTGGCCTTGGCCGCGAGGCCCCTCGGGGCCAGCGTCGACCTGAACGGGACGCCAGCGAATACGAGGCAGTTCAGCATGGGAACTCCAGTGGGGATACCTGGCAATCGACACCATGTCGTCGCCTTCTGGAGCGGATGCTGAGGGAGCGGGTTTAATAACTTTTTAGTGGTTTTAAGATTTGATTAACCAACCCGAAATTCGGATTGACCAGAAGAACCGTCCATCGACGCACAGTCCCCGCAGGTAACCATCACCCCATCACACGTGCGAGCTTGGCTCCCGGCCCCAAGGTGGATCCCGCAACGCTTCCACCAAAAAGTCAACGAGTCGCCGTACCTTCAGCGGCAGTTGCTTGCGCGTCGGGTAGACGGCGAAAATTCCCAGCTCGGCCGCGCGAAACTCCAGCATGAGCTCGACGAGCGCACCGCTGCGCAGGTCTTCGTGGACCAGGAAATCGGGCTGCAGGATGATGCCCTGATGCGCCAGCGCCGCGGCTCGGCAGGTGTCACCGTTGTTGGCGTGGATGCGCGAGTGCGTGCGCACCGTGACCTCGCCTTGGGGCCCCTGGAAACTCCACACGTCCCCGGATGACCAGTAGGTGTATGAGATCACGTCGTGTCGGGCCAGTTCATGCGGTTGCGTGGGGATGCCGTGATGCGCGAGGTAGGGCGGTGAGGCGCACAGCACCATGCGCGTTCGTGCAAGTGCGCGGCTGATCAGATTGGAGTCGGACATCCGCGCGATGCGTATGACCAGGTCATAGCCCTCCTCGACCAGGTCGACCACGCGGTCCGACAGCACGATGTCCAGCGTGACTAGGGGGTTCTCCGCCGCGAATCGACCCCAGAGCGCCGCCAGGTGCAACGCGCCGAAGGTCTGCGGTGCACCAATGCGCAAGCGTCCCTGTGCCTGGCCCGTGCTTAAGCCCACCTCGGCCTCCGCTTCCTGGACCGCCTGGAGAACCTCCTTGCAACGCTGGTAGTAGATCTGGCCCTCGCTGGTGAGCGACAGCCGACGCGTCGTGCGCTGCAACAGTCGCGTGCCCAGGTGTTCCTCCAGTTCGGTGACATGCCGCGACACGGCTGGTTTCGACAGCGCTGTCGCGTCCATCGCGCCGACGAAGCTGCCGGCCTCGACCACGGCAGTGAAGGTTTTCATGGCTTGAAGAAGGTCCATCGTCTCGATTTTCAGAACAATATATGCCGTGAACAGTTGTTTATCTCGAAGACTGATATTAATAAAGTTCTTCCATGCCAGCACATCGCGCTGGCAGACAGGCCGCCGAACTCCCCGATGGCCGCGGCTCCAACCCCACCACTGAAGGACTTTCATCATGAACATCACACTCATCGGCGCCGGCAACATGGGCGCGGGCTTTGCCAAGCAACTCACCGCCGCCGGCCACAAGGTGCGCGTGACCTCGCGCGATCTGACCAAGGCACAGGCGCTGGCCTCCACCTATCCAGGTGCAACGGCCGTGGCACCGGCCGAAGCGCTGGGCAACTCCGAAGTCGTCATCGTCGCCACCGGTTTTGCCGATGCTGTGCCTGCGCTGAAGGCACTCGGCCCGCTCGAAGGTCGCGTCGTGGTCGACATCACGAACCCGCTGACGAATGACTACATGGGCCTGACGCTGGGCTTCGAAACGTCCGCCGCCGAAGAACTCGCCAAGGCACTGCCTGGCGCACAAGTGGTCAAGGCCTTCAACACCGTGTTGGCTCAAGTGTTGGCCGATGGCCCCGCGTTCGCGAACGGGCAGACCGTGCCCGTGTTCTATGCCGGTGACGACGAGCGTGCCAAGCAGACCGTGCGCGCTCTGGTCGAAAGCATCGGCTTCCAAGCCGTGGACGCGGGAGGGCTGAAGAACGCGCGCTACCTGGAGCCAGTAGCGGGTCTCAACATCTACTTCGCCTACGGCGCCGGACAAGGCACACAGATCTCGCCCACCTGGATCCGCCGCGTCTGATCCCCTCGATTTCCATCTCCAACGAGTACAAACATGCACAAGAAACTGACCCAAATCGCCGCCGCCATCGCTTTGGCGGGTGCAGCCACCCTTGCCGTCGCACAGGATCGCCCGGCCGACATCGTGAGCCCGATCACCGACAAGGTGCTGTCTACCAAGACCAGCCCGGCGGACGCCCGCAAGGCCGGACGCGCGGCCTACGAGAAGCCCACTCCGGACAACAGCATCATGCTGTTCATCGACCACCAGGTCGGCCTGATGGCCAGCGTCCGCGACTTCGCCCAGGCATCGGGCTACAAGGCCAACGTGGTGTCCCTGGCGCAGATGGCCAAGGCGCTGAAGATCCCTGTGCTCCTGTCGTCATCGAACGCCCAATGGCAGAACGGTGACCTGCTGCCGGAACTCAAGGAGATCTTCAAGGACCAGCCCATCTACCGCCGCACCGGCATCATCAACGCCTACGAGGATCCGACCTTCCGCAAGGCGCTGGAGAACCTGGTCGCCAAGACGGGCCGCAGGCACATCATCATCTCGGGTGTGACGCTGGGTACATGCGTGACGCTGCCGACGCTGGCGATGGTCAACGACGGCTACGTCGTGCACCCGGTGGTCGACGCATCGGGTGCCTGGAGCAAGTACGAAGCCGAAGCCGCGATGCAGCGCATGAGCGCCGCAGGCGCGCAACTCAACACCGTCTACGCCCTCGGTGCGGAGCTGCAGGCCGACTGGAAGCTTCCGTCGGGCAACGACATGCTGCCGCCGTTCATCAACGGCCTGCCCGAATATGGCTGGATCGTGCAGCAGTTCTGGAACAACGCCGACCCGGCCAAGCGCCCGGTCAAGGATCCGTTCGGTCTCGTCAAGTAGTCCGCCGGCGTCCCCTGTGCCTTGCGGCGCGGGGGACGCCAGCGCCAAGGAGCGTCCCCATGAAGTTTCCTGCTCTCTTCGTCTCGCACGGTGCACCCACCTTTGCGGTGGAGCCTGGCCAGGCCGGCCCTCTGCTGAACGCCATCGGCGAGCGCGTTCTCGCACTGCCCGGGCTGCGAGCCGTCCTGGTGATATCGCCGCACTGGCGCACGCGCGGCCTGCGCATCGGTGCCAGTGCACGGCCCCAGACCATCCATGACTTCGGCGGCTTCCCCGCGTCGTTGTATGCGCTGCACTACCCTGTTGAAGGGGCGCCGGATGTGGCGCGCGAGGTGGCCGAGCTGCTGACACAGTCGGGGCTCTCCGCGCAACTGGTGGATGAGCAGGGGCTGGACCATGGCGCCTGGGTACCGCTGATGCACATGCTGCCCGGCGCTTCGGTGCCAGTGTTTCAACTGTCGCTGCCGATCGAACTGCGTCCCGCCGATGCGCTCGCCCTTGGGAGCGCTCTGGCACCGTTACGCGAACAAGGTGTACTTGTCGTGGGTTCGGGCAGCCTCACTCACAACCTGTATGAGTTCCGTCAGTCTGAAACCGAGGCGCCCGAGGACTACGTGCGAGAGTTCGTGCAGTGGGCACGCCGGGCGGCCATTGAGCATGACGTGAGCGCCTTGGTCGACTTCCGAGGTGCCCCGCACGGCCGTCGCGCCCACCCTTCGGACGAGCACTACTTGCCGCTGCTCGTCGCAGCCGGTACCAGCAGCGCGGGGGAACCTGTCGAAGTCATCGAAGGCGGCGTCACCTACGGTGTGCTTTCGATGGAAGGTTACGTATTCGGTGAACTGCCCGGCGTGTCCGCCGCGGCCTGACTCATTGCATGTCCAGGAAAAAAACACATGTCTTCCATGTCCATCATCGTCCAACAACCCGAAGGCCCAGCGTCCAGTCTGGTGCTGCTCACGCACGGTGTCGGCTCCGTACCGCAATCCATGCTGGGCGTCGCGCGCTGGTTCACCAACCACGACCGAAACGCCATGGTGGTCAGCGTCGCATCGCCCGAACCTTCTGATATTTCCAACGGACTCCAGTGGTTCTCGGTGCGCAACGTGACCGAGGCCAATCGCCAGGCACGCGTGGATGCGGCCATGCCAGTCTTCGTGGCGACCGTGCGGCACTGGCAGCAGGCTTCGCGTGTCAATGAACAACGCACGTTGATCGCCGGTTTCTCACAGGGCGCGATCATGGCGCTCGAATCCACCAAGCTCGCAGCGCCTCCCGCGCTGCGCATCGTCGCCATTGCGGGACGATTCGCCACGCTGCCGCAGCAAAAATCCGCCGCTGCGATTCATCTTTTGCATGGCAGTTCAGACCCAGTGATGCCCGCTGCTTTGGGACAGTCCGCGCAAGCGCGGCTGCTTGAATTGGGCGTTGACGCGACCTTGGACTTGGCGCCCGGCGTCGGGCACGAACCTCATCCCGCGTTGCTAGCAAATCTAGCAACGCGACTTGCGCCAGCCTGAGCGACAAATAGCACGTGCTCTTCGCGACGTAGCTCCCGTCCATCACTCCGAGAGGCGCGACAGAAAGACCTTGGGCAGCTTCTTCGCGCGGGGCCCTACTCCCGCCCTTCGAAGAAGGAGGTCCGGGGCATCATGCCGAAAGCGAGGCGCAGAACTCGAAATGCTCGACGAAGGGAGGTTGCGCGAAGAAGGGGCCGACGATAGCCCGCCATTGCGCATATGCCGGCGATGCGCGAAACCCGATTGTGTAGTCTTCCAGAGTGTCCCAGTGAATCAGCGGTACGAATCGTTCGGGAGTTTCGACGCTTCGGCGTACCTCGTATTTGCGAAAGCCATCCGCCTTCGAAAGAACCGTTTCGAGGCCATGGCGCGCGGCCTGTTCAAACTCGGCCTGCTGGCCGGAATGGACGCGAATGTCGGCAAGTTCCAGGATCATCGTTCGTCTTTCCTCAGATGGGCATCTCGTTGCGGACCGGAGCAAGCAAACCAGCAGATCGGCACCATCCTCGATTCGATCCGCGCCACTGGCTTTGAGTCGATTCCGAGCGTGCAGGTCCGCGGCCTCTACGCCATCAGCTTCTCGATTCTCGACACGCAGGGGCAAGCAATCGCCGCACTCACCGTGCCGTACGCCGAGCGGATCGATCAGGTACAGCGAAAGTCGATTCCAGAGGTCACCCAGGCGCTAGGCATCGCCGCTCGCACCTTGTCAGCACGGATAGGAGGGATGGTTTCGTCGGCCGGCCTGAATGCCACGGAAAAAGAAAGCATCCTCAAGCGGACAAAGCGGCCCGGCGAACACTGACCCAGCGTGCTCCTCGATTCAGCCGAATCCATGCTGAGGAACGCGCTCACGACAGCACCTTCGCGAACGAACCAGACCAGAGGCAGCCCATTGGGCGAACCCACGTGAGACTCACGAACGACTTACAGTCGTTTCTGGGCCGCTGAACCGCGCGCATCAAAGCCCTTATTCGGCAAAAGATCGCGACCCCGGCTCCTGAGTTGAGCGAGAAAGGTTTTCGGGGCACCGGCTCAGCAGGGTCTGGACGAACTCCGAGAACACCCGTACTCGTGGAATATCGGAGCGGCCCGGAGGCCATACGAGCCAAATATCACCCCGGGTTGCGTCGCCCCCTTCAAGGACTGCCTGAAGCCGTCCGCCCTTAAGGTGGCCGGCAACCTGATAGATCGGCAACTGCACCAATCCCAACCCACCCAGGGCGGCAACAGCGAGCGTCTCGCCATCATTCAAGACCAAGCCCGCACCCAGCGGTGGCGTCCTCTGCTCGCCTGCGTATTCCCACTGCTCGAGCAGCCCCGTCGTGGGGAACCGATAGCGCACGCATCGGTGATTTGCAAGATCGGCAGGCGATTGGGGCGAACCGAACCTGGCGATGTAGCTGGGGGATGCGCACGTCGCGAATGCATGAGGGCCGATCCTTTGCGCGATCAACCCCGAATTCTTGAGATGACCAAGTCGGACAGTCAAATCGAAACCCTCGGCGACCACGTTGACGATCCGATCATCAAGCCACAAGTCGATCTCAACATCGGGATACGCGTCCAGGAACTGATGAAGAGCAGGCACGATCACGTGCCGCCCCACAACCGTGGGCAAGCTGACCTTGACGCGGCCGCGAGGCGTCTCGCGCGTGCTGCTTATCAAGGCCTCGGCGTCTCGGACACTGCCAAGGATCTGCCGTGCGCGGGCGTACAAGGCTTCTCCTTCTGCGGTGAGCGCGATGGAACGCGTTGTGCGCTGAAGCAGTACGACGCCAAGGCGGCCTTCAAGGCGATCGACCGATTTCCCAACGGCAGAGCCGGAAACGCCGAGTTCTCGTCCCGCCGATGTGAAGCTGCCGAGCTCGACGGTCGTTGCGAAGGCGAGCAGGCCGCTCAAGGAATCAAGGGTAAGCATTCCGGACATGGTGTCCGAAGTGTACGGACACTGGGCCACCTTCAAAAGTATCAGTGTCCGAACCATGATCGGTGCAATGCAGCGAACTCCATGTCCGGATTCACGAATGCCAACTCAACCATGAAACGAATCGCCATGAAAGACCAAGCCCACACTGCTGTCGCGCCGCCGAGCCGCCGCGGATTCATCGTTGCTTCCGGAGCTGTTGGCGCATCGACGGTACTGGCTTGCGCATCGGCGCAAGCTCAGTCCGGCGATGAGAAAACTCCCGCCACCAAAGTGGTGTTGGAGTTCCTGAACAACACCGCACCAGACAAGATCGAAGCTGCCGTCGCACGACTTGTAGCCGAGGACGCAACCTACATCTCTCTCAACTTCGACAATCCGGAGTTGAAGACAATCCTGCCCTGGACCGGCACCCAGAATGGGCGGAAGGCGTACACCAGCACGTTCATCGGTGTTGCAAACTATTGGACGATCGAAGACTTCAAGATCTCCGATGCCTTCGGTGCCGGGGAGAACGTGTCCGTGTTCGGCTCGTTTACCTACCGCTCCAAGACTCGCGGAAAATTGTTCCGCTCACCTCTCGCAATCCATGCGAAGGTGAAGGACGGGAAGATCGTGTACTTTATGTTCATGGAAGACACGTTCGCATCTGCGCGTTCGTTCAGCTCTGGGGGCAAGTGGAAGATCAAGACGGATCCCAAGGGTCCCGAGTACCAGGTCTGACGTCAAGCGCATCCTCGACCAGGCGGCACGCTTCCTGCGTCGGCTGCGTGAATGGGCCGCGACAATCATGAAATGAACAAGGCGCCAAGCCGCTCGTCTCGCGAACGCAGGGCGTCAAGCAACCAGGCAGGCACTGATCGATGGGCGTTGCGTGCCGAGTTTTCCGAGCGAATGCTGATCTCCCTGTGAACAAAGAGATTCTTGATCTCATTGAACCGATGCTCGACCTTCGCGCGCATGCCGGTCTTGAACTGCTCGGCTTGCACCAGCCGCCGCGTCCACTTGTGCATCGGGTTCGACTCGGTCTACATAGGTTCGCCTCAGACGAAGAATCCATCAAGAGCCGGTCTGCTCCACCCTTTGCTTAACGACACCTGGAAGTACTAGGAGCATGCAACGATGACGAAGAAGTTTCTGTGGGCCTTCGCAGGCATCACCGTCCTCGTCGTTGGCGTGGTGCTGAATCTTGCGCTGTGGCCCACGGCCACGCGGAGCATCGCCGCCGCGTCCGACAGCAGTTCGAAAGCTCTCATCGACAAGGGCCGCTACCTGGCCCAGGCGGGCGATTGCGTGGCCTGCCACACGTCGCCGGGCGGGGCGCCATTCACCGGCGGGCTGCCGCTGGCTTCGCCGATCGGTGCGATGTACAGCACCAACATCACGCCCGATCGCGACAGCGGCATCGGCAACTACACGCTCGCCGACTTCGATCGCGCGGTGCGCCACGGCATCCGGATCGACGGCGATTCGCTGTACCCCGCAATGCCTTATCCATCGTATGCGCGCATGAGCGACGACGACGTTCGCGCGCTGTATGCCTTTTTCATGCATGGCGTGGCGCCGGCCCAATCGCAACCGCACCCACGCGGCATTGCCTGGCCGCTGTCGATGCGCTGGCCGATGGCGCTGTGGCGCAAGGCATTCGCACCGCAACCGGATGCAGTGGCCTTCGACGCCGCCCGCTATGCCGACATGTCGGTGGCGCGGGGTGCGTATCTGGTGCAGGGCCCGGGGCATTGCGGCAGTTGCCATACGCCGCGCGCACCGACGATGCAGGAGAAGGCGCTGGACGAGTCCAGCCCCGAGTACCTCGCCGGCGGTCCGCTCATCGACGGATGGGTGGCGGTGAACCTGCGCGGCAATCCGGCGGACGGGCTGGGCGCCTGGTCGGCCGCCGACATCGTCGCGACCCTGCGCAGCGCGCGTAATGCCTCGCACGCAGTGGTCGGCGGTGCGATGAACGATGCCATCGTGCACAGCACGCAGCACCTGAGCGACGACGATCTGAAAGCGATTGCTGCATTCCTGAAGACGCTGCCGCCCTCGGCGCATTCGCCATCGTCGTTCAATGCCGACCCCGCGACCGCCAAGGCGCTGTGGCAGGGCGTCAACGCGACGCGCGGCGCCGAGCTATACATCGACAACTGCGCGGCCTGCCATCGCAGCGACGGTCTGGGCTACGCGCAGGTGTTTCCGCGCATCGCCGGCAACTCCACCGTGCTGGCAGGCGATCCGAGTTCGGTGATTCGCCTGATCCTCGAGGGCAGCAAATTACCCGCCACGCGCGTCGCGCCATCGGAGCTTGGCATGCCCGGCTTCGGCTGGCGCCTGTCGGACGACGAAGTGGCACAGCTCGCGAGCTTCACGCGCCAGAGCTGGGGCAACAAGGCCTCGGCCGTGCAGGCTGCACAAGTCGGCACGATCCGCAGCGCCATCGAGAAGGAGCGGGCTGCGCAGGCCGCTCCCGCGCGTTGACTGATCGCCTCATGAACCCAGACAGGAGCATGCCCGTGACTGCACCGGACTCATCGCAAACACCATCGAGGCGCCAGCTGTTCAAGGGATTGGGCGCAGCGACCCTCGCCGTCGCAGTCCTTCCCGGGTGCGACACCCGGCAGTCGGCGGCCGGACAAGGAGGGGCCACAGCAAGCAACCCGGCACCGGGCACCTATGCGCCACGGTTCTTCACCGCCAGTGAATGGACCTTCGTCAATGCCGCCAGCGCGCGGCTGATCCCGAACGACGCGTTGGGTCCCGGAGCTGTGGAGACCGGCGTGCCCGAGTACATCGATCGGCAGATGGACACGCCCTGGGCCACCGGCAAGCTCTGGTACATGCAAGGGCCATTCAACGCCGACGCGCCGGCCACGATGGGCTATCAGTCCCAGCTCACCCCGCAGCAGATCTATCGCCTGGGCATTGCCGCCGCCGACGGTTTCGTGCAGAAGGCGCAAGGCAAATCCTTCGTGCAACTCGCGGCGGACGCGCAGGACGCGGCGCTGCATGCAATCGAATCCGGCCAAGCCGTGTTCGACGCCGTGCCGGCGAAGCTGTTCTTCTCGATGCTGCTGCAGAACGCGCGTGAAGGTTTCTTCGCCGATCCGGTGCACGGCGGCAACCGCGGCCTCGCGGGCTGGAAGCTGATCGGGTTTCCCGGGGCGCGCGCCGACTTCATGGACTGGGTCGAGCGGGACGTGAGGTACCCGCTGCCACCCGTGGCCTTGAGTGGGCAAAGGAGCTGAGCATGGCAGGCAACACGATGAAGAAGGCCGATGTGGTGATCGTCGGCTTCGGCTGGACCGGCGCGATCATGGCCAAGGAGTTGACCGAGGCCGGTTTGAACGTGGTCGCCCTCGAGCGCGGCCCGATGCAGGACACCGCCACCGACGGCATCTACCCCAAGGTGCTGGACGAGCTCACCTACAACATCCGCCGCAAGCTGTTCCAGGACGTGTCGCGCGAGACCGTGACGATCCGCCACGGCGTGAACGACACGGCGCTGCCCTATCGGCAGCTGGGTGCTTTCCTGCCCGGAACCGGTGTCGGTGGCGCGGGGCTGCACTGGTCGGGCGTGCACTTTCGCGTCGACCCCGCCGAGCTGCGCCTGCGCAGCCACTACGAAGAACGCTACGGCAAGAAGTTCATTCCCGAGGGCATGACGATCCAGGACTTCGGCGTCAGCTACGAAGAGCTGGAGCCGCATTTCGACTTCGCCGAAAAAGTGTTCGGCACCTCGGGTACCGCGTGGACCGTGGCCGGCCAGAACGTGGGCGAAGGCAAGGGCGGCAACCCGTTCGCGGCCGACCGCTCGCACGCCTTCCCGCTGCCCGCCCAGAAGCGCACGGTGTCGGCACAACGCTTCGGCGATGCCGCGGCCAAGATGGGCTATCACCCCTACGACCTGCCGTCGGCCAACGCTTCGGGGCCGTACACCAATCCGTACGGCTGCCAGATGGGGCCGTGCAATTTCTGCGGCTACTGCAGCGGCTACGTCTGCTACAACTATTCGAAGGCCTCGCCCAACGTCAACGTGCTGCCGGCGCTGCGCCAGGCACCGAACTTCGAGCTGCGCACGAATGCGCACGTGCTGCGGGTGAACCTCACGGCCGATCGCCGCACCGCCACGGGCGTCACCTACATGGACGCTCAGGGGCGCGAGGTGGAGCAGCCGGCGGACATCGTGGTCATCGCCGCGTTCCAGTTCCACAACGTGCGGCTGATGCTGCTGTCGGGCATCGGCACGCCCTACGATCCGGCGACCGGCAAAGGCACCGTCGGGCGCAACTTCGCCTACCAGAACATGGCGACGATCAAGGCCTTCTTCGACAAGGACGTGCACGCCAACCCCTTCATCGGCGCAGGCGGCAACGGCGTGGCGATCGACGACTTCAACGCCGACCACTTCGACCACGGCCCGTTCGGCTTCGTGGGCGGCTCGCCGATGTGGGTCAACCAGGCCGGCGTGAAGCCGATCAGCGGCATCTCGTTGCCCGAGGGTGCGCCCGGCTGGGGCAGCGCGTGGAAGCAGGCCGTTGCCGACAATTACACGCACACGATGTCGATGGATGCGCATGGCGCGCACATGAGCTACCACGACAACTACCTGAGCCTGGACCCGACCTACAAGGACGCCTGGGGCCTGCCCTTGCTGCGCATGACCTTCGACTGGAAGGACAACGACATCCGTATGACCCGCTTCATGGCCGAGAAGATGCGCGGCATCGCAGAGGCGATGGGCCCCAAGGCCGTGCGGGTGTTCGTCAAGAACTTCGGCGAGCACTTCGACACGACGAGCTACCAGACCACCCACCTCAATGGCGGCGCGATCATGGGCACCGACCCGGGCACCAGCGCGGTCAACCGCTACTTGCAGAGCTGGGATGTGCACAACGTCTTCGTGCCCGGTGCGTCGGCCTTCCCGCAGGGGCTGGGCTACAACCCGACCGGTCTGGTTGCGGCGCTGGCCTACTGGTCGGCAAAGGCGATACGCGAGCGCTACATTGCGAGGCCTGCGGCACTGGTCTGACTCGGAAGTGCCCGAAAGAGACTCGAATCGATCGAGAGAGCAACCAGTTCAACGGCGCCTGGGTCTCCTGTGGATGCCCAGGGGAGCGAGCAGGTCAAGATTGATTGCTCCAGCCATGGCCGGGTAGCCGGCGCGGTTGGGGTGAAGAAAATCGATTGCGGCCGTACTGCTGTTCGCCTGGAACTCCGGCCGTAGTTGACCTGTGCTCGGATCAATGGTCACCGCCTCGAAGATTCCGGCGGTGCGAATGAAACTGTTGACCACCTGCAGGCGGGTGTTCAGTTCGGGCGTTCCATATCCAAGAGTCGGACTGCCCAAGCTTGAAAGGATAGTCGCTTGAATGATCTTCAAGCCAGGTCGACGTGCACGCATCGTGGCCACGCCTGACTTGATCCCATTGACTACGGCCTCCGCCGAGGCCCCCCGCATTCAAGTCGTTGATGCCATCGAGCCAGATCACGGCACCGACTCCCGACAAATTCAGTACGTCGCGCTCAAGCCGGCTGAGGGCAGAAGGGCCCCCCCGGAGTCATTGAGAATCTAGTTACCACCGATGCCGGCGTTCACTCCTTATCGCGTGTTACCCATTTGAGCACTTCCCTTTGGGCAACAGGGCTGCCAATGCATAGAGTTGCTGCGCTTGGGCGTCGATGTTCATTCGGCAAGGCTCGATGACCTGCGCCTCGACGCCGCAATCTTTTGCGATTTCAGCCAAAGCGGCCACCTTTGGCGCGAAATGATGCAGGGCTTTGGCGATCGCGCCTCGCTCGCGGTCATCTACTTCCAGGTCTTCGACAATTTCCGTCCAGACGCGTTGCACCTTGCCGTCGCGGGCTTTCCAGTGGGAGCTGCGCGGGATGATCTCCGGATCGAGGAACATCGGAGCAAAGTCGAAGAGGGGTGTGAGCTGCAGTGTTCCATCCGGCAGCCGTTGCACCGCAGTGTTGCGGGCGTGGTTGTCGCTGTTGCGCATTGCTAGGTTCAGAACATCGCGCAGCATGAATTCGATCGTCTCGCCAAGCGGGTCGGTCACTACGGATCGCAGCCCGCGCAGCAGCGTCTGCTGGCTCTTCGGAAGCCCGAAGCCACGCAGGTCACACACGCTCGCCAAGCTTTCTTGATACAAGCGATGCAGGTGGCCTTCCACCAGCGGTCGATCGAAGCGACGCACGAACAGCACGTCACCGCGCACCTCCGGTGCCGAAGTCATGCGCAGCCCGCATGCCGCGGCTAAACGCAGATAGGCGGCTTCGTTTCGCAGCACGGTTCGATCCGCTTTGCTCTTGCCGCGCGGCAGCTTGAGAAGCCAGTGATCGCGTGCGTGTTCATCGGGCAGCGCCATGTCCGGAAACCAGTGCCCCTCTTCGTCGGTGTTCAGCAGGTATTTGGGGGACACGCCCTGGACCCCGGTGGTGCCGGATGCCAGCATTGCATGCGTCGATAGATGGTTGAGGAATTCATCGGTGTGTCCGAGTACGTCTTCCGCCGAGAAGCCAGCTGTCGCTGCCGTGCCGGCGGCGCTCCGTGCTTCCTCCTCATCGAAGAACCGCAGCGCCGAGTCGAATCTCAAGCAGCCGATGGGACTGAAGGCACCGGCCATGACGAGTGGCAGGACCAGGTTCTCGGCGTCCTGCAGTCCTAAGCGCTGGAGAAGGTACTTTCTACCCTCGCCTTGTGGAGCAAGGTCATAGAGGAATGCACTGGCTCGCCGATCGACCTCCTGCCCGGTCGGGCCGTCCACGAACCTGTCCGGCTCCAGGCCGAGGGGCAGGCCCGACGCGATAGGTACCGGGTCGTCGACGCCGAAGACGTACTCCGGAAGATATTCCACGCGGCAACGGTCAGAGCCCAGGGCCTGAACGGTGGCAGCGGCGTGCCATTCGCCGCCCAGATGGATCTGAACGATCGCGGTCTCACGCACAGGAGTGGACATCGATGACAAGCCCAGGATCGAAATCCTTGTTCTCGAATTGCCCTTTTCGGTTCAAGTACCCGCGGGGGTTGCACACCACCCGGCATGTGCCGACTTCGTAATTGAAGCTGTCATGCGTATGCCCGTGCACGAAGAGTGAGGGGACCGTGAAGAAGTCGGGTGGCATCTCGTTGACGAATCCACCCGAAAGCCAGTCTCCAGCGAACCGGGGCGCCAAAGAGTTGCGGTGCGGCGCGTGGTGGGTGACGACCGCCGTAGACCCGTTGAATGGCTCAGACAGCTTCGCGCGTAGCCACGAGCGGTGCCGCCGATGGATCTGCAAGGTGTCCGCCGGCACCAAGCGCCGCGTGCCGCGGGAGTTGGAGGTCTGCGGGTCATCAATGCGGATGGCGGAGTAGTCGGCCAGGTAGCGCGCGCTCTCCGTCATGGAGCGCTGGCGATCGGACAGCAGACGCACCGGCTGCCCCGCGAAGCCTGGATTGTCGATGCGCAGGCGGAAGTCAGTCCACAGGGTGCAGCCAAGGAAGCGCACGCCGGCGATCACGACCTCGTCGCAATCGAGAAAGTGGATGCCGAGTTCCTTGGCGCGGCGTCGCATCTTCGCCAGCTCTCGGCCCATCACTGACTGGTAGTACTCGTGATTGCCAGCGATCTGAATGATGGGCTTGCCGCGAAACCGGTCCGCTGCCCACTCGAGGGCAGCCGTTGCTGGCGAATGGATGTCACCGGCGAGGATGGCGACATCGAACTGGAGATCAGGTGCTGGCTCGAAGGGGGCGAACTCGAGGTGGAGATCGGAGAGGATCAGTGCTTTCATTGGGATGCCCCTTCAAAGCGCGCGCGAAGCTCAGCACGGGCCTTGTCGTCAAAGCCCGTGAACGAGCCGCACACCACCAAATGGTCCTTGCAGTGGTCGAACTGCCAATAGGCATCGTCGAGTGCGATCCAGGGCTCGTCGACCGCATCGTGAAGCTGGAGCCAATCGAGGATTTCTTTTTCACGATTTCTGTACGGCGGCTGAAGGCCAAAGCCCGAAGGAGGGATAGCGCCAACGATGCGAGTCCGGATGTCGCTGGAGAACGGCTTCAGCAGTGTCTTGTTGAGCAGGTGCTCACGCCAGAACGAACTGATCACGATCTTCACGAACGGGAACTCACGCAACAACGTCTCCAGGCGCGGCAGGAAGCAGAACTTGGCACCGCCGTTGTAGATGTGTTCCTCCCCTTCGGGATGGAGCACGCCGTCGAAGTCGAGGAACAGGATCATTCCGTCTCCTCAAGCCACTCCCACCAAGCAACCACGTCAGGCGCGACTACGTCGACACCGAAGGCGCGGAAGGGCGGTGCTGCCGCCCTCATACGACACCTCCGTGTTGAATCGCGTTGAGGATCGATCGCACCTTTTCCGAACCGCCTCCGGCGGCGAACGCTGCCGGCGTTTGGCCATCGAGCCATTCGTGCGGTTTGTCCAGCCACACTCGGGCCTCTGCGCCGAACACTTGCTCAGCGAGATTCAGCAAGTCTTGTGAAGGACTTCCCAACCCAGTTTTCTCGTGCGGATCCCGTGGCCATGCTAGGTACGAGCCCATGTCTACCCCGAAGGCGCGAAACGGTCCCGCAGCGGGCATCAAGCCCTCCTCGGCGTAATTTATGTTCTGGTGATGATGGCCATGGACCACCAACAGAACGCCGAGCTTCTCGGCAAGCTCGTCGATCGCCCGCCAGCCGTGCGGATGAGCCGAAGGCGCTTCGTGCGTCACCAGGATGTCCGCGGGGCCGCTGCGCTGCAGTTGCTGGTAGTCGGCTGGGAAGATCGACGATCGGTGCCGACGCGAGATGCCGTCGCGCCAGCGCTCTTCGCGCTTCATGGTTCGGCGCATGGCATCGCTCGACTGGAACGCAGCTTCCTCAATCGGCCGTCGCGGATCCCAGATCTTGCTGCGGAAGACGCCGCCCAGGCCCGCGACCCTGGACCCGGCGACGGAGATCACACGGCCATCGAGATTTCGATGCGCGAGCTTCGATCCCCACAGGTTGTCGTAGGCGGCGTCCGAGCCCGAGTCCGAGTCCGTATCGTGATTCCCGTGGATGAACCAGACCTCGGTGAGGTCCAGGATCGACTGCAGTTCGACATGCAGGGGCTGGCGCGCCTGGATGTCGCCCAGCAGCACGATCGCCTCGGGCCGGAAGCGCTCGACCGCGGCGATCACGGGTTCGAGATCACCGTGCGGGTCGCCGAAGAACATCAGCTTTGGCGCTGACTGCTCGTGCTCGGATCGCGCATGGGGGCCTGACGGGGTAAGTGGTTTCATTTCATGTGCGTCGAAGTGGCGACGAAGCATCGGTCAGCCGCAAATCGCAGGAAGTGCGAGCGCAGCTCTTGAAAGCTGTCCTGATCAAACGCCCGCGTGGGATCGGTGAGCACGAGTCGCGCTAAGCCTGCGTCGAAGCTCGAGGGCCAATCGTCAAGCGCGACCCACTCTGCGTCGCTACGGCCGTTCCCGTCGAGCCAAGCCTGGATCTCCAACTGGCGTCGGTGTCGGACGACGACACTTGGGTCAATCTGCGGCGTCGCTCCGATGATCCGATTCCGGATGTCGGCGCTGAAATACCGCTGCAGTTGCTCGATGCTTTCGGCCAGTCGCCAATCCGAGGAGATGACGATCTCGACAGACCTGAACTCGCGCAGGAGCCCTTCCAGCCCCGGCAAATGACTGAAGAACCTGCTGCTGAACGAGTAGTCCGCGCCGACAGGATGAAGAACACCGTCTACATCCAGGAACAGCAGATCGCTAGGGTCACCGGCGCGGCCGGGGGCGTCATGGATCGGCATCGCTTTCACCATTGAGCCCTCGCCCCTGGCAGAAACAGTGGTGTCTTATAGGTCGGCGATCTGCTTGGGATTGAGCCGCTTGATTTCCTGACTACGGCCGAGTCGCCAAGGAACATCAATTTGGGCAGCGCGCCCAAGGGAGAGAGGAGGAGAAAACTGATTCGGCTGAACATTCTGGGCTCCTAGATGGAGCCAAAAATGTCAGCTCCTTAAGACTGGGGAACGAAGGCGAGAAGAGGCGATGCCACCACTGCTATTCGGTTCGCCGACTGGCCTGAACATCCCGAGCGAATCATCACGCGCATAACCACACCTGCATCGATGCCGACGCATTTGGCGGTAGTGGCCGAGAGCTTGAACATGGGGGATTCGTAAAAGGTAGAGGTGAACTAACAAGTCGATCTTAGCTGTAGGCGCTGCATGCAAGCAACACACAACTAAATTAGCCCCTCCTGCTTGCTTTAGGAGGGGTTTACGACTCTATTACCCCGTTTACGACTCTATTTGAGTGTTTACGACTTTATTAGGCCAGATCAGCCGACGAATCGGCCCCGCCGCTCACTCCACCGTCACGCTCTTCGCCAGGTTGCGCGGCTTGTCCACATCGGTGCCGCGCGCGCAGGCCGTGTGGTACGCCAGCAGCTGCAGCGGCACCACGTGCAGGATGGGCGACAGCGCGCCGTAGTGCTCGGGCATGCGGATCACGTGCAGGCCTTCGCTGCTCTTGATCCTGGTGTCGCCGTCGGCCAGCACGTAGAGCACGCCGCCGCGCGCACGCACTTCCTGCAGGTTGCTCTTGAGCTTCTCGAGCAGCGTGTCGTTCGGCGCCACGGCCACCACGGGCATCTCGCTGGTGACCAGCGCGAGCGGGCCGTGCTTGAGCTCGCCGGCGGCATAGGCCTCGGCGTGGATGTAGGTCACTTCCTTGAGCTTGAGCGCGCCTTCGAGCGCGATCGGGTAGTGCAGCCCGCGGCCGAGGAACAGCGCGTTGTCCTTGCGCGCGAAGTCTTCGGCCCAGCCGATGATCTGCGGCTCCAGCGCCAGCACCGACTGCAGCGCCACGGGCAGGTGGCGCATCTCCTTCAGGTAGCGCGCCTCGTCTTCGGCGCTCAGGCGGCCCTTGGCCTGCGCGATGGCCAGCGTCAGCAGGAACAGGCCGGCCAGTTGCGTGGTGAAGGCCTTGGTCGACGCCACGCCGATCTCCACGCCGGCGCGCGTGATGTACGCCAGCTTGCACTCGCGCACCATGGCGCTGGTGGCCACGTTGCAGATGGTCAGCGTCTGTTCCATGCCCAACGAGCGCGCGTGCTTCAGCGCGGCCAGCGTGTCGGCGGTTTCGCCCGACTGGCTGATGGTGACGACCAGCGTCTTGGGGTCGGGCACGGAGTCGCGGTAGCGGTACTCGCTGGCGATCTCGACCTGCGTGGAGATCTTTGCGATGCCTTCGAGCCAGTACTTGGCGGTGCAGCCGCTGTAGTAGCTGGTGCCGCAGGCGAGGATGAGGATCTTGTCGATGTCCTGGAACACGCGGTGCGCGCTCGCACCGGTGGCACCGTCCTGGCCCACGCCGTCGAACAGCTCGGGCACGATGCCCTCCACGCCTTCGAGCGTGTCGCCGATGGCGCGCGGCTGCTCGAAGATTTCCTTCTGCATGTAGTGGCGGTAGGGGCCGAGCTCGGCCGCGCCGCTGTGCGCATGCACGGTGCGCACCTGGCGGGTCACAGGCTTGTGGTTCTTGTCGACGATCCAGTACTTGCCGGGCTGCAGGTCGACCACGTCGCCTTCCTCGAGATAGATGATCTGGTCGGTCACGCCGGCCAGGGCCATGGCATCGCTGGCCAGGAAGTTCTCCGCGCCGTCCTTGCCCGCGCCGAGGATCAGCGGCGAGCCGGCGCGCGCGCCGACCACGCGCTGCGGCTCGTCGCGGCAGATCACGGCAATGGCGTAGGCGCCGTGCAGCTGCAGCACGGTGGCCTTCACGGCTTCGAACAGATCGCCGTCGTACAGGCTGTCGACCAGGTGGGCGATGACCTCGGTGTCGGTCTGGCTCTCGAACACGTAGCCCTTGGCTTCGAGCGCGGCGCGCAGGGTCTCATGGTTTTCGATGATGCCGTTGTGCACCAGCGCGACGCGCCCGGGGCGCGCGGCTTGCGCGTCGGCGCCGGGGCCGTGGCTGAAGTGCGGGTGCGCGTTGTGCACGGCGGGCGCGCCGTGCGTGGCCCAGCGCGTGTGGGCGATGCCGGTGAGGCCCTCGACCTTGTCGTCGCGCACCTGCGCCACGAGGTCGGCCACGCGCGAGGTGGTGCGGGCGCGCGTCAGGCCGCCGGCATGCACCGCCACGCCGCACGAGTCATAGCCGCGGTATTCGAGCCGCTGGAGGCCCTGGACCAGGACCGGAACGATGTTGCGATGGGACGCTGCCCCGACGATGCCGCACATGGTGGACTGCCTTTGAATGAAGAAGAGGCTCGATGGTAGGGAGGCACGGAAGAAATATGTTTTCCAATTTCAATTGATTTCGGACTTTTATTTCTTCATTTCTCTCATTTGGATTTTTCTTCCATAATTTATCTAAATATGGAATCAATCTCTCTGGATTCAATAGACATGCGGCTGCTCGATGCGGTGCAGCGCGACGCCTCGCAGACCAACCAGCGCCTGGCCGCCGACATCGGCATCTCGCCGCCCACCTGCCTGCGCCGCGTGCAGCGCCTGCGCGAGATCGGCCTGATCGAGCGGCAGGTGGCGCTGCTGTCGCCCGACCGCCTGGCCGCGGTGCTGGGCCACGGGCTGCAGGCGGTGGTGGAAATCTCGCTGGACCGGCAGGACGCCGCGTCGCTCGACGCCTTCGAGACCCGTGTGATCGCCGACGACGCGGTGCAGCAATGCTGGCGCGTGTCGCCCGGCCCCGACTTCGTGCTGGTCGTGGCCGCGCGCGACATGCCGGACTACGGCGCGCTCACACAGCGCCTGTTCACGGCCGATGCGAACGTGCGCAACGTGAAAGCCTTCTTCAGCCTCAAGCGCGCGAAGTTCGAGCCCCGGGTCCCACTGCCGCTGCCGCTGGCACCTGGAGCCTGAGAACTTTCAAGAGACCGTCAGGCCTTCGGCTTCTTCTGCGGGCGCTTCCAGTTCGCAAAGCTCACCTGCTTGCCGCGCGCCACGGTCAGCGCGCCCGGCTCGGTCGATTTGTTGATCGTGGAGCCGCCGCCGACGGTGCCGCCCGCGCCGATGGTGATGGGCGCCACCAGCACGCAGTTGCTGCCCACGTGCACGTCGTCGCCGATCACGGTGCGGTGCTTGTTGGCGCCGTCGTAGTTGGCGGTGATGCTGCCCGCGCCGTAGTTCACGCGCTCGCCCACGGTGGCGTCGCCCAGGTAGGCCAGGTGGTTGGCCTTGGCACCGGCGGCCAGCGTCGAGTTCTTCACCTCGACGAAGTTGCCGATGTGCACCTCGGCGCCCAGTTGCGCGCCGGGCCGCAGCCGCGCGAAGGGGCCGATGAGCGCGCCCGCGCCCACCGTCACGCCGGCCTTCTCGCCTTCGATGTGGGTGAACGGGTGGATCACCGCGCCGGCCTCGATGCGCGCGTTGGCAATGACGCAGTTCGCGCCGATGCGCACGCCCTCGCCCAGCGACACCGCGCCTTCGAAGATGCAGTTGACGTCGATCTCGACGTCGGAGCCGCAGTCGAGCGTGCCGCGCAGGTCGAAGCGCGCCGGGTCGGCCAGGCGCACGCCCTGCTCCATCAGCGCGTTCGCCTGGCGCAGCTGCCAGGCACGCTCGAGCGCCGCGAGCTGGGCCGGGCTGTTGATGCCGGCGACCTGCAGCGCGTCGGTGGTGATGTGCGCGACCACGGGCACGCCGTCGGCCGCCGCCAGCTTCACCACGTCGGTCAGGTAGTACTCGCCCTGCGCGTTCTTGTTGTCGAGCCGCGCGAGCCAGCCCTTGAGCAGGCGCGCGGGCACGGCCATCACGCCGCTGTAGATCTCGCGCACGGCGCGCTGGACTTCGTTGGCGTCCTTGTGCTCGACGACGGCGGTGACCTCGCCGCCGGCGGTGGTGCGGATCACGCGGCCGTAGCCGCTCGGGTCGTCGAATTCGATGGTCAGCAGCGCGAGGCGCTCGCCCGCGCTGGCGGCGATGAGCGCACGCAGCGTGTCTTCGCCGATGAGCGGCACGTCGCCCGAAAGCACGACCACGGTGCCGTCGTCCGGCAGCAACGGCGCGGCCTGCTGCACCGCGTGACCGGTGCCGAGCTGCGGCTCCTGGCGCGCGAAACGCAGGTTGGCGCCCGAAACTGCACCGGCCATGGCGGCCTCGACTTGCGCCGCGCCATGCCCCGTCACGACCACCACGTCGCGCGCACCGACGCGCGCGGCGGTGTCGGCCACATGGGCCAGCAATGCGCGGCCGGCCAATCGATGCAACACTTTGGGCCACTTGCTTTTCATGCGCGTGCCCTTGCCGGCCGCCATGATGACGACGTCGACCGGCCCCAGGTTGTCTTGTTGCGGAGTCTGATTCATGCGTTTTTCTTCCCGAATTCGTTGCGCGAGCGTGGCGCGAATTATCGGCGTGCTGCTGCTCGCTGCCGCCCTGGGGGCTTGCAGTGCGATCAAGCTGGCCTACAACAACCTGCCCACCGTGAGCTATTGGTGGCTCGACGGCTACCTGGACTTCGACAGCGCGCAGAACCCGAAGGTGCGCGAGGAGCTCGCGCGGCTGCTGGCCTGGCACCGCCAGAACGAGCTGCCGCGCGTGGCCGCGCTGCTGCAGGAGGCCCAGGCGCTGGCCCCGGGCGAGGTGACGCCGGCGCAGGTCTGCGCCATGGCCGACCGCATCCGCGAGCGGCTGCTGGCGGTGGCCGATCGCGCCGAACCCGCCGGCACCGGCCTGGCCTTGAGCCTGACCGGCGCGCAGCTGTTCCACCTGGAGCGCAAGTACGCCAGGAACAACGCCGAGTACCGCAAGGACTGGCTCGACCGCACACCGGCCCAGGTGCGGGAAAAGCGCTACGACCAGTTCCTGGACCGCACGGAGGATTTCTACGGCCGGCTCACGTCGGAACAGCGCGAGCTGCTGAAGCAGCAGGTCGCGCAGTCGGTGTTCGACCCGAAGCTGGCCGACGCCGAGCGCCGCAAGCGCCAGCAGGAGGCGCTGGTGCTGCTGCGCGGCTTCGCCACCCGCAAGCCCGCGCCTGCCGAGGCGCAGGCCGCGCTGCACGGCTACATCCAGCGCATTGCCGATCCGCTGCCCGGCGCGTGGCGCGACCAGCAGCAGGCCCTGCTGCAGGAAGGCTGCCGCAACACCGCCGCCCTGCACAACGGCACGAGCGCGAGCCAGCGCGCCCAGGCGGTGCGCCGGCTGCAGGCCTACCAGGACGATTTGCAGGAACTGATGGCAGCGCCCTGAACCCTGAAGGAAGGCCGCGCGCCGACCCTGCCTCAGATCAGCGGCGTGGGACGCATCGGGCGCTCGAAGTAGTCGCCCAGCGTCTCGAGCGCGTGCGGCTCCAGGATGCGCAGCCAGCCGGCGTCGATCTTGTAGAGCCCCTGGCGCTGCAGCCGCCGCAGCGTCTTGTTGGTGTGCACCAGCGACAACCCCAGCGCGTCGGCGATGTGCTGCTGGTTGAACGGAAACTCGACCCAGCCGTCGCGCACCATGCCCACGCGCTCGGCGCGCCGGTACAGGTGCATCAGCAGCATGGCCACGCGCTCGCTGGCATTGCGCCGGCCGGCGGTGACGAGCTGGTCGTCGACCATCTTTTCTTCGCGCGCGGCGAGCCAGGTGATGTCGTAGCCCAGCTTGGGCTGGGCATGGAACAGGCCCCAGAGCCGGTCGCGCGAGAAGGCGCACAGCGTGACGTCGGTGACCGCCTCGACGCCGTGCGTCTGGCCGTCGGCGAACTCGTCCTGCAGGCCGACGAAGTCGCCGGGCAGCAGGAAGCTCAGGATCTGCCGCCGGCCGTCGCTCAGGGTCTTGAAGCGGAAGGCCCAGCCCGCGTAGAGCGTGAACAGCTGGGCGCTGCGCCGGTGCTCCTCGACGATGGCCCCGCCGGCTTCCACGCGGCGGGCGCCGACGCGGAACGACTGGATCGTCTTGAGTTCTTCCTCGGAACAGGGCAGGAACGCATCGAGCCGGCGCAATGCGCACTGGTCGCACGGGTTGACGCCCTGGGGGGGTGGCGCCGCGGCGGGATAGTCCTCGAATTTCACGCTGCACTATAGGCGCTCGGCGTGTGTCTTTTGACATTTCGCGACGTCTGGAGGGTACCTACACTGCGCAGCGTTTCCCCTCCAGACGCATGACAGAACACTCGCTCTACGAAGTCCTTTACTGCAGCACGCTCGCCCAGGACCTGCCCCCGACCACCGTGGGCTCCATCGCTTCCCGGGCGCGCGGGCGCAACGCGGAGCGCGGCATCACCGGCCTCCTGGTGTTCGACGGACAGCGTTTCTGCCAGCACCTGGAGGGACCGCGCGAGGCGGTCGACGCGCTGATGAGCTCGATCGGCAAGGACCCGCGCCACACCGACATCCGGGTGGTGTACGAAGCTCCGCTGGCGGTGCGCCGCTACACGGGCTTCGGCATGGGCCTGGCCGAGAGCGAGGGGCCCGACCTGATGGCCGGCGTGCACGTGCTCGACGGGCAGGTGGCGCTGCGGCACTTCCTGGCGCTGCTGCCGAGCTTCGACATCAACGGTTGAACTGAGTTGGCCGCGGGGGCTGCGCAGGCAGCCGCCCGCGCGAAAGAAGCTTCAAAAAGAAAAAGGCGGCCGAGGCCGCCTTTTCAGCTCCTGGAGGCAGAACAATCAGGCGTTGTCCCAGCTGTAGGTCGCGCCGTAGCCGTCCCACGCCTCCATCACGATGCGCTGGCCCGCGGCCACCGCCAGCGATTCGCCCGGTGCCAGCACCAGGTCTTCGCTGGGGTTGGCGAGCGTGGCATCGGGCGTGATCCACACCCGGCCCTGCTTCACGCGCAGCACGCTGGCCGACCGCGCCTTCAGGCTCATCGCCTCGCCGGGCGCAATCTGCCAGGCGCCACGGCGAACGGCTGGCGGAACGGCAGCGGTGCGGGTGGAAGCGGACAGGGGCGAGAGCGATTCGGTGGTGCAGACGGCGGTGGACATGATGAAACTCCTTGGGCTTTGCCGAAGCGCGGCCGGTCAGACAGAGACGGGGCAATAGCGCAGTTCGGGAATGAATGATCGTTTCTCAGGCGCCGGGGGTCCAATGAAAACGAGGTAGGCTACTGATGCGATCTGCGCATCAATCGATTTCTGCACCGGCCGCCTCCCAAAGTCATATCCATGCAACATTCGCAAACCCATCTGCGCTCCCGCCCGATCTCGGCCGGCCACCTGCGGGCCTTCGAGGCCGTGGCCCGGCACCTGAACTTCCGCGCCGCCGCGGAGGAAATGGCCCTGACGCAGTCGGCAGTGAGCCGCCAGATCCAGTCGCTGGAAGAAGAAGTGGGCGTGGGGTTGTTCCTGCGCCACACGCGGGCGGTGGAGCTCACCAGCGCCGGGGCGCTGCTGCTGCTGGCGGTGCAGCAGTCGCTGCCGCGCATCGACACGGCGGTGCGGCAGATCCGCCAGAGCGCGGGGCGCCAGAGCGTGTCGCTGACCACGTTCGCCTCGTTCGCGTCGATGTGGCTCATTCCGCGGCTGGAGGCCTTCCAGCGCGACAACCCCGAGATCGACATCCGCATCGACGCCAGCGACGTGGCGGTCGACCTGGAAGTGGCCGACGTGGACATCGCCCTGCGCTACGGCCCGCGCGAGACCATGTCGGCCGGCGCCCTGCGCCTGTTCGGCGAGACGCTGACGCCGGTGGCCAGCCCCTGGCTGCTGAAGAGCAACCCGCCCATCAAGACGCCCGCCGACATCACCCGCTTCACGCTGATCGAGGCCGGCGACGCGCACCGCACGCACCTGGAATGGCTGACTTGGCGGCGCTGGTTCGAGGTGAACGGGCTGGAGCGGGCGCAGCCCAAGCGCTGGCTCTATTTCAACTACGCCTACCAGATGGTGCAGGCCGCCCTCACCGGCCAGGGCGTGACGCTGGCGCGCAGCTCGCTGATTGCCGAGAGCCTGGCCAACGGCGACCTGGTCGAGGTGCTGCCGCAGCACCGCATGGATTCACCGATGGCCTACTGGCTCATTGCCGGGCCGCGCAGCGCGCTGCGCCCCGAAATCAGGGCTTTCTGCGACTGGCTGCAGCTGCAGGCCGCGACCACGCGCGAGACCATCGGCGAGGTGCCGGACCCGGACACGGTCGACAACCTCGACTGAGCGGGCCTCGCCCGATCAAGCCACGCCAGGCCAGGCCACGTCAGCTCGTCGGCCAGACCACGCCGTTGTCGTTGAGGATGGCGTCCAGCGGCAGGTCGTGCGCCTCGGGGTCGAAGTCTTCCAGGAAGCCGTGAGTGAACCCCAGCCCCACCGTGAACGGCCGCGGCTCCAGCGCCGCCAGCGTGCGGTCGTAGAAACCGCCGCCGTAGCCCAGCCGGTAGCCGCCCGCGCTGTAGCCCACGCAGGGCACGAACAGCAGCGTTGGCACGATCAGCTCGGTGTCCTTGGGCTTGGGAATGCCGTAGGCGTCTTCTTCCATCTGGCAGCCCGGGTACCAGGCATGGAAGGTCAGCGTCTTGTGAACTTTGTCGATCACCGGCAGTCCGATGCGGCGACGCTGCGACTCTTCCATGAGTTCGCCGTCTTCCTTCCAGCGGTGCAGTGCCGGCAACGGATCGAACTCGCCCTTGATCGGCCAGTAGGCGCCGATCACGGTGTCGGGCCGCCCGACCAGCCAGATCCGCATCACGCGCTGCAACAGGTCCGCGCGTGTCAGCCGATCAGGCATCGCCAGGCGTTGTTCGATCAATGCCTTGCGCAGCTGATCCTTCAGAAAACTCGCCGTCGCCGAGGTGTCGGCACCCTTTGACTTGTCCATAATCCCCCGATGCAGTTCCCAAGCATTTTGGCACCCCAGCGGCCCAGCCACCGCGCCCATCGGCGCAACGCAACACCCGCACTGGTTTTTTCCGCGGTCCTGGCCCTCGCCGCGTTGTTCTCGCAACAACCCGCCGCCGCCCAGAGCAACACCAACGACGACGTGCTGGTCCAGATGAAGCAGGCCTTCCAGCGCGGCGACAAGGCCCGCCTCGCGGCCCTGTTGCCGCAGGCCCGCGGCCATGCCCTGGAACCTTGGGCCGCCTACTGGGAACTCAAGGCGCGCCTGCAGGAAGCCGCCCCCAACGAAGTGCAGGACTTCTTCGCGCGCTACCCCGGCACCTACCAGGAAGACCGGCTGCGCAACGACTGGCTGCTGCTCACGGGCCAGCGCCGCGACTGGGACAACTTCTCCGCCGCCGTGGCCGGCTTCCGCATGGGCGACGACGCACAGGTGCGCTGCTACGCCGTGCTGGCCGACACGCTGCGCACCGGCACCGCCACGCAGGCCCAGGCCGACGACGTGCGCCGCGACTGGCTCAGCCAGAAGGAAGCCGACGACGGCTGCCTCACCGCCGCCGACCGCATGGTGGCCGCGCGCCTGCTCTCGCCCAACGACGCCTGGAAGAAGGCGCGCCTGGCCATGGAGGCCAACCGCCCGCAGGCCGCGCGCGGCGCCATCACCATTGCCGCGCCCGACGCGCTGCCGCTGTTCGAGGAGCTCAACGCCAGTTCGGCCAAGTTCCTGACCGGGCGCGCCTTCGTGGCCGCCAAGTCGCGCAAGGAACTGGTGGTGCTCGCGCTCATCAAGGTCGCCATTGCCGACCCCGAGCAGGCCGCCTCGCAGCTCGACAGCAAGTGGGGCCCGATGCTTTCGGCCGAAGAGCGCAACTGGCTGTGGGGCACCATCGGCCGCGCCGCCGCGCTCAAGCTGTGGCCGCAGGCCGGCACGTACTTCGGCAACGTCACCAAGAACGCCGACCTGTCCGACGACATGCTCGGCTGGCGCGTGCGCACCGCGCTGCGCGCAGGCCAGTGGAAAGAGGTGGCCCCCGCCATCAACGCCATGAGCGAGACCGCCCAGCTCGACCCGACCTGGGTCTACTGGAAGGCCCGCGCGCTCGCCACCGAGCGCAGCGAAGAGCGCCGCACCCAGGCGCGCGACCTGTACCAGAGCATTGCCGGCTCGCGCGGCTTCTACGAAATGCTGGCGCTCGAGGAGCTCGGCCAGCGCACCGTGGCCGCCACCCGCCCCGCCCCGCTCACGCCCGAGGAAAAGGCCGCTGCGCGCGCCAACCCGGCGCTGGCCCGGGGCCTGTACGCCATCGCCATCGGCCTGCGCTCCGAAGGCACGCGCGAGTGGAACTACGCCACCAACCTGCACGACAAGGGCGGCATGGACGACCGCGCGCTGCTGGCCGCGGCCGACTTCGCCTGCCAGCGCGAGGTGTGGGACCGCTGCATCAACACCAGCGAGCGCACCAAGGGCGTGGTCGACGTCGAGCAGCGCTTCCCCATGCCGTTCCACGACACGGTGCTGCGCAAGGCGCAGGACATCGGCCTGGACCCGGCCTACGTGTACGGCCTGATCCGCCAGGAAAGCCGCTTCATCATGGACGCGCGCTCCGGCGTCGGCGCCTCGGGCCTCATGCAGGTCATGCCCGCCACCGCGCGCTGGACGGCCCGCAAGATCGGCCTGAGCGACTTCACGCCCGGCCAGATCAACGACCGCGAGACCAACATCACCATCGGCACCAACTACCTGAAGCTCGCGCTCGACGACTTCGACGGGTCGATGGCGCTGGCCGCCGCCGCGTACAACGCGGGCCCCGGCCGCCCGCGCAGCTGGCGCAACGGACCGGTCGTCGAGGCCGCCATCTGGGCCGAGAACGTGCCGTTCAACGAGACGCGCGACTACGTGAAGAAGGTGCTGGCCAACACCACCAACTACGCCGCCATCATCAGCGGCCGGCCGCAGTCGCTCAAGGAGCGGCTGGGCCGCGTGGGCCCGCGCGACGCGGCCGAACCGGAACCGAACAAGGACCTGCCCTGAGCTGAGGCACCCCGATGAGCTGGCGCGACGAGGTCCTGGACACCATCGCCTCCGAGTTCTCGGACGTGACCGACGTCGCGCAGCTCACGCGCATCGTGCTGCGCCTCACGCTGGCCGGTGCGCTGGGCTTCGTGCTCGGCTTCGAGCGCGAGCAGGCGGGCAAGGCGGCCGGCGTGCGCACGCACATGCTGGTGGCCATCGGCTCGGCGATGTTCGTGCTCATTCCGCAGCAGACCGGCATCGTGCCGGCCGACATGAGCCGCGTGATCCAGGGGCTGGTGGCGGGCGTGGGCTTCCTGTGCGCGGGCACCATCCTCAAGCAGGGCAAGGACGAGACCCAGGTGCAGGGCCTGACCACGGCCGCGGGCCTGTGGATGACCGCCGCGATCGGCATGGCCTGCGGGCTGGGCCGCGAGGCCACGGCGCTGCTGAGCGCCCTGCTGGCGCTGGCCGTGCTGGCGCTGGTGCCGCGCCTCGTGGGCCTGGTCGAGCGCGTGGCCGGCCCGCCGAAAAACGGCGACGGCGCGCAGGACGCCAAGCCCCGCGTGATCGCCTCGCCGGACGACACGCGCGGGCGCTGAGCCCGTCCCCGCCGCGCAGCCGGCGCGCCTCCATTCGGGGCGCATCGATCCGGCGCGCGTTCGGCATCAATGCCCGCGCGACGCGCGGCTAGCATCGAATGCTTTTTTGAACCGCAACGGACCGGAGACCCCTCTCATGCGCAAGCTCTACATCGGCAACAAGAACTACTCGTCGTGGTCCATGCGTCCCTGGGTGCTGATGAAACAGGCCGGCATTCCCTTCGAGGAAGTGATGGTGCGCTTCGACTCCTTCGAGGCCGACTCGAAATTCAAGAACGCCATTGCTGCGCTCAACCCCGTGGCCAAGGTGCCGGTGCTGGCCGACGGCGAGCTCGTGGTGTGGGACACGCTGGCCATCGCCGAGTACCTGGCCGAGACCTTCCCCGAGAAGCAGCTCTGGCCCCAGGCAGCGGCCGACCGCGCACGCGCGCGCAGCGTCTGCGCCGAAATGCACTCGGGCTTCGGCGGCCTGCGCGGCCATTGCGGGATGAACATCGAGGCCTCGCTGCCCGGCGTGGGCGCGCGGCTGATGAAGGAGCAACCCGAGGTCGCGAGCGACCTCGCGCGCATCGTGCAGATGTGGAGCGGCCTGCTCGAGGCGCACGGCGGCCCGATGCTGTTCGGAGAATTCACCATCGCCGACGCCTACTTCGCGCCCATCGGCACGCGCATCGGCACCTACGGGCTGCCGGTGCCGGCGCGCATCGCCGCCTACATCGGGCGCGTGCAGGCGCTGCCGGGCGTCAAGGCCTGGATCGACGAGGCGCTGGCGGAGAAAGACTTCCTGCAGTTCGAAGAGCCCTACCGCACGGGGCGCTAAGGTCTTCGAGGCAGGTTCAGGCGCAAGCCAAGGCGCCGGTACCGGTCAGAACCGGTAGGTGGCCGACACGTAGGTGACGATCGGGTTGAGCTTCAGGCTGGCTTCGCTCGTGGCCACGGGCAGGCCGGTGACCGAGGTGGTCGTCAGCTTGGCCTTGGTCTTCAGCGGGATGTACGACACCGAGAACGACAGGCCCCAGTGCTTGTCGAGCTGGTAGGCCACGCCGAGGTTGATCACCGGCGCGAACGAGCTGTCGAGCTTGGCCGTGGTGTTCACGGCGAACGGCGACTGGTGGAACTGGCTGGCCAGCGCGCCCTGCAGGTTCGAGGTCAGCTTGACGTCGCTGTACCAGACATAGGTGGCGCCCACGCCGACGTAAGGACGAAAGGCCGAGGTGCCTTCGTTGAAGTAGTACTTGCCCAGGATGGTCGGGCTCCACTGGCGGGCTTCGCCGAGCTGGCCGACGCGGCCCAGCGTGCCGGTGCCGTTGAGCTTGAACTTGGGCGGCACGCCGAACACGCCTTCCACCGCCCAGTGGCTGTCCAGGAAGTACATGGCGCTCAGGCCCAGGGTGTCGGAGTCGCTCACGCTCGCGCCGGAGCCGGGCAGCACGGCCGGAATGGGCGAGGTCACGGTCAGCGGCTTGCTCGAGTCCTGCGGTGACAGATGGAACCACCCTGCGCCCACGACCCAGTCGCCGGCCTGTTGCGCCATGGCGCTTCCGGACGCCAGGGCGCCCAGAGCCGCCAGCGCAATCATTGTTTTCTTCATGATGTGAATTGCTCCTTTGGTTGAAAGATCCCTCTGCGGATACGAACTTCGGCTTATGGCTGCCGCTGAAAATCGCTCGTTCGACGAACGATTGCCCGGTCTGCGGGAGGGATTATCGAACGACCGTTCTTTTTTGGAAGTGAGGAGTATCCCTACACTGCACTCATGAACATTTTTCTCGTCGGCGGTGCACTCCGCGACCACTTGCTGGGGCGCCCGGTGTCCGACCACGACTGGCTGGTGGTGGGCGCCACGCCCGAGGAAATGGTGCGCCGCGGCTACCTGCCCGTGGGGCGCGACTTTCCGGTGTTCCTGCATCCTCGGACCCGCGAGGAATACGCGCTGGCCCGTACCGAACGCAAGAGCGCGCCGGGCTACCGCGGCTTCACCGTGCATGCCTCTCCCGACGTCACGCTCGAGCAGGACCTGGCCCGCCGCGACCTGACCGTCAACGCCATTGCGCTGCCGGCCGAACGGGTGAGCGCCGATGGCCGCTTCGACCCCACGCCCGACGCGCTGGCCGACCCCTTTCACGGCCAGCGCGACCTGCGCGACAAGGTGCTGCGCCACGTGACCGACGCCTTCCGCGAAGACCCGGTGCGCATCCTGCGCGTGGCGCGCTTCGCCGCCCGCTTCGACGACTTCACCGTCGCCCCCGAGACCCTGGCGCTGATGCGCGAGATGGTGGCGGCCGGCGAGGCCGACGCGCTGGTGGCCGAGCGCGTGTGGCAGGAGCTCTCGCGCGGCCTCATGGAAACGCGCCCCTCGCGCATGTTCGACGTGCTGCGCGCGTGCGGCGCGCTGGCCGTGCTGCTGCCCGAAGTCGACCGGCTCTGGGGCGTGCCGCAGCGCGCCGAGCACCACCCCGAAATCGACGCGGGCGTGCACCTGATGATGGTGCTCGACACCAGCGCGCGGCTGGCGGCTTCGCTGGCCGTGCGCTTCGCCTGCCTGATGCACGACCTCGGCAAGGGCACCACGCCGGCCGACGTGCTGCCGCGCCATCCCGACCACGAGCAGCGCAGCGTGGCGTTGCTGCAGCAGGTGTGCGAGCGCTGGCGCGTGCCGGTGGACGTTCGCGAGCTGGCCGAAGTGGTGGCGCGCGAGCACGGCCACATCCACGGCAGCGGTGCGCTCGACGCCGTCGGGCTGGTGCGCCTGCTGGAGCGCTGCGACGCCTTTCGCAAGCCCGCGCGCTTCGCCGAGGTGCTGCTGGCCTGCGAGTGCGACTCGCGCGGCCGCCTCGGCTTCGAGCACACGCCCTACCCGCAGCGCCCCCGCCTGCTCGCCGTGCTGGCCGCCGCGACGGGCGTGGCCACCGACGTGGTGGCACGCGCCGCCCAGCAGGCCGGCGCCACCGGGCCGAAGATCGGCGAGGCGATCCACCGGGCGCGCGTCGATGCCGTGGCCGCCACGGGCGCCGTGGGCGCCGTACGCGCACCGTGACCACGGCGAGCATGGCCACGGCCACCGCGCCGCTGCTGTTCATCTCGCCCGACGACCTGCCCGTGACCTCGGTGGTCACGGTCGTCGCCATCGGCAGCTGCGCGCGCACGTTCAAGCCGGTGAGCGCGCCCGCGCTGCTGCGGGCGCTGGCGCAAGCCCTGCCAAGGGTTTCGCTCGCCTGACGACCCCGTCGACCCGCTGAGGGGCCAAGGGGTCGGAGGGCGGATTGGGCTTTGGCCGACACGCGCCGCCGGCAGCGCGTGTTAAGGTTTTTACCAATGCCAAAGTCCACCAGCAACATGCAGTTGCCTCCTCCGTTGGGCCGGGATGCAGCCCTCTTTCTCGACTTCGACGGCACCCTCGTCGGGCTTGCGCCCACGCCGGAGGCCATCGAGATTCCCCCTGCCCTCGTCTCCCTGTTGAGCGACCTGAGCGACCAGCTCGGCGGCGCGCTCGCGGTGGTCTCCGGCCGCCAGATCGACTCGATCGACCGCTTCCTCGCACCGCTGCGCCTGCCCGCGGCCGGCGAGCACGGCGTGCAGCGCCGCGACGCCACGGGCCACACGCAGGAGCAGCGCGCGCCCGACCTCGCGCCGATCCTGGAGATCGCCAACGAACTCGCGCGCGTGCACGAAGGTCTCCTGGTCGAGCGCAAGCACGCCGCCATCGCGCTGCACTACCGGCTCGCGCCGCAGCTCGAGGCCGTGTGCCAGGACGCCATGTCGCGCGCCATCGCCAACAACCCGCAGCTCGAGCTCATGCACGGCAAGTTCGTGTTCGAGGTGAAGCCCGCGGGCGTCAACAAGGGCATTGCCATCGACGCCTTCATGACCGAGGCGCCGTTCGCGGGCCGCACGCCGGTCTTCCTGGGCGACGACACCACCGACGAAAGCGGCTTTGCCGTGGTGCAGCCGCGCGGCGGCATCGCCGTGAAGGTGGGCTCGGGGCCCAGCCTGGCGCTGCACCGGCTCGAGTCGCCGCGCGCCGTGCACGAATGGCTGGTGCAGGCGCGCGACCTGCTCGCCGCGCCGAAGACCGAAGCCGCGAAGACCAAGGCAGACGCCAACGCCGACGCCCCCCAAGAATCCCCCAGGAGCCCCGAATGAGCGAACAACAACTGGCGACGGCCCCTGAAGACCGCGCCGGGCAAGCGCTGGCAGGCTCCGCCGGCCCCGGCGAGCGCGCGCCGGCCGACCTGCAGGCCGCCGCGGCCCCGGGCCCGCGCGGCTTCGCGCCGCCGGCCGAGCCCTCGCTCAACGTCGGCGTGATCGGCAACTGCGCGTACACCGCGCTCATCGACGCGCGCGGTCGCGCCGTGTGGTGCTGCCTGCCGCGCTTCGACGGCGACCCGGTGTTCAACGCCCTGCTGCATCCCGGCGAAGACGCCGGCGCCTGGGCCATCGAGATCGAGGATTTCGCCGAGGCCAAGCAGTGGTACGAGCCGAACACGGCGGTGCTGCGCACGCAGCTGTTCGACAGCGCGGGCCAGGGCATCGAGATCACCGACTTCGCGCCGCGCTTCTACAGCCGCTCGCGCTACTTCCGCCCGCTGATGATGGTGCGCCGCGTGCGCCCCATTGCCGGCGCGCCGCGCATCCGCGTCTCGCTCGACCCGCGCTTCCAGTGGGGCGCCTCGGCGCCGGTGGAAGTCACGCGCGGCAGCAACCACATCCGCTATGTGGGCCCCGACGTGACGCTGCGGCTGAACACCGACGCGTCGATCTCGCACATCCTCTCGCGCCAGCCCTTCGTGCTCTCGCGCGAGTACAACTTCATGTTCGGCGTGGACGAGACGCTGACCGAAGGGATTGCCGACACGGCGCGCAAGTTCGAGCAGGAGACCATCTCCTATTGGCGCACCTGGAGCAAGCGCCTGGCCATTCCCTTCGAGTACCAGGACGCGGTGATCCGCGCGGCCATCACGCTGAAGCTCTCGCTGTACGAGGACACCGGCGCCATCGTCGCGGCCATGACCACCAGCATTCCGGAAGCGCCGGGCAGCCAGCGCAACTGGGACTACCGCTACTGCTGGCTGCGCGACGCCTTCTTCGTGGTGCGCGCGCTCAACTCGCTGAGCGAGGTGGGCACCATGGAAGACTATTTGCGCTGGCTCGGCAACGTGGTGATCGGCTCGCACGGCGAGCACATCCAGCCGCTGTACGGCATCGGACTGGAGCGCGAGCTGCCCGAGTCCTTCGTGGACGGCCTGCCGGGCTACCGCGGCATGGGCCCGGTGCGCGTGGGCAACCAGGCGCAGGAGCACTTCCAGCACGACGTGTACGGCAACATCGTGCTGGGCGCGGCGCAGGCCTTCCATGACCACCGGCTGCTCAGCCGCGCGGGGCTGGCGGAGTTTCCGCACCTCGAGGCGGTGGGCGAGCAGGCGGTGCGCGTCTACGGCACGCCCGACGCCGGCATGTGGGAGCTGCGCACGCGCGCCCGCGTGCACACCAGCTCGGCGCTGATGAGCTGGGCCGCCTGCGACCGGCTCGCCAAGATCGCGCGCCGGCTGGAGCTGCCCGACCGCGCGGCCTACTGGCACGGCCATGCCGCGCGCATGAAGGAAGAGATCCTGGCCAAGTCATGGTGCGAGGAGCGCCAGGCCTTCGCCGAGAGCTTCGGCGGCCACGAGCTCGACGCCAGCATCCTGCTGATGGTCGAGGTGGGGCTGATCGACGCGCGCGACCCGCGCTTCATCTCCACCGTCGACGCCATGGAGAAGTCGCTGTGCGACGGACCGTACATGCGCCGCTACGAGGCCGCCGACGACTTCGGCAAGCCCGAGACGGCCTTCAACATCTGCACCTTCTGGCGCATCGACGCGCTCGCCAAGATCGGCCGCAAGGCCGAGGCGCGCCAGATCTTCGAGACCATGCTCGCGGCGCGTAATCCGCTGGGCCTGCTGTCGGAAGACACGCACCCGGTCACGGGCGAGATGTGGGGCAACTTTCCGCAGACCTATTCGATGGTCGGCATCATCAACGCGGCCGTGCGCCTGTCCGCTCCCTGGGATTCGTGCATATGAGTCGTCTCGTCGTCATTTCCAACCGCGTGGCCGATCCGCGCAAGCCGGCCGCCGGCGGCCTGGCCGTGGCGCTGGGCGAGTCGCTGCAGCAAAGCGGCGGACTGTGGTTCGGCTGGAGCGGCCAGGTCATCGAGGGCGGCCCGACCGGCGAAGGCGAGCTGCACAAGCAGCAGGCCGGCAAGGTCACGCTGGCCACCATCGACCTGAGCCGCGATGACCACGACAGCTACTACCTGGGCTACAGCAACGACGTGCTGTGGCCGGTGTTCCACAACCGCCTGGACCTGGCGCATTTCGACGCCGGCTTCATCGGGGGCTACCGGCGCGTGAACCAGCTGTTCGCGCGCAAGCTGCTGCCGCTGCTGAAGGAAGACGACATCATCTGGGTGCACGACTACCACCTGATCCCGCTGGCGGCCGAGCTGCGCGCCATGGGCTGCAAGCAGCGCATCGGCTTCTTCCTGCACATTCCGCTGCCGCCGCAGATCATCACCGCGGCCATTCCGCAGCACGAGTGGCTCATGCGCTCGCTGTTCGCCTACGACCTCATCGGCTTCCAGGCGCAGCAGGACGTGCAGCACTTCGAGCACTACGTGCGCAACGAGGCGCGCGGCGAGTACCTGGGCGACGACATGTACCGCGCCTACGGCCAGACGGTGCGCTGCAGCGCCTTCCCCATCGGCATCGACGTGGACGAGTTCCTGGCGCTCACGCACGCCAAGGAAGCGCGCGACATGTACGAGACCATGAAGCGCGAGTACTCGCAGCGCAGGCTGCTGCTGGGCATCGACCGGCTGGACTACTCCAAGGGCATTCCGCAGCGCGTGCGCGCCTTTCGCGAACTGCTGGCGCACTATCCCGAGAACCGGCGCAGCGCCACGCTGATCCAGATCGCCTCGCCCACGCGCGAGACGGTCGACGCCTATGCCGACATCCGGCGCGAACTCGAGTCGCTGTGCGGCGCCATCAACGGCGACTACGGCGAGCTCGACTGGATGCCCGTGCGCTACATCCACCGCATGGTGGCGCGCAAGCGCGTGCCGGGCCTGTGCCGCGCCGCGGCCGTGGGGCTGGTGACGCCGCTGCGCGACGGCATGAACCTGGTGGCCAAGGAATACATCGCGGCGCAGGACCCGGCCGACCCCGGCGTGCTGGTGCTCTCACGCTTCGCCGGCGCGGCCGAGCAGCTGAAGGAGGCGCTGCTGGTGAACCCGTACGACACGCACGGCACCGCGGAAACAGTGCAGCAGGCGCTGCAGATGCCGCTGGAAGAGCGCCGCGAGCGGCACCAGAAATTGCTGTCGCGCATTCGCGAGCAGGACATCCATTGGTGGCGCAGCAGCTTCCTGGATGCGTTGCGGGCCTCGCCCAGCGTGCGCTGAGGCTTTCGTTCGGCTCACCAGCCGGTGAGCAGGCGCACGAACCGCATCACCGGCCGCGCTTCCACCGGCGCCGATGCCGATGCCGCGGCAACCCGCGAAGGCCGCGCGCCCAGCGGCGCATGCACCCGCAGGTGCACCGGCGTCAGCGCGCACACCTCGATCCATCCGCCTTGCGGCAGGCGGTGCACGTCGCCTTCGTCGAGCAGCGTCTCGGACATGAACACGGTGCCGCCGAACCAGCCCGGCGGCGACACCACGCGGGCGCGGCCCTCCGCCAGCTGGAGCCAGGCGCCCGCCTCGACCGAAGTGCGCAGCGACTGGCCGGGTTCGAGAACGATGGAATCGGGCGCTTGGGAGAGGGTGGTGATCATGGCGGACCTCGGGTGAATGAGGCTTCATCGTAGGAATTCCACCGCCTGGAAAACAGGCACACGCCATGGCTATTGCGACCGGAACAGCACGGCCGCCAAGCCATCTGTTATGGTCGTTTTCCCGACCAACTGCATCTGTTTTCAGACGCCCGATGCGCGGAACATCGACCCCATGGACTCGCTACCGCTCTACCGCCAGCTCGCAGCGCACTACGTGGACGCGATCCATACCGGCTCGCTGAAGCAGGGCGACAAGCTGCCCTCGCTGCGCAGCCTGATGCGGCTGCACGACATCAGCCTGTCGACCGCGCTGCAGGTCTGCCGCGCGATGGAAAGCGACGGCTGGGTCGAGGCGCGCGACCGCTCGGGCTACTTCGTGCGGCGCCCGCAGCGCCTGGCCATCGCGCCGATGGAAGAGCCGCTGGCCGGCGTGCCGCCCGATCCGGCGCAGCTCGTGAGCATGCGCGAGCGCATGGCCAACTTCATGGCGCGCGGCCGGCACACGGGCGTGAAGCTCAACTTCGCCATTGCCCGCGCCGCGCCCGAGCTGTACCCCGCGGAGCCGCTGCGCAATGCCATGACGCGCGCCCTGCGCCAGCGGCCCGAACTGCTGACCACCTCCTCGTCGCAGAAGGGCCACGAGCCTTTTCGCGAGGCGCTGGCCCAACGCAACCTGCGCATCGGCATGACGGTGGCGCCCGACGAGGTGCTGGTCACCAACGGCTGCATCGAGGCGCTGAACCTCGCGCTGCGCGCCGTCGCCAAGCCGGGCGACACGGTGGCGGTGGAGTCGCCCACCTTCTACGGCCTGCTGCAGGTGCTCGAAAGCCTGGGCATGCGCGCGCTGGAGATCCCGACCAGCCCGCAGACCGGCCTGTCGATCGAGGCGCTCGACCTGGCGATCCACACCTACGACGACATCAAGGCCGTGGTGGTGGTGCCGCACCTGCAGAACCCGATGGGCAGCGTGATGCCCGACGCCCACAAGCAGCGGCTGGTGCACCTGTGCGAGAGCCACGGCATCGCGCTGGTCGAGGACGACACCTACAGCGACCTGGTGGAAAGCGACACGCCGCTGCGCGCCATGAAGTCGTGGGACCGCACGGGCAACGTGATCTATTGCGCCTCGCTGCACAAGGTGCTGGCGCCGGGGCTGCGGCTGGGCTGGATCACCGCCGGGCGCTGGCATGCGCAGGTGGAGATGCTCAAGTACGCGCAGACGCGCAACAACGAGGCGCTGGCGCAGATCGCGGCGGGCGAGTTCATCGCCAGCGGCGCCTACGACCGCCACCTGCGCCGCCTGCGCGAGCGGCTGCACGCGCAGCGCGACCAGACGGCGGACGCCATCGCCAGGTACTTTCCGGCCGGCACGCGGCTGAACCTGCCGCGCGGCGGGCTGCAGCTGTGGGTCGAGCTGCCGGAGCAGCGCTCGTCGGTGACCGTGTTCGAAGCCGCGCTGCGCGAGCAGATGCTGGTGGCGCCGGGCGCGCAGTTCTCGAACTCGGGGCGCTTCGACAACTACCTGCGCATCAACTGCGGCTGGCCGTATTCGAAGGCGATCGATGCGGGACTGCGGCGGCTGGGCGAGATCGTCTCGGCGACGCGGCCGCCGGGCTGAGCACGGCAGCCTCGCCGCGCTCCGGAACCACCGGCCAGGCCAGGCCAGGCGCGGCTAGGCAAGATAGAAGACGACGGCATCGCGCCGCGCGGCCGCGCCGGCAAAGAAACGCTTCACGCCTTCGAGGAACGCCGCGAGCTCCTTCGCACCGTCCTGCCAGACCTTGGCCCAATAGAGCTCGGCGAACTTCGCGGGCTCGCCGGTGAACTGCCCCATCAGCGCCTGCACGTCGCGCTGCGCCAGCCGCGCCGCCGTGCGCTCGACATGCGCGGCCGTCAGGTAGATGCAGCCCAGCGCACCAGTGCCGTCGAGCTCCTCGCCCTCCACCGCCTCGGGCAGCAGCGTGCGCACCACGTCCCAGGCCTGCTCGACCGTCTGGCTGTCGCTGGGGCCGTCGTGCCCGCCGCTCCCGCCACTCCCGAAGCCCTGCCCGCGGATGAACCCCGGCACGGTGGCCGGGTCGATCACCAGCGCGCGCAGCCGGTAGCGGTCCAGCGCATAGAACGCACCGCCGATGCTCATGTGCTGGGCTCCATGCGCGCGGCGCGCGCGACCAGGGCGAGCACCATGCTCACGCTGTCGATGTTGCGCTGCGCGCTCTCGAGGTTGTTGAAATGGTCGGGCGTGCAGATCTGGTTGAGCAGCAGCGTGCGCTGGAAGTGCATGAGCGCCTGGCGCAGGTCGCCGTCGTCCTGCGCCATCAGGCCGAGGTCGTTGTGCGCGTTGGCGGCCGCGGTCGAGATGCCGCGGCAGCTGTGCTGCTGGATGGCCAGCGAGCGCTCGTACAGCGGGCGCGCGCCGTCGAAGTCGCGCCGCGCCATCAGCAGGCCGGCGAAGTTGTTGAGCATGTGCGAGTGCAGCTCGGCGTCGCCCTGGTCCTCGCCGTCCGCTTCGCGCAGCTTGTCCAGGTGCACCAGCGCGCGGGCGTAGCAAAGCTCGGCCTTGTCGTTCTGGCCGGACTCTGCATACAGGAACGCCAGGTTGTTGAAGGCGCGCACCACGCCGTCGCTGGAGCCGCCCTTGGCCTCGGCGATGGCCATGGCGATGGTCTTCTTGTAGAGCGCCTCGGCCTCGTCGGCGCGGCCGGCCGCGGCATGCAGCAGCGCCAGCGTGTTGGTCGGCCCGCGCCGCCAGCTGTCGTCCAGCCCGAGCTGGCCGGCCATGGCCAGCGCCTCGTTGGCCGCCACCTCGGCCTTGTCGGGCCACTGCAGCCGGCGGCACAGTTCCGCATGGCTCGACAGGTGGAACACCACCGACTTGCCCGGCCCGCCGCACAGCTGGCGGCTGGTGGCCACGGCCTCGGCGCACAGGCGCTCGGCGCGCGGCAGGTCGCCCTGGGCGAGCGCATCGCGGTAGCGCGTTTCCTTTTCCTCGAGCAGGTGCAGCAGCGCGGCCTCGCCGTCGGTCTCGGCGCCGCGCGCCTTGCGCTCGCCGATGCCGGCGAGCGTGAGGGCCAGCGCCTTGCGGGCGATGTCCATGTCCTCGGCCGGCATGCCGATCTTGCGGCCGATGGCCAGGCACTCCTCGAGGTTCGCCTTGGCCTTGTCGAAGGCCTTGCACTGGTAGCAGGCCTGGCCGAGCATGCACAGCGACATCGCCAGGTTCAGGTGCGGGCCCTTGAAGATGCGGCGCGCACTGGCCACGATCTGGTCGGCGATGACCACGGCCTGCGCCCAGTCCTGCGCCTCGGCGGCGGCGACGAACGAGGCCTGCAGCTTGTTGGCCTCGGCGAGGGCGGCGAGGTCGTAGTCCTTGTTCTCGGGGCGGCCGCGGCGCTTCACGCCGCGCACGGCCACGACCATGCCCGGCCGGGTCTTGCGGTGGACCCAGTAGATGTCGAACAGCAGCCACGGCAGCAGCGGCAGCAGCGCGAAGCGCGCCCCCGGCAGGCCACTGAGGCCATACGCCAGCAGCGCCAGCTGGGCCGCGCCGCCGAAGTAGCTGCCCAGGTAGAACCGGTGCGCGCCGGCAAAGCCGCCCACGGCCAGCAGCAGGTAGGCGAAACCGGGGCGGCGGGGCGACGCGGTCATGGGGCGCCGGGTGCTTGTATCGACGAGGCGGCTCTGCCCGCTCAGTCGAGCAGTGCCAGGGCCGCGTAGTCGCCGACCTTGTCGCCGAGGCCGGCGGGGACGAGCAGCACGCCGCGCGTGAGCGGCAGCAGCTTGCCGTCGATGTGGGCCTGCAGCTTGGGCAGCAGGAGCTCACGGTGGTGCCAGAACACGCTGCCGCCGAGGCTGATGCGTTGCAGGTCGAGCGTGGCGATCAGGTTGTAGAGCATGCGGCCCATCACCCGGCACAGCGCGTCGACGATGGCCAGCGAATGCGGCTCGCCGGCCGCCGCGCTCGTGAACAGTTCGGCCGCCGGCTGGCTGAAGCGCCGAGCGATCGAGTTGCCGGCGATCAGCCCCTCGACATCGCCGAGGTTGCCGCAGCCGCACAGCGCGCCGCTGTCGTCGTCGACCACGAAGCTGTGGCCCGCATGGCCGGCGTTGCCGTTCTTGCCACGCAGCGCGCGCCCGCCCACGCACAGGCCCACGCCCACGCCCGTGCTCCAGGTGACGTAGGCGCAGTCGTCGATGTCTTTCAGCGCACCCCAATGGCGCTCGGCTTCCAGCGCGGCCACCGCGTCGTTCTCCACGCGCACGCGGGCAAAACGCCGGGCCAGCGGTGCCTCGACCTGGGCGGTCATCCAGTTGTTCGGCAGGCCGCGCGCCGGGCCGGCAATGCCGCCGCAGATGTTGGGCGTGGCCAGTTCGACCATGCCGTTGCGCAATTCGAAAGGGCCTGCCGACGACACGCCCACCCGGTCGATCGTGCCCGCGTCCACCCCCTGCTCGGCGCAGACCTCGTCGATCATCCGCAGGATCTGCACCGCCACGGCGTCGTTGTCGCCGGTCTTGGCTGTGGGCTCGCTGCGGCGCCCGACCAACGGCTCGCCGCTCGCGGCTGAAAGGCTCACGGCCACCTTGGTACCACCGATGTCTACGCAGGCTCTCATTGCGGGTGTGCTTCTCTCTCAGGTCAAGGGCAAGGACGGGGCCGCTACAGCAGGCGCGCGACCAGCGCCGCGATCATGCTGAGCACCACGGTGCTGGCGATCGGCAACTGCCACTCGCGGCCGAAGGCGCGGAACTCGAAATCGCCGGGCAAGCGTCCGAAGCCGAAGCGGCGCAGCCAGGCGGTCAGGCCGCTCATCAGCACCAGCGCAAGGACGACGACGATCAACCAGCGGAACATGGTCGACAGTCTAGGCCGAGAGGATAGACATCGCTTGTCGGTGAAGTTCGGGCGTTGCGGCCGCAATCACCCGTCCGTCGGATTTCAGGCCCAGCGGCTGGCCCTGCCAGTCGGTGATGACGCCGCCGGCCGCCTCGATCAGCCCGGCCGGGCCGAGGTAGTCGTAGGGCTGCAGGCCGGTTTCCACCACCAGGTCGATGGTGCCGCCCGCCAGCTGGGCGTAGCCGTAGCAGTCGCCGCCGAAACGGCGCATGGCGCACTGGCGGCTGAGCCGGTCGAAGGCCTGCCAGTCGGCCGCCGCGAAGATGTCGGGCGAGGTGGTGACGATGCGGGCCTGGGCCACCTCGGTGCATCTGCTCACGCGCACCGGCTGGCCGTCGCGCGTGGCGCCCTTGCCGGCCTCGCCGATCCAGCGCTCCTTGAGCACCGGCATGTCGACCATGCCCAGCACCACGCGCCCGCCCTGCAGCACGCCGATGAGCGTGCCCCACAGCGGCGAGCCGGTGATGAAGCTGCGGGTGCCGTCGATCGGGTCGAGCACCCAGACGCGCTCGGCCTCCAGCCGCTCGGGGCCGTGCTCCTCGCCGTAGATGCCGTCGGCGGGCACCCGTTGCGCGAGGATCTCGCGCATGGCCGTCTCGGCGGCGCGGTCGGCCAGCGTGACGGGGCTTTCGTCGGCCTTGGTGATGATGTCCAGCGGCGTGCGGAAGTAGTGCATCGACTGCGTGGCGGCGGCATCGGCCAGGGCCTGGGCGATCGGCGAAAGGTCTGGAGAGGAGGAGCTCATGGCAGAGAGGAGAACGCGAACCAAAACCCGAGATTAGACCCGAGCCGGGCCCGGTTTGACACGACCGCCCCGCCAGCCCTAGCATGGCCCGGAAATTGCCACGAACTACGACAAATGGCTTCCTTCAAACCCCTGCGTTCGGCGCTGCTGGCCCTCGTGCTCGGCGCCTCGGCCCTGCTGGCCCATGCCACCCCTTCGGACACCGAGAACCGGCTGATCGACACGCTGATCCAGCACGTGTCGGCGATGCGCTCGATGATCTTCCTGCGCAACGGCAGCGAGTACAACGCGGCCGACGCCGCCAAGCACATGCAGGCGAAGTACGACTATTTCAAAAAGGAACTGGTCACCGCGGAAGACTTCATCGACCGCTGCGCCTCGCGCTCGGAAATGACGGGCCAGGCCTACAAGGTGAAGCTCACGGGCGGCGTGGTGCGCGATGCCAACGAGTTCCTCAACGGCGAGCTGCGCGCCCTGCGCCAGGGCGCGAAGAAAGCGCCGGGCGGCTGACGCCCCGTTCTTGTTCTTGTTCTTCCTGTTCTTCTAGCGCTGCTGTCCCCAGCGGCGCACCGTGAGCCGCTCCAGCGTCTTGAAGCCCAGGCTCTCGACCAGCAGGCCGATCAGCACCACCAGCGCCAGGCCCGCGAACACGCGGTCGGTGTAGAGCTCGTTGCGGTTCTGGAAGATGTACCAGCCCAGCCCGCCCTTGCCCGACGACGCGCCGAACACCAGTTCGGCCGCGATCAGCGTGCGCCACGCGAAGGCCCAGCCGATCTTCAGCCCCGAAAGAATCGACGGCAGCGCCGCCGGCACCAGGATCTGCAGCACGTAGCGCAGCCCCTTCAGCCCGTAGTTGCGCCCCGCCATGCGCAGCGTCTCGGGCACGCCCTGGAAGCCCGCATAGGTGTTGAGCGCCAGCGGCCACAGCACCGAATGGATCAGCACGAACACCAGGCTGCCCCGGCCCAGGCCGAACCACAGCAGCGCCAGCGGCAGCAGCGCAATGGCCGGCAGCGGGTTGAACATGGAGGTGAGCGTGTCCAGCAGGTCGCGCCCGATCTGCGTGGACACCGCAAGCGTGGTGAGCGCGAAGGCCAGCAGCACGCCGGCCAGGTAGCCCTGCAGCAGCACGGCCAGCGAGATGCGCACCTTCTCGACCAGCTCGCCGCTGGCCAGGCCTTCGACCAGCGCGCTCGCCGTGGCGGTGAAGGTGGGCAGCAGCAGGTCGTTGTCCTGCCAGCGCGCGGCGAGCTCCCAGAGCACCGCGATGACGGCGAGGATCAGGCCCTTGCGCAGCCAGGCCTGCGACCAGATGCGCGTGCGCAGCGGCAGCGTGCGCTCCACCGGGAACTCGGTGAAGGGCTCGAGCGTGCGTTCGTATTCGGGGCGGATCGGGGGTGTCAGCGTGCTCATAGGGTATTGCTCCTTCCCCCTTTGGGGGAAGGTTGGGATGGGGGCAAGCGGCGCTCGATAGGCCGACGGCAATGGACACGCCGCTGGCCCCCACCCCCACCCTCCCCCGGAAGGGGAGGGAGAAAGACGGGGCTCACGCCGCGGCCTCGGCTTCTTCCTCGAACAGCATGTCGTGGATGCGCTGCGCCGTACGTTGGAACTCGGCACCGCCCAGGCTCGCCAGCGAGAAGCCGTGGCTGTTGATCTCGGCACGCATGCGCCCCGGGTGCGGCGACAGCAGCGCGATGCGGTTGCCCACCACCAGCGCCTCTTCGATCGAGTGCGTGACGAACAGCAGCGTGAAGCGCACCTCGTCCCACAGTTCGAGCAGCTCCTGCTGCATCTTGCGGCGCGTGAGCGCGTCGAGCGCGGCGAAGGGCTCGTCCATCAGCAGCACGCGCGGCTGCATCGCGAGCGCGCGGGCAATGGCCACGCGCTGCTTCATGCCGCCGGAAAGCTGGTGCGGATGCACGTCGGCGAACCTGGCGAGGCCGACCTTGTCGAGGTAGTGCAGCGCGCGCTCGGCGGCCTCCTTCCGGCCCAGCGTGCGCGAGGCCAGCAGCGGGAACATGACGTTCTGCTTCACCGTCTTCCACGGCGGCAGCTGGTCGAACTCCTGGAACACGACGATGCGGTCGGGACCGGGCTGCGTCACGCGCCTGCCGTCGAGGCGGATCTCGCCTTCCACCGGCGGGATGAACCCGCCGACGGCCTTCAGCAGCGTGGACTTGCCACAACCCGAGGGGCCGAGCAGCACGAAACGGTCGGCGGCGTGCACGTCGAAGCTCACGCGGTGCGTGGCGCGCACGACGCGCTCAGGGGTGCGGTAGTCGAGGCTGACGCCATCCACTTGCAACAGCGGGGCCTCGTGTTGCCCCCTCTCCCGCTCGCGGGAGAGGGTTGGGGTGAGGGCTGGTGGCGATGCCGGAGGCTCCCCCCTCACCCCCACCCTCTCCCTCTCCCGATGGGAGAGGGAGTCGACCCCCGAAGGCAAAACGGCCGACGTACTCACTCAATTCCCCGACGTGTTCTGCGCATCGTCGAAGAAATAATCCTTCACCGACGCCGGCTTGTTCTTGATCGCGCCCACGCGGTGCATGAACTCCGCGAGCGGGTAGGTGTTCTGCGGCGTGGTCTTGAACTGCACCTCGGGGTTCTTGATGATCTTCAGCAGCAGCTCGCGGTCGAGCTTGGCGTTGCTCACCTTCAGGTAGATGTCCGCTGCCTTCTCGGGGTTGGCCGTGACGAACTTCGCCGCCTCGTCGAGCGCGTCGACGAAGGCCTTGTAGGTCTTGGGGTTCTCGCTGCGGAATTTCTCGGTGGCGTAGAGCACCGTCGCCGACGAAGGCCCGCCCAGCACCTGGTACGAGTTCAGCACGATGTGCGCGTTCGGGTTGCCCGCGAGCTCCTGCTCCTGGAACGGCGGGTTGCCGAAGTGCCCGGTGATCTCCGTGCCGCCCTTGATGATGGCCGCGGCCGCGTCGGGGTGCGGCACGGCCACGCTGATCTTGTCGAGCCGGTTGAACTCCTTGTCGCCCCACAGCTTGGCCGAGGCGAACTGCAGCACGCGCGACTGCACCGACACGCCCACCGCGGGCAGCGCGATGCGGTCCTTGTCGGTGAAGTCGGCGATGGTCTTCACGTTGGGGTTGTTGCTCACCAGGTAGTACGGGAAGTTGCCCAGCGAGGCCACGCCCTTCACGTTCTGCTTGCCCTTGGTGCGGTCCCACAGCGTGAGCAGCGGGCCCACGCCGGCGCCCGCGATCTCGATGTTGCCGGACAGCAGCGCGTCGTTCACCGCCGAGCCGCCCGAGAGCTTGATCCACTCGACCTTGGCGTCGACACCCGCGGCCTTCGCATGCTTCTCGATGAGCTTCTGCTCCTGCGCGACGTTGAGCAGCAGGTAGACGATGCCGAACTGCTCGGCGATGCGGATCTGGCCTTCGGCATGCGCGGCGAGACTGCCGGCGAGAAGGCCCAAGCCCGTGACGAATGCGGCGGCCTTGCGCGTGAAGCGGTTCATGGAAATCGGTCCGAAAGAAAGGAGAAGGAAATCAGAAAGGCGTGTCGCCCACGATGGTGGTGCGGTTCAGGCGGCGGCGCAGTTCGTCGGGCGTGCCCGCCGCGAGGTGCATCAGCGAGCGGTTGTCCCAGAACACGAGGTCGTGCGGCGCCCACTGGTGGCGGTAGACGAACCCGGGCTTCACGCTGTGCGCGAACAGCTCGGCCAGCAGCGCGTCGCTCTCGTCCTGCGGCAGGCCGACGATGCGCGTCGTGAAATGCTCGCTGACGAACAGCGCCTTGCGGCCGGTCTCGGGGTGCGTGCGCACCACGGGCTGCACGGCGGGCGCGACCTGGTCGATCTGCGCCTGGGAGAGCTTGGGCCGCCACGGGTTCTTCGCGCGCAGCTCTTCGTACTTGGCCAGGTAGCTGTGCTCGGCCTTGAGCGGCAAGACGCGCTGCTGCAGCTCGGGGCTCAGCGCATCCCATGCGAGGTGCTGGTCGGCGAAGAGCGTGTCGCCGCCTTCGCTGGGCAACTCCTGCGCATGCAGCAGCGAACCGAGGCTGGGCTTGGGCTTGTACGAGATGTCCGAGTGCCAGTAGACGCCCGCGTCGCCGAGACCGATGGGCTCGCCGTTCTCCTTGATGTTGGAGACGATCAGGATCTCGGGGTGGTTCTTCAGCTGGAACTGGTGCAGTACGTGGATTTCGAGCGGGCCGAAGCGGCGGCTGAAATCGATGTGGGCCTGGGGGCTGACCTGCTGGTTTCGGAACACCAGCACGTGGTGATCGAGGTGTGCGCGGTGGATGCGCGCGAAGTCTTCGGCGTTGATCGGCTTCGAGATGTCGAGGCCGACGATCTCGGCGCCCACCGGGGCGTCGAAGGGGCGCACGTCGAAGTGCTGGGTTGCAGCTTGCGCCTCTGGCTCGTGGGAAAGAACGGCTGTCATGCCGTCAATGTAGGGGCCGGGGCGTCGTTCCCCAACGAACTCTTCGTTGCTAGCTTATGACTTTGTTTGGCGCCCTCAGGCCCCGCGGCTCACAGCGTGTGGCTGCGGTCGCCTTCGGCAAACCCCATCGCGTCCCACGCGTCGCCGGCCGCAAAGCCCACCACCTTGAACAGCTCGCCCATCTCGTGCTCGTGAATGAGCCGTGCCGCCATCGCGCGCTCGGCCACGGACCCTGCTTCCATTCGTGCCAGCAGCCCGCAGTTCAGCAGGAAGCGCGCCTGGCTCGTGTAGCCCAGCACCTCGAGCCCCGCGTCCTGGCCGGCCAGCGCGATGCCGGTGAAGTCCACATGCGCCGTGATGTCCTTGTAGCCCACGTCGGACAGTGGATCGCCGTCGGCCTGGTGCGCCCGGTGGCACATCACGGTGCCCATGTGGCGCTGCGGGTGGTAGTACTCCGCCTCGGGGAAGCCGTAGTCGATGAGAAAGACCGCGCCCCTCTTCAGCCGGTCCGCCAACGTCGCGATGAAGGCCCTGGCCTGCGGATGGACCTCCGTGAGGTAGTCGTGCTCGCCGCTCACATCGACCGGCGGGCGCAACGCGGTCTCGCGGTCGGCCCAGGCCCAGCCGTCGCCCGTGGCGTTGCGCACCACGCCGCGCTCGAACCATTGGCCGGCCACGCGCGCCAGCAACTGCACCGGCATGGCATCGAGCACCTCGTTGCCGACCACGACGCCCTCCATCGTTTCAGGCAATTCGTTGAGCCACTCGACGCGGTCCGCATGGCGCACCAGCGCCTGCTGCTGGCGCTCGCGCAGCGTGCCCGACAGGTCGACGATGCGGTAGCGCACGTCGGTGCGGCCCATCTCGTCGAGCGCGTGCAGCAGCTGCACGGCCAGCGCACCCGAACCCGCGCCGAATTCCCAGACCGTGTCGGTGCCGGTCTTCTCCAGCGCCTGCGCCACCTGCGCCGCCAGCGTGGCACCGAACATCGGCGTCAACTCGGGCGCGGTGACAAAGTCGCTGCCCGACGAAGGCATGTGGCCGAACTTGGCCGACGTGTTGGCGTAGTAGCCCAGGCCGGGCGCATACAGCGCGAGCGCCATGAAGCGGTCGAAGCCGATCCAGCCGCCCGCGCGCTCGACGGAACGCGCGATGAGATGGTCGAGGGCGGTGGGTAAACTGCTGGGGGTTGTCTTTGTCGTCACGGCGCCATTGTCTCTCTCCTCTCACTTCTCCCGCATGAGCACCGCATCCCCTTCCTCCGCCCCCCGCACCGTTCTCGTCACGGGCGCAGGCCGCAGGCTGGGCCGCGAGATCGCGCTGGCGCTGGCCGCGGGCGGCTGGCAGGTGGCGGTGCATTACCGCCACTCGCGCGCCGAGGCCGAGCAGACCGTGGCCGACTGCGCCGCGCTCTCGGGCGATTCGGCGCTCTTCGCCGCCGACCTCGAGGACGAGGCCGCCACGCGCGCGCTGCTGCCTCGCGTGGTCGCGCGCTTTCGCGGCATCGACGCCGTGGTGCACAGCGCCGCGCTGTTCGAGCACGACGAGGCCGCCACCTTCAGCTACGCGCTCATGGAGCGCCATGCGCGCAGCAACACCGGCGCGGCCATCCTGCTGGCGCAGGCGCTGCACGCGCACCTGGCGGCGCGCGACGCGCAAGGCGCGGTGGTGCACCTGCTCGACCAGAAGCTGTGGAACCCGAACCCCGATTTCCTGAGCTACACGCTGTCCAAGGCCGCGCTCGAGGCCGCCACGCCGATGCTGGCGCTGGCGCTGGCCCCGCGCGTGCGCGTGGTGGGCGTGGCGCCCGGCCTCACGCTGGCGAGCCACATGCTGGAAGACGACAAGTTCGCGCTGCTGCACAAGCTGTCGCCGCTGGGCCGCTCCTCCACCCCCGGCGACGTGAGCGCCACGGTGAAGTTCGCGCTGGAGAACAGCTCGATCACCGGCACCACGCTGCTGGTGGACGGCGGCCAGCACCTGATGAAATTCGAGCGCGATTTCTCGCTCATGTGAGCACCACCATGTCCACCCCCTCGCCCTCCCCTTCGTCCGCCCCTTCGCCGACTGCTTCGCCCGTCGCCACGCAAGGCCGCCAGACCCTCACCCTCCAGGGCCTGCGCTTCGACGCCAACCTGGGCATCCTCGAGCAGGAAAAGACCGCGCCGCAGCCGATCCTGGTCGACGCCGAACTCAGCCTCGGCCCGCAGCCGCTGCTGCCGCAGGACGACGACATCTTCCACGTGCTCGACTACCGCAAGGTGCGGCGCATCATCATCGACGAGTGCACCGCGGAGCACGTCAACCTGCTGGAGAGCCTGATCGGCAAGCTGGTGCAGCGCCTGCTGCAGCTGCCCGGCGTGGTGGGCGTGCGCGTGAAGATCGCCAAGCTCGAAATCTTCGACGACTGCGAGGTGGCGATCCGCATGGAAGCCGGCGAGTGGTGAGCCCCGCTTCAGGCCGCTGAACCGCAAGCCACGGCGGGCTCGGCCGCCACCGGCCACATGCGCACGGCCAGCGCACCGAGCCCCGACACCGCGGCCAGCAAGGCCACGGCCGACCATCCCCACTGGGCCAGCACCAGGGCACCGAGCGCGGAACCCGTGGCCATGCCGACGAACACGCCGGTGAAGAACACCGCATTGAGCCGGCTGCGCGCACCGGGGTCGATGCCGTAGACCACGGTCTGGTGCGCGATGAGCGCGGCCTGCAGGCCGAAGTCGAAGCCGATGGCGCTGGCCACGATCAGCCCCAGCCGCGCGGCGGGCGCCATCAGCGGCGCGAACAGCATCGCCGCGAACGACACCACCACCAGCGCCGCGCCCATGCGGATCACCAGCTCCGGACCGCGGCGGTCGGCCAGCCGGCCGGCGAGCGGCGCGGCCAGGGCACCGGCCGCACCGGCCAAGCCGAAGGCACCGGCGGCGGCGCTGCCGAGGTGGAACGGCGCGCCGTGCAGCATCACGGCCAGCGTCGACCAGAAGGCGCTGAAGCCCACCGACAGCAAGGCCTGCGCAAGGGTGGCCCGGCGCAGGGCGCCGTGGCGCTGCCACAGCTTGGCCAGCGAGCCCAGCAGCGCGCCGTAGCCCAGTTGCGTGGTCGGGCGCAGGTGCGGCAGGCCGCGCGCCGCGGCCACGCCGATGAACGCGATGCTGGCCGCCGCAACCACGAACATCGTGCGCCAGCCGAAGTGCTCGGCCACGAAGCCGCTGAGCACGCGCGACAGCAGGATGCCCAGCAGCAGCCCCGTCATCACGGTGCCGACGATCTTGCCGCGGTGCGCCTCGGGCGCCAGCGTGGCGGCCGCGGGCACCACGTCCTGCGCCAGCGTGGCCGCAAGGCCGATGACCAGGCTGGCCGCGAGCAGCGGGCCGACCGAGGGCGAGAACGCCGCGCCCAGCAGCGCGAGCACCAGCACGGCGGCCTTCACCAGGATGATGCGGCGCCGGTCGAAGCGGTCGCCCAGCGGCGCCAGCAGCAGGATGCCGAGCGCGTAGCCCAGCTGCGTGAGCGTGGGCACGAAGCCGACGGCGCGCGCCGAGGCGCCGATGTCGGGGCCGAGCACGCCCAGCATCGGCTGGCTGTAATAGAGCGCCGCAACGCCGAAGCCGGCACTGGCCGCCAGCAGCAGGATCAGCGAGCTGGGCAGCCTCTCATGCGTGGATTGAATGGAAGACATGGTGTAAACCCTTAGATTAGGAAAGCAGGGCTGGAGTGTGCGGGGCGAGGCTCGCCGAAGGTAGCCCTGCGGCTCGCACAATTGATATACGCCTCGCGCATGACAGCCTTGCCAGCCTCTTGTGCCAGCCGCGCCGTCGGGCCCCGAAACCGGCCGACGGCGCCCGCGCGCACGGCAACAACCCCGCCCAATGGCACATGCCATGGGGATCGGGGACAATCGCACCCTCCCCCGACTCCCCGAAGTAGCCAGCCATGAATGCCGTCTGGATCGACGAGGCGCCCGCCGCCGCCGACGCCACTGCCAATTCCCTGAAGATCGAGCGCGAAACGCACAAGCTCGAAAAGCGCCTGTGCCGCCAGGTCGGGCAGGCCATCGTCGACTACAACATGATCGAGGAAGGCGACAAGGTCATGGTGTGCGTCTCGGGCGGCAAGGACAGCTATGCGCTGCTCGACATCCTGCTCAAGCTGAAGGCGCGCGCGCCCATCCACTTCGACATCGTCGCGGTCAACCTCGACCAGAAGCAGCCCGGCTTCCCCGAAGAGGTGCTGCCCAAGTACCTGAGCGACCTGGGCGTGGACTTCCACATCGAGAACCAGGACACGTACAGCATCGTCAAGCGCGTGATCCCCGAGGGCAAGACCACCTGCGGCCTGTGCAGCCGGCTGCGCCGCGGCATCCTGTACCGCGTGGCGGACGAGCTGGGCGCCACCAAGGTCGCGCTGGGCCACCACCGCGACGACATGCTGCAGACCTTCTTCCTCAACATGTTCTTCGCGGCCAAGCTCAAGAGCATGCCGCCCAAGCTGGTGAGCGACGACGGCAAGCACGTCGTGATACGCCCGCTGGCCTACGTGGCCGAGAAGGACACCGTGCGCTGGGCGCAGCACCGCGATTTCCCGATCATTCCGTGCACGCTGTGCGGCAGCCAGGAAAACCTGCAGCGCAAGCAGGTCGGCGAAATGCTGCGCGAGTGGGACAGGAAGTACCCCGGGCGCATCGAGAACATGTTCAGCGCCATGCAGAACGTGGTGCCTTCGCACCTGCTGGACGGAACGCTGCACGACTTCAAGGGTCTGAAGGCGACGGGCGTGGCGGACGAGAACGGCGACAAGGCCTTCGACACGCCCTCCTTCGACCTGCTCTCCCAGGCACCTGCAGCCCTGCGCATCGTCCAGGGCTGAGCGGGCAACCCAGGGGAATTTGGGGCCCTCGCGGCCCGGAGACCCTCATGAAACGTGTGCTTTCCGCTCTTCTTCTTGCAGCCAGCCTGACCGGCTGCGCCACCTCGTGGGTGGTCGACAGCGACGTCAAGAGCTTCTCGTCCCTGGGCGCCGTGGCGCCCGGCGCCACCTACCGCTTCGACCGCCTGCCTTCGCAGCAGGCCGACGGCGCCCGCCAGGAATCGCTGGAAACCATGGCTGGCGCGGCGCTCGACAAGGCCGGCCTGCGCCGCGACGACACCCGGGCGCAGTACACCGCGCAGATCGGCGCACGCGTGACGGCCGGCCTCTCGCCCTGGGCCGACCCGTGGCTCTACAGCGGCCCGTGGGGGTACGGCGGCTATGGAGGAGGCTATGGCGGCTACGGCTACCACGGCCGGCGCTGGTACGGCGGCGGCTGGTACGGCGGCCCGGCGTTCGCGCCGCCGGCCAACCCCTGGTACGAACGCGAGGTGAGCGTGGTGCTGCGCGAGGTGGCATCCAACAAGGTGGTCTACGAGACGCGTGCCCGCAACGACGGCCCCTACACCTCGAGCGCGGCGATCCTGCCGGTGATGTTCCAGGCGGCGCTGCAGGGCTTCCCGAACCCGCCGCAGGGCGAGCGCCGGGTCGACATCGAGCTGTCGCCGGCGACTGCCCGAAAGTAGCGCTTCTAGAATCCCGCGGATGGAAGAAGCCACCCGTCTGATTGCCGTTCGCCACGGCGAAACCGCCTGGAACGTCGACACCCGCATCCAGGGCCAACTCGACATCGGCCTGAACGCCACCGGCGTCTGGCAGGCGCAGCGCGCCGGCGGGGCGCTGGCCGACGAGCCGATCGGCGTGGTCTACGCCAGCGACCTTGCGCGCGCCTGGCGCACCGCCGAGGAAATCGCCAGGCCGCACGGCCTGGCCGTGCAACCCGAGCCGCGCCTGCGCGAGCGCGCCTTCGGCACCTTCGAGGGCATGAGCTTCGCCGAGATCGAGGCCAACCTGCCCGAGCAGGCCAGGCGCTGGCGCGAGCGCGACCCCGAATTCGAACCCGAGGGCGGCGAGAGCCTGCTGACCTTCCGCGATCGCGTGACCGGCGTGGCCGCCGAACTGGCGGCGCGCCACCCGGGCGAGCTGGTGGTGCTGGTGGCGCATGGCGGCGTGATGGACGTGCTGTACCGCGCCGCCACCCGCCAGGCGCTGCAGGCGCCGCGCACCTGGCAGCTGGGCAACGCGGCCATCAACCGCATGCTGTGGACGCCCGGCGGCTTCAGCCTCGTGGGCTGGAGCGACACCGCGCACCTGGCGGCCGGCCACACGCTCGACGAGACGACGACCTGACCGGTCTTCGCGCAGCGGCCTCGCCACGCGCAAGGCCGCAACCGGGACAGAAGCGATCTTCTGAATGAAAAGAATGAATTCCGAATCCTCGGCCCATGCCTCGGCCCGTGCCTCCGCCCGTGATTCCACCCGTGCCTCCGCGTACGCCAGTTGGGACGCCTCCCTGGCGCTCTCGACCCCCTGGGTCGAAGCCACCCATCTGGGCAGCGTCATCAGCCTGGCGACCGGCGACGTGCTGGCCCGCGAAGGAGAGCGGCACAGTTATTTCTATCTCCTGCGATCCGGCTTTGTTCACTCGACGATCCAGCGAAGCAATGGCGCGGAATTCCTGCTCGAGATATTCGGGCCGGGCGCCATCTTTGGCGAAGGCCCGGCATTTGCTGACCTGCCGCGCCCGACCACGACGCGCGTGGTCGCACCCGCGACCCTGAGCCGCTACCTCCCCGGCGACATCACCCGGAAATTCTCCGCCATGCCGGAATTGGCTGATTCGCTCATTCAATTGCTCGGCTTCAAGAATCACATGATTGTTGAAAAACTTGCGGGCGTTGCATCCGCGGCGCCCAAGGAGCGGGTGGTGGATCTTCTTTTGCGTATTGCACGATTGCAATCGAACAGCAATTCGACATTGACGCAGGAATCAGGTGACTTTCACGTCGATCTGACGCACGAGAAAATTGCCGCCATGACGGCATTGAGCCGGGTCACCGTGACAAGAACCCTGAACTCGCTGTCGCGCGAAGGGGTCATTGAAACACGGGCCAAGCAGGTCATCATCCACGACGCCTCGGCGTTACGCCGTTTGCATTACAGAAATAGTTGACTTTCTGTATCCCTGGATACCACGAAAAACCCCATTTTGACGCCATTATCGTCCCCACAATCAAGGGGAAATGATGGCAGAGGTCAAAAAATGGGTGGTTGAAGATATCAACCGCACGGCGCCCAACCTCGCGGCGATCAAGAGATTTTCAACCGACGACTGCGCAGGCTTGCGGTTCGAGAATTTTCTTCAGGAATATCAGGTCGACCTGATATTGCATGCCATTTCAAAAATCGGCATCGAATACTACGAGGGAGACGACAAAGCCGGCGGTGTCGTTCGCAAAGGAAAGCTCGGCCCCAATTTCTTTCGCTTCAAATCCGACCACAGCGAATATTTCCGCCGGGCGCGCATCTTCGAGAAAGTATTCGAAGAGCGCATTCTCAGGCTGGTCAATTTCTTTCCTCGCGTCCAGGAAGTGGCGTCGAAGACCTTTTCCCTGGGCCACGGCGTCGCCGAGCACCAGGACCGGCGCATGATGAACTTCACGGTGCGCGTCCTGCCGGAGGCGCCCATTCACCGCGACTGGATGCCGGGCGAAAACACCGGGCTTTCCTTCGCGCCGCGCGTCAGCGAACAGTTTGCCTGGAACATCTACCTCAAGACACCCAAGGCCGGGGGCCAGACGCGCATCTACAAGGAACAGGACCCCGCGCAGGCCGCCAAGGGAAGCAATTACATCGATGTCGCCCCCCGCGTCGGCGATTTGATCATCTTCCGCTCCACGCAGGCCCATTCGGTATTGCCGAGCGATGGAGAGCGATTGACCTTGTCGGGGTTTTTCGGAATCACCTCCGAAAAACTCCTGTTCTGGGCCTGAAGGGTTTCGGTGGAAAAATCCGTTTCCGCGCCCATGGGAATTTCACATGGCTGGATTGCGGCATTGCCTTTCATTCCCAAGGTGCTGGTATTCGGCCTGATCGTGGGCGTCGCCAGCAAGAATGCCGACTGGTCGCTCGGTGAATTGATTTTTGCCGCCCTGAGCGTCAATGCCGCCACCGCGCAATTGGCCGCGCTGGAATTCAACAATTCCGCCCACATCGGCGCATTGATTGCATTGACCGTCGGCCTCAATGCCAAGCATCTTCTTTTCACGGCCTCGCTTTGGCCGTATCTGAAAAATTCCAGCAGATGGCGCACCTGGCTGGCGGCCAGCATGGTGACCGACAGCAGCTGGACGGCCTGCCACATTGCGGCCCAGCGCGGCCCGATCAACGCCAATTTCATTCTTGGCAATTCGTCCGCATTGACCTTGGCGTGGACGGCCGGCTGCATTGCTGGATTTCAATTCGGCGCCATTTTCACGCCGCAGATGCTCTATCGCTTCGGAATGGACGCGCTGGTGCCACTGTCCATGGCGCTGCTGCTGCCCCTCGGCCTTCGAAAGAACCCGCACCACCTGACGCCCGTTGCCATCGGCGCCGTGGTCGGCCTGGTCTGCTGGTGGCGAACCGACCAACAGGCCGCGGCGGTGCTGCTGGCGGGACTGGCCGGCATGGCCGCCACGCTGTGGACCCACAAGAGGCCGCGAACATGAATGCGATCGTCGTCATGGCCTTGGTCACGATTGCGATCCGCCTGTCGGGCCTGGGCGCCGCGCAATGGCTGTCGCGTTGGCCGGCGGCCGAGGTTGCCCTGTCGAACGCCGGCCCCAGCCTGATGGGTGCCTACCTGCTGATCCAGATCTGCATCGCGCCAAGCCTGCTTTTCCCCGTGGCCGTCACCATGGCCGTGGCGTGGCGCTTCGGCGGACTGCAGATTGCCTTTCTTGCCGGTTGGCTGGCGCTCATGGCCGCGCGCCACCTTTGAAGCCGGGAGGCGCCAGCCGGTGCCTCCCGCAGTCGCTTCAAGAACGAACGCGGCGGTTCGCCGCGGTTCGTCGCGCTTCAGGCGTGCGCTGCCGTGTCTGCGGCCACGCCAGCTTCCGGCTTCTTCACCTCGCCCGGCAGGTCCACCATCGGCCCGGTGCCGCTGTAGCGGTCCAGCGCCAGGTAGATGGCCGGCGTGATGTACAGCGTGATCACCTGCGAGAAGATCAGCCCGCCCACCACCGCCACGCCCAGCGGCTGGCGCAGTTCGGCACCGGCACCGAGCCCCAGCGCGAGCGGCAGCGCGCCCATCAGCGCGGCCAGCGTGGTCATCAGGATCGGGCGGAAACGCAGGCGGCAGGCCTCGCGGATCGCGTCGACCGGCTTCATGCCCTCGGTGCGCTGCGCGTCGAGCGCGAAGTCGATCAGCATGATCGCGTTCTTCTTCACGATGCCGATCAGCAGCAGGATGCCGATGGTGGCGATCAGCGTCAGGTCGAAGCCGAAGAGCTTCAGCGAAAGCAGCGCGCCCACCGCAGCTGAGGGCAGGCCGGCCAGGATGGTGAGCGGGTGGATGTAGCTCTCGTACAGCACGCCCAGCAGCACGTAGATGACCAGCACCGCCAGCACCAGCAGCACCGTCTGGCTCGACTGCGAGCTCTGGAACACCGCCGCGTCGCCGCCGTAGGTGGTGATGATCGACGGCGGCATCTTCAGCTCGTCCTTGAAGCGGTCGATCTTCGCGGTGGCGTTGCCCAGCGGCACGTCGGGCGCGAGGTTGAACGACACGGTCACGGCCTGCAGCTGGCCCTGGTGGTTGACCGAGGTCGGCCCCACGGTGCGGTTGACGCTGGAGAAGGCCGACAGCGGCACCAGCTTGCCGGTGTTGCTGCGCACGGACAGGCGCGACACGTCGTCCTCGAACTGGCGGTCGCTGTCGGCGGCCGAAAGAATCACCTGGTAGGTGTTGCTGGCCGCGTAGATGCTGCCGATCTGGCGGTCGCCGTACGCGTTGTACAGCGCCAGGCGCAGGTCGCCCACCGCCACGCCGAGCACGCCGGCCTTGTCGCGGTCGATGTCCAGCGTGGCCTGCAGGCCGCGGTTCTGCGAGTCGCTGGTGACGTCGCGGAAGTCGGCGTCGGCGCGCATGCGCTCCATGAGCTTGGTGGCCCACGGCACCATCTCGCCCGCGTTCACGCTCTGCAGCGTGTACTGGAAGCGCGCCTTGCTCTGGCGGCCGCCCAGGCGCAGGTTCTGCACCGGCTGCATGTACACGGCAATGCCGGGGATCTCGCGGAAGCGCTGGCGCAGCGACTCCAGCACCTTGGCCATCTGCGGGCGCTCGCTGCGCGACTTGAGCACGGCGAACAGGCGGCCCGAGTTCTGCGTGGCGGTGGGCCCGCCCACGCCGACGAAGGAGCTCACGTAGTCGACGCTCGGGTCTTCCTTGAGCGCGGCGGCCACGCGGTCCTGCAGTGCCTTCATGGCGGTGAAGGAAATGTCTTCGGCCGCCTCGGTGGTGATCTGGATCTGGCCGATGTCTTCCTCGGGGAAGAAGCCCTTGGGAATGGTGACGAACAGCCAGCCGGTGATGACGAAGGTGAGCCCCGCCATGGCCAGCATGACGGGGCGGTGCCCCAGCGTCCAGTCGAGCGAGCGCATGTAGCCGCCGTGCACCGCGCGGTAGCCGCGCTCGAAGGCACGGCCGATGGCGGTGCCGGGCTCGGGGTGCTCCTCTTCATGATCGCGATCGTGAACATGGTCGGCCGCGCCTTCCTTGCGCGGCACGTGCTTGAGCAGGCGGCTCGCGAGCATGGGCACCAGCGTGAGCGAGACGATGGCCGACACCAGCACCGCCAGCGCCACCACCACCGCGAACTCGTGGAACAGCAGGCCGATCACGCCCGGCATGAAGAAGATCGGGATGAACACGGCCACCAGCGAGATCGAGATCGAGACGATGGTGAAGCCCACCTCGCGCGCCCCGCGCAGCGCCGCGGCCATCGGCTCCATGCCCTTCTCGACGTAGCGCATGATGTTCTCGAGCACCACGATGGCGTCGTCCACCACCAGGCCCACGGCCAGCGTGATGCCCAGCAGCGAGACGTTGTCCAGGCTGTAGCCGAAGGCGTAGAGCAGCGCCACCGCGCCGATCAGCGAAATGGGAATGGTGGCCGCCGGAATCAGCGTGGCCACCAGCCGGTGCAGGAACAAAAAGATCACCAGCACCACCAGCGCGATGGTGCCCAGCAGCGTTAGCTGCACGTCGTGCACGGCCTCGCGGATCGACAGCGAGCGGTCGTTCACCATCTGGATCTCGACCGACTGCGGCAGCTCCGCCTTGAAGCGCGGAATGAGCGCGCGCACCGCGTCCACCACCTGCACGGTGTTGGCGTTGGGCTGGCGCTGCACGGCCAGTGAAATGGAGTCCTGCCCGTTGAAGCTGCTGGCGGTCTTCACCGACTCGAAGCTGTCCTCGATGGTGGCCACCTCGTCCAGCCGCACCGGCGCGCCGTTGCGCTGGCCGACGATGAGCTTGGCGAAGTCGGCCGCCTTCACGAGCTGCCGGTTGGCCTGGATGGTGAGCGTCTGGCGCGGGCCGTCGAGCACGCCCACCGGCGTGTTGGCGTTGGCCGAGTTCACCGCCTTGGCGAGTTCGTCGAGCGTGATGTTGCGCGCGTTGAGCAGGTCGGCATTGGCCTTGATGCGCACCGCGAAGGCCTTGCGCCCGTACACGCCCACCTGCGCCACGCCGTCGATGGTCGACAGCGTGGGCGAGATCAGGTTCTCGGCGTAGTCGTTGAGCTCCGACGGATTCATCGACGGAGAAATCAGCGCGATGAACAGCACCGGCGCGTCGGCCGGATTCACCTTGCGGTACGAGGGCAGCTGCGTGAGTTCCTGCGGCAGCTGGCGCTGCGCGCGCAACAGCGCGGCCTGCACGTCGACGGCGGCGGCGTCGATGTCGCGGCTGCTGACGAACTCGAGCGTGAGCGAGGTCACGCCCTGCGTGTTCACCGAGCTGATGGTCTGCAGGCCCGGGATGGTCGAGAACTGCTTCTCCAGCGGCAGCGCCACCGACGACGCCATGGTGTCCGGACTCGCGCCCGGCAGTTGCGCGTTGACGTTGATGACCGGCGTGTTGTAGCTGGGCAGCGCGGCAACGGGGATGCTGAAGTACGCAAAGATGCCGATGACGACCACGGCCGCGGACAGCAGCACCGTCATCGCCGGACGGCGGATGCAGAGCTCCGAGATGTTCATGCGCGTTCCTGCTTGGGCGGCTTCGCGTCGGTGCCGTCGGAAGAAGCGGCGCTGCCGGGCGTGACGGCGGAGTTGCCGTTCGCCGGGGCGGCGGGGGCGCCCGGCGTGGCGGGCGCACCAGGGGCAGGCGCACCAGCGGCACCAGGGGCACCAGGGGCAGCGGCCGGCGCCTTCGCGTCGACGCGCACCTTGCCGCCCGGCCGCACGTTCTGGCTGCCCTCGATCACCACCTGCTCGCCCGGCTCCACGCCGCTCACGGCAACCTTGGTGCCGAAGGTGTGCAGCGTCTTCACCTTGCGCCGCGTGGCGGTCCTGGCCTCGTCGACCACATAGAGCGAGGTGCCGTCGGACAGCATCATCAGCGCCGCGGCCGGCACCACGGTGACGCCGTCGAGCGAGCGCACCGTGATGCGCGTGCCGACGAACTGCCCCGGCCACAGGCTCTGGTCGGCATTGGCGAACACCGCCTTGGCGCGCACCGTGCCGATGGTCGGGTCGACCGTGTTGTCGACGAAATCGAGCGTGCCGCTCAGCGGCTCCTTGCGGCCGGTGACCACGGCCTCGACCTTGGAGCGCGAGCGCGCGGCCTGCAGCAGGTCCTGCAGGTTGCCTTCGGGCACGGGGAAGCTCACGGCGATCGGGTCGAGCTGGGTGATGGTGACCAGCGACAGCGTCGGCTGCACCAGCGTGCCCGGGTAGATGTTCACGGCGCCGATGCGCCCGGCAATGGGCGCGCGCAGCGTGGCATAGCCCAGCGCGACCTGGGCCGACTGCACGGCGGCGCGGTCGGCGGCCACGGCGGCGCGCTGCGCCTCGAGCTGCGAGAGCGTGGCGTCGGCCGCGCTCTTGGCGATGAAGTTCTGCGCCACCAGGTCCTGGCTGCGCTTGTACTGGCGCTCCAGGTCGGCCATGGTGGCCTCGTCCTTCTGCTGCTGCGCCCGTGCGCGCGCCAGGTTGGCCTGGTCGTTGCGGTCGTCGAGCGTGAAGAGCAGCTGGCCGGACTTGACGAACTGGCCCTCCTTCACGTGCACCGCGCTCACCGTGTTGGTGACCTGCGGGCGCAGGTCGACGCTGTTGAGGGACACCACGCTGCCATTGACCTGCACGGTAACCGGCACGTCCTGCTTCTGGGCCGTGGCCAGCGTCACGAGCGCGGGCGCTGCGCCCCCCGCCGGGCCGCCGGCGGCCGTGGGTGCCTTCGCGTTCTTCGGGCCCGACTTGTTGCCGGACATGCTCCACCACCCGCCCGCGACGGCTACGATCAACACGCCCGCAAGGGCGACGGCAACATTTTTCTTCATGGGTTTTTTGTGCACTTTGGGCTGACAACGGCTATTGAATCAGTGGCCGCCCCGGAGTGTTCACCAGTCCCGTAAAGAAATGTAAAGCAAGTCAAACCCACGCCCTGGACACCACCCGCTGCGGACGGCCAAGGGGAATGCACCCCCTCGCTAAAATCCCCGCTCCACAGCCTCTGGATATACCCCATGAACCGCTGCAAGACACCCACGAACGCTCTCTCTTACATGGCGCTGTGCGCAGCCGCCGCCAGCCTCTTCGGCCTGCTCAGCCTTCCCGCCAGCGCCCAGGACGAAGTTCCCCGCCCGCAGACCCAGAATGAATCGCTGGTCGGCGGTCGCAACTTTCCTGTCGGCACTCTGCGCGGCAAGTTGATGGTGGTCAACGCCCCCGACGTCGAACTCGACGGCAGGGCCGACCGCCTGGGCGCCGGCGCGCGCATCCGCAGCCCGCAGAACATGCTGGTCATGCCCGGCGCCATCATTGGCCAGAAGTACCTGGTCAACTACACGCGCGACGCCGCCGGGCTGCTGCGCGAGGTGTGGATCCTCACGCCGGACGAAGCCATGGCCAGCCGCGAGTCGCTGGACAAGCCGTTCCTGAACATCTGGCCGTTCGTCTCGAACGACACGCTCAACACGCAATAAAAAAGCGCGGCGCGCCTTGCGCGCCCGCCGCCCTCCGCACCGGAGGGCAAAGAGAGTTCCCCATGAAAAAAGTATTCATCAAGACCTTCGGCTGCCAGATGAACGAGTACGACTCGGACAAGATGGCCGACGTGCTCAACGCCGCGCAGGGCTACGAGCCCACGCAGAACGTGGACGAGGCCGACCTCATCCTGTTCAACACCTGCTCGGTGCGCGAGAAGGCGCAGGAAAAGGTGTTCTCCGACCTCGGCCGCGTGAAGCACCTGAAGGCCAAGGGCGTGAAGATCGGCGTGGGCGGCTGCGTGGCGAGCCAGGAAGGCCAGGCCATCATCGCGCGCGCACCGTACGTCGACATCGTGTTCGGCCCGCAGACGCTGCACCGCCTGCCCGAGATGCTGAACGACCGCGAGCGGCTGGGCCGCCCGCAGGTGGACATCAGCTTCCCCGAGATCGAGAAGTTCGACCACCTGCCGCCCGCGCGCGTGGAAGGCGCCACCGCCTTCGTGTCGATCATGGAAGGCTGCTCCAAGTACTGCAGCTACTGCGTGGTGCCCTACACCCGCGGCGAGGAAGTGAACCGCCCGCTGGACGACGTGCTGGTCGAGATCGCCGGCCTGGCCGACCAGGGCGTGCGCGAGATCACGCTGCTGGGCCAGAACGTGAACGCCTACCGCGGCAGGATGGGCGACACGGCGGAGATCGCCGACTTCGCGCTGCTGATCGAGTACGTGGCCGAGATCCCCGGCATCGAGCGCATCCGCTACACCACCAGCCACCCGAACGAGTTCACGCAGCGCCTGATCGAGGCCTACGCCAAAGTGCCGCAGCTCGTGAGCCACCTGCACCTGCCGGTGCAGCACGGCAGCGACCGCATCCTGATGGCCATGAAGCGCGGCTACACCGCCATGGAATACAAGAGCACGGTGCGCAAGCTGCGCGCCATCCGCCCCGAGCTGGCCCTGAGCAGCGACTTCATCGTCGGCTTCCCCGGCGAGACCGACGAAGACTTCGCGAAGATGATGAAGCTCATCGAAGACTGCCAGTTCGACAGCAGCTTCAGCTTCATCTTCAGCCCGCGCCCCGGCACGCCGGCCGCCGCGCTGCAGGACGACACGCCGCACGAAGTCAAGCTCGCGCGCCTGCACACCCTGCAGGCCGCGATCGACAGCAACGTGAAGCGCTTCGGCCAGGCCCTGGTGGGCAGCACCCAGCGCGTGCTGGTGGAAGGCGCCTCGCGCAAGGACGCCAACGAACTCATGGGACGCACCGCCTGCAACCGCGTCGTGAACTTCGAGGGCGACGCCCGCCTGGTCGGCCAGATGACCGACCTGCGCATCACGCGCTCGCTGGCGTACACGCTGCGCGGCGAGGTGCCGACGCGCGAGTCGGCCATGGCCCCGGCTGCCACGGCGCTCGCCCACTGATGGCGAAGCGACCTTCCACGCGGGGCTCGTTCCAGCAGCTGCTGCTGTTCGCCTTCTTGCTGATCACCGCGCTGCTGGTGGGCGTGGCGCTGCGCTCGGTGCTGCAGTACGACGTGCTCATGACCCAAAGCCGCGACGCGGCCGCGCGCGCGTTGCGCCTGTCGGGCGCGGCGCAGTCGCTGGCCGAACGCAGCGCGGCCATGGAGCGCGCCGGGCGCCAGTCGCTGGTGCTCAACGACGCCGTGCTGCGCCGCCGCTTCGACGACGCCGCGCGCGAGGCGCACCAGGTGCTCGAGCGCCTGGAGAACAACGGCCTGGCGCCCGCGGGCATCGAGATGTGGCGCGCCCAGCTCGGCGTGATCGAGGGCCTGATGAGCGGCAGCGCCGACAGCGCCCTCACGCGCGAAAGCACCATGGCCATGCAGTTCCGCGAACTCGACGCGCTGAACACCAACCTCGCACAGCAGGCGCAGTTTTTGATCGAAACGCAGAACGACGCGCTGGCCAAGCGCATCGAGAACGCACGCCGCCGGCTGATGCGCGAAGTGGTGGCCGCCAGCGTGCTGGCCGTGTCGCTGGCGCTGGCCTTCGGCATCTGGCTGGCGCGGCCGTTCAAGCGGCTGGAGCACGCCATCGTCGGCCTCGGCCAGAACCGGCTGGACGAGCCCATCGACATCCGCGGCCCGGCCGACGTGCGGCGCGTGTCGCAGCAGCTCGAATGGCTGCGCCTGCGCCTGACCGAGCTCGACGCCGACAAGGCGCGCTTCCTGCGCCACGTGTCGCACGAACTGAAGACGCCGCTGGCCGCGCTGCGCGAAGGCGTCTCGCTGCTCGAAGACGGCGTGACCGGTCCGCTGAACCCGGCGCAGCTCGAGGTGGCGCAGATCCTGAACCAGAACACCATCTCGCTGCAGGGCCAGATCGAGGCGCTGCTGCGCTTCAACGCGGCGGCCTTCGAGGCGCGCGAACTGCGCCGCGAACGCACCGAGCTGCTGCCGCTGATCGAGGAACAGATCGAGGCGCAGCGCCTGCAGTGGCAGTCGCACGGCCTGCGCGTGCGCGCCGAGGGCCAGCCCATCGCGATCACGGTCGACCGCACCAAGCTCGGCACCGCCATTGCCAACCTGTTGAGCAACGCCATTCGCTTTTCGGTAACCGGCGGTGTCATCACCCTGGCGGTATCGGGGACGCCGGAGGCCGTCTACATTGACGTGGACGACGCGGGGCCGGGCATTGCCGAGGGCGACCGCGACCGGATCTTCGAACCTTTCTTCCGCGGCGAGCGCCAACCCGAACACACGGTGAAAGGCACCGGCATCGGACTTTCCATCGTGCAGGAGTACATTGCAGCCCACGGGGGCCGCATCACCCTGCAGCCCGGTGGACCCGGTGCCCGCTTTCGCATCGAACTGCCGCGCACGGCCTGACCGCACCGGCTCCCCCTCTCCAACACCGCCTCAGCGCTTCGCGTCCTTCTTCGACCCATGTCTTTCTCGTTCGTCCGCAGTTCCACCTTCGCCGGGGCGATCACCGTGCCTTTCGTCCTGCTGCTGGCCGCCTGCGCCTCGCAGCCCAAGCCGCCCGCGGAGGCCGATGCACTGCCACCGCCCCCGGCGGCGCCGCGCGTGATGCCGGTGGAAGCCGAACCCAGGGCGCCGGCCACGCAGCCGGCCTCGCTCTTCACGATGATGACGCAGGGGCCGGTGGCGGCCATGCTGTCGTACGCCGACAAGATGCGCCCGCTGAACGGCGCCGACCTGAGCGCGGAAATCTCGCGCATCGGCGACCCCGGCGATTCGCCGGCCACGCAGATGCAGCTCGCGCTGCTGCTCTCGCAGACCCGCGTGCCGGCCGACCTGGCGCGCGCGCTGGGCCTGCTGCAGCGCGTGATCGCCAACCCCTCGCCCGAGGCGCAGCCGCTGCACCCGCTCGCGCGCGCGCTGGCCGCCCGCTATGTGGAACAGCGCCGCGCGGAAGACGACCGCGACAAGCAGGTGCAGCAGCTGCGCGACAGCCAGCGCCGCATCGACCAGCTGAACGACCGCATCGAAGCCCTGCGCGCCATCGAGCGCAGCTTCGCGCGGCCCAACATGGCGCCAGCCATGCCGGCGGCGCCGGCCGCAAGCAAGCCGAGCCCATGAGCGCAGCGCCGGGCCGCCCCAAGCAAGCTGAAGCAAGCCCGCACCGCGGTGCGACGCACGGAGGTTTTTGAATGAGCACAACCGGCGCCCGCCTCCTCGTGGTCGACGACGACCCGGACATGCTGCGGCTGCTCTCGATGCGGCTGAGCTCGGCGGGTTACCAGGTCACGGCCGTGACCTCGGCCGAAACCGCGCTCACGCAGCTCGAGATCGAGCACCCGCAGCTCGTGCTGAGCGACGTGCGCCTGCCCGGGCGCGACGGCCTGCAGCTGTTCGACGAGATCCGCAAGCGCCACCCGTCGCTGCCCGTCATCCTGCTGACCGCGCACGGCACCATTCCCGACGCGGTCGAGGCCACGGCGCGCGGCGTGTTCACCTACCTCACCAAGCCCTACGACGGCCGCGAGCTGCTCGACAAGATCGCGCAGGCACTGGCGCTGGGCGCGCCCGCCACCACGCCGAGCAAGGCCGGCGACGACAGCTGGCGCTCCGAAATCGTGAGCCGCAGCAACCGTATGGCCGAGCTGCTGGCCGAGGCGCGCATGGTCGCCAAGTCGGACGCCTCGGTGCTGCTGCGTGGCGACTCCGGCGCCGGCAAGGAACTGCTGGCGCGCGCCATCCACAAGGCCAGCGCGCGCGCGGACAAGCCCTTCGTGGCGGTCAATTGCGGCGCCATTCCGGAAGCGCTGCTCGAGTCGGAGCTGTTCGGCCACATGAAGGGCGCCTTCACCGACGCCCATGCCAACCACAAGGGCCTGTTCCAGCAGGCCGACGGCGGCACGCTGCTGCTCGACGAAATCGGTGACATGCCGCCCGCCCTGCAGGTCAAGCTGCTGCGCGTGCTGCAGGAGCGCGCGGTGCGTCCGCTGGGGGCGAGCCAGTCGATCGAGGTCGACGTGCGCATCGTCTCGGCCACCCACCGCGACCTGGACGCCGCGATGGAAGCCGGCCAGTTCCGCGAAGACCTGTATTACCGCCTGAACGTGGTGACGCTCACGCTGCCGCCGCTGTCGGCGCGGCGCGAAGACATTCCGCTGCTGGCCAACCACTTCCTGCAGCGCCTGTCGACCAAGTACGGCAAGCGGCTGTCGGGTTTCGCGCCCGAGGCGCTGAAGGCCCTGACCACGGCCGCCTGGCCGGGCAATGTGCGCCAGCTGTTCAACGTGGTGGAACAGGTCTGCGCGCTGTCGAGCTCGCCGCTGATCCCGCTGGCGCTGGTGCAGCGCGCGCTGCGCGTGCCGACGGTCGAGGTCCAGACCTATGCCGAGGCCAAACAGCGTTTCGAGCGCGACTACCTGGTCGGCCTGCTGAAACTGACGGACGGCAACGTGGCCGACGCCGCCCGCCTGGCCGACCGCAACCGCACGGAGTTCTACCGCCTGCTGCAGAAGCACGAACTCACGCCGGGCCACTTCAAGGCGGACGCTGTCGCTGGCGGCAGTGAGCCTGTCGCCGACTAGCGACGCCCCTAAGTCGTTGATTCATAAGGCCTATCCCCACCTGCCCCCCAGGCTTGTCGGGATTCGGCGACAAAAACAGGGGTTTTGAGGCCCGCCAGCGGCCTCCGCCCCCGAAAAATGCCTTCGCAGCGGCCTAAGCTGTTGATCTGAAAGCGTTTTTCCAGCCTGGCACAGGGTTTGCCCCTGTACTGGCATGACAGCACTAACCAGCCCATCTTTCGCACTGCGCCAGCAGCGCGACGGCCTGCGTCAAAAGCAGTTTTCCCCCTCGCGGCCCCGTGCCGCGGGCTATTCGCTGGCCGCGCTCGCAAGCGCAGGCGGCGCTGAGCCGGATTGCGTGATCAAGCGCTTTCCTGCCATTGGCGACACCCCTTCCCTCGACAAGCAACGTTGGTAAATCACATGAAGCCAAACGACTTCTCGCAACTGAATGTTCTGGCCGACAGCGACTTCTCGCACCGCAGCGCGGTGCGTGAAGAACGCCACCCCAATGCGGTGACCGCGCCTCCGATCAACCGCGGCTCGATGACGCCGCGCCCCTGGCGCGGTTTCTGGAACAGCCTGGGCACCGCCGCCCTGGTGAAGCTCGGTGCCGGCCGCAATGCCGAAGCCGAAGCCGCTCCCCAGGCAGCGCAAGCCAGGCAACCCTGGCAGCGTGCCGCTGGTCAGCGCCGCTTCGCCTTCATGATGCTCACCCTGCTGAGCACCGTGATCGCGTCGTCGCTGTTCGCCGGCGTGCAGCCCGACTACGACAACGTCTGGCTCGAATACGGCCAGATCGGCCTGTACGGCCTGCTGTCGGGCTGGGTCGTCACCGGCTTCGTGACCGCGCTGATGGGCTTCTATGTCTCCGTGCGCGGTGACAAGCACGCCCTGTCGGTCAAGCAGGTGGCCAACCACCCGATGAACCCCGAGGCACGCACGGCGATCATCATGCCGATCTGCAACGAGGACGTGGCCACCGTGTTCGCCGGCCTGCGCGCCACCTGCGAATCGGTCGCTGCCACCGGCCACGCGAAGCAGTTCGACGTGTTCGTGCTGTCCGACAGCTACAACCCCGAGACCGCCGCCGCCGAGCGCGCCGCCTGGGAAGACCTGCGCGCCGCGCTGGCCGACAGCCCGAACCAGCCGCAAGTGGAGGTGTATTACCGCCTGCGCACCCGCCGCACGCACCGCAAGGCCGGCAACGTGGCCGACTTCTGCCGCCGCTGGGGCAAGGACTACCGCTACATGGTCGTGCTCGACGCCGACTCGGTGATGAGCGGCGACTGCCTGACCTCGATGGTCAAGCTGATGGAAGCCAACCCCACCGCCGGCATCATCCAGACCGCGACGCAGGCCATCGGCCACGTCACGCTGCACGCCCGCGCACAGCAATTCGCTTCCCGCGTGACGGGCCGCCTGTTCACGCTGGGCATGCAGTTCTGGCAACTGGGCGAGTCGCACTACTGGGGCCACAACGCCATCATCCGCGTCGAACCCTTCATGAAGCATTGCGCGCTGGCCCCCATCAAGGGCACCGGCGGCATGTCGGGCGGCATCATGTCGCACGACTTCGTGGAAGCCGCGCTGATGCGCCGTGCCGGCTACAACGTGTGGCTGGTGTCCGACCTGGTCGGCAGCTACGAACAGCAACCGCCGGACCTGCTGGCCGAGCTGCAACGCGACCGCCGCTGGTGCCAGGGCAACCTGCAGAACGCCCGCCTGATGATGGAGCCCGGCATTCACCCCGTGCACCGCGCGATGTTCGTGACCGGCACCATGGCCTATGTTTCGGCGCCCCTGTGGCTGGCCTTCCTGACGCTGGGCACCGCCCTGTGGCTGAGCGGCTCGAGCCTGGTGTCGAGCTGGAGCGTGCTGCCCGCCGAGCTGGCCGGCCTGTGGGTCTGGACCCTGTGCCTGCTGTTCCTGCCGCGCGTGCTGGGCATCGCCGCCGTGCTGATGCGCGGCGAACAACGCCAGTACGGCGGTGTGTGGGGCCTGGTGAAGAGCTCGCTGCTCGAAAGCGGCCTGGCCATCGTGCAAGCCCCGGTGCGCATGCTGGCCCACTCGCTGTTCGTGCTGGTCGCCCTCACCGGCATCAAGCTCGACTGGAAGTCGCCCCCGCGTGAAGCTGCCGCCGTGCCGTGGAAGGTCGCTGCCGCGCAGCTGGCCCCCATGACCCTGGTGATCGCCATGCTGGCCGTGGGTGTCGCCATGATCGACCCGAGCGCGCTGATCTGGCTGATGCCCGTGGGCCTGCCGCTGCTGCTGGCGATCCCGCTGACCGTGCTGACCAGCCAGATCGCGCTGGGCACCACGCTGCGCGACCGCGGCTTCCTGCTGATCCCCGAGGAATCGCGTTCGCCCGCCGTGCTGCGCCGCGCCTGGATGCACGCCGTGCGCCTGGCCCGCCCGGCCGCTCTGGCCACCGCCTGAGGCGCCATGCCTCGCTGAAGGAAGCGGAACGACGCTGAAGCAAGCTTCAGCCTCCCCCCAAGAAGCCGGCCGTTGCGCCGGCTTTTTTCATGGCGCAGACTGAGCCCGTCCGCACGGGTGCGTGGGTCAAATCCGATCTTGATAAGGGTAAACCCTAGGATCGGCGAAAATTCCCGGTTTCGGCGGCTGTTCGCAGCCGCGCAACGGCCAAGCAAGGGGGTTCGATCCATGACGGAAAAACAGGCGCCGGTGGTCCGGCAATCGCGGTTCTGGCGCTTCGTCACGCCGCCGGCGCTGGTGGCGCTGGGCGTGCTCGCCATGCTGATGGGCGCGTACCTCGCGGTCGGCGGCGCCTACCTCGCCGCGCTCGGCGGCAGCTGGTACTTCGTGCTGGCCGGGCTCGCGCTGCTGGTGGCCGGCCTGCTCATCGCCAAGCGCCGCACCACCGGCGCCTGGCTCTTCGCGCTGACATTCGCGGCCACCGCCGTGTGGGCCGTGTGGGAAGCCGGCTGGCATTTCTGGCCGCTGGTCTCGCGGCTGGCCGCCTTCGCGGTGCTCGGCCTGCTGGTCGCGCTGGCCTACCCTGCGCTGGTGCGCCGCGCGGGCGGCACCGCCGGGCGCGGCGCCCTTGCGGTGGCGGCCGTGCTGGCGGTCGCGCTGCTCGCGACCGGCGGCTACGCCTTCGTGCCCACGCCGGTGATCGCCGCGCAGGGCCCCGCGCCGGCCGTCGTGCCCGTGAACCCGCAAGAGGCGCAGAAGGACTGGCGCCACTGGGGCAACACCACCGCGGGCAACCGTTTCGCGGCGCTCGACCAGATCAACAAGGACAACATCGGCCGGCTGCAGGTGGCCTGGACCGCCCACACCGGCGATGTGCCGCAGAGCAACGGCTCGGGCGCGGAAGACCAGAACACGCCGCTGCAGATCGGCAGCACGGTGTACGTGTGCACGGCCTACAGCAAGATCGTCGCGCTCGACGCCGACACCGGCGCCGAGCTCTGGAAGTACGACCCGAAAGCCACCGCGCCGAACTGGCAGCGCTGCCGCGGCCTGGGTTATCACGACCAGGACGCCGCGAAGGCCACGGAGACGAAGGTGGAAAGCTCAGCGTCGGCGCCCGCTGCGGCAGCGTCGACACCTGCACCTGCACCTGCACCTGTACCGGCCCCTGTTGCAACCGCTGAAGCCGCCGCCCCCGCGGCCTGCCGCCAGCGCCTGCTGCTGCCCACCACCGACGCACGCCTGATCGCCGTCGACGCCGCCACCGGCAAGCCCTGCGCCGGCTTCGGCAAGCAAGGCATCGTCGACCTCAAGGTCGGCATGGGCGAGGTGAAGGACGGCTATTACCAGCAGACCTCCACCCCGCTGGTCGCGGGCGACCTGGTGGTGGTCGGCGGCCGCGTGGCCGACAACTTCTCCACCGACGAGCCGCCCGGCGTGGTGCGCGCGTACAACGCCGTCACCGGCGAGCTGGCCTGGGCCTGGGACCCGGGCAACCCCGCCGTCACGCGCCTGCCGCCGCCCGGCCAGACCTACACGCGCGGCACGCCCAACGTGTGGTCGGCCATGTCCTTCGATGCGAAGCTGGGCCTGGTCTACCTGCCCACCGGCAACGCCACGCCCGACTTCTGGGCCGGCGAGCGCACGCCGCTGGACGACAGGTACAGCTCGTCGGTGGTCGCGCTCGACGCGAAGAGCGGCAAGGTGCGCTGGACCTTCCAGACCACGCACCACGACCTGTGGGACTTCGACCTGCCCGCGCAGCCGCTGCTCTACGACATTCCCGATGGCAACGGCGGCACGCAGCCCGCGCTCGCGCAGGTCACCAAGCAGGGCGAGATCTTCCTGCTCAACCGCGAGACCGGAAAGCCGATCGCCGAAGTGCAGGAGCGCCCGGTGCCGCAGGGCAACGTGCCCGGCGAGCGCTATTCGCCGACGCAGCCCTTCTCGGTGGGCATGCCCTCCATCGGCAACAAGACGCTGAGCGAATCCGACATGTGGGGCGCCACGCCCTTCGACCAGCTGCTGTGCCGCATCGCCTTCAAGGGCATGCGCCATGAAGGCGTGTACACGCCGCCGGGCCTGGACCGCGCGCTGCAGTTCCCGGGCTCGCTGGGCGGCATGAACTGGGGCAGCGTGTCGGTCGACCCGACCAGCAGCTACATGTTCGTGAACGACATGCGCCTGGGCCTGGCCAACTACATGATCCCGCGCGCCAACATCAAGCCCGGTGCCAGCGGCATCGAGATGGGCGTGGTGCCGCAGGAAGGCACGCCCTACGGCGCGATGCGCGAGCGCTTCCTGTCGCAGCTGGGCATTCCGTGCCAGGCACCGCCCTTCGGCACGATGTCGGCCATCGACCTGAAGACGCGCAAGCTGGTGTGGCAGGTGCCGGTGGGCACGGTGAAGGACACCGGCCCGCTGGGCATCCGCATGCACCTGCCGATTCCCATCGGCATGCCCACCCTGGGCGCGTCCCTGGCCACGCAGTCGGGCCTGCTGTTCTTCGCGGGCACGCAGGACTTCTACCTGCGCGCGTTCGACACGGCGAGCGGCAAGGAAATCTGGAAGGCGCGCCTGCCCGTGGGCAGCCAGTCGGGGCCGATGACCTACGTGTCGCCCAAGACCGGCAGGCAGTACGTGGTGGTGAGCGCGGGCGGCGCGCGGCAGTCGGCGGACCGCGGCGACTACGTGATCGCGTACGCGCTGCCGCCTCGGTAGTTACCCGGGTTCCGGGCCTTTGTACCATCCGGTACATTGCTATGTACTAACTGGTACATAGCAAATGCCCGCACCCCGACCCGCACCCGGCGACGACGCCCCAACACCGTCGACGCCGCCACCACCGCCGCCGCGCAAGAGCGCCGCGCGCGTCGTCAACCCCGAGGCGAACCGCCAGAACATCATCGAGGTCGCCACCGCCGAGTTCTCGCAGCACGGCCTGGCCGGCGCGCGCGTGGACGAGATCGCAAGCAAGACCGACTGCAGCAAGCGCCTCATCTACTACTACTTCGGGGACAAGGAGGGCCTGTACCTCGCAGTGCTCGAGAACGTCTACCGCCGCGTGCGCAGCGTGGAGAGCGGGCTCGACTTCGACCACGCGCCCCCCGAGGAAGCGATGCGCCGCATGGTCGGCTTCCGCTTCGACCACCACTTCCAGAACCGCGACTTCGTGCGGCTGGTGACGATCGAGAACATCCACGAGGCGCGCTTCCTCAAGCAATCGGGCGTCATCCGCGAACTCAGCGCGGCCGCCGTCGAGCGCGTGGCGCGCATCTACCGGCGCGGTGTCGAGGCGGGCGTGTTCCGCGACGGCATCGAGCCGGTGGACATCCACTGGCAGATCAGCGCGATGAGCTTCTACAACGTGTCCAACCGCGACACCTTCTCCGCGCTCTTCGGCATCCAGCTCGATGCGCCCGGCAACGTCGCGCGCCTGCGCGCCAACGTCATCGAGAGCGTGCTGCGCTTCGTGGCGAAGAACACTTCCGCGAACCCCCAGACATGAACACCACCACTGCAACGCCCGCCGCGGGCGCCACCACCGAGGCGCCCACGCGCGCGCGCTTCGGCATCCTCGCGCTGCTGGCCACCGGCACCATGATCAACTACCTGGACCGCACGGTGCTCGGCATCGCCGCGCCCACGCTGACCAAGGACCTGGGGCTGTCGCCCGCCGTGATGGGCTTCGTGTTCTCGGCCTTCGCCTGGACCTACGCGGCCGCGCAGATTCCGGGCGGCGTGTTCCTGGACCGCTTCGGCAACAAGCTCACCTACTTTCTCTCGCTGACCTTCTGGTCGCTGTTCACGCTGCTGCAGGGTTTCGCGACCGGGCTCTACAGCCTGGTCGCGATGCGACTGGGCCTGGGCATTTCCGAGGCGCCCTGCTTCCCCGCCAACAGCCGCATCGTGAGCACCTGGTTCCCGCAGAAGGAGCGGGCGCGCGCCACCAGCATCTACACGGTGGGCGAGTACGTGGGGCTGGCGTTCTTCAGCCCGCTGCTCTTCTACATCATGGGCATGTACGGCTGGCAGGCGCTGTTCATCATCGTGGGGCTGGTGGGCATCGCGTTCGGCGCCGTGTGGTGGGCCTGCTACCGCGAGCCGGGCGACAGCCGCTGGGCCAACCGCGCCGAGCTCGCCTACATCGAAGCCGGCGGCGGCCTGGCCGCCAAGCGCGAGCAGACCGTGCCCTTCTCGTGGGCCAACGTGCGGCTGCTGCTGTCGTACCGCCAGATCTGGGGCGCCAGCATCGGCCAGTTCGCGGGCAACGCCACGCTGGTGTTCTTCGTGACCTGGTTCCCCACCTACCTGGCCACCGAGCGCCACATGGGCTGGGTCAAGGTCGGCTTCTTCGCGGTGCTGCCCTTCATTGCGGCCGGCGTGGGCGTGATGTTCGGCGGCTGGCTGTCCGACCGCCTGCTCACGCGCACCGGCTCGGCCAACCTGGCGCGCAAGCTGCCGATCGTGGCCGGCCTGCTGCTGGCCTCGACCATCGTGGCGGCCAACTACGTCGACCGCGACGAGGTGGTGATCGCCATCCTGTCGGTCGCGTTCTTCGGCCAGGGCATGGTCGGGCTGGGCTGGGTCGTCATTGCCGACATCGCGCCGACCCGGCTCATGGGCCTCACGGGCGGCATCTACAACTTCATGACCAACCTGTCGGGCATCACGACGCCGCTGGTCATCGGCTTCATCGTCGGCAGCACCGGCTCCTTCGTCTGGGCGCTGGCCTTCATGGCGGTGCTGGCGCTGCTGGGTGCGCTGTCGTACGTGTTCCTGCTTGGCGACATCCGCCGCATCGAACTGCCGGACACGATGTGACGCAGGACCGCATACCCATGACGGACGACGTGCGCTGCCTCGTCAACCCCCGCGACCAACTGGGCGAAACGCCGATCTGGTGCCCGCGCAGCGAGCGCGTCTGGTGGATCGACATCGAGCGGCCCAGGCTGCAGTCCTTCGACGAGCGCACCGGCGAGCACCAGGTGTTCGAGTTTGCGCAGAGCACCTTCCTCGGCGGCCTCGCGCTGCACCGCCGCGGCGGCTTCGTGCTGGCGCTGGACAACACGCTGCACCGCTTCGACCCCGCGACGCGAACGCTGGCGCGCATCGCCGAGGTCGAGCCGGCCGGCAAGGGCACGCGGCTCAACGACGGCCGCTGCGACCGCCAGGGCCGGCTGTGGATCGGCACCATGGACGCCGCCATCGAGAAGCCGCTCGGCAGCTTCTACCGCGTCGAGGCCGACGGCACGCCGCAGTGGCTGTTCGACGACATCATCGTCACCAACTCGGTGTGCGTGTCGCCGGACGGCCGCACGCTCTACATGTCGGACACGCGGCGCTTCAAGCTGTTCGCGTTCGACCTGGACGCGGCGAGCGGCGCGCTGTCGAACCGGCGCGTGTTCGTGGACTACACGGAGCAGCGCGGCCGGCCCGACGGTGCCTGCGTCGACAGCGAAGGCTACGTGTGGAACGCGGTGTTCGCGGGCCACCGCGTGGTGCGCTACGCGCCCTCGGGCGCGGTCGACCGCGTGATCGAGCTGCCGGTGACGCACCCGACCTGCGTGTGCCTGGGCGGACCGGAACTGAAGACGCTCTACATCACCACCGCCACCAAGATGATCGCGCCCGAGGTGCTGGCGCGCGAGACGCTGGCCGGCGCCTTGCTGGCCGTGGAGGTCGACGTGCCCGGGCTGCCCGAGGCGATGTTCGGCACGAACGACGACTGAGGACGGCTGAAGACGACCGAGCGCGACTGACGCTTTCACGCATCGGTGCCCTTCCATCGCGGCGCGGTCTGCCTATAGAATCCGCGCCTCTTTCAACCTCAGCCTTCACTGGAGCGCCAAGTGCCCCGATTCGCCGTCATCACTCTCTGACGCCGACAACACCGCTTCATTGCTGGTCATGTCGGGCGCCAAGCTGCGTACCCGCTGACCAGGCACGGCCCCACACCACGGCCGTGCAAGTCGCTCCCGATCTCTCTCAGCTTCGCTCCCGCACGTTGTCGGTTCTTCCTGGTTTTCATCCGGAGAACAAACGTGTTTCCTCTCTCTTCCCTTTCATCGATCCCGCTGCTCAAGTACCCGCGTACGGCGCACCTGGAAGGCTCGCGGCTGCAAGCGGGCGACAGCGACGACGCCCAGGCGCCGTTGTCCGCGCTGCACGGCATGCAGGTGGTCATCGAGGAAAAGCTCGATGGCGCCAATGCCGCCGTGTCGTTCACCTCGGCGGGCGAACTGCTGCTGCAGTCGCGCGGCCACTACCTCGCGGGCGGCGCCGGCGAGCGCCAGTTCAACTTGTTCAAGCACTGGGCCGCCGCGCATGAAGCGGCGCTGCTGGAGCGCCTCGAAGATCGCTACGTGATGTACGGCGAGTGGTGCTTCGCCAAGCACAGCTGCTGGTACGACCGGTTGCCGGCGTTCTTCCTGGAGTTCGACGTCTACGACCGGCAGGCGCAACGCTTCCTATCGACACCGGCGCGCCATGCGCTGCTCGAAGGCGGCCCGGTGCTGCCGGTGCCGGTGCTGTACGACGGCGAGATGCCGCGCCATGCGAAGGCCTTGCGCGCGCTCGTGCGGCCTTCTCTTGCGCGCAGCGTCGGCTGGCAGCGCGCCTTCGAACAGGCGGTGGCGCACGAAGGCCAGCCGCTCGAGCTGGTGCGCCAGCAGACCGACCTGTCGGACCTGGCCGAGGGCCTGTACCTCAAGACCGAGCTGAACGGCGAGGTGACGGGCCGCTACAAGTGGGTGCGTCCGGACTTCGTGCAGACCATCCTCGACTCGGGCTCGCACCACAGCCGCCGGCCGGTGCTGCCCAACCAGCTGGCGCCGGGCGCGGACCTCTACGCGCCGACGCCGCCGGTGACATGGCAAGACCTGGGCCTGCGCACCTTGCGCGACCCGGCCGGGCTGACAACGACAGGGAGAAGGAAATGACGCATGACGACCTGCGCGCGCTGGTGCCCGCGCCCGGCCAGGGCACCGACTGGGCGCAATGCTGCGACCTGCTGCCGGAGCTGCTGCGCCTCGAAGAAACGCCGCAAGACCCGTACTACCACGCCGAAGGCAACGTCGGCATCCACACGCGCATGGTGCTCGACGCGCTGCTGCAGGACGCGCACTACCAGCGCGCCGGTGCCGACGGCCGCTTCGTGCTGTTCATGGCCTGCCTGCTGCACGACATCGCCAAGCCCGACACCACGGTGATCGACGCCGCCAGCGGCCGCATCGGCCAGCCCGGCCACTCGCGCCGCGGCGCGGTCGACGTGCGCGTGCTGATGTGGAAGGCACGCGTGCCGTTCGCGCTGCGCGAAGCCGTGTGCCGGATCATCGCGGTGCACCAGCTGCCGTTCCATGCCTTCGCCTCGCGCAAGGGCGTGCGGCCCGAGTGGCTGGTGCACAGGCTCTCCTGGGAGCTGAGCCTGCCCGACCTGTGCTGCGTGGCGCGCTGCGACATGCGCGGGCGCCACTACGAGAAGCGCGCCGACAGCATGGCCGACATCGCGCTGTTCGAGGAACTCGCGCAGGAAGAAGGCTGCTGGAACGGCCCGCGCCCGATGGCCGACGCGCACACGCGCCTGGCCTACTTTCGCGGTGCCGACACCAGCCCCGACTACCCGCTGTTCCAGAACGCGGGCTCGCGCGTGACGGTGATGTGCGGCCTGCCGGCCAGCGGCAAGAACCACTGGGTGGCGCAGCAGCGCAAGGGCTGGCCGGTGGTGTCTTTCGACGATGCGCGCGCCGAGCTCGGGTTGAGGCACGGCGAGAACGACGGCATGGCCGCGCACCACGCGGTCGACCAGGCCAAGGCGCTGCTGCGCAAGCAGGAGCGCTTCGTGTGGAACGCGACGCACCTCAGCGAGCAGATGCGCACCAAGACGCTCGACCTGCTGTGGAACTACCACGCGCAGATCGAGCTGGTGTACCTCGAGGTGCCGCATGCGGAGCTGATGCGCCGCAACCGCGAGCGCGACACGACGCTGTCGAACGCGGGCATCGAGCGCATGCTGCATCGCTGGGAACTGCCCGCGCCGGTGGAGGCGCACGAGACGGTCTACGAGGTGCAGAGCTAAGCCCGCAGACCTGAGCGCGCAGGGCCCGAGACAGAAGGCCCGCCGGTGCGAACCGGCGGGCCTTCCTATATATATGAGGGGATGAAGCGTTCGCCTAGAACGGGAGCTTCGGGCCGCCGGGGCCGCCCATGCCGCCCATGCCGCCCATGCCCTTCATGCCGCCCATCTTCTTCATCATCTTCATGAGGCCGCCGCCCTTCATCTTCTTCATCATGCCCTGCATCTGCTCGAACTCGTTGAGCAGGCGGTTCACTTCCTGAACCTGCACGCCCGCGCCGGCCGCGATGCGGCGCTTGCGCGTGGCCTTCAGCAGCTCGGGCTTGCGGCGCTCCAGCGGGGTCATGCTCTGGATGATCCCCTCCTTGCGGCGGATGTCGCGCTCGGCGCGCGTCATGTCGGCCTCGGTCGCCTTGGCGGCCATCTGCGTGGGCAGCTTGTCCATCAGGCTCGACAGGCCGCCCATCTGCTTCATCTGCTGCAGCTGGCCCAGGAAGTCGTTCAGGTCGAAGCCCGCGCCGCTCTTGACCTTGGCCGCGAGCTTCTGCGCCGCCGCCACGTCGACGCCGGCCGTGACCTGCTCGACCAGCGCGACGATGTCGCCCATGCCCAGGATGCGGCCCGCATGGCGCTCGGCGTCGAACACTTCCAGGCCGTCGATCTTCTCGCTGGTGCCGGCGAACTTGATCGGCACGCCCGTGACCTGGCGCACCGACAGCGCCGCACCGCCGCGCGAGTCGCCGTCGGTCTTGGTCAGGATGATGCCGGTGAGCGGCAGCGCCTCCTTGAAGGCCTTGGCGGTGTTGATCGCGTCCTGGCCCTGCATGGCATCGACCACGAACAGCGTTTCGACCGGATCGAGCTCGCCGTGCAGCTGCTTGATTTCGGTCATCAGCACTTCGTCGATGGCCAGGCGGCCGGCCGTGTCGACCAGCAGCACGTCGAAGTAGTGGCGCTTGGCGTGGTCGAGCGCGGCGCGCGCGATGTCCAGCGGCTTCTGGTCGGGCGTGCTCGGGAACCATTCGGCGCCGGCCTGCCGGGTGACGGTCTTGAGCTGCTCGATGGCGGCCGGGCGGTACACGTCGCCCGACACGGTGAGCACCTTCTTCTTGCGCTTCTCGATCAGGTGCTTGGCCAGCTTGGCCGTGGTGGTGGTCTTGCCCGCGCCCTGCAGGCCGGCCATGAGGATCACGGCGGGCGGTTGCGCGGCGAGGTTGATGTCGGACACGCCCTCGCCCATGGTGGCGGCGAGTTCGCGGCTGACGATGCCGACCAGCGCCTGGCCCGGCTTGAGCGAGCCCAGCACTTCCTGGCCGAGCGCCTTGTCTTTCACGCGGGCGACGAAGTCGCGCACCACGGGCAGCGCCACGTCGGCTTCCAGCAGCGCCATGCGCACTTCGCGCAGCATGTCCTGCACGTTGCTTTCGGTGATGCGGGCCTGGCCGCTCATCGTCTTGACGAGGCGGGAGAACTTTTCTGTGAGGGCGGTGGCCATGAGCGGGATGCCTTGCTGCCCGCTGCAGCGGGCCGGATGGAGAAGTCTTGGAGACGAGGAGAGAACTTGAAGTCGGGCGCGGGGAACGCAAGGGCGAGCCGGTACACTCCGGCCGATGATTTTAGCGATCCCCTCCCCGCTCGGCGTGGCGCTGGGCATCGCCACCGCGGTTGCCTACGGTTTTGTCGCCGCCGCCGGCGCCAGATTGAGCCGCCAATCGACCCGATGGGCCCTCGGCATCGCATGGCTTTTGCACGCCGCGGTGCTCGCCCACGGCCTGATCGGCAGCGACCCGCGCTTCGGCTTCGCCCCTGCCCTGTCGGTCACCGCGTGGCTGGTGCTCACCGTCTACGCCGTCGAAAGCCGCATGTACCCGCAGCTGAAGGTGCGCCGCGCGCTCGCCTGGCTGGGCGCGGCGGCCGTGCTGCTGGCCATCCTGTTCCCCGGCACGCCGCTGCACGTCACGGCGTCGCCCTGGCTGCCGCTGCACCTGGCGCTGGGCATCGCCTCGTACGGGCTCTTTGCCGCGGCCGTGGTGCACGCCTGGCTGATCACCCGGGCCGAGAAGCAGATCCGCCTGGCCACCGCCGAGCCGCAGGGCGGCGTGCCGCTGCTCACGCTCGAACGGCTCACTTTCCGCTTCGTCACCGCCGGCTTCGTGCTGCTGTCGGCCACGCTGCTGGCCGGCCTGCTGTTCAGCGAACAGCTCTACGGCGCGGCCGGCCGCGCCTGGAAGTGGGACCACAAGACAATCTTCTCGGTGCTCGCCTGGATCACCTTCGCCATCCTGCTGGTCGGGCGGGCCCGCTTCGGCTGGCGCGGGCGCACGGCGCGCCGTGTGCTGTACGCCGGCTCGGCCCTGCTGCTGCTGGCCTACGTGGGCTCTCGCTTCGTGCTCGAAGTGGTGCTCGCGCGTCCTCCTGTATGAAATACCTCCTCGTTCTCGCGGTCCTCTGGGTCGCGATCTGGCTCTGGCGCAAGAACCGGCGCGAAGAAATGCGTGAAGCAATGCGCGAGCGCGCGGCCAAGGCCCAGCAACGCGCGCCCACGCAGGTCGGCGCGCCGCAGGCCATGGTGCGCTGCGCCCAGTGCGGGCTGCACCTGCCCGCGACCGACGCCATCGCGGGGCCGGGCGGCGCGGTCTACTGCAGCACCGCGCACCGCGAAGCCGCCACGGCGAAATGAGCTCCTCCCTCTGGTCGCGCGGCGATCCCGTCACCGACTGGGACGTGCTCGACCCCGGCTCCGGCGAAAGCTCCGCGCTGATCCGGCTGTGGCGCGGCTTCATGGGCGCGCGCTGCTTCGTCGCGCTGGTGCTGATGCTGCTGCAGGGCGTGGCCTATGCCATGGGCCAGACGGTGCAGCCCTTGGCCGTCGCGATTTCCTGCCTCTACCTGGTCGCCAGCTGGCTGGGCATGCGCTACACGCGTTTCCAGCCGCCGATCCGCAGCTTCACCGCGCTGTGGCTGCTGACCATCGGCATCGACCTGGCCGCCTTCACCGCGCTGCAGGTGCTGCAGGGCGGCAACGTCAACTACACGCCGCTGTTCGCGCTGCCGGTGCTGATGAGCGCGGTGCTCGGCACCATGACCGTGAGCCTGGGCACCACGGCCAGCGTCACGCTGCTGCTGCTGGCCGACGCGGGCTGGCACTGGCTGCAGCAGCCGATCGACTCGTCCACGCGCTTCGTGCAGGCCGCGCTCACCGGCACCGGCCTGTTCGTGGTGGCGCTGCTGGCGCACGAACTGGCCCGCCGGCTGACGCGCGAGGAGGCCGTGGCGCAGCGCAACCGCAGCAGCGCGCAGATGCAGGCGGAGGTCAACGACCTGGTGATCGAGACGCTCAGCGAAGGCGTGCTGGTGATCGACGCCGAAGGCCTGGTGCACGCGGCCAACCCGGCGGCCGACGCCATCCTGGGCCAGGGCCTGGCGAAACTCATGCTGCCGTTCCCGCTGCACACGCAGCCCGCCTGGCATGCGCTGGCCGCGCTGGCGCGCCAGACCTTCGCGCGCCGGGCGCCGCAGACCGAGGAGATCCCGGTGGCGCAGGCGCGCGGCGCGGCGCGCGAGGTGCGCGTGCGCACGCGGCTCACGCCCACCAGCGACCGGCACGTCGACAGCCTGTGCGTGATGTTCCTGCAGGACCTGCGCGAACTCGAGGCGCGCATCCGCACCGAGAAGCTGGCCGCCATGGGCCGCATGTCGGCGGCGGTGGCGCATGAAATCCGCAACCCGCTGGCCGCCATCACGCAGGCCAGCGCGCTGCTCGCCGAAGACCTGACCGACCCCGCGCACCGCAAGCTCACGAGCATGGTGCAGCACAACGCGCAGCGGCTCGCGCGCATCGTGGACGACGTGCTCGACGTCTCGCGCGCGCGCCAGCAGCGGGTGCTGTCACTGGGCGAGCAGGTGGTGCTCGACCCCGCAGTGCAGGTGCTGGCCGAGGAGTGGGTGCGCCAGACGCAGCGCAAGGGCGTGCTGGTCTCGCTCGACGCGGCCGGCAGCGACGTGCGCTTCGACGCCGAACACCTGCGCCGCCTGATGGTCAACCTGCTGGACAACGCCGCGCGCTACGCGGGCAAGCAGGACGGCTCGATCCAGGTGCTGACGACGCTGCAGCGCGGCAGCTCCGTGCGCCCCAGCCTGATGGTGTGGAGCGACGGCGCGCCGCTGGAGCCGGCGGTGCAGCGCCACCTGTTCGAACCCTTCTTTTCTTCCGAGAGCCGCTCCAGCGGGCTCGGCCTGTTCCTGTGCCGCGAGCTGTGCCGCCGGCACGGCGCCACCATCGGCTACGAGCGCCGCGCGCTGGTGCCGGGCGGGCCCGAGGGCAATGAATTCTTCGTCAGCTTCGCCGTGAGCGAAAACCGGCTGACACAATAGCGCCGTGAGCATTCCCACCCCTTCCACGCAGCGGCCGGCGCAGATCCTGGTCATCGACGACGAACCCGACCTGCGCACGCTGTACGAGCTGACGCTGCTGCGCGAAGGCTATCGCGTCGAGGCCGCGGGCAGCGTGTCGGAAGCGTGGCAGCACCTGGAGGCCGGCCGCTTCGACGCGGTGATCACCGACATGCGGCTGCCCGACGGACAGGGCATGGAGATCATCCACCGCATCCAGAAAGACCAGCGCAGCGAGCGCTGCGTGGTGATGACGGCCTACGGCTCGGCCGAGAACGCGGTCGAGGCGTTGAAGGCGGGTGCCTTCGACTATCTGACCAAGCCGGTCGACCTGAAGCAGTTCCGCGCGGTGGTCGCGTCCGCCGTGCAGGCGCGCCAGGCACTGCAGGTGCCGCAGGTGCCGGTGCGCGCCGTGCAGGCGGTGCCCGCGAGCGGCAATCCTGGTGACATGCTCCCCGTCACCTCGGGCACCGGCATCGCCGCGCTCGACCGGCTGGTGGGCGAATCCGAACCCATGCGCCTCGTGAAGTCGCGCATCGCGAAGGTGGCGCGCGGCATGGCGCCGGTGCTGGTGCGCGGCGAGTCGGGCACCGGCAAGGAACTGGTGGCGCGCGCGGTGCACGCCTGCAGCCAGCGCAGCGACGGCCCGTTCGTGGCGGTGAACTGCGGCGCGATTCCCGAGAACCTGCTCGAGGCCGAATTCTTCGGCGCGAAGAAGGGCTCGTACACCGGCTCCTCGCAGGACCGCGACGGCTACTTCCAGGCCGCGAGCGCCGGCACGCTGTTCCTCGACGAAATCGGCGACCTGCCGCTGGCCATGCAGTCGAAGCTGCTGCGCGCGATCCAGGAGCGCAGCGTGCGCTCGATCGGCTCCACGCAGGAAGAAGCGGTCGACGTGCGCATCGTCAGCGCCACCCACAAGGACCTGCACGCCGAAGTGCAGGCCGGCCGCTTCCGGCAAGACCTTTTCTACCGCCTCAACGTGATCGAGATCGCGGTGCCCGCGCTGCGCGAGCGCCGCGAAGACCTGCCCGCGCTGTGCGCCGCGCTGCTCGCGCGCATCGCGCAGGACGGCGGGCTGCCGGTGCCGCACCTGTCGGCCGACCTGCTGCGCCGCCTCGCGATGCATCCGCTGGACGGCAATGTGCGCGAGCTCGAGAACCTGCTGCACCGCGCCGTCGCGCTGAACGACGGCGACGAGCTTCACCTCGACCTGATGGGCGGCTTCACCGCCGCCGCCGAAGCCGCGGCGTCCGCGCCGGCACCGCTGATGCCGGCGTTCCCGGCGCCCGCCGCATTCGCCGCGCCGGTCGCGCCCATGCCTGCCGCGCCCGCCGCCTCCAAGGCCGCGCCGCCGCCGCTGCCGTCCGACCTGCAGGCCTACCTCGATCAGCAGGAACGCGAGATCCTCGTGCGCGCGCTGCACGAGAGCGGCTTCAACCGCACCGCCGCCGCCGCGCGCCTGGGCATGAGCCTGCGGCAGATCCGCTACCGCATCGCGCGGCTGGGCATCACCACGCCCAACGGCGACGATGGCGCGAGCAGCCATGCCGACGACTGAAGACACTGCCGGCGGCAACGACAGCCGCCTGAATGCAGGCCCGCACGACGGCCTCTGGCAAGCCGGCTGGTACCGTTTCGCGAAGGCGCTGCGCTCGCCCAACTTCGGCCCGCGCCCGTCGGCCGCACCGGGCACAACCGCAGCGCCGACAGACCTCATCGTGCTGCACTCGATCAGCCTGCCGCCCGGCGAATACGGCGGCGACGCGGTGCAGCAGCTCTTCACCAACCGGCTCGACTGGGACGCGCACCCTTACTTCCAGTCGATCCGCGGCCTGGAGGTGTCCTCGCATTTCTACGTGCGGCGCAACGGCGAGCTCTGGCAGTTCGTGAGCTGCGACGACCGCGCCTGGCACGCCGGCGTGTCGTCGTGGCGCGGCCGCGCCAACTGCAACGACGACTCCATCGGCATCGAGCTCGAAGGCCTCGAAGGACAGCGGTTCGAGGAGGCGCAATACGAAACGCTCGCGAGCCTGTGCGCCGCGCTCGCGCAGCACTACCCGATCGCGCACATCGCGGGCCACGAGCACATCGCGCCGGGCCGCAAGCGGGACCCGGGCGCCGGCTTCGACTGGCGGCTGCTGCGCGAACAACTCGGCTGGAATCCACAGATGTTTCCGGCGCCGGTGGCGGGCCGCTAATTTTTTCAATCGCGTGACGGGCCGCGATGCGCTGCGCGGCACGTGCATCCGTGCGCGAATTGCAAACGCCGCACCCAGCAACCATGCGGGCTGCAAGCCCAAATCGGCCTGCAAGCCAAGCGCCATGCGGGTTGCGCGAACATAGGCCAGTATTCACGCGGCATCTCTGGCGATGGGCCTCGTCGAATGCAATTTCGACGGTGTGTGTATCCGAAGGAAAACACTACCTGTAGTGGCTTGTAGGGCATCCAGACCCTAGATATAGTGTCCTCCGTCCGGTCGTCAGCACCGGCGCGACGCTCAGCCAAGGCGCCGCCACCCAACAAGAATTGCCAACCGAGAGGATGCGAATGCAAACAGCCCTGAACCCCCAATCGACCCCGCGCGCCGTGCCCGCGATGCCTGTGCAGCAGCAGCGAGACACGGCCGGCTCGCCCGCCGGCCAGAACCTTGCGCACTACCAGATCATTCGCCGCAACGGCGCCGTGGTGCCGTTCGAGCCGAACAAGATCGCCATCGCGATGATGAAAGCCTTCCTGGCCGTGCACGGCACCCAGGGCGCGGCTTCGGCCAGCGTGCGCGAAACGGTCGACACGCTCACGCAAGGCGTGATCCGTGCCATGGTGCGTTCGCGTCCGGGCGGCGGCACCTTCCACATCGAAGACGTGCAGGACCAGGTCGAGCTCGGCCTGATGCGCGGCGGCCACCACGAAATCGCGCGCGCCTACGTGCTGTACCGCGAGCGCCGCACGCAGGAGCGTTCCAAGCAGGTCGAGCATGAAACGCCGGCCACGCCCGCGCTGCACGTGCTGGACAACGGCGAGCGCGTGGCGCTCGACCTGAACGAGCTCAAGGGCCTGATCGAATCCGCCTGCGAAGGCCTGGGCGACAGCATCACCTCCGCGCCGATCGTCGCCGAGACGATGCGCAACCTGTACGACGGCGTGCCGCTCGACGAGGTCTACAAGGCCTCCATCCTCGCGGCCCGCACGCTGATCGAGAAGGACCCCGACTACACCTTCGCCACCGCGCGCCTGCTGCTGCACACGATCTTCAAGGAGATCATCGGCCGCGAAGTGATGCCGGTCGACCGCGCCACCGCCTACGCCGACTACTTCCCGCAGTTCATCAAGAAGGGCGTGGAGAACGACCTGCTCGACGAGAAGCTGCTGCAGTACGACCTGCCCCGCCTGGGCGCCGCCCTGAAGGCCGAGCGCGACAACCAGTTCGACTACCTCGGCCTGCAGACGCTGTACGACCGCTACTTCCTGCACGTGCGCAAGACCCGCATCGAGCTGCCGCAGGCCTTCTTCATGCGCGTGGCCATGGGCCTGTCGCTCAACGAGATCGACCGCGAAGCGCGCGCCATCGAGTTCTATGAAGTGCTGTCGTCGTTCGACTTCATGTCGAGCACGCCCACCCTGTTCAACGCCGGCACGCTGCGCTCGCAGCTGTCCAGCTGCTACCTGACCACCGTGCCCGACGACCTGGACGGCATCTACGAGTCGATCAAGGAAAACGCGCTGCTCTCGAAGTTCGCGGGCGGCCTGGGCAACGACTGGACCCGCGTGCGCGCGCTCGGCAGCCACATCAAGGGCACGAACGGCGAATCGCAGGGCGTGGTGCCGTTCCTGAAGGTGGTGAACGACACGGCCGTGGCCGTGAACCAGGGCGGCAAGCGCAAGGGCGCGGTCTGCACGTACCTGGAAACCTGGCACCTCGACATCGAGGAGTTCCTGGAGCTGCGCAAGAACACCGGCGACGACCGCCGCCGCACGCACGACATGAACACCGCCAACTGGATCCCCGACCTGTTCATGCGCCGCGTGATGGAAAAGGGCACCTGGACGCTGTTCTCGCCCTCCAACGTGCCTGACCTGCACGACCTGTTCGGCGCCGACTTCGAGCGCGCCTACGTCGCCTACGAAGAAAAGGCCGCCCGCGGCGAGATCAAGCCCGCGCGCACCCTGCAGGCCACCGACATGTGGCGCAAGATGCTCACGATGCTGTTCGAGACCGGCCACCCCTGGATCACGTTCAAGGACGCCTGCAACGTGCGCTCGCCGCAGCAGCACGCCGGCGTGGTTCACTCGTCGAACCTGTGCACCGAGATCACGCTGAACACCAGCGACACCGAAACCGCCGTGTGCAACCTGGGTTCGGTGAACCTGCTGCAGCACTTGAAGGACGGCAAGGTCGACCAGGTCAAGCTGAAGAAGACGATCTCGACCGCGATGCGCATGCTCGACAACGTGATCGACATCAACTACTACGCCGTGAAGAAGGCGCGCGACTCCAACCTGCGCCACCGTCCGGTCGGCCTGGGCCTGATGGGCTTCCAGGACGCGCTGTACGAACTGCGCATTCCGTACGCCTCGCAAGACGCCGTGCAGTTCGCCGACGAGTCGATGGAAGCCATCTGCTACCACGCGTACTGGGCGTCGACCGAGCTGGCCAAGGAACGCGGCAAGTACTCGAGCTACAAGGGCTCGCTGTGGGACAAGGGCATCCTGCCGATCGACTCGCTCGACCTGCTGGAAAAGGCACGCGGCGGCTACGTCGAAGTCGACCGCTCGGCCACCCTCGACTGGGACGCGCTGCGCGCCAAGATCAAGGCCGACGGCATGCGCAATTCGAACTGCGTGGCGATCGCTCCGACCGCGACCATCTCGAACATCATCGGCGTGGACGCCTCGATCGAACCCTGCTTCGGCAACCTGTCGGTCAAGTCGAACCTGTCGGGTGAATTCACCGTGATCAACCACTACCTGGTGCGCGACCTGAAGCGCCTGGGCCTGTGGGACGACGTGATGGTCATGGACCTGAAGCACTTCGACGGTTCGCTGCGTCCGATCGACCGCGTGCCGCAAGACGTGAAGGCGCTCTACGCCACCGCGTTCGAAGTGGAAACCACGTGGCTGGTGGAAGCCGCCGCGCGTCGCCAGAAGTGGATCGACCAGGCGCAGTCGCTGAACATCTACATGGCCGGCGCATCGGGCAAGAAGCTCGACGACACGTACAAGCTCGCATGGCTGCGCGGCCTGAAGACCACCTACTACCTGCGCACGCAGAGCGCGACGCACGCCGAGAAGTCGACGGTGCAATCGGGCCGTCTCAACGCGGTGTCCTCGGGCAACGACGCACCGTCGGGCATGAGCGCGCTCGACGCCGCAGCGGCTGCTGCGCAAGCGCAGATGAATGCGATCCCCGCCACCGACATCGCGTTCTGCGGCGTGGACGATCCGACCTGCGAAGCCTGCCAGTGATGTGCAAGTGAAGCGTCGCGCAGTGCATCCGAAAAATGCGCGCGGCGCTTCGGCGAATCAGCGAGGTGCATGCGAAAGTCGTGCGACGTTCAATCAATGAAGGCATTGACTGACATCGCGCGATGCATGCGAGCAACATAACAACCACATAAATGGCGTGCGATGTGAACGAGCACTTTGCAACTCACATCGTTACTCCGATAATTTGAGCATTGGATTTTTCTATGTTGACCTGGGACGAAGAAGTCAAGCCCTCCTTACCAAAGGATATGCAACAAGGATTGCAGCACCACAACGCATCGACCGTCGGCTCGCCCGCAGGTCGTTCGGTGGATGCCCCGACTTCGTCGATTGCACAACCCGCTCTTCGCACGATCAGCGCGCTCGATGACGGCGCTGCTCCACTGCGATCGGTTGCTGCCGCAGCAACGCCCGCTGCCGCCCAACGCGTCAAGGCCTCCGACAAGCGCATCATCAACGGCCAGACCGACGTCAACCAGCTGGTGCCGTTCAAGTACAAGTGGGCGTGGGAAAAGTACCTCGCCACCTGCGCCAACCACTGGATGCCGCAGGAAGTGAACATGACGCGCGACATCGCGTTGTGGAAAGACCCGAACGGCCTGACCGAAGACGAGCGCCGCATCGTCAAGCGCAACCTCGGTTTCTTCGTGACCGCCGACTCGCTGGCCGCCAACAACATCGTGCTGGGCACCTACCGCCACATCACGGCGCCCGAGTGCCGCCAGTTCCTGCTGCGCCAGGCCTTCGAGGAAGCGATCCACACGCACGCGTACCAGTACATCGTCGAGTCGCTCGGCCTGGACGAGAGCGAGATCTTCAACGCGTACAACGAAGTGCAGTCGATCCGCGAGAAGGACCAGTTCCTGCTCCCGTTCATCGACGCCATCAGCGACCCCCACTTCAAGACCGGCACCCACGAGACCGACCAGACGCTGCTCAAGTCGCTCATCGTGTTCGCCTGCTTGATGGAAGGCCTGTTCTTCTACGTCGGCTTCACGCAGATCCTTGCGCTGGGCCGCCAGAACAAGATGACCGGCGCCGCCGAGCAGTACCAGTACATCCTGCGCGACGAGTCGATGCACTGCAATTTCGGCATCGACCTGATCAACCAGCTCAAGCTCGAGAACCCCGGCCTCTGGACCTCCGAGTTCAAGGCAGAGATCAAGGCCCTCTTCATGAAGGCCGTCGAGCTCGAATACAAGTACGCCGAAGACACGATGCCGCGTGGCGTTCTCGGCATGAACGCCTCCATGTTCAAGGGCTACCTGCGCTACATCGCCAATCGGCGTGCACAGCAGATCGGCCTCGAAACGCTCTTCCCGAACGAGGAAAACCCGTTCCCCTGGATGAGCGAAATGATTGACCTGAAGAAAGAGCGCAACTTTTTCGAGACCCGCGTGATCGAGTACCAATCGGGTGGCGCGCTCTCCTGGGATTGACTCTCTCAACAAGAAATAATGATTTCAAGAATTGCCCTTGCCACCGATCGCGCCGAAGAGCGCGGCATGGACGAGGGCTCAGGTGTTCATGGTGCTGGGGCTCAGATTCCAACGCCATGAATCACTTCACGCTACCCAACGTGCGTGGAGTGCTTCAATAGGTTGATTTTTTCAACTTGATCAAGGAGAAATAGAAATGGCAACTGCAAAGAAAGCGCCGGCCAAGAAGGCCGCTGCAAAGAAGGCTCCGGCAAAGAAGGTCGTGGCTGCTAAGAAGGCTCCGGCCAAGAAGGTCGCTGCCAAGAAGGCTCCGGCCAAGAAGGTCGCTGCCAAGAAGGTAGCCGCCAAGAAGGCAGCACCGGCGAAGAAGGTAGCCGCCAAGAAGGCAGCACCGGCCAAGAAGGCCGCTGCCAAGAAGGCGCCTGCGAAGAAGGTAGCCGCCAAGAAGGCAGCACCGGCGAAGAAGGCCGCTGCGAAGAAGGCACCGGCGAAGAAGGCCGCTGCCAAGAAGGCGCCTGCGAAGAAGGCTGCCGCCAAGAAGGCGCCTGCGAAAAAGGCCGCGGCCAAGAAAGCCGCGAAAAAGCCCGCTGCCAAGCCTGCCGCTGCTGCCAAGAAGCCTGCTGCAAAGAAGGCTGCCAAGGCAGCTGCGCCCGCCAAGGCTGCAGCCGTAGCGCCCGCTCCCGCGGCGCAAACGACGCTGAACCCCCAGGCAGCATGGCCGTTTCCCACGGCCAGCAAGCCCTGAGTTTTCTCAGCGGCCTTGAAGGCACAAAGCCCGGCACCTCACGGTGCCGGGCTTTTTTCATGAGCGCCTCGAAAGTGCTTCGAGGCGCGAGTCAGATGATCAGAGGCCCAGGGCCTTGCGGTCGATCTCGTAGTTCTGCGGGCCGCGTTGCGCGATCTTGATCGCGCCGACCTTGTTGCCCAGCGCCGCGCACTGCGCCAGCGACCAGCCCTTTTCCAGGCCGAACAGCAGCGCGCCGCGCCACGCGTCGCCGCAACCCGTGGGTTCGACCACTTCGGTGGCCACCACGCCGGGCACGTGCTCGCGCTCGCCGTTGACCCACACCTCGCAACCCTCGCCCGCCAGCGTGACCACCAGGCCGCGCACGCGCGTCGAGATCTCGGCCAGGCTCCAGCCGGTGCGCTGCGACAGCATCTTGCCTTCGTAGTCGTTCACCACCACCCAGCTCGCGAGCTCGACGAAATGGCGCAGCGCCTCGCCGTCGAACATCGGCAGGCCCTGGCCCGGATCGAACACGAACGGAATGTCGGCGGCGGCGAACTGCTCGGCGTGCTGCAGCATGGCGTCACGGCCGTCGGGCGCGATGATCCCGAGCTTGATGTCCTCGCGCGCAGCCACCTTGGTGACGTGCGCCTGCTGCATCGCGCCGGGGTGGAAGGCGGTGATCTGGTTGTTGTCGACGTCGCTCATGATCATCGCCTGCGCGGTGAAGGTGTCGTCGAGCTGGCGCACGAACTCGGTGCTGATGCCCAGCGTGCGCATGCGCTCGAGGTACGAAGGGCCGTCGCTGCCCAGCGTGGCCATCGGCAGCGCCGTGCCGCCCAGTGCGTTCAGGCTGTACGCGATGTTGCCGGCGCAGCCGCCGAAGTCGCGGCGCAGCGTCGGCACCAGGAACGACACATTGAGGATGTGCAGCTGGTCCGGAAGGATCTGGTCGGCGAACCGGCCCTCGAAAGTCATGATGGTGTCGAACGCGAGGGAACCGCAAATCACTGCTGCCATAGGTACGCCGTTAGGTAAGAAAAGTGGATGAAGAACAGAGTGGGACGCGCCAGCTCATGCGTGTGGATGCACGTGTGCTTGCGCGTCCCGCTCAGGGATAGAAAGCCTCGACGCGGTAGCCCGCGATGGGCGGCAGTGCCGCCGCCTCCGAAGCGGACAAGGTCAGCGGCAGCGAGGCCGCGCGATCGGCACGGGCCTGCAGCACCGACGGTGCGCCGTAGTCGACCGGCATCAGCACGCGGCGCACCACGGCGCGCTCCTGCGTGTCGAGCAGCGAGAGTTCGACGGCCGGCATGGCCAGCGGCACGGTGGCGCCGTTGCGCAGGGTGAAGCTCAGCCGATAGTCGTTGGTGCCGGTCTTTTCGCGCGCGAAGGCAGCGCCTTCGATCACGATGTCGCCGATCTGGCGCAGCGCCGCGAGTTCGCAGCCGGTGTGCTGGCACAGCATGGCGAGCGCGGGGCGCAGGTTGGGCTGACGCGCGGCGATGCCGTCGCGCTCGTGGCGCAGCACCTGCACGGCGAGCAGCAGCACCGCGAGCAGCACCAGCAGGACGAGCACGATGCGCACGCTCCTGCGCTGCCAGAAGCCCGGCGCTGCATCGGCGTGCTCGTCTTCGTCGGCGAGCGGGTGGCCCACGGGCAGCTCGAAGGCCGACGACAGCGAGTAGTCGGGTTCGCTCTCGCGCTGCACCACCGCCGCCTCGACCTCGGTGTCGCTCTCGCTTTCGGCTTCAGCGGCTTGGGTGGCGGCGCGCTCGTCGCGCGCCTTGGCGCCCGCGATCTTGGCGGACTTGGCGCGCGCGCGGCGCAGCGCCTTCTGCATCTGCACCTTGTCGTGCTCTTTTTCTTCCTGCTCGCGCTCGGCGTTCGCCTCCCCGTCATCGCTCGCACGCTCGATCAGGCCGCGCGTCCGGTCCATGCGCGGCGACATGGGCAGCGGCGGTGCCGGTGGCGGCGCGGGTGGCGGCGACGCCAGGTTCAGGTCGATGTTGGGGAACGGCGGCAGCGTGCTGCGCGGCGGCTTCCAGGCGGGCTCGGTGGTGTCGAGATCGGACCACGGCTCGTCCGCAGCCAGGCCGTGTTCGGGCAAGGTGAGCGAGAAGGCCGGCGCGGCGGGCGGCGGGGCCACGGGCTCGGGCACCCCGGCGTCGATCGGCGCCGGACGCGATGGCGACTCGGGATCGTCGTCGAAGAAGTCCGCATCTTCCGCCGGCGATGCGGGCGCTTCAGCAGGTGCTTCTATTTCTATGGATGGCGGCGATGGCAGCGGCGAAGGCTCGGGTGCGACCACCTGCACGGGGGCTGTCGGTTGCACAGCAGCCTTGGCCTCGCCCGAGGGCTGGACCAGGCCCGGCATGTAGCCGCCCTGCGGCGCAGGCGATGGCGACGATGGGGATGGGGGTGCGTGGCCCGGCGAGGCGCCGTCCGGCGCCTCGTGCAGGTCGAGCGTGGCGTCGAACACATGGCTGCAGCGGCCGCAGCGCACCCACCCGTCGGAAATGCGAAGCTGGTCGCGCACCACCTTGAAGGTGGTGGTGCAGGCGGGGCAGCGCGTGACGAGACTCATGACCGGGCGATTGTAGGGTTGGACCCCCGCCGCGCGACGGGCGTGAGGGGCGCGAGCAGCGGCCCTGCAGCCGCGCTGTCGCGGCTCAGCAGCGCGCGGTCATGAGGATCCAGCCGTCCTCGGTGTCGCTGACCTCGAGCGCGGCGTAGGGCGCGTAGGCTTCCTTCAGCTCGTCGGCCTGGCGCGCGAGGATGCCGGCCAGCACCAGCGAGCCGCCCGCCTTCACGTGGCTGCGCAGCAGCGGCGCGAGCACCTTGAGCGGCGTGGCCAGGATGTTGGCCAGCACGGTGTCGTAGGCGCCCTTGGCGGCTTCGGGAAGCCCTGCCTTCAATTGCACGCCGTTGGCCTCGGCATTGAGCACGGTCGAGGAGACCGCCGCTTCGTCGATGTCGACCGCGTCGATGTCTGTCGCGCCGAACTTGGCCGCGCCGATCGCCAGGATGCCGGAGCCGCAGCCGTAGTCGAGCACGCGCTGACCGGCCAGGGCGCCCTTGGTTGCGATCCAGCGCAGGCACATGCGCGTGGTGGGATGCGTGCCGGTGCCGAAGGCCAGGCCCGGGTCGAGCCGGATCACCTGCTTGGCCTGCGCGGGCGGCTCGTGCCACGTGGGCACGATCCAGAACTCGGGCGTGATCTCCACCGGTGCGAACTGCGATTGCGTCAGGCGCACCCAGTCCTGTTCGGGCACCGACGCGATGCCGAGCACCTCGCAGCCTTCGAAGAAGTCTTGCAGCGCGAGCACCGACGCGGCTTCCTTCGCCAGCGCCTCGTCGGGGAACAGCGCGATCACGCGCGAGCGCTGCCAGCCTTCCTTGGGCGGCGGCATGCCGGGCTCGCCGAACAGCGCCTGCTCGGCGTCGGTGGCCGCGTCGGCGTCTTCGACCGACACGCTCAGCGCATCGAGTGCGTCGAGCGCGTCGCTCACCGTTTCGACACGGTCTTCGGGCGCCATGAGGCGGAGTTCAAACATGGCTTTGCGTGTCCGATCAGCGCTTGTGCGCTGCCAGCCACTCCTCGAGGTAGTGGATGTTGGTGCCGCCGGTCATGAACTTGGAGTCGACCATCAGCTCGCGGTGCAGCGGGATGTTGGTCGAGATGCCTTCGATCACGGTCTCGTTCAGCGCCGTGCGCATGCGGGCCATGGCCTGCTCGCGCGTGTCGCCGTAGACGATGATCTTGCCGATCATCGAGTCGTAGTTCGGCGGCACGAAGTAGTTGGTGTACGCGTGCGAATCGACGCGAACGCCAGGGCCGCCCGGCGGGTGCCACATGGTGATGCGGCCCGGCGACGGCGTGAACTTCCACGCGTCCTCAGCGTTGATGCGCACCTCGATGGCGTGGCCGTGCATCTGGATCTGGCGCTGCGTGAACGGCAGCTTCTCGCCGGCCGCGACCATGATCTGCGTCTTGACGATGTCGATGCCCGTGGTGAACTCCGTCACCGGGTGCTCCACCTGCACGCGCGTGTTCATCTCGATGAAGTAGAACTCGCCGTTCTCGTACAGGAACTCGAAGGTGCCGGCACCGCGGTAGCCGATCTTCTTGCAGGCAGCCGCGCAACGCTCGCCGATCTTCTCGATCAGCTTGCGCGGAATGCCGGGAGCCGGCGATTCCTCGATCACCTTCTGGTGGCGGCGCTGCATGGAGCAGTCGCGCTCGCCCAGGTAGACGGCGTTCTTGTGCTTGTCCGCGAGGATCTGGATCTCGATGTGGCGCGGGTTCTGGAGATACTTCTCCATGTACACCGCCGGATTGCTGAAGGCCGCACCGGCTTCCGCCTTGGTCATCTGGATCGCGTTGACCAACGCTGCCTCGGTGTGCACCACGCGCATGCCGCGGCCACCGCCGCCGCCTGCGGCCTTGATGATGACCGGGTAGCCGATCGCGCGGGCAATGCGCTTGTTGGTGGCGGCGTCGTCCGAGAGTTCACCCTCGGAGCCAGGCACGCAAGGCACGCCGGCCTTGATCATGGCCTGCTTGGCCGACACCTTGTCGCCCATCGTGCGGATGTTGTCGGGCGTCGGGCCGATGAACTGGAAACCGCTCTGCTCCACGCGTTCCGCGAAGTTCGCGTTCTCGCTGAGGAAACCGTAGCCAGGGTGAATGGCCTCGGCGTCGGTCACCTCGGCGGCCGAGATGATCGCCGGCATGTTGAGGTAGCTCTGCGCCGATGGTGCCGGGCCGATGCACACGGCCTCTTCGGCGAGCTTGACGTACTTGGCGTCGCGGTCGGCCTCGGAATACACCATCACGGCCTTGATGCCGAGTTCGCTGCAGGCGCGCTGGATCCGGAGGGCAATTTCCCCCCGGTTTGCAACCAGGATCTTCTTGAACATGGTCACTCGATGATGAACAGCGGCTGTCCGTATTCGACCGCCTGGCCGTTTTCGCCGAGGATCTGCGTGACCGTGCCGGACTTGTCGGCTTCGATTTCGTTCAGGATCTTCATCGCTTCGATGATGCAGAGCGTGTCGCCCTCGTTGACCTTGCTGCCGATCTCGACGAATGCGGCGGCGCCCGGGCTGGACGAACGGTAGAAGGTGCCGACCATCGGCGACTTCACGGCATGGCCGGCGGGAACGGCTTCGGCGGCCGGGGCGCTGGCAGCTGCAACAGCGCCGGCAACCGGTGCGGCTGCAGCCTGCGGCGCGGCCAGGGTTTGAACGTACTGCACAGGGGCGGCACCGCCGCCCTTGACGATGCGGACCTTGCCTTCGGTCTCGGTGATTTCCAGTTCGGAAATATTCGATTCGGACACCAGGTCGATCAGTGTCTTGAGTTTGCGCAGATCCATGGGACTCCAGTGCCGGCTGAGCCGGTCTTCAGGATATAACTTGTTAACTTGTTCGAAAATCGTTGATTTTCGGCGTTCGGCGTCTAACGCCAGCGGAGGGGACGCATTCTAACCATGAACAAGTTCACGCCGCCAAGTCTCCAGGTCCGTGGTTTCAAGCTTGCCCATTTTACGAGCCGCCACCGAACCGTTCCCATTCAGGACCAGGGTGAAGGGTAATCCACCTCCGGTATTGCCCAGGTTCTTGACCAGTTCGGTGCCTTGCAAGCCCGCCAACCCGGTCGGATAAGTGACCGGCGTGCGCTGCAGGAACTTGCGCACGGCGCTGGGCTGATCAATGGCCAACCCGACCACTTGCCAGCCGTTGGCGCCGTTTTGCTTGAAGAAGGCGTCGATCATAGGCATTTCCTCGACGCACGGCGGGCACCAAGTGGCCCAGAAGTTCAGCAGCAGCGGCTTGCCGCGCAGGCTGGAAAGAACCAGGTCACCGCCCTCGGGACGTTCGAAGCTCTGGGCCCAGAACGCCGCGTCGAGCGTCTCACCGCCACCCGTGCCTCCCGCTGTGCTGCCGCGTTCCTTCCACCAGGCGCCACCGAGCCCGGCGGCCGCAGCCGCTGCCGCCACGCCGGCATAGAGCATGCCGCGTCGGGTGGGCGAAGAAGTCATTCACTTGTCCTTTTCTCGTTCAATGAGGCGGCGCAATGCGGGCAGGTCGCCGCGCGGGGTGCGCCCCTGGGCGTCGGGCTTCAGGGCGCCGCGCAGGTCGTCGAGGTCGTAGACCAGCAGGTGCACGCCGATTTCCTCGCCGAGCGCGCGGCTCGGGGCATGCACGCTCAGGGCCTCGACCTGCTCGCCGTGGAAGCCGGTCACCATGCGCGGCTCGTAGTCCACATGGTGATCGATCAGCGCGATTTCGGCCGACTTGGAATCATCGCAGAACAACTGAATATAAATGTCTGATAGCCGGGTGGCCGTTCCGTGCCACACGGCACCGCCGATGTGGGGGCGGAAGACCGCCATGCGCTCCATCCATTCGAGCGCCAGCATGCGCAATGCATGCAGTTCCTGCGGCTGGGTGTCGGCACAGAAGAGCTCGATGTACTCGCGCACCTCGGCCTCGACGTCGTCGTTGTTCGGCAGCGCGGTGCGCGCCGACAACCCCAGGTCACGCAGTGCCCGGCGCTTGGCCGGGCCGTATTCCAGTCCCTCCTCGACGACGAGGCGGGCTGCAGTGGCGGCAATTTCACGCTTGGACGTGTCCATCGGGGCATTCTGCCCGCGGAAGGCATCCCTCACATGAACATCAGTACGGCACGCAGGACAAACGCGGGGCCACGGCCCCGGACGCACGGGTCGCTTCCCTAGAATCGACCGATGCACATTCATATTCTGGGTATCTGCGGCACGTTCATGGGCGGTGTGGCCGCCCTGGCGCGCGAGGCAGGCCACCGGGTCACGGGCTGCGACGCCGGCGTGTACCCGCCGATGAGCGACCAGCTGCGCGCGCTCGGCATCGACCTGATCGAAGGCTTCGGCGCCGACCAGCTCTCGCTGGCTCCCGACATGTTCGTGGTCGGCAACGTGGTGTCGCGGGCCCGGCTGCCCGACGGCAGCCCCAAGTTCCCGCTGATGGAAGCCATCCTCGACGCGGGCAAGCCGTACACCAGCGGCCCGCAGTGGCTGGCCGAGCACGTGCTGCTGGGCCGCCACGTGCTGGCCGTGGCCGGCACGCACGGCAAGACGACCACCACCTCGATGCTGGCCTGGGTGCTGGAAAAAGACGGCAAGGCGCCTGGCTTCCTGGTGGGCGGCGTGCCGCTGGACTTCGGCGTGTCGGCGCGCCTGGGCGACGGCCCGGCCTTCGTGATCGAGGCCGACGAGTACGACACGGCCTTCTTCGACAAGCGCAGCAAGTTCGTCCACTACCGGCCGCGCACCGCCGTGCTGAACAACCTCGAGTTCGATCACGCGGACATCTTCGACGATCTTGCCGCCATCGAGCGCCAGTTCCATCACCTGGTGCGCACCGTGCCGAGCACCGGGCGGCTGGTGGTGAACGCCACCGAAGAGAGCCTGCAGCGCGTGCTGGCCCAGGGCTGCTGGAGCGAACTGGCGCGTTTCGGCGCAGGGGGGCCGAACACCGAATGGCAAGCCCGCGGCTCGCACGACGCCTTCGACGTGCTGCAGCGCGGCGAGGTGGTCGGCCGGGTCGAGTGGGAACTCTCCGGCCTGCACAACCAGATGAACGCGCTGGCCGCCATTGCCGCGGCCGAGCACGTGGGCGTGCCGCCGGCCGAAGCGGCGCGCGCGCTGGGCAGCTTCCGCAACGTGCGCCGGCGCATGGAGTTGCGCGGCACGGCCGAGCGGGCCGGTGGCGCGATCACGGTCTACGACGACTTCGCCCACCACCCGACGGCCATCCGCACCACGCTCGACGGCCTGCGCCAGAAGCTGGACGCCGCCGGCAAGCAAAGTGAGCGCATCCTTGCGGCCTTCGAGCCGCGCAGCAACACGATGAAGCTGGGCGTGATGGCGGCCCAGCTGCCCTGGAGCCTGGAATCGGCCGACCTGTCGTTCTGCCACACGGCCGGGCTCGACTGGGACGCCGCCGCGGCGCTCGCGCCGATGGGCGAGCGCGCACAGGTGGCGAACGCCATCGAGCCGCTGGTGAAGCAGGTGGTGGCCGCGGCCCGGCCGGGCGACCACATCGTCTGCATGAGCAACGGCGGCTTCGGCGGCGTGCACGACAAACTGCTTGCCGACCTGCGCGCACCGGCGGCATCATGACCCCCATGGCCGTCCCCCGCGCACGCGAGCTGATCGACACGCTGAAGCTGCAGCCCCACCCCGAAGGCGGCTGGTACAGCGAGGTGTTCCGCTCGGCCGCGAGCGTCACGCCGAACGACGGCCGCGCGCCGCGCAACGCGCTGACCAGCATCTACTTCCTGCTCGAGGCGGGCCAGCATTCGCGCTGGCACCGGGTGCTGTCCGACGAAGTCTGGGTGCACCTGGAAGGCGTGCCGCTGGCGCTGTGGACCTGCGACGCCGCGATGCGCACGGCACCGGCCCACGTTCGGCTGGGCCCGGTCGACACCCACGGCACCCGGCCTCAGCACGTGGTGCCCGCCGGCCAATGGCAGGCGGCCCGGCCGATCCAGGGCCACACCGCGGGCGACTTCACGCTGGTCGCCTGCATGGTCGGGCCGGGCTTCGTCTTTGCCGATTTCTCGATGGTGCCGCCCGGCAGCGACGAGGCTGCGTCAATGCGGCACCACTGGCCCGACCTGGCCGGGATGCTCTAAGGCGTCTTTTCTCGGGCGCCTTTTTCAGCCCCGGCGTTGCTTGACCGCCTGCGAGAGCGTGTCCAGCACCTGCACCGAATCGTCCCAGCCCAGGCAGGCGTCGGTGATGCTCTTGCCGTATTCGAGGCCCGACAACTCGTCCTTGCCCGGCGTGAACTTCTGGGCGCCCGGCTGCAGGTGGCTTTCGACCATCACGCCGAACACGCGGTTCGAGCCGCCGGCGATCTGCGCGGCGATGTCCTTGGCCACTTCGATCTGCTTCTGGTGCTGCTTGGAGCTGTTGGCGTGGCTGCAGTCGACCATCAGCGTAGGCGGCAGCTTGGCGGCCTGCAGGTCCTTGCAGGCCGACTCGACGCTTGCGGCGTCATAGTTCGGCGCCTTGCCGCCGCGCAGGATCACGTGGCAGTCGGGGTTGCCGTTGGTCTGCACGATCGCGACCTGGCCGTTCTTGTGCACCGACAGGAAGTGGTGGCCGCGCGCCGCCGCCTGGATGGCGTCGGTGGCGATGCGGATGTTGCCGTCGGTGCCGTTCTTGAAGCCGATCGGCGCCGACAGGCCCGAGGCCAGCTCGCGGTGCACCTGGCTTTCGGTGGTGCGCGCGCCGATGGCGCCCCACGAGATCAGGTCGCCGATGTACTGCGGCGAGATCACGTCGAGGAACTCGCTGCCCGCCGGCAGGCCCAGGCGGTTGATGTCGATCAGCAGCTGGCGCGCGATGCGCAGGCCTTCGTCGATGCGGAAGCTCTCGTCCAGGTACGGGTCGTTGATGAGACCCTTCCAGCCGACCGTGGTGCGCGGCTTCTCGAAGTACACGCGCATCACGATTTCCAGCGTGCCGGCGTACTTCTCGCGCTCGACCTTCAGGCGGCGGGCGTAGTCGAGCGCCGCGGCCGGGTCGTGGATGGAGCACGGTCCCATGATCACCAGCAGCCGGTCGTCCTTGCCCGCCATGATGTTGTGGATGCTGCGGCGCGTGCCTTCGATCAGCGTCTCGACGGGCGTCCCGCGAATCGGGAAGAAGCGGATCAGATGTTCGGGAGGGGGCAGCACGTTGATGTCCTTGATGCGTTCGTCGTCGGTCTTGCTGGTTTTTTCGACGCTCGCATACCAGCTGTCGCTGGCGGGGGCAGTGTTCGTGCTCATGGGTGCTTCCTTGTTGGAGTGGATATCGTCAGGGCATAAAAAAACCGCCGGGGGCTTGAGGCCACCGGCGGTTCTGGGAGGGTGTTCGTGTGCGTTTTACGCGCTCGCCTCTCGTCCGCCGGAAACCGGGAACCAAAAGTAGGCAAAGAAATAAGCGCGGAGGGCGGACATGTGGGCGGAATGTAGCATGGAAAAAGAAAACCCGGCACAGGGGCCGGGCGTTCGTTGTTTTTATCGGTAACCCGATTCGTTCGGGTTGTGGATGATCCAGATCAGGTTGCCGGCGGAGTAGTCGCCCATGCCGCCGCCCGCGAAGATCAGGCGGCCCTGGCCCTTGTAGGTCATCTCGAAACGGTGGCGGTCGCTGCCGAAATAGAACGGGATGAAGGCCTTGCCCGTCACGTACGCGCCCTGGTCGGTCGGCTGGCCCGCGAGGTCGGTGACCTGCCTGGCGCTCATGCCGATCTGCAGCCGCCCGAACTTGCTGTTGCGCGCCGGGTTGCCGGTGATCTCGCCTTCGTAGCCATTCAGGCCCTTCACGGTGCGGCCGCTGCCGGCCTCGATCTTCGACGAGTCGACCACGTTGCCCTGGGCGTCCATGCCGGCCTTGGCGCCGCCGCGTGCCGGTGCCGCGGGAGCAGCGGCCGGCGCGGGTGCCGCGGCGGGCTGGCTGCCCGAACCGCCGCGGGATGCGCAACCGGCTGTGGCCAGCGCCACCACGGCGGTCACGGCCCACAGCACGGCGGACGAATTGATCCTGTTCCCCATTGAAATGCTCCTTGAACTCATCGTTCGCAAAAGGAGCGCAGCTTAGCAACCGAAGGAAACAGCCGGCAAGTGACTAAAGTCCTAAGCCGTTCCACCTACAGTCAAACCGTCGATGCGCAGCGTCGGCTGGCCCACGCCCACCGGCACGCTCTGGCCTTCCTTGCCGCAGGTGCCCACGCCCGAATCGAGCGCCATGTCGTTGCCGATCATCTTCACGCGGGTCAGCGCGTCGGGGCCGTTGCCCACGATGGTGGCGCCCTTCACCGGGTACTGGATCTTGCCGTTCTCGACCCAGAAGGCCTCGCTGGCGGAGAACACGAACTTGCCGCTCGTGATGTCGACCTGGCCGCCGCCGAAGTTGGTGGCGTACAGGCCCTTCTTGATGCTGGCCACGATTTCCTTCGGGTCCTTGTCGCCGCCGAGCATGTAGGTGTTGGTCATGCGCGGCATCGGCACGTGCGCGTAGCTCTCGCGGCGGCCGTTGCCCGTGGGCTTGACCTTCATGAGGCGCGCGTTCATCGAGTCCTGGATGTAGCCCTTGAGGATGCCGTCCTCGATCAGCACGTTGCGCTGGCTGGCGTTGCCCTCGTCGTCGACGTTGAGCGAGCCGCGGCGGTCGGCGATGGTGCCGTCGTCGAGCACCGTCACGCCCTTGGCCGCCACGCGCTGGCCGATGCGGCCCGAGAACGCGCTCGAGCCCTTGCGGTTGAAGTCGCCTTCCAGCCCGTGGCCGATGGCTTCGTGCAGCAGGATGCCGGGCCAGCCGGAGCCGAGCACCACGGTCATCTCGCCGGCCGGGGCCGGGCGTGCGTCGAGGTTGGTCAATGCGGCCTTCACGGCATGGTCGACGTATTCGGCGATCTGCTCGTCGGTGAAATAGGCCAGGCCGAAGCGCCCGCCGCCGCCGCCGGAGCCGATTTCGCGGCGGCCGTTCTGCTCGGCGATGACGGTGACCGACAGGCGCACCAGCGGGCGCACGTCGGCGGCCAGCGTGCCGTCGGCGCGGGCCACGAGCACCACGTCGTACTCGCTGGCCAGGCCGGCCATGACCTGCGCCACGCGCGGGTCGCGCGAACGGGCCAGCTTCTCGACCTTCTCGAGCAGCTTCACCTTGGCGGTGCTGTCCAGCGTGGCAATGGGGTCGATGCCGTCGTACAGCGAGCGGCTGGAGGCGATCTTGCGCGCCGGCGTCTTCACGCGGCCGGTGCGGCCGGCCGACGAAATCGAGCGCACCGTGCGCGCCGCGTCGAGCAGCGAGGCCTCGGAAATGTCGTCGGAGTAGGCGAAGGCGGTTTTCTCGCCGCTGACCGCGCGCACGCCGACACCCTGGTCGATGCTGAAGCTGCCGGTCTTGACGATGCCCTCTTCCAGGCTCCAGCCTTCGCTGCGCGTGTACTGGAAGTACAGGTCGGCGTCGTCCACCTTGTGCGCGGTGATCTCGGCCAAGGCCTTGCCCAGGTGCGATTCGTCGAGGCCGAACGGCGTGAGAAGGAGCTGTTGCGCCGTGGCGAGGCGCTCGATGGTGGGTTCGCGGGAGATCATGGCCGCCATTCTAGGCAGCCGCCCTCTTCCGCGCTGCCCCCAAGGACACTTGGCGCGACACTTCGCAGGGCACTTCGAGGCCCATTTCGAGGGGAAGGCCGGCGCTAGTTCTGCGCCAGCTTCCTCGCCCGGGCGATCGACATCAGGATGCCCAGCCCCAACCCCAGCGTCACCATGGCCGTGCCGCCGTAGCTGATGAACGGCAGCGGCACGCCCACCACCGGCAGGATGCCGCTCACCATGCCCATGTTCACGAAGGCGTAGGTGAAGAAGATCATCGTCACCGCCCCCGCCAGCAGGCGCGAGAACAGCGTGGACGCATTGGCCGCGATGAGCAGCCCGCGGAAGATCAGCAGGATGAAGGCGCCGATCAGCGCCAGGTTGCCCACCAGCCCGAATTCCTCGGAATAGGCGGCAAAGATGAAGTCGGTGGTGCGCTCGGGAATGAATTCGAGGTGCGTCTGCGTGCCCTGCATGAAGCCCTTGCCGCCGACCCCGCCCGAGCCGATGGCGATCATCCCCTGGATGATGTGGAAGCCCTTGCCCAGCGGGTCCTTGCTGGGGTCGAGCAGCGTGCACACCCGCTGCTTCTGGTAGTCGTGCAGCACGCGCCAGTCGACGCCGTCGGCGCACAGCTGCGACTCGAAGCCCACGATCAGCGTGACGGCCACCGCGCCGATCACCACCGGCGGCACGATCAGCTTCCACGGCAGTCCGGCGAAGAAGATCACCGCCAGCCCGGCCGCCAGCACCAGCAGCGACGTGCCCAGGTCGGGCTGCTTCATGATGAGCCCGACCGGCACCGCCAGCAGCACCGTCGCCACCACGAAGTCGAGCGGCCGCAGCTGGCCTTCGCGCCGCTGGAACCACCAGGCCAGCATCAGCGGCATGGCAATCTTCAGGATCTCGCTGGGCTGGATCACCAGGCCCACGTTGATCCAGCGCTGCGCGCCCTTCTTGGTGATGCCGAACAGCGCCACCGCCACCAGCAGCGCCACGCCCATCGTGTAGAGCGGCACGGCGGCCACCATCAGCCGCTGCGGCGGCACCTGCGCCACCACGAACATGATGAAGCCGGCCAGCAGCATGTTGCGGCCGTGGTCGACGAAGCGCGAGCCGTGGTCGTACCCGGAGGAGTACATGGTGAGCAACCCGGCGAACACGAGCAGCAGCACGGCGAAGGCCAGGAAGCCGTCGAAGCCCTGGAAGATGGGCGCGATGCGACGCGCCAGGGAGGGCTGGTTGAACACGGCAGACATGGGGGCGGATTATCCCCGCCCCGCTGCCCACCTCAATCGAAAGAAAGCTGAACGACCGTGCGCCCGGGTCGGCTTTCGACCGCCAGCCGCGCGCCGATGGCCCCCGCGCGCTCGGCCAGCGCGCGCGGCACGCAGGCGGCGTCGAAGCCCCTGCCGTTGTCGATCACGCGCAATTGCACAGTGGGCACCGTGGGCACCCTGTGCGCCGTGGTCCCCTGCATGTCGGCCTCGATGCGCAGCACGCTGGCCTGCGCATGTTGCAAAACGTTGGAAATGGCCTCGAACAGCAGGAACTGCAGCTGCCGCATGCCCTGCGCGTCGAGCCGCTCGACCGGCGCGACCTCCTCCACGGCCCATTCGAGCTCGATGCCCCCTGCCGCCAGCCGGGGTTCCAGCCGGTAGCGCGCCGCCGCCAGCAGGGCCCCGACGTCACCCGGCGGGAGGTGGATGGAATCGATGGAAAGCTTGAGCTGGTCGAGCGAATCGCGCAGCGTGCGCAGCAGGTCGCCCGAGCTGGCCTGGCCCGACTGCAGCTGCCGGATGGCCGAGCTGATGTGCGAGCCCACCCCGTCGTGCATGTCGCGCAGGATGCGCTCGCGCTCGTGGGTGCGCGCCTGGTCGCGCGCCGCCGCTTCCAGCTCCGCGTAGGTGGCCGCCAGCTCGCGCTCGCGCTGGGCCACGCGCTCGGCCAGCGCCGTGACCCAGCCGCGCGACTGGACCGTGGCGGCGTGGAAACGCCGCAGCACGATCAGCAGCAGCGCAATGCCGAAGAACACCGACGAATAACGCACCCAGGTGGTTTCGCCGTAGGCGTCGCTCAGGCGGATCACCAGCCAGTCGCGCACGCCGAACGCCACCGTTGCCAGCGCCGCGCCGGCCACCAGCCACTGTTCGGTGCTCGGGCGGCGCACGGTGGCCACGACGAAAGCCGTCACGAAGCAGGCGATGAACGCGATTTCCAGGACCAGCCAGCCGGTGAGCCACATGGGCTCCTCGCGCCGCAACGCGAGCGAACTCGCCGCCACGGTGCCGGCCACCACCGCCAGCAGCGGCCAGCGCAGCCACCGCAGGCGCGGGTTGCGGGACCAGCCGGCCAGGTGGCAGCAGAACATCATGGCCGAGGCCGCCCAGCCCGCATAGCAAGCGGCCATCAGCACGCCCCAGGCGCCCCAGGGCAGCGGCGGCTCGGCAACCACGCCGTCGGCCACGCGGATCGCCCAGCAGAACTCGGCCAGCGCGGCCCACAGGTAGATGCCGTCGCGCCCGGTGCCGCCGCTGTTGTCCCGCGCGTCGACCTGCGTGAGCCAGAGGCCCAGCGCGATGCCGCTCACCATGAGGCTGAAGGCCGTCAGCAGCACCGAGCCGGTGAAGCGCCAGGCGTAGGCGCTTTCGAACAGCTCCGTGCGCACCGGCGCGGCCGGCCCGACCACCACGCGCGACAGCCCCGCGCGCCGGCCGCTGTCCGCGCGGATGCGGATCTGCAGGTGGTTGTCGCCCTGCCGCAGCAGCCGCCCGGGCACCGGCACGTAGATGGGCGCCTTGGCGTAGTCGGCGTCGTTGCCGCGGCCGAGGTCGCCGTAGACCTGCAACAGCGCGTCGTTGAGCTGCACCTCGAAGACATTGCCCACGCGCGGGATGAAGATGCCCCACGGCGTGTCGGGCGCGGCGTCGAGCCGGAACGGCAGGTCGAAGCTCGCCGTGCCGGGACGCCCGTGGTGCTCACGGTCCCAGTGGTACGACAGGTCGACCGGCCCGGTGCGCGTGACGCCGTCGACCGAGCTCGTCACGGTGCCGTGGCGCAGCTCGATGGCCGCTTGCGCCGCGGCGGCCGGCGCAACGCCGGCGAGCGCCACGACAACCAGCGCCAGCCACCATCCGAACAACGACACCAGCCCCGGCCGCAAACGCCGCATCTGCCGTCAGCCCGGGTGAGACAGCAGGCCGAGCCGCGTCGCTTCGAAGACCGCTTCGCTCTTGGAGTGCACGGCAAGCTTTCCGTAGAGGTTCTTGATGTGGGTCTGCACCGTGTGCACGCTCAGCCCCTTGAGCCGCGCGATCTCCGCATAGGAGAAACCGCGCGCGATGAGCGTGAGCACCTCGTGCTCGCGCGCCGACAGCAAGCCGCGGTCGGACTCCTCCGACACCGCCTCCGGCGCGACGCCCGGCGGCGCGCCGGGCACGACCGCCGACTGCAGGCTGCGGTACTTGGCGAGCACGCGCCGCGCGATCATGGGCGAGATCGGCGAGGCGCCGGCCTTCATCTCCACGATGGTCTGGGCGATGTCCTCGGGCGCGGCGTCCTTGTGGATGTAGCCCACGGCGCCGGCCTCGATGCTGGCGAGCACGTTTTCCTCGTCGCCGAACACCGACACCACCAGCGGCTCGCAGCCGGGAAAGCGCGCCACCGCGTCGCGGATCACGTCCAGCCCGGTGCCGTCGGGCATGCCGAGGTCGACCAGCAGCACGTCGGGAATGGTGGCGGTGCGCGCCAGCCAGGCCAGCGCCTCCTGGACCGTGCCGGCACTGCCGAGCCAGAAAAGGCGCGGGCTGCGCTGCACGCTCGCCTCGAAGAATGCGCGCGCGCGGCTGTCGTCTTCGACGACGAGCACGCCCCATCGGCGTGGCGTCGCGTCGTGCGGGGCCTCTGTGTTCATGGGCAGAAGCATAAGGCTCGCGCGCACGCGATCGCCCTTGCACGCCTACCCTGTTCATGGGATGCGCACGACGGCATGCGCCGTGAAACTTGCGCCGCTTTTTGCCGGCGCGGACGATGCAGGGCGGCATCGGGTCGAATGCCTCTCGGATGCACCTCGATGGCCCTCTTCACGCAGGCGAAGTAACTCGAACGTAGACCCGCGAGACCCCGGCGGCCCGGGGCCTGAATACTTTCGAATTCCCAAGGCGCAGCACATCCCTTGCACAGGCAGGCCGGACGTCCGCGCACCCCGAGCATCGATCGGCTCGATCTTTACCGAAGAACCCCGGCCCACGGGGTTTTTGTACGCTGGAAGCGGCCTCGTGACTACAGACCTCATGCAGAATTACCTGGTCCCGGCAAGCGGGGTGCAACGTCGGCACCCTGCATCTCTTCCTCGCATGGATCCGCAAACCACTCACCTGTTGTACCTGCACGGCTTCCGCTCGTCGCCCCGCTCCACCAAGGCTCGGCTCATGGCGCAGCGCGTGGCCCAGCACCATCCCGATCTCCAGTGGTGGTGCCCCCAGCTGCCGCCGTCGCCGCACGATGCCATCGACATGGTGATGAAGGGCATCGCCCACTGGCCGCGCAAGTCGATGGCGGTGGTGGGCTCGTCGCTCGGCGGCTTCTACGCCACCTACGTTGCCGGCATGACCCGCTGCCGCGCCGTGCTGCTGAACCCCGCCGTGCACCCGGCGCGCGACCTCACGCGCTACATCGGCGACCAGACCGTCTGGCACGACCCGTCCGAGCACTTCTACTTCCGCCCCGAATACATCCACGAGCTGCGCGCCATGGAAGTCGGCCAGCTCACGCGGCCCGAGCGCGTCTTCGCCATCATCGCCAAGGGCGACGAGGCGCTCGACTGGCACGAAATGTCGGCGCGCTACCCCGACAGCAACATCAAGCTGCTCGAAGGCAGCGACCACGCGCTGTCGGACTTCGAGAAAGTGCATCTGGACGACGTGATGTCGTTCATCAACCCGGTGTAACGCCCGCCCCCGGGCTTCACCCGGGGCATTCGATCCCGGCAGGCCGGCGGGTTCAGCGTGGGACAATCGCCGGATGTTTGTATTGTTTGAAGAAGCCGGCAAGTACCTCGGCGGCCGCGTGCTGTCGGAGGCCGAAGCATCGGCACAGGTCGAGCTCGACACGGGCAAGCGCGTCAAGGTCAAGAGCGCCAACATCGTGTTGCGTTTCGAGAAGCCCTCGCCCGCCGAGCTGATCGCCGAGGCGCGCACGCTCGCCGCCGCCATGGACCTCGATCTCGCCTGGGAATTCGCGCCCGAGGGCGAATTCACCTTTGCGGAGCTGGCCGCCGAATATTTCACCGACAAGCCCTCGCTGGCCGAGCAGGCGGCCGCGCTGTTCGGGCTGTTCGAGGCGCCGCACTACTTCCGCCGCGCGGGCAAGGGACGCTTCAAGAAGGCGCCGGCCGAGATCGTGCAGCAGGCGCTGGCCGCCATCGAGAAGAAGAAGGTCATCCAGGCGCAGATCGCCGAGTGGGCCGGCCAGCTGGCCGAGGGCGTGTGCCCCGCGCCGGTGCGCGAGCAGCTCTACAAGATCCTGTTCAAGCCCGACAAGAACGCCCCCGAATACAAGGCCGTGGTCGACGCCGCGCGCGCCACGCAGCGCCCGCCGCTCGACCTGCTGGAACGCGCCGGCGCGATCGACTCGCCCTACCAGTTCCACTGGCGCCGCTTCCTGTTCGAGAACTTCCCCAAGGGCACGGGCTTCCCCGCGCTCGCGGCGCCCGCCATCGTGGACGACCTGCCGGTCGCATCCGGCGTGCAGGCCTTCTCGATCGACGATTCGCAGACCACCGAAATCGACGATGCGCTCTCGGTGCAGGGCCTCGGCACGGGCACCGTCACGGTCGGCGTCCACATCGCGGCGCCGGCCCTGGCGCTCACGCCGGGCAGCGCCATCGACAACGTGGCGCGCACGCGCATGTCCACTGTCTACATGCCGGGCTACAAGATCACGATGCTGCCCGACGAGGTGGTCAACACCTACACGCTGCTCGAGGGCGGCGACCGCCCGGCCGTGTCGCTCTACGCGCGCTTCGACGAGGCCACGCTCGAGCTGCAGGGCACCGAGACCAAACTGGAGCGCGTGCCGATCGTCGCCAACCTGCGCCACGACCACCTCGACACCGTCGTCACGCAGCCCTGGCTCGAAGACGCCGCGTTCCAGAGCGACAACACGCCAGAAGCGGCAGCCCGCCTGCGCGCCCCGCTCTCCTTCCTGTTCCGCCTCGCGAAGCAGCTGAAGGCGCAGCGCGAGGTGGTGCGCGGCAAGCCGGAGAACTTCAACCGGCCCGACTACAACTTCCGCCTCGTCGGCAACGACGGCAACGAGCCCGTGGGCAACGAGCAGGTGCAGATCGGCACGCGCCAGCGCGGCGCGCCGCTCGACCTGATCGTGTCCGAGGCCATGATCCTGGCCAACAGCACCTGGGGCGCCTGGCTCGGCGAACTCGGCGTGCCCGGCCTGTACCGCAGCCAGGCCAGCCTGGCGCCCGGCATCAAGGTGCGCATGGGCACGCGCTCGCTGCCGCACGCGGGCCTGGGCGTGAAGAGCTACGCCTGGAGCACCTCGCCCCTTCGCCGCTACACCGACCTGGTGAACCAGTGGCAGATCATTGCCGCCGCGCGCCACGGCAAGACCGCCGCGCTGGCCGCGCCGTTCAAGCCGAAGGACGCCGACCTGTTCTCGATCCTGTCGGGCTTCGACGCGGCCTACGCCACGTACAACGCCTACCAGGGCGGCATGGAACGCTTCTGGACGCTGAAGTACCTGCAGCAGCAGGGCATCACCGAACTCGAGGCCACCGTCATCAAGGACCTGCCCAATGGCGCGCTGGTGCGCGCCGAGACGCTGCCGCTGGTGTTCCCGGTGGCCGGCCAGCAGGAACGCGGCGCGCGCCTGCGCGTGAAGCTCGGCGAGATCGACGAGATCGCGCTGGACGTGAGCGGCACCGTGCTCGAACGCCTCGACACGCCGAAGGCCGATGCCGCCGCCGAAGAGGAAGGTGACGAGGAAGAAGAAGTGGTTGCGGGCCCGATCGCCATCGCCGTCGACCTGAACGACAGCGAGGCCGCGCCCGAAAACACGCCTGCATGAACTTCGGCGAGTCGCCCGGAGAAATGCGCCCCCTGGAGGAATTTCGAGAATGAACTTCAAGGACCTCAGCACGCTGCAGATTGCACTCGGCGTGTCGGTCATTGCGCATGCCGCACTGCTCGCGGTGCGCTTCGTCGATCCCGAATCGTTCAACAAGGTCTTCAGCGAAACGCCGCTCGAAGTGATCCTGGTCAACAGCAAGACCAACGAGAAGCCGGACCCCGCCGCGCGCGTGATGGCGCAGACGGCGCTGGCCGGCGGCGGTGACCTCGACAAGGGCCGCGCCACCAGTCCGCTGCCGCCCTCGAGCTTCACCACCATGGGCGACTCGTTCGAGGATTCGCGCCGCCAGGTCGAGGCCATGCAGGCCCAGCAGATGCAACTGCTCGCGCAACTCAAGCGCGAACTGGCGGCCATGCCGGTGCCCGACCCGCGCAATGCCGGCGACCCCACCGAAGCCACCGCGCGCGAGGACAAGCGCCGCCAGATGGTCGAGCTGCTCGCCGAGATCGAGCGCCGCGTGAACGAGGAAAACGCGCGCCCCAAGAAGCGCTACCTGAGCCCCGCCACGCGCGAGGCCGCGTACGCGATCTACGTCGATTCGCTGCGCCGGCGCATCGAGCTCAAGGGCACCGAGAACTTTCCCACGGCCGCCGGCAAGAAGCTCTACGGCGAGCTGAGGATGACCATCACCATCAACTTCGACGGCAACGTGCTCGACACGTCGGTCGACGAGAGCTCGGGCGACGTCACGCTCGACCGCCGCGCGCAGGCCATCGTGCGCAGCGTGGGCAACTTCGGCAAGTTCACCGACGCCATGCGCAAGCAGACCGACCAGATCGTGATGCAGTCGCGCTTCAAGTTCACGCGCGACGAGACGATCGAGCTCTCCTCCCAGTAGAGCCCGAGACGCTCGCAAACCCGACCGAGACAAGACAACGCGCAGCGCGCCAGGAGACACGAGGCCATGGACCTGTACTGTGTAGTGGGCAACCCCGTCGAGCACAGCCGCTCGCCGCGCATCCACGCGCGCTTCGCCGAACTCTGCGGCCAGCAGATGGACTACGGCCGGCGGCTGGTGCCGATCGGCGCGTTCGCCGAAGGCATCGCGGCCTTCCGAAGCGAAGCCGCCGAGCGCGGCGACCGTGCGCGCGGCTGCAACATCACCGTGCCCTTCAAGTTCGAAGCCGCCGCGCTGGCGCAGCACACCAGCGAGCGCGCGAAGCTCGCGCAGGCGGTGAACACGCTGCGCTTCGCGGACGACGGCAGCATCCACGCGGACAACACCGACGGCATCGGCCTGGTCAGCGACATCGTGCACAACGCGGCGGTGCCGCTGAAGGGCAAGGCGCTGCTGCTGATCGGCGCGGGCGGCGCGGCGGCCGGCGTGCTCGGGCCGCTGCTCGACGCCGGTGCGTCGCGCGTGGTGGTGGCCAACCGCACGGTCGGCAAGGCCGTCGAACTGGTGCGCCGCCATGCGGCCATTGCGCTGCGCCACGGCGCCTCGCTCGAAGCCTGGGCGCTCGACGAGGTGCCGGGCACCTTCGACGTGGTGATCAATGCCACCGCCTCCAGCCTCGCGGGCGACGCGGTGCCGGTGAACGCCGCCGTGCTGCGCGAAGGCGGTCTCGCGGTCGACATGATGTACGGCCCCGCAGCCGCGGGCTTCATGGCCTGGGCCGAAGCGCACGGCGCCGTCGCGCGCGACGGGCTCGGCATGCTGGTCGAGCAGGCGGCCGAGGCCTTCGAGATCTGGCGCGGCGTGCGCCCGCCGTCCGCGCAGGTGCTGGCCGAGGTGCGCGCCTCGCTCGTCACCCCCGCATGACACCCGCATGAAGGCCGTGCTGCGCCTCATCGCCTGCCTCGTGGTGGCAGGCGTGGCACTCGAGCTGTTCTTCGTGGTGCGCATCGCGGCCATGGCCGTGATCGATCCGCAGAGCACCGCGTTCCAGCGCTCCGAGGCCTGGCAGGTTGCCATCCACAAGGGCAGCGAGGGCGGCTGGCGCCAGGAGTGGGTGCCTTACGGGCAGATCAACGACACGTTGAAGCGCGCCGTCATCGCGAGCGAGGACGCGGGCTTCGTCGACCACAACGGCGTGGAGTGGGAAGCCATCGAACGCGCGCGCCAGCGCAACGCCAAGGCCGAAGAGCTGGCCGCCAAGCGCGCCGCGCGTGCCGTTGCGCGCGGCAAGCCGGTGCAGCCGGTGCGCCTGCGCGGCGGCTCGACCATCACGCAGCAGCTCGCCAAGAACCTGCTGCTGTCCGGCGAACGCACCATGCTGCGCAAGGGGCAGGAGCTGGTGCTCGCCACGCTGCTGGAGGTGTTCCTCGACAAGCGCCGCATCCTCGAGCTGTACCTGAACAACGTCGAGTGGGGCGAAGGCGTGTTCGGCGCGGAAGCCGCGTCGCAGTACTACTTTCGAAAGCCCGCCGCGCGCCTGAACGCCAACGAGGCCGCGCGCCTCGCGGTGATGCTGCCGAGCCCGAAGTTCTTCGAACACCGGCCCGGCTCGCCCTACCTGGGCGGGCGCGCGTCGACGGTCATGGCGCGGATGCCCGCGGCCGAGCTGCCCTGAACCTGCCGCGCAGGCCTTCGAGCGCCAGCACTGCGGCGAAGCCGATCGTGTAGGCCAGCACATCCCACCAGTCGGCGGTGCTGCCGAGCACGATGCGCAGCGCGCGGTTCGGAATGCGCAGGTGCCACGCCGACGCCAGGTACTGGCCGAGCTCGACCGCACACCCCACGCCCAGCGCGGCCAGCGCCAGCGGCATAACGCGCGCGCCGATCGCGGTCTTGAACACGAAGTAGACCCACACCACGGCCAGCACGTCGCCGAAGAAACTTCGCAGCCAGCCCCAGCGCGCGCCGACGGTGGCCAGCAGCACGAGCAACACGAACAGGGCCACCGCCCACACCAGAGAAAGAGGATCGAAACGCCATCGCATGGCCCGTATCATCGCGCCCATATGCTTGCAAAGCTCACGGGTTGGTTGTTGCTCGGGATCGTCCGGTTGCTCACGGGCGCGCAAGCGCGCTGGTATGGCTGTCCGCCGAAGGCCGAGCAGCGCATCTACTTCGCCAACCACCAGAGCCACGCCGACCTCGTGATGATCTGGGCGGCGCTGCCCGAGGAACTGCGCAGCATCACCCGGCCGATCGCGGCGCGCGACTACTGGGCCAACACGCCGGTCAAGCGCTGGATCACGACCGAAGTGTTCAACGCGGTGTATGTGGAGCGCGCGGCAACGGCGCCTGCAGCATCTGCCACCGCCGCAGCACCGGTGCCGGCTGCGGTTGCCGTCAAAGCCCCGCCGATGCCGGCCGAACGCATCGAGCCGTCGATGGAACCGCTGCTGCCGCCGACGCCGCTGACGGAGCCGGTCGATGCGGTGCCCGAGGCGCAAGGTCAACTCGACCTTCCCGAGCCGCCTGCGCCACCGCCACCGCCACCGCCCATGCCGCCTCCTGCGGAACCCGAAGCAGCGCCCGACACGGCGCCCCCCGCCTCCGACCCGCTCGCCCCTCTCGTCGAAGCCTTGCGCAGCGGCGACTCGATCATCATCTTTCCCGAAGGCACGCGCGGCCACACCGGCGAGCCGCAGAAGTTCAAGTCGGGCCTCTACACGCTCGCCACGCTGTTCCCCGACGTGGTGCTGGTGCCGGCCTGGATCGACAACGTGCAGCGCGTCATGCCCAAGGGCGAGATCGTGCCGGTGCCCATCCTGTGCTCCGTGACCTTCGGCGCGCCGTTGCGTGTCGAGGAGAACGAAGAGCGCCGCCCCTTCCTCGACCGCGCACGCGCCGCCGTGATCGCGCTGCGCGACGTCTGACATGAACCAGTTCCTGCGCAACCTCAGCCCGACCCAGCAGGTCGCGGCCCTCTTCCTCATCGTGTTCGGCGTGCTCGTGATCGTGAGCACCGCGGCCTTCTTCCTGAGCTTCAGGGAGCGCCGCAACCCCGTGCACGACGCCGCCTGGCAGGCCGAACTGGCGCACTTCCGCGCGCTGCTGGGCACCACCTGGTTCATGGTGGTGATCTTCTGGATCGGCTGGGCGCTGGGCGAAACCGTGGCCACCGTGCTGTTCGCGCTGATCGCCTTCTTCGCGCTGCGCGAGTTCATCACGCTCTCGCCCACGCGGCGCGGCGACCACCGCAGCCTGATCCTTGCGTTCTTCGTGGTGCTGCCGATCCAGTTCTGGCTGGTGGCCACCGCGCGCTTCGACCTGTTCACCGTGTTCATCCCGGTGTACGTGTTCCTCGCGATCCCGGTGGCCAGCGCGCTGGCCAACGACCCGAGCCACTTCCTGGAGCGCAACGCCAAGCTGCAGTGGGGCATCATGGTCTGCGTGTACGGCATGAGCCACGTGCCGGCGCTGCTGCTGCTCACCTTCCCGGGCTACGAGGGCAAGAGCGCGTTCCTCGTGTTCTTCCTGGTGTTCGTGGTGCAGACCTCGGTGCTGGTGCAGCACCTGATCTCGCGCCGCATGCAGCGCACGCCCTTCGCGCCCAACGTGAGCCGCAGCTTCAACTGGACCAGTTGGGGCATCGGCATCGTGGTGGCGAGCCTGGTGGGGGCGCTGTTCTCGTTCATCACGCCGTTCAAGTTCGGCCAGGCGCTCGCGGTGTCGGTCATCGCCTGCATCGCGGGCTCGATGGGCCACCTGGTGATGAAGGCGCTCAAGCGCGACCGGGGCATTCCCAACTGGGGCAAGAAGGGCGTAGGCGTGACGGGCGCCAACGGCCTGCTCGACCGCGTTGACGCCCTGTGCTTCGCCGCGCCGATCTTCTTCCACTCGATCCGCTGGTACTTCAACGCCTGAAGCAGCGGCAAGGCCGCTAAGGCGTTCAGGCCTTGCGCAGGTCTTGCTCAGGCCTCGCTCAGGCCTTGCGCCGCACCACGCGGTCGAACGCCTCCTTCGCCTTGCGGCCCAGCGCCTTGGCCTTCAGCGCCTGCAACTCGCGCGTGAGGCGCGTGCGCTGCTCGGCCGACAGCGCGGTGCCGAAGCGGCCGAGCGCCTGCTCGAGCGTCGCGCGCTGCGCCTCCACTCGCCCCTGCCGGCCTTCGGCCTCGGCCAGCCATTCGCAGGCGTTGGCCACGCGCTCGCGCAAGGCCGCATCGCCCGAATCGCCGAAGCGCGCAATGAGCACGCGGTACGCCTTGGCCTGCCCCGCCGTGTCGCCCATCTTGTCGAGCGCCTTGGCCTTGTTGATCATCGACTTGGCGGCCCACAGCTGCAGCACGCTCTCGCGCGCCACGGCCGTGCGCGCGATCACCTCGTCGTAGCTCGCCACGGCCTCGGCGAGCCGGCCGGCCTGGCGCAGCGTCGCGCCCTTGCGGAACAGCGCACCGGCCACGCGCCCGCGCAGGTCGGGCAGATCGGAGTTGCCCCAGCGCGCCACGATCTGGTCGTGCACGCGCATCTCGTCCTCGGGCCGCCCGAGGCGATCGAGCGCGGTGCTCTTGTATTGCAGGCACAGCGCCACCTGCTCCTGCATCTCGGTCGCGGCATCGGCGCCGTAGCGCGCGTCCATCGCATCGGCGGCCTCGATCACCTCGTCGAAGCGCGACAACGCCACCAGGCAGAAGGCCTTGTGCACCAGCGAACGCGCGCACTGGCGGCGCAGCTCGGGGTGCAGCGACGCGGCGTGCGCCGCGAGCACCTCGTCGAACAGCGCGATGGCCTCGAGCGACTCGCCCGCGTCGCCATGCCTGCGGCCCTCCTTGACCTTGTCGCGCACCTCGTCGCGCAGCTCGATCGACAGTTCGCCGGCATCGGCCGGGCCGGCCTTGCGCAGGCGCTTCAGGCAGGACTGCCGCCCCGCCGTCGCCTTGGCCCGCATGTCCTGCAGCTCGGGCGCTGCGGCATCGCGCAGCGTGTGCATGAGCTTCTCGTACACGCCCAGCGCGTCGTCGGCGCGCGCCAGTTGCTCGAGCAGCACGTGGCCCTTGTTCAGCAGCGTGCTGGCCACGGTGCGCTGCACGACGGCGTCGGTGTCGCGCGCGAAGGTGGCCAGCAGCCGGTCGCAGGCCGCCAGCGCGGCTTCGCCGTCGCCCTGGTCGCGCAGGCCCACGGCCCAGTCGTAGGCGCGCACCACGGCCATGCGGCGCACCTGCGACGAAGCGTCGCGGCCATAGCGTTCGAGCAGCCAGCCGACCAGCTCGGCGCGGCGCGCCTGCTCCTCGAGACCGAGGCCGTCGAAGAACAGGGTCAGCGCCCGCACGCCTTCCAGGCGAAGCTCGGGCGCGGCATCGGCCAGCCCGGCCTCGATCTGGTCGGCCACCTGCAGGCACAGCACCTGTGCCTGCGTGTGCTGCGCCAGCTCGCGCAGGTTCAGCACCGAGGCCAGGCGCGCACGCGCCACGCGCAGCACCACGGCGGGGTCGGTGCTGCCGTCGAAGCGCTCGATGGCCGCGTCCAGCGTGGCAATCGCGTCCTGCGGCAGGCCGCGGTGGTGGTCGATCTCGGCCTTCAGCAGACGCGCGTCCACGCGCCATGCATCGAACGCGGCATCGGCCTGCGCGTCGAGCTGCTCGCTCATGAAGTCGCAGGCTTCGCAACGCGCGGCCGGCTCGTCGATGAGCCAGGTGCGCTGGTACAGCGCATGGGCGATGTGCTCGCGGATCTCGGGCTCGCCGCGCTGGCCGTGCGCCGCCACCAGGCGGTCGAGCGTGGCCAGCGCGTCGGCCGGGCGATGCAGCTGGCGCAGCATGTGCGCGAGCAGGCGCAGCGCCTGGCAGCACGGCACCACCACGGCGGGCTCGGGCATGCCGCCGAATTCCTCGATCAGGCGGCTGCAGGCGGCCAGCGCCTCGGCGCGCCGGCCGAGGTCGTTCAGCAGCTCCGCGCGGCGCAGGCTCGCGGCGGCGCGTTGGGCGCGCTCGCTGGGGTGTTGCAGGCGCTCGATCAGGGCCTGTGCGTCATCCAGTTGCTGCTGCGCGGAGGACTCGACTACATTCACATTCGCTTCCTTGTGTGGCACGCCCCGCGCGCAACGGGGGCGGACTGTACGGACCGGGGCGCATTCTGCCCGCGATCGAACGGCTTTCGAGCCCCGTGCCGCAGCTCTTTCGACTCTCTTTACCCGGGCTTAGGCCTTTACGTTTCCTTTCATGCGCATTCTTGGCATCGACCCCGGCTTGCAGACCACCGGCTTCGGCGTGGTCGACTCGGACGGCCATGCGCTGCGCTATGTCGCCAGCGGCACCATCAGCACGCGGCACCTGGGCAGCGGCAACCTGCCGGCGCGCCTGAAGGTGCTGTTCGACGGCATCGCGGAAATCACCGCGCGCTACCAGCCCGATGCGTCGGCGGTGGAAATCATCTTCGTCAACGTCAACCCGCAGTCCACGCTGCTGCTGGGCCAGGCGCGCGGCGCGTGCGTGACGGCGCTGGTCACCCACAACCTCTCCGTGGCCGAGTACACCGCGCTGCAGATGAAGAAGGCCGTGGCGGGCCACGGCGGCGCCGCCAAGGCGCAGGTGCAGGAGATGGTGCGCCGCCTGCTCGACCTGCCCGGCGTGCCCGGCGCCGACGCGGCCGACGCACTGGGCATCGCCATCACGCATGCGCAGGTGGGGCGTTCGATGGCGCGGCTCGCGGAAGCGGCGGAGTTGTCGAAGACGCATGCCGGCACTTACCGGCAAGGGCGCTCGCGCTGAGTCTTTTGACCTGCGCCCTCTCCCCCTGGGGAGTTTGGGTGAGGGCGCGAGACGGGAAACTCAGGCGATGCGCTCGGCGATCAGCACCGCGAAGAAGCCGAACGCCGCCAGCAGCGTCCACTTCAACACGGTCCAGCCGAAGCGCCGGTACTTGACCTGGCCCGTGCCAGCATAGAACGCGAAACTCACACCCGCCACCAGCAGGAGCAGCAGGATGGCCCAGCGGAACAGAAGCATCGTGGGAGCGCGGCCTACCAGGCGCGCGCGACTTCGCCGAAACCGCGCGGTGCGCGCTTCTCGTCCTCGAAGGTCACGACTTCGTAGGCGTCGCTGTGCGAGAGCAGTTCGCGCAGCAGCTTGTTGTTCAGCGCATGGCCCGAACGGAACGCGGTGTAAGCGGCCAGCAATGGCTTGCCGATGATGTACAGGTCGCCCATGGCGTCGAGGATCTTGTGCTTCACGAACTCGTCGTCGTAGCGCAGGCCGCCGGCATTGAGCACCTTGGTGTCGTCCATCACGATGGCGTTGTCCAGGCCGCCGCCGAGCGCGAGGCCCTTGCTGCGCATGTACTCGACTTCCTTGGTGAAGCCGAAGGTGCGCGCGCGTGCGATGTCGCGGCTGTACGAGCCGGTGCCCAGGTCGAACTCCACGCGCTGGCCGGTGGAGTTGACCACGCGGTGGTCGAAGTCGATCTCGAAGCTCAGCTTGTAGCCGTGGTACGGCTCCAGGCTCGCCCACTTCTCGTTGGCGCCCTCGCCTTCGCGCACCTCGACCTTGCGGGTCACGCGGATGAAGCGGCGCGGCGCCTTCTGCAGCGCGATGCCCGCGCTCTGCAGCAGGAACACGAAGGACGAGGCCGACCCGTCGAGGATCGGCACTTCGTCGGCCGTGATGTCGATGTAGAGGTTGTCGATGCCCAGGCCCGCGCAGGCCGACATGATGTGCTCGACGGTCTGCACCTTCGCGCCGCCGGTGGAGACCGTGGACGCCAGGCGCGTGTCGGTAACCGACTCGGCCGTCATGCGGATCTCGACCGGCTCGGGCAGGTCGACGCGGCGGAACACGATGCCCGTGTCGGCCGGGGCCGGTCGCAGGGTCAGCTCCACGCGCTGGCCGCTGTGAAGCCCCACGCCCACGGCGCGGCTGATCGACTTGAGGGTTCGTTGTTGCAGCACGCCGGGGATTTTAGGCGCGCGCCGGGCGTGACGCCCTATGCCCTTCGCTATGGCACCGATAGACATGGGTTCTCTGAAAAGGCCCGGCGATGGACGCAAGGGACACGAAGCGAACGCAGCGCCTAGAGCCAGCAGAAGTCCCTTTCAGGTCTTCCCTGTGCCCCTTGCGAACCTTCGTGTCCTCTGCGTCTGGCCGAGTTCGCCCCCCGAAGGTCTCGCGCGAGACCTTCGAACGGGGGGCTTCTTCTCTCAATCTGCCTGGCGGCGCAGGAAGGCCGGGATCTCGAAGTCATCCATGCCGCCCGAAGACAGCGCGTCCACCTTCGCTGCGGCCATCGTGCGGTTGGTGCGCCACACGCTGGGAACGGCCATGCCGTCGTAGTTCGGCTGGCTGCCGTGGCCGCCACTGCTGGCGTGACCCACGCCACCGAGCGTCGGCACGGTGAACGCGATGTTGTCGGTGCCGGTGCGGATCACTTCCAGCGTCGGAGCCTGGCGGCGTGCGTCGGCACGCGACAGGCCCGTGGCCACCACGGTCACGCGCATCTCGTCGCCCAGGGTGTCGTCGTAGGCGGCGCCGTAGATCACGTGCGCGTCCGGCGAAGCGTAGGCGCGGATGGTGTTCATCGCGAGCTTCGACTCGTTCAGCTTCAGCGAGCCCTTCGATGCCGTCACCAGCACCAGCACGCCCTTGGCGCCCGACAGGTCGATGCCTTCGAGCAGCGGGCAGGCCACGGCCTGTTCGGCGGCGATGCGCGCGCGGTCCGGGCCGGCTGCGGCAGCGGTGCCCATCATGGCCTTGCCGGGTTCGCCCATCACGGTGCGCACGTCTTCGAAGTCGACGTTCACGCCGCCGTACTCGTTGATGATTTCCGAGATGCCGCCCACGGCGTTCTTCAGCACGTCGTTGGCTTGCGCGAAGGCTTCGTCCTGCGTGACGTCTTCACCCAGCACGTCGAGCAGCTTCTCGTTGAGCACCACGATCAGCGAGTCGACGTTGGCTTCGAGCTCGGTGAGGCCCGCGTCGGCGTTGGTCATGCGACGGCCGCCTTCCCAGTCGAAGGGCTTGGTCACCACACCCACGGTGAGGATGCCCATTTCCTTCGCGACGCGTGCGATCACGGGTGCGGCGCCGGTGCCGGTGCCGCCGCCCATGCCGGCCGTGATGAACAGCATGTGCGCACCGTCGATGGCCGCGCGGATGTCGTCCACCGCGAGCTCGGCCGCTTCACGGCCCTTGTCGGGCTTGCTGCCGGCGCCCAGGCCGCTGGTGCCGAGCTGGATGATCTTGTGCGCGGTGCTGCGTTGCAGTGCCTGTGCGTCGGTGTTCGCGCAGACGAACTGAACGCCCTGCACACCACGCTCCATCATGTGGGCGACTGCATTGCCGCCGCCACCGCCGACACCGATCACCTTGATCTGCGTGCCCTGATTGAACTCTTCGACTTCGATCATTTCGATGGTCATTTTTAACTCCTTGAATCTTGCAGTTGCCGTTGTGTATCTATGAATATTTCTTGTGCCGTGACGAGATCAACGATGCGAGCGTCAGGATGGTGGACCTGTGCGTCGCCATCGCTCGTTGAAATGCAGGGGTGGGCTGCCACGCGCGAGCCACAGTGGAGACTTGATCATCGTCAGAAATTCCCCACGATGAAGTCCTTGAAACGTCCGAATGCAGTCTTTACCGACCCATTCTTCTGTGCGACCTTGAAGCCACGCATGCGCGCGAAGCGCGCCTCTTCGAGAAGGCCCATGACTGTAGCGGCGCGAGGCTGCGCGACCATGTCGGACAACGCGCTCGAATACTTCGGAATGCCGCGTCGCACCGGCTTCAGGAAGATGTCTTCACCGAGCTCGACCATGCCGGGCATCACCGCGCTGCCGCCCGTGAGCACCACGCCCGACGACAGCACTTCCTCGTAGCCCGACTCGCGCACCACCTGCTGCACGAGCGAGAAGATTTCCTCGATGCGCGGCTCGATCACACCGGCCAGCGCCTGCTTGCTCAGCATGCGCGGACCGCGGTCGCCCAGGCCCGGCACTTCGACTTGCGATTCAGGGTCGGCCAGCAGTTGCTTGGCGTAGCCGTGCTCGACCTTGATGTCTTCCGCGTCCTTGGTGGGCGTGCGCAGCGCCATCGCGATGTCGCTCGTGATGAGGTCGCCCGCGATCGGGATCACGGCCGTGTGGCGGATCGCGCCGTTGGTGAAGATCGCCACGTCGGTCGTGCCCGCGCCGATGTCCACCAGCACCACGCCGAGCTCGCGCTCGTCTTCGGTCAGCACCGCCTGGCTCGAGGCCAGCGGGTTCAGCATCAGCTGGTCGACCTCCAGGCCGCAGCGGCGCACGCACTTGATGATGTTCTCGGCCGCGCTCTGCGCGCCGGTCACGATGTGCACCTTGGCTTCCAGGCGCATGCCGCTCATGCCGATCGGCTCCTTCACGTCCTGGCCGTCGATCACGAATTCCTGCGGCTCCACCAGCAGCAGGCGCTGGTCGCTGGAGATGTTGATGGCGCGCGCCGTCTCCACCACGCGGGCCACGTCCGCGGGCGTCACTTCCTTGTCCTTCACCGCCACCATGCCGCTGGAGTTGATGCCGCGGATGTGGCTGCCGGTGATGCCCGTGTACACGCGGCTGATCTTGCAGTCGGCCATCAGCTCGGCCTCTTTCAGCGCCTGCTGGATGCTCTGCACCGTGGCGTCGATGTTCACCACCACGCCGCGCTTCAACCCGTTGCTCGGCGCGATGCCCAGCCCGGCCAGCTTGAGCTCGCCGCCGGGCAGCACCTCGGCCACCACCACCATGACCTTGGCGGTGCCGATGTCGAGTCCTACGACCAGGTCTTTGTATTCTTTGGGCATTGATATGTCCTCGATTCCTCGGTATTCGCTACTTGATTTTTCTTGGGGCCTCTGGCGAGACCGTGGTGACGCCGCGCAGCCGCAATGCATACGCGTCGTTGTGGCGCAGATCGGCGCCTTCGACATCGGCCACCGAGCGCCGGTACTGGCCCGCGACCTGGGTCACGGTCTTCAGGAACCGCTGCAGCCGGGCCGTCACCTCTTCGCTCTGGCCGCGGCCCAGCTCGATCTCCGCGCCGCTGTCCAGCACCACCTTCCAGCTGCCCCGGCTCGACAGCGTGAGCTCGTCGATGCTGAGTTCGTAGGGCTGGAACTGCGGCTGCAGCACGCGGTACATGCCCAGCACCTGGCCGGCCTGCTCGATGGGTCCGTCCAGGCGCGGCAGGTTGTCGTCGACCTCGGCCACGTTGGCCTCGAACACGTCGCCGAAACCGTTGATGAGCTTGGAGCCCGCGTCGTCGCCCCAGGTGGCCACCGGCACCTGCTCGGTCAGCGTCACGCGCAGCTTGTCGGGAAACTCGCGCCGCACCACCGCGCTGCGCACCCACGGCACCGACTCGAAAGCCGCGCGCGCACGCGCCAGGTCGATGGTGAAGAAGTTGCCCTTGAGCTGCGGCGCCACGTTGGCGCGCAGCGTGACCGCGTTGTTGTGCGTGACCTCGCCGTCCACCTTGATGCCGCCGATGGGGAAGAAGGGCTGGCGCAGCACCCACCAGGCGCCCGCCGCAAGCAGCATGAGCGTCACCATCACGAAGGCGATGTTCGCGACGATGTTCATGAGCTTGACGTCGAAGGGCGCGGGGATGCTGTCGGTCATGGCTATTGCGAGCCTCCCGTTGCGTCGAGCGCGGCCGAGGCCAGCACGCGCAGGCACAGGTCTTCGTACGCGATGCCCGCGGCGCGGGCCGACATCGGCACCAGCGAATGGCTGGTCATGCCCGGCGAGGTGTTCATCTCGAGCAGGAAGGGCTTGCGGTCGCTGGCGCGGATCATCACGTCGGCGCGGCCCCAGCCGCGGCAGCCCAGCGTGCGGTAGGCCGCCAGCGTGATGCGCTGGATCTCGTGCTCTTCCTCCGCGGGCAGGCCGCTCGGGCAGTGGTACTTCACGTCGTCGGTGAAGTACTTGTTCTGGTAGTCGTAGGCGCCCTCGGGCGCGGCGATGCGCACCACCGGCAGCGCGCGCGCGTCGAGCCCGAAGCCCAGCACGGCGCAGGTCACTTCTTCGCCTTCGATGAACTCCTCGCAGAGCACGTCGGCGTCGTATTTGGCGGACAGCGTCACCGCGTCCTGCATCTGCGAGTAGCCCTCGACCTTGGTCACGCCGATGGAGGAACCCTCGCGCGGCGGCTTCACGATCAGCGGCAGGCCCAGCACGTCGGGCACGGCCATGACCTGCTCGCGGCTTTGCTGGTCGAAGGCCAGGCGCACGTACTTGGGCGTCGGCAGGCCGTCGGCTTGCCAGATGCGCTTGGTCATGACCTTGTCCATGGCCACGCTCGAGGCCATCACGCCCGAGCCGGTGTAGGGAATGCCGAGCAGCTCGAGCGCGCCCTGCACGGTGCCGTCTTCGCCGTGGCGGCCATGCAGCGCCACGAAGCAGCGCGCGAAGCCTTCGCGCTTCAGGTCGGTCAGCTCGCGCTGCGACGGGTCGAAGGCATGCGCGTCGACGCCGCGCGAACGCAGGGCCTCGAGCACGCCGGTGCCCGACATCGTCGAGATCTCGCGTTCGGCGGAACTGCCGCCGAACAGCACGGCCACCTTGCCGAAGAGTCTGGGGTCCTGAAGGCTCATTCGGCCCTCCCTTTGCGCGAATCGCGCTGCGATGTTGAAGGGGCGGCGGCCGTCGCCGTTGTGGCAGCGGCCCCCGCGCCAAGTTCGACCACCTTGCCCGGCACCGCGCCGATCGAGCCGGCGCCCATGGAGAGCACCACGTCGCCCGCGCGCGCGTTGTCGAGGATGGCGCGCGGCATGGCGGCGATGTCGTCGACGAACACCGGCTCCACCTTGCCGGCCACGCGCAATGCGCGCGCCAGCGTGCGGCCGTCGGCGGCCACGATGGGCGCCTCGCCGGCCGCATAGACCTCGCCCAGCAGCACCGCGTCGGCCGTGCCGATGACCTTCACGAAGTCTTCGAAGCAGTCGCGCGTGCGGGTGTAGCGGTGCGGCTGGAACGCCAGCACCAGCCGGCGGCCCGGGAACGCGCCGCGCGCCGCGGCAATGGTGGCGGCCATCTCGACCGGATGATGGCCGTAGTCGTCGATGACGGTGAAGGTGCCCGCGGCGCCTTCACCCTGCACGCTCACGTCGCCGTAGCTCTGGAAACGGCGGCCCACGCCCTTGAAGCCGGCCAGCCCGCGCTGCACGGCTTCGTCGGGAATGCCCAGCTCCACCGCCACGGCGATCACCGACAGCGCGTTGCGCACGTTGTGCTCGCCCGGCAGGTTCAGCACGATGGGCAGGTCGGGCAGCGTCACGCCGTTGCGGCGCTGCGCCGTGAAATGCATCTGGCCGCCGACAGCGCGCACGTCGATGGCGCGCACCTGGGCGTCCTCGCCGAAGCCGTAACTCGTCACGGGGCAGGTCACCTGGGACACGATCTCGCGCACGGCCGCGTCGTCGGTGCAGAGAATGGCCACGCCGTAGAACGGCATGCGGTGCAGGAAGTCGACGAAGGCCTTCTTCAGCTTCGCGAAGTCGTGCCCGTAGGTTTCCATGTGGTCGGCGTCGATGTTCGTGACCACCGCCATCACGGGCAGCAGGTTCAGGAACGAGGCATCCGACTCGTCGGCCTCCACCACGATGTAGTCGCCGCTGCCGAGCTGCGCGTTGGCGCCGGCGCTGTTCAGGCGCCCGCCGATCACGAAGGTCGGGTCCAGGCCCGCGGCGTCGAGCACGCTCGCCACCAGGCTGGTGGTGGTGGTCTTGCCGTGGGTGCCGGCAATGGCGATGCCCTGCTTCAGGCGCATCAGCTCGGCCAGCATCACCGCGCGCGGCACCACCGGAATGCGCTTCTCGCGCGCGGCCAGCACCTCGGGGTTGTCCGGCTGCACGGCGGTGGACGTGACGACCGCGTCGGCGCCCTCGATGTGCGCGGCCGCATGGCCCACGAAGGTGCCGATGCCCAGGCCGGCCAGCCGGCGCAACGTGGCGCTGTCGGCCAGGTCGGAACCGGTGATGCGGTAGCCGAGGTTCAGCAGCACTTCGGCGATGCCGCTCATGCCCGAGCCGCCGACGCCGACGAAATGGATGTGACGAATCGCGTGCTTCATCTGGCAAGCTCCTCGCAGGCGCGGACGACGGCGTCCACGGCTTCGGTCTTCTGCATGGTCTTGGCCTTGGCGGCCTTGTCGATCAGCGCGTTGCGCCCGGTTTTCTGTAGCAAATCAGCCAGCAATTCAGGAGTGAGGTCGGCCTGCTGCACGAGCCATCCGCCGCCCGCGTCCACGAGGAAGCGCGCGTTGGTGGTCTGGTGGTCGTCGACCGCCGAAGGGAAAGGCACGAACAGCGCTGCTGCGCCGACGGCCGCGATTTCTGTGACGGTGCTGGCGCCTGCGCGCGCGACGATGATGTCGGCGTCCGCATAGGCCTGCGCGGTGTCTTCGATGAAGGGCGTGAGCTCGCCCTCGACGCCGGCGGCCGTGTAGTTGGCGCGCAGTTCGTCGATCTGCTTGGCGCCGCTCTGGTGCAGCACCTGCGGACGCGTCTCGGGGGCGATGCGCGCGAGCGCCTGCGGCACCACGGTGTTCAGCCCGCGCGCGCCGAGGCTGCCACCGACCACCAGCAATTTGAGCGGCCCGGTGCGGCCCGCGAAACGCGCGGCCGGGTCGGGCTGCGAAGTGAAGGCGGCACGCAACGGGTTGCCCACCCACTGCGCCTTCTTCAGCACATCGGGGAAGGCGGTGAACACGCGATCGGCCACGCCCGCCAGCACCTTGTTGGCGAGGCCGGCCACCGAGTTCTGCTCGTGCAGCACCAGCGGCTTGCCCATGAGCACGCCCATCATGCCGCCCGGGAAGGTGATGTAACCGCCCAGGCCCACCACCACGTCGGGCTTCACGCGGCGCACCACGCCCAGGCTCTGCCAGAAGGCGCGCAGCAGGCGCAGCGGCAGCAGGAACAGCGTGAGCGGGCCCTTGCCGCGCACGCCGCCGAACTGCACCGGCTCGAAGGCGAAGCCGCGCGGCGGCACCAGCTTTTCTTCCATGCTGCCGGGCGCGCCCAGCCAGTGCACGCGCCAGCCGCGTTCGCGCAGGGCCTCGGCCACCGCGAGTCCGGGGAAGATGTGGCCGCCCGTGCCGCCGGCCATGACAAGTGCCGTGCGGCCGGTCATACGCGGCCTCCCCGCATCAGCACGCGGTTCTCGTAATCGATGCGCAGCACCACGGCCAGCGCCACCATGTTCATCAGGATGGCCGAGCCGCCGAAGCTCATCAGCGGCAGGGTCAGACCCTTGGTCGGCAGCGCGCCCAGGTTCACACCCATGTTGATGAAGGCCTGGAAACCGATCCACACGCCCACGCCCTGCGCCACGAGGCCGGAAAACACGCGGTCCAGCGCGATGGCCTGGCGGCCGATGTGCATGATGCGGCGCGTGAGCCAGAGGAACAGGCCGATGATCAGCAGCACGCCGACCAGGCCGAACTCCTCGCCGATCACGGCGAGCAGGAAGTCGGTGTGCGCCTCGGGCAGCCAGTGCAGCTTCTCGACGCTGCCGCCCAGGCCCACGCCGAAGATCTCGCCGCGCCCGATGGCGATCAGCGAGTGCGACAGCTGGTAGCCCTTGCCCAACGCGTGCTCCTCGCTCCACGGATCGAGGTACGCGAAGATCCGCTCGCGGCGCCACGGGCTGGTGGCCACGATGGTGCCGAAGGCCACTACCACCAGCGCGGCGATCACGAAGAACATGCGCGCGTTCACGCCGCCCAGGAACAGGATGCCCATGGCAATCACCGCGATCACCATGAACGCGCCCATGTCGGGCTCGGCCATCACCAGCATGCCGACCACCACCACCGCGATGCCCATCGGCAGCACGGCGCGGAAGAAGCGCTCCTTGATCTCCATCTTGCGCACCATGTAGCTGGCGGCGTAAAGCACCATCGCGAGCTTGGCCAGCTCCGAGGGCTGGAAGCGCATGAAGCCCATGGGCAGCCAGCGGCGCGCGCCGTTCACGTTGATGCCGATGTGCGGAATGAGCACGGCCACCAGCAGCAGCAGCGACGCGATGAACAGCCACGGCGCGGCGCGCTCCCAGGTCTTCATGGGAATCTGGAAGGCCAGCAGCGCGGCGATGAAGGCGAACGCCACCGAGGCCGCGTGCCGCGTGAGGAAGTACGAGGCGCTGTAGCCGGCGCGCGCGAAGCGCGGGTTGTCGGGCAGCGCGATGGAGGCCGAATACACCATGATCAGGCCCCAGGTCAGCAGCGCGACCGTGACCCACACCAGCGCCTGGTCGAAGCCGAGCACGCGCATCGGCGTGGCCTTGGTCTGCGCGACGCCAGCGCCGCCCAGCCGCACGGGCAGGTGCACGGGCAGCGCGTCGATGCCGCTGCGCGCGCGCCTGAACCAGCCGCTGAAACGGCTGGTGCGGGTGTTGGGCGTGGCGCCCGCGGCGGCAGAGTTCAAAGCGGTTCCTCCGTCGAATCGGACGCAAGGCCTTCCACCAGGCCGCGCGGGCTGTCTTCCCAGGCCTGCACGGCCTCGCGGAACACGTCGGCGCGGTGCGCGTAGTCCTTGAACATGTCGAAGCTCGCACAGGCCGGTGACAGCAGCACGGCGTCGCCCGGGTTGGCGCGCGCGCCGGCGAGCTTCACGGCCTCGTGCATCGAAGCCGCGTGCATCAGCGAGACACCGGTCGAGGCCAGCGCGGCCTCGATGAGCGGCGCGTCGCGCCCGATGAGCACCACGGCGCGCGCGTACTGGCGCACGGGCGCGGCGAGCGGATCGAAGTCCTGCCCCTTGCCTTCGCCGCCGAGAATCACGACCACGCGGCGCTCTTCACCCAGGCCGTTCAGCGCGGCCACGGTGGCGCCCACGTTCGTGCCCTTGCTGTCGTCGAAGTACTCGACCTCGTCGACGATGGCGATGGGTTCCACGCGGTGCGGCTCGCCGCGGTACTCGCGCAGGCCGTAGAGCATCGGGCCCAGCGGGCAGTCGGCGGCGCTGGCCAGCGCGAGCGCGGCCAGGGCGTTCATGGCGTTGTGGCGGCCGCGGATGCGCAGCGCATCGGCGGGCATCAGGCGCTGCAGGAAGATCTCTTCCTCGACCACGGCGCCGCGCTTGCGCTTCTGTGTTTCGTCGGCTTCCAGCGCGCGCACCAGCCAGGCCATGCCGTTGACGCGCTCGATGCCGTAGTCGCCCGGGCGCAGCGGCATGGCCGAGCCGAAGGTGACGTGCGTGCGCACCTGCGGGCGCTGCAGCTTGACGCGCAACGGCGGGGGCAGCATGGCCATCACGCCGTCGTCGTCGCGGTTCAGGATCATCAGCCCGCGCGCGCCGAAGATGCGCGCCTTGGCCGCCGCATAGGCCGGCATGCCACCGTGCCAGTCGAGGTGGTCCTGCGTGAGGTTGAGCACGGTGGCGGCGGTGGGCTCGAAGCCCTGCACGCCGTCGAGCTGGAAGCTCGAGAGCTCGAGCACCCACACGTCGGGCAGCGTGTCGGCGTCCATGTGCGCGGACAGCGTGTCCAGCAGCGTCGGGCCGATGTTGCCGGCCACGGCCACGGTCTTGCCGGCGCGCTCGACCAGCTGGCCGGTGAGCGAGGTGACGGTGGTCTTGCCGTTGGTGCCGGTGATGGCCAGCACGGCGGGCGTGTAGCCCTTGGGCGCTTCGGGTGCGGGCGGCTCGGCAGCCGGCGCCAGCACGAGCTGCTGCGACTCTTCTTCCACCGCGGCGGAGGCCGGGTTGGTGGCGGAGAGTTCGGCGATCTTGGCGACGAACTCCGCGGCCTCCTTCGCGGCCGTGGGGACGTAGGGCTTGCCGGTGCTGGGCAGGCGGGAGACGGTCGCGGCCGCGGGCGCACTCGCTGGTGCGGCCGTGGATGCTTGATCGGGCGAAGCGGCAGGGGCTTCAGGCGCCTCTGGCGATCCGGGTGTTTCGGCCGCGGGGGCTTCGGTCGCTGCTTCTTGCGACACAGCGTTCGCGTCAGCGGTCACGGGAACGGCCGGCTCGGGCGTTGCTTCGCCAGCGACAGGCTCGGCCGGTGCTTCAGGCGCTGCCGATGCTTGCGTTGGCACAGGCACAGGCACAGGCACGGCCACGCTGATCGACGGATCGCGCGGCATCGCTTCGGCCATCGCGGGCGCGGTCGGCTCGGGCTGGGCTTCGGCAGGCTGCGCGGCTTGGGTGGCTTCCACCGGCTCGGCGGGCACCGCCTGTAGTTCGGCCGGTTCGGCCGGTTCGGCCGGCTCGACAGCTTCGGTTGCTTCGGGCGTCTCGGGTGCCGCGACCACTTCAGGCGCCGACGCCTCGACCGGTGCCGGCACGTCCGGCTGCGCGGCTTCGGGAGCCGTTTGAGCTGCGGGCTCTGCTTCTGCTTCTGCTGCTTGTGCCTCGGCTTCGACTTCGGCTTCAGGCCCGGCTTCGACCACCGGCACTTCGACGGTCTGCAGATCCAGCAGCGCGCGCGCGAACAGGTCGAGCTCGCCACCGACCGGCAGGCCCATGGCCCGCGCCGCATCGGCCACCGGCGCGATGGCTTCGGGCGACAGGCCCGGCGAGCGGTACACGGCGCGAATCGGCGTGCCTTCGACCAGCGCGGCCGAGAACGGGCCGCCGACGAAGGTCACGCCGGGCAGCTCGGCCTTCAGCGTGGCCAGCGACGCCGGCGCCTCGCGCGTGTCCGCCACGGTCACGACCGCGCCGTGGCGCGCGCACCAGCGCGCCATCGCCAGCCCGGACGCACCGAGGCCGAGGACGAGAACGGGGAGGTCTTTCAGATGCCGCATGTTCGCGTTACCGCAGCTTCAACGTCGAAAGACCCACGAGGCACAGCAGCATCGTGATGATCCAGAAGCGCACCACGACCTGCGTCTCGCGCCAGCCGCTCTTCTCGAAGTGGTGGTGCAGCGGCGCCATCTTGAGCACGCGGCGGCCTTCGCCGTAGCGCTTCTTGGTGTACTTGAAGTACATCACCTGCGCCATCACCGAGATCGCCTCGACCACGAAGATGCCGCCCATGATGAAGAACACGATCTCCTGGCGCACGATGACCGCGATGGTGCCCAGCGCGCCGCCCAGCGCCAGCGCGCCCACGTCGCCCATGAACACCTGCGCCGGGTGCGTGTTGAACCACAGGAACGCCAGGCCCGCGCCGGCCATGGCCGAGCAGAACACCAGCAGCTCGCCCGAGCCCGGGATGTTGGGGAACAGCAGGTACTTGGAGTACACCGCGCTGCCCGTGACATAGGCGAACACGCCCAGCGCCGAACCCACCATCACCACCGGCATGATCGCCAGGCCGTCCAGGCCGTCGGTGAGATTCACGGCGTTGCTCGCGCCCACGATCACCAGGTACGTGAGGATCACGAAGCCGATGCCGCCCAGCGGGTAGCTCACTTCCTTGAAGAAGGGCACCAGCAGGTTGATCTTCGGCGGAAAGTCCAGGTCGAAGCCCGACTGCACCCAGGCGAAGAACAGCTGCAGCACGCGCCAGTTGGAGCTCTCGGAAATGCTGAACAGCAGGTAGAAGCCGGCGATCAGGCCGACCACCGACTGCCAGAAATACTTCTCGCGCGAGCGCATGCCTTCCGGGTCCTTGCGCACCACCTTGCGCCAGTCGTCGACCCAGCCGATGGCGCCGAAGCCCATGGTGACCCACAGCACGATCCACACGAACCGGTTCGACATATCGAACCACAGCAGCGTGGCGAAGGCGATGGCGAACAGCACCAGCACGCCGCCCATGGTGGGCGTGCCGCTCTTGGTGAGGTGCGTTTCCATGCCGTAGCCGCGCACCGGCTGGCCGATCTTGAGCGCGGCCAGGCGGCGGATCACGAACGGGCCGGCCACCAGGCCGACCACGAGCGCGGTCAGCGCGGCCATCAGCGCGCGGAAGGTGAGGTACTGGAAGATGCGCAGGAACCCGAATTCGGGCGACAGCGTCTGCAGCCATTGGGCCAGCGTCAGCAGCATGTGTTTTCGCGCGGCTCATGCGTCATGACCGGCCTCCTTTTGTTGTTGTGCCTCGATGGCTTTCACTGCGCGTTCCATCTTCATGGAGCGCGATCCCTTGACCAGCACGCTGCCGACCTGCGGCAGGCGTGCGAGCACGGCGGCGCCGAGGGCGTCGAACGTATCGAAATGGCGGCCTTCGGCACCGGCGCCGAACGCGGTGACGGTGTGCGCCGTCGCGTTGCCCAGCGTGTAGACCGACTCGATGCCGCGCTGCCGCGCCCAGTCGCCGACTTCGGCGTGGAACTCCGGCGAACGGTTGCCCACCTCGGCCATGTCGCCGAGCACCAGCAGGCGCGGGCCCGGCAGGGCGGCGAGCACGTCGATGGCGGCAATCACGGAATCGGGGTTGGCGTTGTAGCTGTCGTCGACCAGCGTGATCGCATGGCCGCCGGCCAGCACCACCTGCCCGGCGCGCGAGCGGCCCTTGACCGGCTCGAAGGCTTCGAGGCCGGCCGCGATAGTTTCCGTCGACACGCCGGCAGCCAGCGCGCAGGCGGTGGCCGCGAGCGCGTTCACGACGTTGTGGCGGCCGGCGATGTGCAGCCGCGTGGTGAACACACCCAGCGGCGTGCGGATGCGCACGGCCCATGCGCCCTGCGCCCATTCGGCGCTCTCCAGCGAGATGTCGGCGTCTTCGGACTCGCCGAAGCTCATGCAGCGGCGCGAACCGGAGCCGCGCGCCATGTCGGTCCACAGCGAGGTGAAGGTGTCGCCGTGCGGGAACACGGCCGTGCCGTCTTCGGGCAGCACCGCGAACACGGAGGCGTTTTCCACGGCCACGGCTTCGACGCTGGCCATGAACTCCTGGTGCTCGCGCTGCGCGTTGTTCACCAGCGCGATGGTCGGGCGCGAGATGGCGGCCAGCCGCGCGATTTCGCCCGGATGGTTCATGCCCAGCTCGATCACCGCGCGGCGGTGCTCCGCGCGCAGGCGCAGCAGCGTGAGCGGCACGCCGATCTCGTTGTTGAAGTTGCCGGCCGTGGCCAGCGCGCGGTCGCTGCGCACGGCGAACAGGATGGCCGCGATCATCTGCGTGACCGTGGTCTTGCCGTTGCTGCCGGTGACGGCGATGAGCGGCAGCTCGAACTGCGCGCGCCAGCCCGCGCCGAGCGCGCCGAGCGCGGCCAGCGAGTCGCTCACCTCGAGCCCGTCGAGGCCGGCGGCTTGCAGGCCGCCATGCGCGATGGCCGCCACGGCGCCCTGCTTCTTCGCATCCGCGAGGAAGTCGTTGGCGTCGAAGCGCTCGCCCTTGAGCGCGACGAACAGGTCGCCGGCCGCGAGCGTGCGCGTGTCGGTGTGCACGCGGGCGATGACGCGCGAGGCGTCGCCCACCAGGCGCGAACCCGGAATCCATTGCTGCACCTGGGCCAGCGTGAGGTCGAGGGCCGTCGTGTCGGTCATGCCGCACCTCGCAGGGCCAACGCGTCCAGCGCGTGCGCCTTGTCGGAAAACTCGATGCGCTGGCCGGCAATTTCCTGCCAGGCCTCGTGGCCCTTGCCGGCGACGAGCACCACGTCCTGCGGCGCGGCCTGCGCGATCACGTCGGCAATGGCCATGCCGCGGTCGGGCTGCACCTGCGCCGCGTCGGGGCGCGAGAAGCCGCGCAGCACCTGGCTGATGATCGCGTCGGGCTTTTCGCTGCGCGGGTTGTCGCTGGTGACGACCACGCGGTCGGCCTGGCGTTCGGCCACGGCGGCCATCATCGGGCGCTTGATCGGGTCGCGGTCGCCGCCACAGCCGAACAGGCACCACAGCGCGCCGCCGCGCTGCCTGGCCAGCGGGCGCAGGCCGATGAGGGCCTTGTCGAGTGCGTCGGGCGTGTGGGCGTAGTCGACCACGACCAGCGGTGCGCCTTCGCCGGTGCCGGCGCGGTCCATGCGGCCCGGCACGCTCGTGAGGTTGGCGCAAGCGGCCGCGGCCTGCGCCAGCGTGAGGCCGAGCGCGCGCAGCGTGCCCAGCACGCCGAGCAGGTTGGCCACGTTGTACTGGCCGATGAGGCCGGTCGACAGCCGCTCCACCGCGGCGCTGCCGTGCTCGGCCACCGAGAACTGCAGGCCCTGCGCGTCGTAGCCGACGTCGCGCGCCATCAGGCGGGCGGGCTTGCCGTCGGCCGAGACGGTCCACACGTCGAGCGCGCCGATGCCCGCGTCGATCAGGTTCGCGCACAGGCTGGCGCCGTGGGTGTCGTCGATGTTGATCACCGCGGCGCGCAGGCCGGGCCAGCGGAACAGCTCGGCCTTGGCCTGCCAGTAGGCGTCCATGCTGCCGTGGTAGTCCAGGTGGTCCTGCGTGAAGTTGGTGAACACGGCCACCGCGATCTGCGCACCGTCGAGGCGGCGCTCGGCGATGCCGATGGACGAGGCCTCGATGGCGCAGGCGCCGAAGCCGCGCTCGACCAGCGAACGCAGTTCGCGCTGCATCATCACGGGGTCGGGCGTGGTCAGGCCGGTGTAGGTCAGCTCGGGCGGCACGCCGATGCCGAGCGTGCCCATCACCGCGCAGGGCGACGGCGCGTCGCGCTGCATGGTGCCGTCGGGCTTCATCACGCGCACGCCGCCCGCCGCGCGCAGCGTGGAGAGCGACTCGGCCAGCCACCAGGCGGTGGAGGTCTTGCCGTTGGTGCCGGTCACGGCGAGCACGTCGAGCAGCACCGAGGGGTGGTCGTAGAAGGCCGCGGCGATCGGGCCGGTGGCGGCCTTGAGGCCGGGGTAGCTCACGATGCGGGCGTCGTCGACGAGCGCGGCGTCGAAGCCGAAGGCCTCGACGCCTTCGTGCTCGACCAGGCACACCGCGGCGCCCTGCGCCAGCGCGGCGGCCACGTGCTTGCGCCCGTCGGTCGCGGCGCCGGGCCAGGCGATGAAGACATCGCCCGCGCCCACGGCGCGGCTGTCGGCGTGCAGCGCGGCCTGCGGCGCGCGCTCCTTGAGCCAGGCCGCGGCCAATGGGGGGGAAGTGAAGGTCAGCATGTTCAGAAGCTCTCGTCGACGCCCTGCGTCATCACAAGCGGTTTGACCGCCAGGTCGGGCGGTACGTTCATCATGCGCAGCGTCTGCTGCACGACTTCGCTGAACACGGGGGCTGCTGCCAGCCCGCCGAAATACTGGCCGTCGGTCGGCTCGTCGATCATCACGGCCACGATGATGCGCGGCTTTTCGATCGGTGCCATGCCGGTGAACCACGCACGGTATTTGTTACTCGCGTAACCCTTGCCAACCTGTTTGTGCGCCGTGCCCGACTTGCCGCCGACCGAATAGCCGACCGTCTGCGCGCGCGTGCCGGTGCCGCCCGGGCCGGCAGCCATCTGCAGCATCTTGCGAACGGCCAGTGCGTTCGACGGCGAGAACACGCGCACACCGACCGGCGGCTCGGTGTTCTTCAGGATGGTGACGGGAATGAGCGAACCGTCGTGCGCGAACGAGGTGTACGAATGCGCCATCTGGAACAGCGACGCAGACAGGCCGTAGCCGTAGGCCATGGTGGCCTGCTCGACCGGCTTCCAGGTCTTCCAGGGACGCAGGCGGCCGGTGACGGCGCCGGGGAACTGGATCTGCGGCTTCTGGCCGTAGCCCAGCGCGGTGTAGGTGTCCCACATCTCGTGCGGGGTCATCTTCTGGGCGATCTTGAGCGCGCCGACGTTGCTCGACTTCTGGATCACGCCCTCGACCGTCAGCGTGCCGTAGTTGTGCGTGTCGCTGATGGTGAAGCCGCCGATCTGGAAGCGGCCGGGCGCGGTGTCGATCAGCGTCGAGGGCTTCACGCGGCCGGCTTCCAGCGCCATGCCGACCGTGATGGGCTTCATGGTCGAGCCGGGCTCGAAGGTGTCGGTCACGGCGCGGTTGCGCAGCTGCTCGCCGGTGAGGTTCTGGCGCTTGTCGGGCACGTAGCTCGGGTAGTTGGCCAGCGCCAGCACTTCGCCCGTGATGCTGTCGAGCACCACCACGCTGCCGGCCTTGGCCTTGCGCGCCGTCACGGCGTCGCGCAGCTTCTGGTACGCGAAGAACTGCACCTTGCTGTCGACGCTCAACTGGATGTCCTTGCCGTCCAGCGGCGGCACGGTGTCGCCCACGCCTTCGACCACGCGGCCCAGGCGGTCCTTGATGACGCGGCGCGACCCGGCCTTGCCGGCCAGGTCCTTGTTGAACGCGAGCTCGATGCCTTCCTGGCCGCTGTCTTCCACGTTGGTGAAGCCGACCACGTGCGCGGCGGCTTCGCCTTCGGGGTACTGGCGCTTGTATTCGCGGCGCTGGTACAGGCCCTTGATGCCGAGCGCGGCAATCTGCTTGGCGATGGGCTCGTCGACCTGGCGCTTGACCCACACGAAGGTCTTGTCCTCGTCCTCGAGCTTCTTGTCGAAGTCCTTCTGCGGCATCTCGAGCAGCTTGGCCACCTGCTTGAGCTTGGCGCGCACCTCGGGGTCGTCGCGTTCGATGTCTTCGGGAATGGCCCAGATGCTGGGCGCCACCACGCTCGACGCGAGGATGAGGCCGTTGCGGTCGAGGATGCGGCCGCGGTTGGCCGGCAGCTCGAGCGTGCGCGCAAAACGCACTTCGCCCTGGCGCTGGAAGAAGCTGTTGTTCAGCACCTGCACGTACGCGGCACGGGCCGCCAGCATGACGAAGCCCAGCGCGATGCCGGCCACGATGAACTTGCTGCGCCACACCGGCGTCTTGCTCGCGAGCAAGGGGCTGGTGGTGTAGCGCACGCTGCGGTTGTCGCCGGTCATCGTGCGGACCTCGCTGCGGTGGCCGGCCTGGCAACGGGCTTGGCGGTGGGCCTGGCGCCGGACGTGACGGGCACGACCGGTGCCACCGGGGCCACGGCCGGGATCACCGAGCCGTCGGGGCGCACGTACTGCGTGATGGCCGGCGAGGTGGTGCGCATCTGCAGCTGCTCCTTGGCGAGCTTTTCCACGCGCAGCGGCGTGGCCTGGGCGCGCTTCTCGACCTGCAGGCGGTCACGGTCGAGCTCCAGCCTGCGGGCTTCCTGCTGCGCGCGGTCGAGCTCGGTGTAGAGCTGGCGCGACTGGTACTGCGTATGCACCAGGAACAATGCCGTCGCAATGACGGCGAGCATCAGCAGCAGGTTCACACGGGCCATGTCAGTCGGCCTCCGTGCGCTCGGCCACGCGAAGAATGGCGCTGCGCGAGCGGGGGTTGCCGCGCACTTCCTCTTCGGACGGCTTGATGCGCTCCAGCGCGCGCAGCTTCATCACCTTGGGCGCGGCAAACGGCGCACGGCGGTCGTAGACCTCCTTGGAGTGCTTCGCGATGAACTGCTTCACGATGCGGTCTTCCAGCGAGTGGAAGCTGATCACCGCGAGCCGGCCGCCGGGCTGCAGCACGGACAGGCTCGCTTCTAGCGCCTGTTGCAGCTCTTCAAGCTCGGCGTTGATGAAAATCCGAAAAGCCTGAAATGTGCGCGTTGCAGGGTTCTGGCCCTGCTCGCGGGTTTTGACCGTGCCAGCCACGAGCTCGGCCAGTTCGGTGGTGGTTGAAATTGGGCCCCGTTCTTGTCGGCGAGCAACAATCGCCTTTGCAATCTGAACAGCAAACCGTTCTTCGCCATAGTCACGGATCACCTCTGCAATCTGCTGAAGTTCGGCTGTCGCCAGCCACTCGGCCACGCTCTCGCCGCGCGTGGTGTCCATGCGCATGTCGAGCGGGCCGTCGAAACGAAAACTGAAACCACGCACCGGGTTGTCGATCTGGGGCGAGCTCACGCCCAGGTCCATCAGCAAGCCGGTGACGCTCGCGCCGGGCAGCTCGCCCAGCGAACGGAATCCCTGGTGCCGGATGGAAAAACGCGCATCGGAGATGCGCGCTGCTTCGGCCACTGCTTCCGCATCCTTGTCGAATGCGATCAGCCTGCCCTGCGGCCCCAGCCTGGAGAGGATTGCGCGCGCATGCCCTCCCCGCCCGAAGGTGGCGTCCACGTAGGTGCCGGAGGCTTCCGTGCTGCCTGAAAGAAGAGCTTCCACCGCTTCGTTCAGCAAGACGGTCGTATGGGTCCATGGGGTGTTCACGTGAGTCCTCAGAACGCGAAGTCCTGAAACACATCCGGCATCTCGCCCTGGGTGGCCTCAGCCTCCTTGGCCTCGTACGTGGCCTTGTCCCAGAGTTCGAAGTGGTTGCCCATGCCCAGGAGCAGGGTGTCGCGCGCAATGCCGGTGGCCGCGCGCAGTTCGGGCGACACCAGGATGCGGCCGGTGCCGTCCATCTCCACGTCCATGGCATTGCCCAGGAAGACGCGCTTCCACCACTGTGCCGACATCGGCAAGGCGGCGATGCGTTCGCGGAATTTTTCCCATTCGGGACGGGGGAACACCATCAGGCATCCGTGCGGATGCTTGGTGATCGTGAGCTGGCCGCCTGCCGTGGCGCTCAGGACGTCGCGATGCCGGGTCGGCACGGAGAGCCGCCCCTTGGCATCCAGACTGAGCGATGAAGCGCCTTGAAACACGACCACGAAACCCCTGTGTTGGGAGTGCTGCAGCACCCGAAAGAGGCACTACCCGCACTTTTTCCCACTTAACTGCACTTTTTTGCACTGTAGCAGGAAACACTTAGGAAGCAACTGGCCGTAGGTGGTATTTTTTGTAATGGAATCAACGACTTAGCGCCGATTCCAAATCCTTGGAATCGGCGAATTTCGTTGAGAATGAACTACTTAGCTCACGCAGTGAAAGTGATGCGTGAAGCATTGCCCCGTAACAGAGGCAATGGAAGCGGCTTCAGAGAATGAAGCGCGAAAGGTCTTCGTCGTGACTTAGTGCCGCAAGGCGCTCGTCGACATAGGCGGCATCGATGCGGATCGATTGCCCTTCGAGACGGGTCGCGTCGAAGCTTACCTCATCCAGCAAACGCTCCATCACGGTCGACAGACGGCGTGCGCCGATGTTCTCCGTGCGCTCGTTCACCTCGAAGGCGATGGCGGCCAGGCGATTCACGCCTTCGGGCGTGAACTCGAGCGTCACGCCTTCGGTGGCCAGCAGCGCCTGGTACTGCTTCACGAGCGACGCACGCGTCTGCGTGAGGATGCTTTCGAAGTCCGCCACCGAAAGCGACTGCAGCTCCACGCGAATCGGAAAGCGCCCCTGCAGCTCGGGGATCAGGTCGCTCGGCTTGCTCAGGTGGAACGCACCGCTCGCAATGAACAGCATGTGGTCGGTGCGCACCACGCCGTACTTGGTGGTGACCGCCGTGCCTTCCACCAGCGGCAGCAGGTCGCGCTGCACGCCCTGGCGCGACACGTCGGAGCCCTGCGCCTCGCTGCGCGTGGCGACCTTGTCGATCTCGTCGATGAAGACGATGCCGTTCTGCTCCGCGTTGGTGATGGCCTGCGCGCGGATCTCGTCCTCGTTCACCAGCTTGGCGGCTTCCTCGTCGACCAGCAGGCGCATCGCCTCGGAGATCTTGAGCTTGCGCGTCTTGCGCTTGCCGCCGCCCATCTGGCCGAACATGCCGCGCAGTTGCTCGGTCATTTCCTCCATGCCGGCCGGGCCCATGATCTCCAGCGGCGCACGCGTCTCGGCGAGGTCGAGTTCGATCTCCTTGTCGTCGAGCTGGTGCTCGCGCAGCTTCTTGCGAAAGGCCTGGCGGGTGGTGTTGTTGCCGTCGGCGGCAGGGGTGCCGGTGGCGCCGCCATCGGCCCCGCGCGCGGGCGGCAGCAGCACGTCGAGGATGCGTTCCTCGGCCGCGTCCTCGGCGCGCGCGCGCACCTTCACGCTCTCCGATTCGCGCGTCTGCTTGACGGCGATCTCGGCGAGGTCGCGAATGATCGAATCGACGTCCTTGCCCACGTAGCCCACCTCGGTGAACTTGGTGGCCTCGACCTTGATGAAGGGCGCATCGGCCAGGCGCGCGAGGCGGCGGGCGATCTCGGTCTTGCCCACGCCCGTGGGGCCGATCATGAGGATGTTCTTGGGCGTGATCTCGTGGCGCAGCTTGTCGTCGACCTGCTGGCGGCGCCAGCGGTTGCGCAGCGCAATGGCCACGGCGCGCTTGGCGGCGGGCTGCCCGACGATGTGGTTGTCGAGCTCGGAGACGATTTCCTGGGGGGTCATGGACATGGTCAGAGCGCTTCCACCGTGTGGTTCATGTTCGTGTAAATGCAGATTTCTCCGGCGATCCCCAGCGATTTGCGCACGATCTGCTCGGCCGAGAGCTCGGTGTTCTCGATCAGCGCCTTGGCCGCCGACTGGGCATACGCGCCGCCCGAACCGATGGCGATCACGCCGTCTTCGGGTTCCAGCACGTCGCCGTTGCCGGTGATGATGAGCGAGGTGGTCGCGTCGGCCACGGCCAGCATGGCCTCGAGCTTGCGCAGCACGCGGTCGGTGCGCCAGTCTTTCGTGAGCTCGACGGCCGCGCGGGTCAGGTGACCCTGGTGCTTTTCGAGCTTGGCCTCGAAGCGCTCGAAGAGCGTGAAGGCGTCGGCCGTGGCGCCGGCAAAGCCGGCGAGCACCTTGCCGTGATACAGGCGGCGCACTTTGCGCGCGGTGCCCTTGATGACGATATTGCCGAGAGTGACCTGCCCGTCCCCGCCAATGGCGACCTGATCGCCTTGGGGGGTCTTGCGGCGCACGCTCACGATGGTGGTGCCGTGAAACTGTTCCATCGCAGCCATCTGGGGGTGCGGGGATGCAATGCAACCCCCTTGTTACGACCCGAATCCTTTCCGGGACCACCGCGCAACCGGCCGAACCGGGCCGCTGGTGCGGCCTCCGAAGAGGCCCCGTGAAGGGTCAGTTCTTCCTGACCGTCACCGTGGCGTGATCGGCGATGCCGACCAGGTTGAACAGGGCGGCAATGAGCCTGTGCGCATCGACGAACTGCACCCGCTCGCCATTGGCGTCCCGCGCGCGCACCCAGCTCAGCAGCGTGCCGGCGGCGGCCAGGTCCATGCGCAGCAGCGCCGCGCACGAAATGACCGGCGCGGTGGTGTGCCGCAGGTCGTTGTCCAGCCGCTGCCACGACGACAGCGACTCGCCCCGCAAATCGCCCGCCAGCGCGGCAAAGCCGGTGTCGTGCGACGGGAAGCTCTCCGAATCGCCGCCGACCGACAGCAGCGACCACACCGAGCTGGAGCGGCTCACCGGCGGCGCGGCCAGCGCGGTGCATTCGCCGCGCGGGTCCTGCCACGACGGCGGGGACACCTCGTAGGTGATGCAGTAGTTCAGCGCCACCAGCTCGAAGTCGTCGGGCAGGTGCATCAGCCGCAGCGCGGCCAGGTGCAGCTGCCACCACACGTCGTCGGTGCCGCGCTCGTTGTTGGGCGCCGCCTCCGACAGCACGGCCAGCAGCTGCGCCGAACCCATGAAGCGCAGCTGCACGGGCGAATCGGACCAGTGGTTGAACAGCACGCGCAGCGGCGCGGCAGCCTCGGCCTCCACCGCGGTCAGTGCGCGCCAGTCGAGCGTCCAGACCGATCCGGCCTTCGACAGCGCGCGCGTAAGTTCCATCAAGCCCTCGCGCGCCAGGCGCGGCGGGCAGGCCCAGTCGGCATGGGCGCCACCGTCGGAAGCCGCACCGGCCTCCTCGCTCGCGGTGACGGCCTTGACGCTGCGCGCCAGCTCCTCGAGCGAAACCCAGTCGGGCCCCATGCGCCGCATGCGCTGGGCGAAGCGCATGCGGGCCGACGCGAACTTCGCGGCGTCGCCCGTGGCGCGGTACAGGTCGAACAGGGCGCGCCAGCGGCCGTCGTCGCGCTCGGCGGCGGGGCCGTTGTCGGTGTCGTCGGGCGAGGCGCTCTCGGAGGCCAGCGCCTGCAGCAGAACCGCTTCGGCGCCGGTGTCGTCGCCGTGCGCAAAGCGGATCACGGCTTCTTCGAGCGCGCTGTCGTGCGCCAGGCGCGAGGACATCAGCGGCGCACCGCTGGCCGGCACGGAAGGCTGGTCGAAAGCGTCGGCGGCGTCAGCCACTTCGGCATGCGCGGGCGACACGGCTGCCGCGGGCGCGGCGGGCGACATGGGCGCCGCCACGGCGGGCGCACGCTGCGCCGACTCCTCGGCCAGGTCGTCGGTGTGCACGGGCGGCAGCGTCTCGGCGCCGGCGTCGGGCGGCGGGCTGACCAGGGTTTCGCCGTTCGGCCCCCTGCCCTTCCACCACTGCTGCGACATCTGCTCTTCGATCTCGTCGATCTTCTTGAGCGTGAGCGCGCGGCCCTCGTGTTTTCCGGAGGCGCTGTTGGGATTGAACGAAGACGGCGTTGCCGTCGCCTCGAAGGCGTGGGCGGCGGCTTCGCGCTGGCGCAGCTTGCGCAGCATGTCGAACTCGCGCCGGCGCACGAAATCGTTGCGCTGGCGCCGCTCGATCATTTCCTTCAGCATCTCGCGGCTGTAGGTCTGATCGGGCAGCGAGGAGTCCGATGCGGAAGGCGCATCCAGCTCCGACCAATCCTTCAGGGGATTGCGGACAAACTTGGCCACCTTGGAGAGCAGGCGGCCCGATTCTTCCTTGGCCATGCGGTGAAGACTATCGAACGAAAAGTGTCCTGGGCTTGCGTTCGATCAATCCCCGAACATCTTCTGCTTGAGTTCACGGCGCTGTTGCGCCTCGAGCGACAGCGTGGCGGTCGGGCGGGCCAGCAGGCGGCCCACGCCGATCGGCTCGCCGGTCTCGTCGCAGTAGCCGTAGTCGCCGGCGTCGATGCGCTGGATCGACTGCTCGATCTTCTTCAGCAGCTTGCGTTCGCGGTCGCGCGTGCGCAGCTCCAGGGCGTGCTCTTCCTCGATGGTGGCGCGGTCGGCCGGGTCAGGCACCACCACGGTGTCTTCGCGCAGGTGCTCGGTGGTCTCGCCGGCGTTCTCGAGGATGCCGCGCTTGAGTTCTTCGAGCTTCAGGCGGAAGAACGCCATCTGCTTGTCGTTCATGTACTCGTCATCGGGCATGGCGATGACTTCGGCGTCGCTCAGCTCGGCGGGCGTCTTGGTCTTCCAGTTGTTGGCCAGCTTGGGGTCTTTCTTGACGGCCAGCGGCGGCGGCGGCACCAGCGCGTTGGAAGGCGCCTGCGAGAAACTGGACTTGGCCGCGGTCGAGGCCACGGATTGCGGCATCGAGGGAACGGTCAGTTGCGACAGCCGGGACACGCGGCCACCACGCGCGGGAGCGGGCGTGGCGGTTTGAGCGGGCATCGAGGGTGTCGCCGGGGCGGAAGTGGAGGCGGCAGCCGTTTTTTTCATGGGACTCGAGGGGACGGAAGGAACGGCAGCAGGGCGGCCGACGGGTTTGGATGACGATGGACCCGCGCCTGCGGTCTTGGTCGCAGCAGTTGCAGGCTTGGCGGACTTCTTTGTCGCAGCGGTCTCGGCCTTGGCCGTGGGTGCTGCGGGCTTTTTGGATGCGCTTTTCTCCTTCGCGTCGGAGTCATGTGCCGCGGAAGAAACCTTCCTTGCCGCAGGTACAGCCTGCTTCGCAGCCGGCGCCTTCTTGGCGGCGGGCTTGGTGGCTGGCGTGGCCTTTGCGGCGGGTGTCTTCACGGTGACTGGCTCCTTTGACGAACTGGAACGCGCTTTCACTGGGTGTCTCCTCCCATCGAGACCTCGGCAGCCTTCAGGCCGCACGGGGTCTCCGTTGTCGGGGTGCCCGCCAGTGACGAACCCCGGGGTTATACCCCCGAAAGCCCGCCAGAAACGTGCGGCGCCCCGTGCCGAAAGTCACATCTTGTCCATGCGGACCGGACATGGCTGGCGGAACAGGCGCGCGATTGTATAGAGAACTCGCCAGCGCGGGCGATGTCTCTGCATGCCGGCCGACCCGACGGGTAATTTGCCCGGCAACTCCGTTAGCATCGCCCGGCGTTGTCGGAGGAGGCAACGCGGGCCCGGCGCCTGGCTGTGTTTGTCCATACGGCGGCGGGGGCCTATCCGATCATTCGACATAAAAGAGAGAAAGCCTTGAGCAAGAAAGCAGTTTTGGGAGTCCTGGCCGCGGCCATCGCGGTGGCCTACGGCGGCAGCACCTGGTGGGCCGGGTCGCAGGTCAAGTCGCGCTACGACACCGCGCTCGACGAGTTGCCGAAGCAGACCGCGCTGGTGCGCGTGACCGAGCGTCAATACGAACGCGGCTTCCTCGGTGCCGTCAGCACCGTGACGCTGGAAATCGGCTGCGCCACCGACGCCACCGCCACCGCGCAAACCCCGGCCAAACCGGCGAAACCCGAGGGCACCGAGGAAGAAGAGTCGGACGAAGACGAGGCGCAAGCCGACGCCACCCCGCCCAAGCCGCTGCGCATCACCTTCCGCGACACCATCCGCCACGGCCCGCTGGCCGGCGGCTCGCTGGCGGCGGCCACCATCGACAGCGAACTGGTGCTCGACGACAAGACGCAGGCCCAGGTGAAGAAGCTGTTCGGCGACGCCAAGCCCCTCACCGCCCACACCAAGGTCGGCTTCGACGGCGGCTTCACTACCGACATGACGGTGGCGCCCGCCCAGTTTTCCGAGGCCAGCAAGGGCAAGTTCGCCTGGCAAGGCGCGCAGGTGCACATGGCCGTGAACGCGGCGCGCACGCAGGTGCGCTACGACCTCGCCATGCCCGGCATGGACTTCAGCGACGCGCGCACCGGCACGACCATGAAGATGGGCAAGCTCACCGCGAAGTCCGACATGGACAGCAGCGCCGGCTGGTTCCTGGCCACGGGCAAGACCGAGGGCAAGCTCGACACGCTGGAGCTGGTCGTGAAGAAGACCGGCGGCCCGCTGGGCGCCGAAGCCGTTCCGGCCGACACGCCGCCCAAGGTGGTGGCCACGGTGATGCTGCAGGGCCTGGACCTGCTCGGCGAGGCCAGCATCAAGGACGGCCTGTACACCTCCAGCGGCACCGTCAAGGGCGCCGGCAAGATCGGCGAGACCAGGATCGACAAGTTCGAGCTGACCAGCAGCGCCCGCCACATTCACGCCGCGACCTACAAGAAGGTGGCCGATGCGTGGATGCAGTCGAGCGCGGCCAACGGCTGCGGCAAGGGCGGCAGCAAGGCCGCGCAAGCCGCCATGAAGGCGATGGCCGACCAGTTGGCCCCCGACCTGAAGGCCATGGCCAAGTACAGCCCCGAAGGCGGCGTCGACAGGATGCTGGTCGAGATCGACGGCAAGCGCGGCGAGGTCAGCTACATGGCCGGCATGGCCGGTGTGACCGATGAAGACCTGCAGCTGCCCGGCACCGCCTTGCTGATGAAGCGCGGCGTGCTCAAGGCGAATGCGCGCCTGCCGATGAAGTGGCTCGAGAAGATGGCCGAGACCGGCGCCCAGACCGGCCAGACGCCCCCGCCCGAAATGGTGGCCGGCCTGGTCGAGCAGAGCGAGGAAAAGGGCTACGTGAAGCGCGACGGCGACGACGTGACCGGCCAGGTCGAGTACAGCGACGGCAGCCTGAAGATCAACGGCAAGCCGTTGGGCGCCCTGGGCAACTGAGCCGCGGCCTCCCCATGAAAAAAGGCGCTGACCGCGAGGCCAGCGCCTTTTTTCCTTCTGCGCGGGCGCTTCAGCTCAGACCAGGCACTGCTCCAGCCCCTGCTCCAGGATCTCGCGCGGCAGCTCGATGCCGATGAACACCATGCGGCTCTGGCGCGCCTCGTCCTTGCCCCATTCCGGGCCCAGGTCGCTGCCCATCAGCTGGTGCACGCCCTGGAAGATCACCTTGCGCTCGGTGCCCTTCATGCTCAGCACGCCCTTGTAGCGCAGCATGCGCGGGCCGTAGATGTTCACGATCGCGCCCAGGAAGTCTTCCAGCTTGGCGGGGTCGAACGGGCGGTCGGCCTTGTAGACGAAGCTCTTGACGTCGTCGTCCGTGTGGTGGTGATGGCCGTGGCCTTCGTGCTTGTGCGAGGGGTGGTCGCAGGCCTCGCCGGGCGCGTGGTCATGGCCCGCATGGTCATGCCCATGGTCGTGGTCGTCTTCCTTCAGGAAGTCGGGGTCGATGTCCAGCTTGGCGTTCAGGTTGAAGCCGCGCAGGTCGAAGATGTCCTTCAGCGGCACGTCGCCGAAGTGCGCCTTCTGCTGCGGCGCGCGCGGATTCATGTGCTTCAGGCGGTGAATCAGCGCCTCGGTCTCCTCGGCCGACACCAGCTCGCTCTTGCTGATGAAGATCTGGTCGGCAAAGCCCACCTGGCGGCGCGCTTCCTGGCGGTCGTTGAGCTGCTGCGGCGCGTGCTTGGCGTCCACCAGCGTCAGGATCGAGTCGAGCAGGTAGCTCTCTGCGATCTCGTCGTCCATGAAGAAGGTCTGCGCCACGGGGCCGGGGTCGGCCAGGCCGGTGGTCTCGATCACCACGCGGTCGAAGTCCAGCAGGCCCTGGCGCTTCTTGGCGGCCAGCATCTGCAGCGCTTCGCGCAGGTCTTCGCGGATGGTGCAGCACACGCAGCCGTTGCTCATCTGAACGATCTGCTCTTTCGACTCGGTCACCAGGATGTCGCTGTCGATGTTCTCTTCACCGAACTCGTTCTCGATGACCGCGATCTTCTGGCCGTGGGCTTCGGTCAGGATGCGTTTGAGCAAGGTCGTCTTGCCCGAGCCGAGGAAGCCGGTGAGGATGGTCGCGGGAATGAGGGCCATGGGGGAGTTGCTCCGGAAGCGGAAAACGGGGAAATGGGGACGAAAGAAAGGCGCGGGAAGGCTGAAAAGACCTGCCGGGCAGTTTAGCCAATGCCACTGAGTTGCGTTGGCGGCAGGGTCAAGGGCCCTTCGAGCCCCTCTCGAACGCCCTTTTGAGCCCCCTGCAAAAGGCCGCTCAAGCCGCCGTCAATACCGCGTCAAAGCGGTTTGCGCACCACCACCAGCCCCTTGAGGTACTCGCCCTCGGGAAACTCGATGGTCATCGGGTGGTCGGGCGCCGCGCCCAGGCGCTCGGCAATGTAGCCGTCGACGCCCGCGTCCAGCCCGGCCGAGGCCACGATCTTGTGGAACAGGTCGGCGCTGATGCCGCCCGAGCACGAGAAGGTCAGCAGCACGCCGCCCGGCTCCAGGATCTTCAGCGCCAGCCGGTTGATGTCCTTGTAGGCCCGCGCGGCGCGCTCGGCATGCGCCACCGTGGGCGCGAACTTGGGCGGGTCGAGCACGATCGCGTCGAAGGTGCGGCCCTGGTCGACGAACTCGCGCAGCATCGTGTTGACGTTGGCGTCCAGGAACTCCGCCTTGATGCCCTGCCCCTCGAAACCGTTGAGCGCCAGGTTCGCGCGCGCGCGCTCCAGCGCGGGCAGCGACGAATCGACCGACACCAGCTCCGCGCCGTCGAGCGCGCCGGCCGCCTTCAGCCCGGCCAGCGCCGCCACGGTGAAGCCGCCCGTGTAGCAGAAGCAGTTCAGCACGCGCCTGAAGCGCCGGTGCTGCGCCAGCTCGGCAAAGCGCTGGCGGCTGTCGCGCTGGTCGAGGTAGAAGCCGGTCTTGTGGCCGGTGGCGATGTCCAGCGACAGCGTCCAGCCGTGCTCGCGAATGGCGATTTCCGTCGGCCCTTCGCCGCGCAGCCAGCCCGTCACGGGCTTCAGGCCCTCGCGCTCGCGCCCGCTGGCGTCGGAACGCTCGTAGAGCCTGGTGAGACCGGTGGCCGCGAGCAGCGCGTCGGCCAGCGCGTCTTTCCAGCGCTCCACGCCGGCGGAAAGAAACTGCGCCACCAGCACGCCTTCAGGACCGCTGCCGTAGCGGTCGACGATCAGCCCCGGCAGGCCGTCGGCCTCGCCGTGGATCAGCCGCACGCCGTCGCTCTGCAGGTCGAACAGCCCGCGCGCGTTCACGGCGCGCGCGCACACCGAGGCCAGAAAGGCCGCGTCGATGCGCTGCGTTTCCACGAAGCTCCAGGCCCGCGCGCGGATCTTGGAGACCGGGCTGAACGCGGCCCAGGCGAGGAAGGCGCCGTCGTGGGATTCCACGCGCACCGTCTCGCCCGAGTCGGCGCCGCCGCGTGCAATGGCGGATTCGAAGACCCAGGGGTGGCGGCGCTGCATCGAGCGCTCTTTGCCGGGTTTGAGGCGAAGGGTTTTCATTGGGATTGGCTTACTTGTCGTTCTCGGGCTTGGCCTTGGCGCGCGGGTGAGCCGCGTCGTAGGCCTTGGCCAGGTGCTGGAAATCCAGCCGCGTATAGACCTGCGTGGTCGTGATGCTCGCGTGGCCCAGCAGCTCCTGCACCGCGCGCAGGTCGCTGCTCGATTGCAGCACGTGGCTGGCGAATGAGTGGCGCAGCATGTGCGGGTGCACCGGCGCGGCCAGCCCGGCCTTCAGGCTGCGCTCGCGCAGCAGCTTCCACACCGCCTGAGACGACATGCGCGTGCCCTTGCTGCCGATGAAGAGCGCGGCCGCGGCCTGCGGGTCGCGCATCTGCGCCACGGTGATCGAAGCGCAGTCGCCGCGCACCGCCAGCCAGTCGCGCACCGCCTCGGCGGCCTTGCTGCCCAGCGGCACGATGCGGCGCTTGCCGCCCTTGCCGAGCACGTTGGCGTCGAGCGCCTCCAGGTCGATCCAGCCGCGCGCCGTGCCGCTGGGCTGCGCGTCGAGCCCCGTGAGCTCGCTCACGCGCAGGCCGCAGCCGTACAGCACCTCGACGATGGCGCCGTCGCGCGCCTCGGTCCAGGGGTCGGCCTCGGGGTCGTACAGCTCGGCCAGGCGCACCGCGTCGTCCACGCCCAGCGCCTTGGGCAACGGCCGGCCGGCCTTGGGGGCGTGCACGTCCTGCACCGGGTTGAAGCCGATCAGGCCCTCATGGCCCAGCCAGCGGTAGAAGCTGCGCCAGCACGACAGCACCAGCGCAATGCCGCGCGGCTCGCGGCCCGAGGCATGCAGCTGCGCCATCCAGCGGCGCACGTGGGCGGTCTGCACGCGGTCGAGCGACAGCTTTGCCTCGGCCACGTTGTCGGTCAGCGATTTCAGGTGGAAGGCGTAGAGCTCGAGCGTGCGGGCCGCGAGCCGGCGCTCCACGCGCACGTGCTCGAGGTATTTTTCGATCCAGCCGGAGGCGTCGGGTGCTGCCGGGAAGGGCTGGGCCGCCGGCAACGGCAACGGCGATTCAGAAGAGGAGGCCACGGAAGGCATTGTTCACGATGGCTGCCGGCTCGCGCAATGCACCCTTCGACAAAGGCCCCAGCGCATTCCAGCACGACGTGGGCGCCGCCGCGTACTGCACGTCGAAGCTCCGGTCGAAGCCGCTCATCTTCACCAGCCGCTCGATGCGCCACAGGTGAAACGGCTCCGACACGATCACCACGCTGCGCACGCCGGCCGCCAGCAGCATCGGGCGCGACAGCGACAGGTTGAGCCGCGTCGAGGTCGAGGCCGGCTCCAGCAGCATCGGCCCGGCAAAGCCCGCCGTCACGGCGCGCTCCTTCATGGCCGTGGCCTCGGTGCGGCCGTCTTCGGAATCGACACCGCCCGAAAAGGCGAGTTGCCGCACCAGCCCGGTCTTTGCCAGTGCCACCGCGGTATCGACCCGCCCCGCCAGGCAGGGGTGCGGCTTGCCGTCGAGGTAGGCGCGGCTGCCGAGCACCAATGCCGCGTCGGCCTGGCGCTGCGGCGGGTGCGCGAGCAGCCCCTGGGCATGCCACCAGATGAAGGCACCGATGGCCACGTAGGCCAGCACACCGGCCAGCAACCCGCCGGCCAGCACGACCTGCCAGGGCCGCCGCAACCAGCGCGGGCGTTTCAAGGACGCAGCCGCGAAAGTCCGCCCGAGGCCAGCTCGGCAATGCGCTCGAGAAAGTCGGTGCCCATCTCGGCGTTGAAGCGCTGCGCGTCGGGCGACGCCAGCACCAGCATGCCGAAGGCCGGCGACTCGGCGTCGGCGCGCAGCGGAATCAACGCGATCGACATCGCCGCCTGCGGCTCGGGCAGCCAGTTGGCCGCCTCGAAGCCCGCGTTGAGCCCGCAGTACGGCGAGGTCAGCGAGGTGGCCAGCGCCTTCACGTCGTCGCTCACCCACTGGGCATAGGCCTCGTTCAGGTATTCGCTGCTGCAGTCCCACACCTTGATGGCCGTCTGCGGCACCAGGAACAGCGACTGCAGGTCGACCGCAATGCGGTACGGCAGGCTGCGCGGGTCGCGCGTGGTCAAGAGGCCGCTGGTCCAGCGCTGCAGGCGGTCGGCAATGACCACGTTCTCGGTGCCGTGGCGCACCATGTCCATCAGGCGATGCTCCAGCGCCTTGATCTTCTCGCGCAGCATCTCGGCCTGGCGCTCCTGCAGGCTCACGGCGCGGTTGCCGTGCGGGCTGGTGAGCTGCACCTGCGCCAGCAACTGGGCATGGCGCTCGAAGAAGTCGGGCGTGTTCGCCAGGTAGTTGGCGATGTCGTCTTCGGTGATCGGGTTCATGGCGTTGGCGTCGTTGTTGTTCGTGAAAGTGGTCATGGCAGCTCGGGTACCTCGATGTCGCCCTCGAACACCGTCGTGGCCGGCCCCGTCATCAGCACCGGCTGGCCTTCTCCCTGCCACTCGATCGTGAGCGCGCCGCCGTGCGTCTGCACATCGACCCGCCGCTCCAGCAGCCCGAGCCGGATGCCCGCCACCACCGCCGCGCACGCGCCCGTGCCGCAGGCCAGCGTTTCGCCGGCGCCGCGCTCGAACACCCGCAGCTTGATGTGTGAGCGGTCCACCACCTGCATGAAGCCCGCGTTCACCCGCTGCGGAAAACGCGGGTGATGCTCGATCTGCGGGCCCTGCTCGGCCACCGGGGCGGTGTCGACGTTGTCGACCACCTGCACCGCGTGCGGGTTGCCCATGGACAGAACCGCTACGGAAACGATAGCGCTGCCCGCACGCGTACCCAGCGCAAGGTGCCACTTTTCCCACGAACCGTCGGGCTGCGCGTCGAGCCCGGCAGGGTCGAAGGGCACGCGTTCGGGTTCGAAGACGGGGGCGCCCATGTCCACGGTGACGCGGCCGTCGGCGCCCATGCGCGGCGCAATCACGCCGGCCAGCGTCTGCACGCGCACCTCGGTCTTCTCGGTCAGCTTGTGTTCGCTGACGAAGCGCATGAAGCAGCGCGCGCCGTTGCCGCACTGCTCCACCTCGCCGCCGTCGGCGTTGTGAATGACGTATTGAAAGTCGATGCCCTCGGCCGGCGAAGGCCGCACCGTGAGGATCTGATCGGCGCCGACGCCGAAATGGCGGTCGGCCAGAAAGCGGTACTGCGCGGCGCTGAGGCCCAGCGTGCCGCGTGTTTCGTCCAGCACGACGAAATCGTTGCCGGCTCCCTGCATCTTGGTAAAGCGGATTCGCATCCCCGGGATTATCGCCACCGGCACCGCCCTTTACGATCGCAGGCCCAAACGAAACCCCAAGGGAGAGGCCTGCATGAGTCACTGGAAAGCGCTGGAACCGCTGATCGTCGAGGACGCGCTGCGTGCGCTGCGCGAGTTGCTGGCCGACAACCCCGACGACCAGTTCTACGTGGCCGCCTTCCACGGCGTGTACCGCGAGCGCGACGGCACCATCAGCCTGCCCTCGCTGGGCGCCAACACCGTGGCCGCGCGCGAAGACGAAGAAGAAGCCTCTGGCGACTTCTGGGACGCCGACTGGAACCCCGCCGACTGGGACCACGAACTCGTCGACTTCGAGAGCGACGCGCTCAACCAAGCCGCCGGCGCGGCCGACAAGGCCGCCCGCCAGGCCTCGCGCGCCGGCTGGCTGCAGGCCGAGAAAGACTGCTTCGACATGCTGGTGAGCGCCTCGCAGAAGGTGCGCGAGGCGCTCGGCGACTCGCCCCACGCATCCCAGCTCACGCCCGATTTCGTCGTCTTCGTGCACGACGAGGAATATGCGACCGACCTGGCCCGGCGCTGCATCGGCGACAAGGCCTTCTTCCGCCTCTTTCCGGACGAGAAAAAGAAAGACCGCGAACGCCAGCGCGTGGCCGCCTTGCCCGAGGCCGAACGCATCGACTTTCTGGTAGGCCGCCTGCACCGCAACGACGGCGCCATCGGCTCCGAGGAAGCCACCGAACAGCTCTGCGCCATCGGCGCGCCCGCGGTGCCGGCGCTGCTCGCGCGCATGGACCACGGCAGGAGCAGGAGCAAGCACGGCTGGGACGGCGCGATGCTGCTCGGGCGCATCGGCGTGGCCACCCCCGAGGTGCTGGACGCGCTGAAGACCCAAATGGCCACGTCGCGCGACGAGCCCGGCCGTGCCTGGGCCGCGCGGGCGCTGGCCTACCTGGGGCAAAGCGACTGGCTGCTGGCGCAACTGGAACAGGCCGGCGGCGGTGAAACCGATGCGGCCAGGATGGCCATCGAAGGCCTGTGCGCGCCCTACTCGTCGTTCCGCGACCCCACGCCGCTGCCGCTGGACTACCGGACGCTCGAGGCGCTGCTTGAAGGCCCGCCGGCCACGGTCAAACTGGTGCTCGACATCCTGCGCCCCGGCAGCGGCTACTGCGAACTGCGCGCGGGTGAGGTCGACGAAGCCCTGCGCGGCCTGGCCTCGCCCCACGCCTTCGTGCGCCGGCATGCGGCCAGCCTCTGCTGGGAGCGCGGGCTGGGCGATGCCATCGGCCAGCGCCTGCTGCCCGTGCTGGCCGAGCGCCTAGCGAAAGACGACAACGCCGACGTGCGCTGGCAAGCCGCCCGCAGCATCGGCTACTGGAAGGCCGCCGGCCAGCCGTGGCATGCGGCGGTGGAGCACGCGGCGCTTCACGACACCGACGAGCGCGTGCGAACCGCCGCGCAGTCGGTGCTCCAGGGCGACGACTACTAGGCTGAGCGCAGCTTGTCCAGCGCCCGGTCCAGGAACGCCAGCCGGTCCTGCCCCCAGAAGCGCTCGCCGTTCAGGATGAAGGTGGGCGCGCCGAACACGCCCGCTTCCACCGCCTCGGCGCTGTAGACCCGGTAGGCCGCCAGCGTCTCGGCCGACTGCTCCAGCGCCTGCAGCGAGGCGCCGTCGTAGCCGTTCTCGATGGCCACGGCAATGCGCACGTCGGCCTGCGAGGTGTCGCGCTCTTCCGCCCACAGCGCGCGCAGCAGCGCATGCGAGAGCGGCTGCGCGTCGAGCCCCTTCAGCTGCGCGGCAATCACCATCCAGCCGGGGTACTTGTTCCAGTTCGGATCGCCCGGCGCACCCTTGGGGTAGTGCGCGGGCGCCAGGTTCATCGGCATGCCGAGGTACTCGCTCCAGCGTGCCAGTTCCAGCGCGTGGTACGTGCGGCGCGGCTCGGGCCGGGTCTTCAGCGGAATGCCGCCGGTCTGCGGCACCACCGCCTGGAAGTCGTAGGGCTTGAGCGTGAGCCGCACGTGGTGGCGGCGCACGATGTCCTGCAGTTGCGGGCCGCCGAGGTAGGCCCAGGGCGAGGAGAGGCTGTAGTAGCAATCGAGGGCAATCATGCGCGGATTATCTGCAGTGCCCGAACATCCGCGATGTCAGCCATGTGCCCGAGGTTTTTGGCTCTCTCCCTCCCCTGCCGGGGGAGAGCGGGGGTGGGGGGCACGCGGCGTATCCGGTGGACGCTCTGCCTGCCCCCATCCCGGCCTTCCCCCGGGAGGGGAAGGAGCGACTCAGAACGCCAGAAGGCTTCCGCTACAGCACCTTGACCGCGCGCCCGATGAACTGGATCGGCCCGGTCGGCCGGTCGATCGGCGAGCCGTTCTCGGGCTCCAGCGTCAGCTCGAACAGCTGGTTGGCTTCCAGCGGCGGCAGCTTGTCGATCGGAATGCGCAGCGTCTGGCCCTGCTTCACCAGGCCCAGCGACACCGGGCCGCGCCACTGGTCGGCCTTGGTCCAGAACTGCAGCGTTTTCTGCGGCGGCACCTCGAAGGTGCCCAGCGGCACCAGGCTCAACTGACGAGACGAACTGGTCTGGATCACCCAGCCCGGCGCCTTGTCCTGCGGCGCCACCAGCACCACCATGTACTGCGGCGTGGGCAGCGGGCGCGTCACCATCACCGCCACCATCAGCGCGGCGGCGGCGAAACCGCCGGCGGCCAGGCCGCGCCAGAGCTGCAGGTTGTTCCACCAGCCCGACAGGCCCGACGCACGAGACGCGCTCGGCTGGACCTTCGCCGATGTGGCGCCCGTCACCGGCCCCAAGGTTCGTTCGATGCGCGTCCACAGCGCGGGCGAGGGCTCCGCCGGCGCGGCCAGCGCCGTCAGCGGCAGCAGCCGAGCTTCCCAGCCCTGCACGGCGTCGTGCAGGGCGGGCTCCGTGCGCATGCGCTCTTCCACCGATGCGCGTGCGCTGGCCGAGAGCGTGCCCAGCACGTACTCGCCCGCCAGCGCGTCGATGTCTTCGAAACGATTGCTTTCGTGGCCCGTCGCGCTCATGCCATGCACTCCCGCAGCGCGCGCATGCCGCGCTGTATCCACGACTTCACCGTGCCCAGCGGCGTGTTCAGCCGCTCGGCGATCTCGCCGTGCGAGCAGCCTTCCACGTAGGCATACAGGATGCAGTCGCGCCGCGCCGGCTCCAGCCCGCCCAGGCAGCCTTCGAGCTTGCCCAGGTCGGCGCGCAGCTCGAACGGGTCGCCCGCCGAGGCATACGCCGCGAGCGACGCCTGGTCGTCGATGGCCTCGGCCGCGTCTTCGCTCACATGCACCTGGCGCGCGCCGCTGCGCACCATGTTCAGCGCGGCGTTGCGCACCACGCTGTAGATCCAGCCGCGGCCTTCACCGCGCGCCGGGTTGAAGGTTTCCGCGCGCTGCCAGATGCTGATGAAAGCGTCGTGCAGCACGTCTTCGGCCTGCTGGCGCTGGCGCACGATGCGCAGCGCCACGCCCATCAGGTAGCGGCCTTCGCGCTGGTACAGCTGCTGCAGGGCATGGCGGTCGCCGCGGGCGCAGGCCATGAGGGCGGCGTCGTAGTCGAAGGACGTGGTGGGCGTGGTGGGCGGCGGGTTCTGCACGGCCCGATGGTAGTGGAGCCGGCGGCCTTCGCCGTCCAATCACCCGCCGGATCGCACGTCGATCAGGACGCCTTCCAGAAGATGTAGTCGGCCTGGTACTGCACCACCTGCTTCTGGCCCTTGGTGGCCGTGGTGCACGGCATGGCCGCCGGTGCCACGCCGCCTTGCAGGGCCACGCGCTGGATGTAGGTCACGCCCGTCATCGCGCCCGAGCCCATGGCCGGGTTGGCCTTGACTAGCTGGAACGGCAGGCTGGTGGGACCCGAGGGTGCGACGGCCAGTTGCGTGGCGGTCAGCTTGGAGCCGTCCATCGACTCCCAGGTGGCCGGCGGGCCGTAGTACTTGCCGACCTGCTTGCCGCTGCGGTCCCACAGCTTGGCGTCGGGGCCGACGAACACCCACTCGGTCTGGCCTGGGGTGTTGGCCTTGTCGCGGCATTCGTAGGTGATGTCGCCCTTGCCCACGGTTTCCATGGCGACCTTGTTGCCGGCCGGCACCTGGATGGTGGGCGGCAGGCTGGACTGGTTGAAGGCGGGCGCCATCGAGCCCGAGGACATCGAGCCACAGGCCGTCAGGAAGGCGGCGGCGGAAACGGCGCCGAGCACGGCGATAGAGCGGGTGGAACGGGAGGTGTGCATGAAATAACTCCTGGGGTTGTAGAAGGTCGGCAGCTCCTCGCTGCTGAAGGGTCTACACACCAGGGCTGCGTTTGGATGCAGGGGGTGCAAAAGATTTTTCAGGGCGCGTGCACGGGTCGCCCTGAAAAGCGCTCACCCCGCCAGGTCGGCAGGAAACAGCGCCTTCTTGATCACCGCGTGCACCCCCCAATTCCCATCCACCACCTGCGTCACGGCAAAGTCCACCGCCACCGAAATCAGCGACACCGCCTCGTCCTCATCCAACGAGTGCGCCTGCATCAGGTAACGGCGCGTCTTGTTGAACGCGTCCCGCATCGCCCCTTCCAGCGACGACTTCTTGTAGATCTGCGCCTGCGCGTCCGCCCCCAGCTCGGCCAGGTGGTTCGCGAAGCTGAAGCCCTGCACCACCCATTCGGTCTCGGTTTCCAGGAACGGGTAGTTCAGCTCCGCCAGGAACCCGCCCTCGATCTGCGAGCGCTTGTGCAGCACCAGCTGGAACACCCCCGTCAGCGAACACTCGATGGCCGTGCCGCACAGCTCCGAGTCGCCCTGCGACGCATGCGGGTCGCCCGCTGAGAACAGCGCGCCGAGCACCGACACCGGCAGGAAGAGCTTGCTGCCCTTGCCCGCGCGCCAGTTGTCCAGGTTGCCGCCGAAGTAGCCCGGCGGAATGGAGTCGACCAGCCCCGCCTCGCGCGGCGCCACGGCCAGCATGCCGAAGTGCGGGCGCAGCGGCACGCGGGCCTTTTCGAGCACGCCGAAGCGCTTGACGATGGTCTCGGGGTCGACCGGCACGCCCGGGTAGTCGATGGTGTCGTGCTTCACGCCGAAGGGGTCGGTCTGCGGCGTCCAGCGGAAGTTGTAGACGGCACGCGCCACCGGTGCTTCGGGTGCTTCGTTGTCGATCTCGTAGATGGTGACCACCTCGCGCTGCTTCGGCTCGGTGATCTGGTCGCGGTAGTGAAAGCCCCACCACGCCGCCGCGTTGCTGCCGAAGATGCGCCCGTGAAACGCCGCGCTGCAACTCGGCCGGGGCTGCACGTCGAGGATGCGGATTTCGAGCACGTCGCCCGGCTCCGCGTCGTGCACGTACACCGGGCCGGTGCAGATGTGCACGCCAAAGCCCTCGCCCGCGCCGCGCCCGAAGATCGATGCGTCCATCGGCCCGGCGCCGCGCCGGTCGACGGCCTTCTTGTCGGCCGTCCAGTGAAAGACGCTCTCCGCGCCGGGGTCGCCGTCGATCATCCGTTCGCGGTCGTCGCTGGCGTGCTGCGTGAGCGTCTCGATGGTCACCACGTCGCCCGAGCGCACCGAAATCACCGGCTTCAGCGAACGGCTCAGATAGCCCCAGTGCACGGTCTTGTCGGACACGGGCAGGTAATAGTGGTTGGGCGTGGCGCCGTCCTCGGTTGAAGCCGAAGTGGAAGTCGAAGCCGAGCGCTTCGGCGTCAACGCCAGCGCCACGGCATAGCGGGCGTGGTCGCGCAGCAGCGCCTGGAAGGGGCTGTGCGGCGTGCGTGCCGGCGCGGCGTCCGCGGCCGGCTTAACCTCGCTGCCCTTCAACGGCCGCCCGCGCTGGTCATGCAGCGCATCGGCCTGCGACACCGGCTGCGCGCGATACGCCTTCGGCGACACGCCATAGCGCGCCGTGAACGCCCGGCTGAAATTGGCCGCATCGCCAAAGCCCCACCGAAAGCACAGCGCCGAAATCGTGAAGTGGTTCAGCGCGCGGTTGGCCAGGTCGAGCTTGCAGCGCTCCAGCCGGCGCTCGCGCAGGTACTCGCTGAAGCTGGTCGCGCCAACCTTGAAGAGCTTCTGCAGGTAGCGCGTCGACAGCCCCTCGACCCGCGCGACGCTCTCGATGGACAGCTCCGCATCGCCCAGCCGCGCCTCGATGGTGCGGCAGATGCGGCGCAGGTGGCTCAGTTGCACCGAGGTCGGATGGTCCGAAGGTTCGGCAAGATCGCCCGCCCCGTCCACCCCGCCCACATCTTCCGCCTCGCGCGACAGGCAGGTGACCAGCAGGTCCGTCAGCGTGGCCTCGACCGACAGCAGGTCGTCGCGCCCCAGGTGATCGATCTGCTCGGCCAGCGATTCGGCCATGGTCAGGCACATGGCGCCGACGCCGTGCGCGGGCGTGATGCGCTTGGCCTCCGCGCTGCAGGTGCGCACCAGCCGCAACAGGAAACTCGCCGATTCGAACTTGACCAGCAGCGCGCGGCAGTCGGTGCGCAGGTCGAGCCGCCAAGGTTGCGCGGGGTCGAGCAGCACGGCCGCGTTGGCGGCCAGCGCGACCGATGCGCCCTGCTCTTCCAGCACGCCGCTGCCCTTGAGCAGCACGAACAGCACCACCGCGCGCCCCGAATGCCGCGCGTTGCCGCCATCGGGCACCAGCACCAGCGGCGACGACGCGAGCCGCACGAACACCGAGTCGAGCGTGGAGCTGCGCGACGACACATGCCCCGCGAGCGGCGGCAGCCCCTGCCCCACGGCAGAAGCAGCAGAAGCAGCCGCCTCGCTGCGCACCAGCGCGCGGGCCAGCACTTCGTCCAGCGCGGACTGGCGCAATGCCTCGGGAAAGGCGTCGGTAGAAAAGCGTCGAAGGTCGTCCAGCATCAGGGCTGGACTATGACCGCGCCGGGCGCCGGCATGCAAGGCATTCGCCCGCCAATCGACCCACTGCGGCCGCGCTACAAGTTTTTGTGCGCCTGCCGACAAGGCCCAAACGCCGCACCGCTTCGAGACTGGGGCCGCACATCAACCGGCTTTCAAGGAGCGCCCCGAATGACCACCCCCAAGTACGACCACATCTGCAGCCCGACCTGCAGCCACGGCGCCTCGCCCGCCGAAGAAAAGCTCATCAAGGAAGAGTTTCAGGTGGCGCGCCGCTCCTTCCTGCGCGACGCCATGGTGGTCGGCGGCGGCGCCGTTTCGGCCGGCGCGCTGACCGGTGCCATGGCGCCAGGCAAGGCCTTTGCCCAGGGCGCATCGAGCGCGCAACCCGGCAGCAACATGGCCAGCCACTACTACATTCCCGCCGCGGCCAACACCGTGCTGTGGGGCTACTTCAGCAAGATCGCCAAGCCGGTGGTGGAGGTGGAGTCGGGCGACTACGTGACCATCGAGACCCTCACCCACCACGCCAACGACGACGCCGAGCGCATGGTGCAGGGCGACGCGGGCGCGGAGAGCGTGTTCTTCTGGGACAAGCAGCGCAAGGGCGTCAACCGGCGCGGCGCCGGCCCCATGGACGCCAAGAACGGCGCGGGCGGCGGCCAGGGCGTGCACATCTGCACCGGCCCCGTGCGCGTGAAAGACGCGGAGCCGGGCGACATTCTGGAAGTGCGCATCATCGACGTGGTGCCCCGCCCTTCGGGCAACCCCAAGTACAAGGGCCGCGCCTTCGGCAGCAACGCCGCGGCCAACTGGGGCTTTCACTACGGCGACACCCTCACCGAGCCCAGGAAGCGTGAGGTCGTCACCATCTACGAGGTCGACGTGACCGGCGAGCGCAACTGGGCGCGCGCGGTCTACAACTTTCGCTGGACGCCGCAGACCGACCCCTTCGGCGTGGTGCACCCGACCATCGACTACCCGGGCGTGCCGGTGGACCACCGCACCATCAGCAAGAACGAGAACGTGCTGAAGAACATCCGCGTGCCGGTGCGCCCGCACTTCGGCACCATCGGCGTGGCGCCGGCGGAGGCGGACATGGTCAGCTCCATTCCGCCGAGCTACACGGGCGGCAACATCGACAACTGGCGCATCGGCAAGGGCGCGACCATGTACTTCCCCGTGGCGGCGCCGGGCGCGATGTTCACGGTGGGCGACCCGCATGCGTCGCAGGGCGATTCGGAGCTGTGCGGCACGGCCATCGAATGTTCGTTGACGGGCACGTTCCAGCTCATCCTGCACAAGAAGGCGAGCCTGCCGGGCACGCCGCTGGCCGAGCTGCGTTATCCGCTGCTGGAGACGCAGGACGAATGGCTGCTGCACGGTTTCAGCTATGCCAACTACCTGGCCGAGCTGGGGCCGGATGCGCAGAACCAGATATTCAAGAAATCGTCGGTCGACCTGGCGCTGAGGGACGCGTATCACAAGATGCGGCACTTCCTCATGACCACGCAAGGGCTGGGGGAGGACGAGGCGATTTCGCTGATGTCGATTGCTGTGGACTTCGGGATCACGCAGGTTGTCGATGGCAACTGGGGGGTGCATGCGCTGGTGAAGAAGAGCATTTTTCCGGCGCGGAACTGAGGGCTGTTGTTCGGGGTGCGCGCGGGGCACGGCCCGCGCCTTGAGCTACGCCCACCGCTTCCCCGAATCACCTGCGCCAGCAACGCCAGCGCTGCCGGCGCAGGCCTTACATGCGACGGCGACTGACCAGTTCGGCTATGTTCGGCCCGGGAACACATGCCATTCGAACAGGAGCCAACGTGCCGAATCTTCACTTGAGGTTGCCGCTGCAGAACGAGCGGGCCGAACCGTTCAAGATCTTGCTGGAGCCGCTTTCCGAGTACTTCATTGTTCAGGCCGGTCAGCGCGTCGAGGTTCATGCGATCTGTGATGACGCGACGACGAACACGACTTTTACCGTTGCACCGAACGAGTCTTTCCTGACGATCTACGCGCCCGGGGAAATAGCTGGGTTTGTGGATTGCTACATGACGCGCGACGGCGTTCGTCTTGCTCCCGATGGAAATTGAAAGTCGAACGGCGGCACCAGACCCCTCTGGCGTCAAGATCGCTAAGTCAAGAGACGATGCAACATGAAGGCTCACGCATGAAGAATGGCAACTGGCAAGCCACGATCCTGAGCGACCCCGAGCACGAACACCTCGTGGCGGAGATGAGCTTCGGCGGGCAGTTCCTGTTGCTGCTGGACCGCGAGCAGAGCCGGGAGAATGTCTGCGTGTCGTTTCCCGTGAAAGACGGGGCAGGGGAAATACGCGTTCCGCTCGCCGACTTCGTGGCCCAGTTGCAGGCAGCGGCAGCCGACCTTTGCCGTTGACAAGATCACACAGGAGGCGAGACATGAAGAAGCAACACGGCAGTGCAGCCGAAGACGACCACTGCAGCTACTACGGCGTTCGTCTCCTCGTCAGAAACACGCTCATGCCAGCAGAAGAGATTTCTGCGGCGCTCGACATGCGCCCAGACCATTCCTGGAATGCCGGCGAAAAGGACTTCAACGATTTCTCGATGTGGACCCATACGTCCTGGACGGAGGAAAAGCGCAACTTCTTCGACGAAGTGCAGCAAGTCCTGGAGTGGCTGGGCACAAAGCATGAGTTCGTGTCGCGGCTGATTTCGGCCGGGGGTGAACTGCATGTGATCGTGCAGCTTCCCGGGACGATCAACATCGGCGCCGATCTTTTGCCATCGACGATGGCTCTGGCGGCAGGGCTTGGGGTTCGCCTTGGCATCGAGGTGTTTCCCCATTTGCCCAGACCAAACAACTTGAACCAGGCCCGCGACCTCACATGAAATGGATCTATACCGACGGAGCGCCTTTTGCCTGTGCCGCGGCTCATTCGGAAAGGCAGTGGCGCGGCACACGGGGAAGTTCCACCGGAGCCGCAGAGACCGACTACGAGAGAGCGTGCGATGAGCCAAGCTATCTGGGCTGCATTGCTTGAGGTTCGTCTCCGTTCCTGGTGCTTGGCGACGAGCCGGCACAAGCAGCGTTCTTTGTCCCCCCGCATGCGCTGGCTATCGCGCGTTGGATCGCATGCGAATCGACCAGCCAGGCGAACTTCATGCTCACCACGCTTCCGAACGATCTGTTGCATTTCGAAGTCACCACCGAACGATTCCAGAACGGAACGTCTTTTGACTTTCTGATCCATCGATTCATGCGAACGTGACCACGATGCCCTCCATGAAGCCACCGTACGGCCCGATGCTCCTCGCGCTCAGCGTACTTTGCCTTGCCGTCCTGCCCGCCTGGGCGGACGGCACCGTCAGCTTCAAGGCAGACGTGCTGCCCATGCTCAAGGCCAAACCGGCGTTCGAGAAATTCCTGCTCGGCACGCTCCAGGTCACCGATGCGGGTTCAGGCACACGCATCTCTGACCAAGCGATGCCACGGCTCGGCGGCACCCGCATGGGGCCTTACGAGTTCATGGCGACGTGGCATGACGCGAGTGGTGATGTGCCCGTGACGCTCATCGTGCAGACGAACACCCGGTTCCTGGACAGCGCCGGCCGGGAGATCAAGACCGGCTCGCTCAAGCAAGCCGCCCGTTTGCAAGAGACCTTCGACTCCATCCAGATCGAACCCCGCCGCTGACCGAAAGAGCGCGGCCGCCGTGCTGGCCGATCAAGAGGCCGCGCCAAACGCGCTCACGCCGATGGGGTGCATTGCGCAGCGAAATAAAGGAGGAGGCCGCAGGCCGGGGGACATTCGCGGAGCAAGGTACCCCGTCGGCGTGAGCGCCGCCCTGAACAGCAGCAGCCGCCGCAGCAGCAACAACAGCCCTCACCCCTTCCCCCGAATCACCTGAGCCAACAGCGTCAACACAGCAAACCCCAAGATCACCCCGACACCCGGGTACAGCATCGCCAACGCAGTCCCCGGCGCAATCGCCGCCGTCAGCACCGCCAGCCCACACGCCCCGCCCACCTGCAGCGAACTGTTCAGCAGCCCCGCCGCCAGCCCTTGCTCATCGTCGGCCACGCCCGTCGTGCCCGCCACCATCAGCGCCGAGATGCTCAGCGCAAAGCCCACGCCCCACAGCAGCGATGCGGGCAACAGCACGCCCCACAAATCAGGCTCAGGCCCCATGCGCAGCATCAGCAGATAGCACGGCACAAAGGCCGACAGCCCCACCATCAGCACCCGCGTCACGCCAAAGCGGCTGATGAGCGCGCCGATCTTCGGGCCCACGACCACCACCATCAGCCCCGCCGGCAACAGCACCAGCGCCATCTGCCACGGCTTCCAGCCCTGGATGTTCTGCAGGTACAGCGCCATCAAGAACTGAAACCCCGCCGCACCGCCATACAGCAGCGCCGCGCTGATGTTCGCCGCCACCAGCCCCCGGTTGCGGAAGATGCCCAGGCGCACCAGCGGCTCCTTCACCGTGCGCTCGATGACCACGAACAGCGCCAGCAACGCCACCGCCACCCCGAACCCGCCCAGCGTGCGCCATGACACCCACCCCACCTCCGGCGCCGACACCACCGTGAACACCAGCAGCAACATGCCCGCCAGCAACGTGAGCGCGCCGCCCACATCCAGCCTCGGCCGCGGGCCCTGCGATGCGTGCCGTGGTGCATCGGCCGGCACATAGCGCAGCGCGGCCAGCAGCAACAGCACCGCCACCGGAATCGGCAGCACGAAGATGTAGCGCCAGTTCAGCGCCGCCAGCAGCCCGCCGATCAGCAGGCCCGACGAGTACCCCGAGGCCTCGAACAGGTTGAAGATGCCGAACGCCTTGTTGCGCGCCGGCCCCTCCGCGAAGGTGGTCGTCAGCAGCGACATCGCGGCCGGCCCCGTGAAGCCCGCGGCCATGCCCTTCGCGAAGCGCGAGGCAATCAACAGCACCGCATCGCTGGCAAACACGCCGCCCACCGACACCAGCGCAAACACCGCCAGCCCCACCACCAGCACCCGCCTGCGGCCGAACAAATCAGCACAGCGCCCGCCCAGCAGCAGAAAGCCGCCAAACGCCAGGATGTACGCGCTGACCAGCCACTGCGCCGCGGCAGCGCCCATGCCGAACTCTTGCTGAATCTGCGGGATTGCCACCACGATCATTGAGATGTCCAGCCCATCGAGCAGAATCACGCCGCTGAAGATCAGCAGCGCCATCCACATGCGCGCGGGCCAGTGCAGGGGGTCGGGGTGGGTTCCCGTGGCGGCACCGACAGCACCGATAGCGCAGGCGACAGCGGCGCCTTCATTGCAGAGGCCGGGGCCGGGGCGTGCATCGCACGGGGTCAAGCTGGCAGACATTCATTCACTCCAATCGGCTCAATCAAAAACAACCAGTCGCTTCGTTTCTTCGACTGGCTGCATCGTCCCCCGCCGTGCGCGGCTTGAAAAACGAGTAGTTCTCAACGAACCATCAAACGGAGCTTGAAGATCCACATGCAGAGCACCCCCCACCGCATGCTGCCGGGAACGCGCGCCCTGCGAACCTTCGAGGCCGCCGCGCGGCACCTGAACTTCACCCGCGCGGCCGACGAGGTGGGGCTCACGCCCGCGGCCGTGAGCTACCAGATCAAGGACATTGAAGACCAGCTGGGCGTGGTGCTCTTCACCCGCACCAGCCGCAGCATTCAGCTCACGCCCGCCGGCGCCGTGCTGTTCGAGGCCACCGCCGACGCGCTGGACACCCTGCACCGCGCCGCCGGCCGCGCCCGCCGGCTCACCCGCAGCGCGGCGCACCTGCGCGTGTCGCTGAGCCCGCGCTTTGCCACCAACTGGCTGCTGCCCAAGCTGTCGCGCTTCAGGGCCGCCCACCCGGGGCTGGAGCTGACCTTCGACATCAGCGACGCGCTGCGCAGCTTCGAGGCCGACGACATCGACTTGGCCATCCGCTTTGGCACCGGGCAGTACGAAGGCGCGCACGCCGACCGGCTCTTCGAGCTGAGCATCGTGCCCGTGTGCAGCCCCAAGCTGCTGGAAACCGGGCCGCCGCTGAACGAGCCGCGCGACCTGTTCAACCACACGCTGTGCTACGTCGACTGGAAGACCGACACCATGACCTGGCCCAACTGGCGCATGTGGATGGCGGCGGCCGGCATCGGCGACTTCGACGACAGCCGGTGCGTGGGGTTTTCAGATTCGGGCTACGTGGTGCAGGCCGTGATGGAAGGCGGCGCCGTGGGGCTGGCCGACCTGGACATGATTGCGGCCGACCTGGCGCAGGGGCGGCTGGTGAGGCTGTTCGACATTGGCGTGAGCATGGCGCCGACGTACGCATACCACTTGGTGTATCCGCAGGGGAGCAGCGAAGACCCGCGCGTGGTGGCGTTCAGGCAATGGCTGCTGGCGGAGACGCAGAACGCGGGGCAGCCGGGCGGGCCGGCTGCCTGAGGGTTGCTTGCTGGTAGCTGGTAATTGGCTGGCTGACTGGTTACGCGGGGGTGGGCGCGGCTTGCGCCTGCAGCAGCAAGGCCTCGCGCAAGGCGGCGGCGGCTGAGTTGACGGTGCCGATGCGCGCCATCAACGCCTCGTTGAGCAGGCGCAGCAAGGCGCTCAGCTCGGTGCGGTTGGTGGCGAGCACCTCGCTGTCGTTCAGGGCGGCGGTGTCCACGAGCTTTTCCAGCGCGGTGTAGGCGCGCATGACCTCGTAGAGGGTGTCGGCGTCGTCGCAGGTTTGAAGGGCGAGGTCGTCGAGAGCGGGGGACGGGGATGTGGGGCGGGCGCTGGGTTGCGCGGGGGCGGATGCAGATTCAGCCATGTGAGGCCTTTCAGAACTTCGATTTGCAACAACCGCCGCACCCGCTTCCAAACGGTGGCGGCAGCTCGAACGGGTTGGAAGACCGGGAAGCTCTGACGAGAACCGGCAAGGCTCGCGCCTTCCCGTTCGAGCCGCCAAAAACTGGAGGCGCAAACAGAAAAGCCGCAGACCATGTTGCGGTGACTGCGGCTTTCGTCGCAGAACTTCGACGGGCTTCCAAACCCGGTCGCGCTTAGTTGCGCGACGACGAAGTATATGGGGCACGGCACGCCCAATGCCCCGCTCTCAGCCAAGCCACCTACAGAAGGATTCAATGGCCAAAACACAGCGGTGAGCGAGTTCAACACCCCGTTGATCCAAAAGAGCTTTTGAAAAGAAGCGGAAACATGTATAAACAAATCTTGGACAGGGGCTGAATTTCTGACACGAAACAGAGAACATTCCAATTTCGGCAGAAATAAGGCAATTCGGAATTTAAAAATTACCTATAAGGAATAGCCATGGCTTCCTCGGGAGATCGTCGGCATTTATTTATCAGCCATCACCACCGAGATGATGGCTTAGTCGACAAATTCACCAAGCTGCTGTCAACGAATGGCTGGGACGTCAGAAACAGCTCTATTCGTGCGAAGCCTGCAAATCAAGATCGAATCGACAAGGGATTGGTTGCAGAAAAAGTAATTCAGCGCCTCTTGCGAATGAAAATTTCTTGGTCCTCGACTGTAGTGGTGCTGATTGGAGAAAAAACTCATACGCGCCCTTGGGTCAATTGGGAAATTGATCAGGCCAATGCTCAAGGAAAGAGAATTGTCGGGGTTTTCGAACAAGGAGGAAAAAACTACGATGTCCCCGCAAGCCTCGAAAAATATGCCTCAGCAATTGTCGGATGGAATTCAGAAAGCATAAAAAATGCCGTCGACAGTGGGAAAAATATATTTGAAACGCCCGACGGCACAACTCGCCAGCAAGCAACATCAAAAACATCAAATTGCTAAAATGCCAACTGCGTACATGTATGTCGTTGATCGTGACTTTGGGTTCGCTCCAAACCCTTTTCACGGATCATGCACGTTAGCTACTTGCAAACCCGTAATTAGACGGGTTGCAAAAAAAGGAGACTGGGTTATCGGCATGGGAGGAGGCCGATTAAAGGCAACAGGGCGCTGCATTTTTGCCATGGAAATCTCCCAATCCATCACATTTGACGAATATTGGTTAAGTCCTAAATATCAAGACAAAAAACCAGTTCGCAACGGTAGTAGCAAAATGCTAGTAGGAGACAACATCTATCATACAGAAAATGGGCAATGGCATCAGGAAAACTCGCATCACAGCCATCCTAATGGCGACCCCAATCAACACAACATTAAAAACGACACCCAGTCAAATGCTGTATTAGTTTCGGATAACTTCTACTACTTCGGAAAATCCGCCATTGAAATTCCCGACGACATTCTCTCTAAGGTCGGATACAAAAATGGACGTGCGCACAGAAAGTTTGATTTGGCTTCAGCATTGCCATTAATTTCCTTTTTCAAAGAAAATTTCAAGGCGAACACGGTTTTTTCCGATCCATTTGACTTTGAATCCGCCAGCTGGCGATATTCATTTGAAGACAATAAAGTTACTTCGAGTTGACGCAAATAATGCGCCCTAAAATCTGCGAGGCTCCAGCATGTTTCGTGCTAGCTGAGCGATCCAATCAGGAATGTTCTGAGGATCTTTTTCTTCTGTCAGAAGCGCTGGAGAAAAAGCGCCCTCGGCAACGTGTATGCCAAGCTGCCGGTAGGCCTCGAATTGCTCTTCGTCGTAAAACTGATCCAACGTGGATTGGTGCGGAAAAGCCGGATGAATTGCTCGATATCTTTTTAAAAACTCGGTCTCATCACCGGTTAAAGACAGTTTTAAGTAAAGCATAAGGCCAATTTCTTCAACCTCATCGACGCCGACGCAGGGATAATGAATTCTAAAAAGGTGAAAATGAGTTCGACTAAATTGCGATTTAGGATCCAGACGAATGTCGTCAAATCTTGGTTCTAGCCGAATACCAAAATCGATCTGAGCATGCCTGATCAGCGTCAACTGACCTTCAAAAGTTGAAGCAGGGTCGGACTCCCCGTCAACGCAAATGACAAACTTGCATCGGCGACGCAATAGCTCATAAACGCCCATATTTTCAATGTGACCGCCATCAGAAAGATTAAACCAGTCACTTTTCTCACTCATCCTCAAGCCCGTCATTTCACGAAGCAAGCATGAAAATCCTGGCGCTTTATCCGGTTTTGATTTAGGGCGGGGGATCCAATAACCCAACCTAATATTGAGTAGCGTTAGGAGGGCTGAAAGAGTTGGTACCGTGCTGCGTCCCATATGCGCAGAAGCAGCAGCACCAGAAATCGCCATCGCGGTTGACAAATGCAATCGCTTATCGACTGCCTCCCATTCTTTGGTCGGACTATATCCAACTGCAGTAGCACCGCACCAGTGCTTAGAAAATATAAAAAAATCTCCACGCCTGTCTCGCAAAGCCTGATTTTTGCTTGACGGCAAGTTAATCGTGGCATTGATAATATGATACGGAGCTGCATGCAGAGGATTAATATGGGAAAGCTTTTTATCCGGCACCCCTCCTAAAAAAGTTTGAGCCAATTTTTCTCGGTATATTCTGTGCAGCCCGGTTAGATTAACATTTAGCCCAAAAAAAGCAAAGCAACCAAAACCCAATGCAATTGCGACGAGATTGCAAAGCCCTGTCGTATTGCCGAGAGGAAAGACGGAAGCTGGATCTACTGGCAGCCCCCCCAAAACTCGCATCATGTAGTAGATGATGATCGCCAGGAAAGGAACGACACCGCCGGCAAAAATCAGTATTAACTTCAGCGCAATTCTTTTTATTGATGGGCGACCAAATAGTGGCAAAAATATTACCAACGCCGGAATTCCGGCAACAGCGATGATCAGCCCTCCTGAAACTTGCCAGTGAGCGGCAAGTGCCTGGGAAAATAAATAATACCCCTGTTCTACCAAAAATATTAAAAATGCCAACCCGCTGATTGCGCCAAATAACGCCAAGACTCGGCCGACCAAGATTGCGTAAAAGTCAGCCCGAAGACAAACTCCATAAATTAAAACCATAGATGTTGTCATCACTGTCAGGCCACTCGCCACTAGGGGCCACAGTAAGCTAGGAATTTTCGGTGCTAGAAAATTGCCTAAGATCGCGAGCACAGCGAGAAGCGCGAGAGGAGCCGTCCAATTCAGGAGCAGGCCAGCAACCATCCCCATTGCCATTACCCAGCGCTGCTTCAAATCAGCAGCGCTAAGATATTTTGCGTTTTGCCGCACATGTCTAACCGGTCTCGGATCGGGACCATAGGGAGCGCCAATTTCCGAAACGTTCGCACCAGCCCCAATGCTGGAGGTAATAAAGCTTCCAATATAGCCCCCTCCTGACACAGTGGAAAGATAGTCTACATCCTTCAACAAATTGCGCTGAGCTAAGACTTGAACAACTCCCAAACAAAAGGTGGCCGACCTAATTCCTCCTCCCGACAACGATAGACCAATTGCATCCGTTCCTGAAGCCGTCTTGATGCCATGGAATTCTCTACGGGCATTTATCTCTTCCGATTCGCTCGTATTTATTTCACGAACAGCGCGCAAATCCACGTCGCCGGCATCTCTAATTCCAAACGGAATTGAATTTAAGCAGCTGTCAAGCTCTTTGTTATCAATAATATCGGGAGCAACTTTGTCAGCGTATGGCACTCCATACGCCATCGAATGTAGCTGTTCTGAAAATTCAACTAGCTTCAATCGCAATTCCGCCAAATCAACGCGAAATTCGTTGGCTCCATCCTTAGAGTCCAGCAGCCCGGATTTATGCGCTTTATGCCATTTTGCTGTAACTGGACGAAGGTCCACATTAAGCATATTAGTTGCAATTGAAGCAAAATTCGCGCACCCCGGATTAGCTTTCATGGCAGCTCTAGCAAGAGCAAAAATCTCCCAAAGACTTTCAAGAGCTCGAGCTTCGATTCCATATTGATAAGGAAGCGGCTGCACGGCAATACGCGTCCGGAGCTCACAAAGAAGGCTGTGTGCTCCAAGCTGGTCGGGCGTAAACCCTTTGTCCGATGTTAAGTCTTGCATCTTGGTCAGTAGAAATCCGCTTGCCTTGATTGGCTCAGTGCGTTAGGCATCACGACGCGCGCCGATTTTGGAGGCTAAGTGATGCCTGGGGGGCTAGAAATTGAAAAATGCCCCGAACCTTTTTTCTCAGTCGGATGTTATATTATTTTTCAATAAGCTAGAGCTTCCGCCCCGCTAGGCAGATTCTTGTGTGCGCTGCTCATGTATAACTAAAGGAGCTTCTTTGAAAGTCTTTGTCATTGGGGGGCCTAGCATTTCCGATACTAGCCCAAATAATTCGACCGAGCAGTTTCAAAAATCATGCCAAGATATTGGGAAAAGCATATCGATGGCAGATCACGACCTTGTAATTTGCAGTCCGTTTGAGGATTCCGCGGATATGCACGTTCTACGTGGTGCAATTACGGCAGGGCGTGGCAAGAATATCCGCGTCGAATTTCATTTCATGGATAGCGAGAGCGTCAGGACACGCGTTACAGCAGTGATAGAAGAGCTGCAGCTTACTGCGGTCACTCGAATTCCATACGCTCCTGCTCAGCCTGATAACGAGTCGGGTCGAAAATACGGATGGCTTCTCTGCCAATTAAGTGGCCTCGATTCTAGTCATGCAACTGTTGCTATTGGCGGCGGTACAAACGGATCCGCCAATATGCTGCTGTTATTAGCCGAAGGCAGACGAAAGCCTTTGCTCCCATTTCCCTTTTTGGGCGGCGCGGCACAAATTGCGTTTGAACGTCGTCGATATGAATTAACGGATCGATTGGGCAGCAAAAATCTTCTTCAATTGCATCATGCGTCATGTGCATCTTCTGCAATGAAATATGTCGATTTGCTTTCAAACAACTCATCCCTGAGCGCAAAGCCCACTTTAATCAGTCCAAGAATTTTCATTAGCTACTCAAGAGAACGCCAAGCGGAGGCGGATCATGTAGAAACACTATTCAGGCGTAGAAACATGCGCGTGTTTAGGGACGAAACAGATTTCGGAGCGGGGCACGAGCTCCCTACAGTAATCCATGAAGCGCTATTCAGCTCAAATATTTTTGTCGCTTTGTGGTCTGCCGAATATGCCTGTAGCCCTTGGTGTTTCGATGAGTTCGAAATGGCTTTGAATCGCAAAGCTCAAGGAGGCCTAGAACTCTGGGTATTGAGAATTGATGAAACCAGAGTAGTACCGGTCCGTGCAAGGTCAATCATTTCCTACCATACGCGCACCAGAGAAGAATTAGAGGGAAGAATAATTTCCCTTATCGAAGGAATTGAGTGCGCTGACTCAATCGTGAAACCCCTTCCAAATTCATCTAATTTCTGAAAATAAAACAAGGATCGAAGCTATTTGGTTAGCAAGAGTCCTCGATTTATTTTATGCTTCCATTCATTGTGTTTCTCGAGCGCCTTTATAAAAATAGCAAGCAAAACCGGGCTGCATCCCAGCAATTTCACAGCCAGTAAATTATTGCGCAAGAAAACAGTAATCTGACAAGTTATAAAATGCCCGCAAAATCCAATCCAACTAGTCGCCAATTAAGGTCAAATTCTCCGACGACCACTCGCGAAGGAAAATCGGGGCCATTGAGCATTAAAAAATACTTTTTTCAAGCGTCGAAAACCAACTTATTTAAAGATAAAAATCTAAAAGATCATTATCGCGAGCTAGGATTTGGTTTTTTTGGTGAAGTCGGAGGACTTTTATCTGCACTAAAAAAACAAGAGCGCGACAAGTTGGTTCTTGCGAACAAAGATGTCGTTGCCGAAGAATTAGGTGACGCTCTTTGGTATCTGGTAAATATGGCGGAAGTCGCGGGCCTAGAAATGGAAAAATTGGCGTCCTCGGCATGGATGTTTCTTCGATCCTATTTTGACGAGCCGGCCCGAAAACCACCTTCAACAATTACATTTCGTTCACTTGACGGACTGAGTTCTCAGCACCATATTCAGTTATCAAAGAACGGCGAGCATCCTTTGCGATTACTGGCACAAGGTGCTGGTGCAGCCGTCTCTCGTGATCTTCATGCATTGCTTAAGAGTGGCCCCAACGAGCGAGAATTACTTTTTGGGCGGCTACTTGGTGAATTGATCTTAGTATGCGCCCGACATGAATTAAAGCTCGAAGAAATTGCGCACTCCAATCTGCTTAAAATTGCAGACCGTTGGCCGGGCCAAGACCCGGTATACCCGCCTCTTTCTGTTTATGGCGAGCCACATGAGCAGTTGCCTACTGTTTTGGAGGTTGTTTTTAGACAACGAAAAGTTGGCAGTAGAGTTTTAGTGTTTCAGCAAATCAATGGCCTAAATATTGGAGACCCTCTTACCGACAATAACCACAAGGCCGATGGTTATAGATTTCATGACGTTTTTCATCTAGCATATGCCGTCCATCTTGGCTGGTCACCCGTAATTCGAGCTCTTCTTAAGTTAAAAAGAAAATCTGACGCACGCATCGATGAAAATGAAGATGGTGCCCGAGCGCTTATTATTGAAGAAGGAATCGCAACTTGGATTTTCAACCATTCGACCCATCAGTCGCCAAAACACTATGCTTCTGTAAAGCGGGGGCGACTCGATTACTTCTTGCTAAAGCAAGTTCGTAGCTTAGTAGCCGGTTTCGAAGTCGGAACTGCACCACTGTGGCAATGGGAATGCGCTATTCTCGATGGATTCAAGATTTTTAGGCTACTTCTCGAGCATAAGGGAGGTACCGTTGTCGCAAATATTGCGGAGCATTCCATGCGCTTCATTCCGCCAGAAAACTTAACATGACACCAACCTCATTTGTTCGCGCTCTTTCAGCCATACATTTACCAAATGTATTTAACCCGTATGCTGACACTTGTGGAGTTTATGATCGTAACGACGCTCCTAAGGTGCGCCGAAGTAATCTGCGAACTTTGCTTGCGGCCGCAGAAAATTTGAGCATCGATACCATTTGGATGGGTCGAGACTTGGGATATAGAGGAGGACGCCGCACAGGACTAGCGCTTACGGATGAGCGCAGCCTGCCAATAATGCGAAAGGTTTATCCAGGGTCGCATTCAATTCGGACGACAATTGGCCCCGAGGTAGCCGAGCGGACAGCGGCAGAAATCTGGGCAGTATTGACTCAACTTAAAGTTCCACCATTGCTTTGGAATGTTTTCCCACTGCACCCTCACGAAGCGAACGAACCATTCACGAACAGAAAGTTTACTAGCAAGGAACTTCGTGAAGTTGACGATTTAAATGCGGAACTTATTAAGGGGCTCCGCATTCGCCGAATCATTTCAATTGGGCAAGACGCTTTTACCTATGCATCAAAATTTGGAACAGAAGTTCAATCTGTTCGTCATCCCAGCTATGGCGGCGTGACTGATTTTCGCAGGGAAATTGGAAAATTGCACGGCATCGATCTGACTCGAAACAGGAATTCGCAAGATCAATCTGAATTGTTCTGAACTTTTTAGATATCAGCACTAATGTGATCGCGATTTTTTTCTTAAGCGATGCACCGGATATCAGTGAGTTGGCTTTTGCATTCTGCGCAAGTATCTTCTGCCTACCACCCCCTTAATCCGCAAAGGTAACCGCAAGACACTCCTCTACATCCAAGAAGGAGTGCTCTCATGCCAATCGCCTTACTCGCGCTGACCCTCAGCGCTTTCGCCATCGGAACGACGGAGTTCGTCATCGTTGGCCTCATCCCCACCGTCGCCGCCGACCTCCACATCGGCCTTCCCTCCGCCGGCCTGCTGGTCAGCCTCTACGCCCTGGGCGTGGCCATCGGCGCGCCGGTGCTCACCGCGCTCACGGGCAAGCTGCCGCGCAAGGCGCTGCTGCTCGGGCTCATGGCGCTGTTCACGGTCGGCAACCTGCTGGCGTGGAAGGCGCCGAGCTATGAATCGCTGATTGCCGCCCGCGTGCTCACGGGCCTGGCGCACGGCGTGTTCTTCTCCATCGGCTCCACGATTGCCACCGGCCTGGTGCCGAAGGAAAAGGCCGCGAGCGCCATTGCCATCATGTTCACGGGCCTCACGGTGGCGCTGGTCACTGGCGTGCCGCTGGGCACGTTCATCGGGCAGCACTTTGGCTGGCGCGAGACTTTCCTGGCCGTGTCGGCGCTGGGCGTGGTCGCGTTCATCGGCAGCTGGATCTTTGTGCCGGGCAACATCCGCCACACGCCGCCGGCCTCGCTGGCGCAGCAAGCCAAGGTGCTGGCGGAGCCGCGCCTGCTGCTGGTGTATGCCAAGACGGCCATTGGCTACGGCGGCTCGTTCATTCCGTTCACGTTCCTGGCGCCGATCCTCACGGACGTGTCTGGCTTCAGCGCGGGCGCGGTGGGCTGGGTGATGCTGGTGTACGGCATTTCGGTGGCGGTGGGCAACATCTGGGGCGGCAAGCTGGCCGACCGCATGGGCCCCATTCCGGCGCTGAAGATCATCTTCGCGCTGCTGGCGGCCGTCTTGTTGATCTTCAACTTCGCGGCGCCGCACAAGTGGCTGGCGCTGGTGGCGGTGCTGATGTGGGGCGCCGTGGCTTTCGGCAACGTGCCGGGCCTGCAGGTGTACGTGGTGAAGCAGGCAGAGCGCTTCACGCCGCAGGCGGTGGACGTGGCCTCGGGCCTGAACATCGCGGCCTTCAACCTGGGCATTGCGGGCGCAGCCTGGGCCGGCGGCCTGATCGTGACGCACCTGGGCCTGATGCACACGCCGTGGATTGGCGCGCTGGTGGTGCTGGTGTCGCTCGCCCTCACGCAGTGGAGCGGCGTGCTCGACCGCCGTGCGGGCATTCCGGTTCGCGCCTCGGGGCCGATGCCGGTGGGCCACTGATTTCCGTCTTCTCTTTTCTCCATCTTTCAACGCACAAGGACAACACCCAATGAACACGAACACCGCCATCAACAACACCAACGCAACCATCCCCGCCTTCGGCCTCGGCACCTTCCGCCTGAAGGGCCAGGTGGTCATCGACTCGGTGAAGAACGGGCTCGACGTGGGCTACCGCGTTATCGACACGGCGCAGATCTACGGCAATGAAGCCGAGGTGGGCCAGGCCATCGCAGAAAGCGGCGTGGCCCGCAAAGACCTGTTCATCACCACCAAGATCTGGACCGACAACTACGCCAAGGACAAGCTGGTGCCCAGCCTGAAAGACAGCCTGGCCAAGCTGCGCACAACCCAAGTCGACCTGACGCTGATCCACTGGCCCTCGCCCGGCAACGCGGTGCCGGTGGCGGAGTTCATGGGCGCGCTGGCCGAGGCCAAGGCGCTGGGGCTCACGAAACACATTGGCGTGTCCAACTTCAACATCGCGCTCATGAAGGAAGCGATTGCGGCGGTGGGCGCGCAGAACATCGCCACCAACCAGGTCGAGCTGCACCCCTACCTGCAGAACCGCAAGGTGGCGGAGTTCGCGAAGAGCCAGGGCATTCGCATTACCTCGTACATGACGCTGGCCTACGGCAAGGTCATTGCCGACCCGGTGATCGAGGCGATTGCCAAGGCGCACGACGCGACCACGGCGCAGGTGGTGCTGGCGTGGGCGATGCAGCTGGGCTACGCGGTGATTCCGTCGTCCACGAAGCGCGCGAACCTCGAAGGCAACCTGAAGGCGCAGCAGCTGACGCTGACGGATGCCGACATGGCGCAGATGGCCGCGCTGGAGCGCAACGAGCGCCTGACCGACCCGGCCGGCCTGTCGCCGGCCTGGGACTGAGCGGCACCGCCATGAAGAAGAACGACATGGCTGCCGAACAGTCGGCTTCCGCCCTGCCCTTCGTCGGTCGCACGTTCGAAGTGCACTACGGCGACACCATGACGGCACTGAACATCTACGCCGCCGACGGCCAGACGATGCGCTACCAGGTCACGGCCGGCCCGTTCACGGGCGCGACGGCGGAGGTGCGCTACCAGGCCGAGCCGCTGGGCGCCGGGCTCTACGCGCTCTCATGGCAAGAGGCCGACAAGGGCACGGTAGTGCACGTCGACAACTTCGACGTGGGCCACTCATGCTCGTACTACACCACCGCCGCGCTGGAGTTCGTGTGCATGGCGGGCACCTTGCGTGAAGTGAAGGGGGCGCTGTGATGGCCGGTGCATTGCAGGCGCTGGTTGCCTCGGCTGGCGAGGGCCCGAGCATCGGGCTGGAGCTGCCGCTGGACAACGACTGGTCCCCCGCGGGCGACACCGCCCGCCGCTACGCGGGCCGCCCCTTCGGCGTGCCAGACATCGCGCAGCACGCGCGCCTGGCGAAGCTGGCCGACCGGCTGGGTTTCAGGGCGCTGTGGGCGCGCGACGTGCCGCTGTACGACCCGGCCTTCGGCGACGCGGCGCAGGTGTTCGAGGTGTTCAGCTACCTGGGCTACCTGGCGGGCGTGACGGAGCGCATCTTGCTGGGCACGGCCGCCGTGGTGCTGCCGCTGCGCGAACCGGTGCTCACGCTGAAGTCGGCCGCCACGGTCGACCAACTGAGCAACGGCCGCCTGCTGCTGGGCGTGGCCAGTGGAGACAGGCCGGTGGAGTACCCGATCTTCGAGCGCGACTTTGCTTCGCGCGGCGAGCGCTTCAGGGAACAGGTGGCGATGGTGCGCGACTGGGGTGCGGCGAGCCTTCCGGAAGGCATCGAACTGCTGCCGCGCCCGAGCGCTCCCCTGCCCTTGCTGGCGGCCGGCCTCGCGCAGCAAACGCCGCAGTGGATCGGCCAGCACATGGACGGCTGCCTCGCCTACCCCGGCACGCCGGAAGACCACGCGCGGCGCTCGGCGCAATGGCGCGCGGTGGCGGGCGAGAGCAAGCCGTACGTGAGCTTCATTCACCTCGACCTGGCGGACGATGCCAATGCGCCGCTGGAGCGCTACCGCTTCGGCGGGCGCATGGGACGGCATGCGCTGGTGCGGGAGCTGGCTGCGCTGTACGCGGCGGGCGTGCAGCACGTGGGGCTGCACCTGCGGCGCAACCGGCGGCCGTTGGACGAGACGATGGAAGAGATTGCGGCGTTCGTGCTGCCGGTGTTCCATGCGGGCATGCACCTGGATGCGCTGGCCGAACCCGCCCTCTGACCCACGGCGCATTGCCGAGCCCATCGAAAGCGCGCACCATGCGCCAGTCACCGGTTTCTGGGCGGGCCTGCGTGCCCGCCTTTTTCGTTGGCAAACCGTTGGAGGCATGCATGACTGCTGAAGAAGAGGCAAACGTGGCCACCCTGACCAAGGGCTTCACCGAGTGGGGCGAAACGCGCGGCGCGAGCGTCGACAACTGGATGAACCTCATGGCAGACGATGTGCAATGGCAAACACTGGGCGCCGCAGCCGCCGGCCACGAGTTCACGCAAGGGTGCCGCTCCAAGCCAGAAGTGAAACGCTACTTCGACGAACTCGGCACCAGCTGGGAAATGCTCAGCTACCAGATGAACGAATTCATCACCCAGGGCGACCGCGTGGTGGCGATGGGCGAAACCTCGTGGAGGCACCGCGGCACGGGCAAGGTGGTGCACACGCCGCTGGTGAATGTGCTGCGCATGCGCAACGGAAAGATCGCGGACTTCATGGAGTTCTACGACACGGCCGCGGCCATGGCGGGCACGCAGTTGCCTTAGCTCGCTATGGCTCGCCCTGGCTGGCTTTGGCTCGCTTCAGCCCTGTCGGCACTGCGGGCTGCAGCAGCCGCTCAGCACGCCGACTCAGGCGTCTGCACCGCATGCACCAGGAAGAACCGTTTCAGCCCGTCGAGCGTGTCGAAGAAGCCGCGGCGCGAACGGCGCACGGGTGTGCCATCGAGCAACCTGTAGCTCACCGCGCCCCTCACGGGCGGGTAGCGCTTGGAGATGCTCACGCGGTACAGGCACTCGGTGCTCTCGACGATGGTGTGGGGGCGCTCGCGGGCGTCCACCACTTCGAAGCGACCGGTCTCCTGCAGGACGGACTCGTAAGTGGCCATGGCGCGTTTTTCTGCTTCGCACGGGCCATGGATGCCGCACAAGACGCAAAGCCGGGGTAGGACATGGCCTCCCCCGGGGCACAAATCAGCTGCCGCTGAAACGATCCGTTTCGAGCACGAAGGCGGTGGCCTGCTCGGCGGCGCTGGCGGCGCGGTAGTCGGCCTTCAGCTCGGCGGAGACCTTCTCGGCGGCCTCCACCAGTTCGGCGATGTTGCGCTCGCCCACGCAGTGTTCCTCCAGCCGCACGTAGATGCGGTGAAAGTCGCCGCCCAGTGCCCGGGCCACGTCGCGAAGGCAATCGGCCAGCGTGGCAAAGCCGCTGTTGCTGTACGAGCTGGGGGGTATCACGCCCTTGGAGCGGGGCGCGCGAACGGAATAGGCGTACGTGGCGCCCTCCTTGCGGAGCTCGACCACAGGCTGCAGGCCACGTTCGGGCAACTTCGTTCCGTGCATGGCCGCAGTGTAGTGCGGCACATGCGCTCACCGGCTGCTGTGCAGCTTGCCCGCAACAAGGTCTGTAAGCAGGCCCAACACCAGCGCGCTGCCGCCCAGGGCGAAGAGCCAGGCGTAGTGCCCGCCCGAGTACCCCAGCAGCCACGACATGCCGTACGCCGCGCTGGCCTGCAGCACCGCGAAGGCGGTGGTGGCGCGGCTCCAGGCGGCCTTCTGCAGCGACGGGTGGTGCGCGAGCAGCTCCTGCACGCGGCCCAGCACCAGCGGCACGATGCCCGGCGTGAAGGCGCCGACGATCACGCTCGACACGATGAGCCCGCCGTGCGCCACCAGCCCGAGCGCGGGCAGCGCCAGCGCCACGGCCTGCACGGCGAAGGCGATGCGCAGCGCGGGGCCGAAGCCCGCGCGGTCGGCCAGGTGGCCGCACAGCACCGGGCCGACGATGGCGCCGATGCCGAACAGCACCCAGTACTGCGCACCGGCGGCCAGGCCCTGCCCAAGGCCGCGCGCCACGTAGTCCACCAGGAAGATCATGTGCGGCACGAGGCCCACGGCGTTGAGCGCGTAAGACGCCATGAGGGCGATCAGCGCGCCGCTGGCCAGTGCTGACCGCGCCGGCCGCGCCGCCTTGGCATGCGTGGCATGCGCCGCAGCCGCAGCCTGCGCAGGCGCCGCGGTGGGCCAGCCTTGCCATGAGACGACGGTGAGCAGCAGCGCGAGCACGGCAAGGCCGATCCACGTCGCCGTGAGGCCTTGACGCAGCAGCAGCGGCACCAGCGTGCCCGAGGCCGCAATGCCGAGCCCGACGCCCGCGAAGATCAGCCCGCTGGCCACGCCGCGTTGGTGCGCCGGCACATGCGCGAGCACGACGGGCGCGGCCAGCACCATCAGCGCGCCCCCGGCAATGCCGGAGACGATGCGCCAGGTGAAGAACCACGCGAAGTCCACCGGCCATGCGCAGGCCAGCAGCGACGCGGCGGTGACCAGCATCATGGCGCGCAGCACGCTGCGCACCGGCCAGCGCGCCGACATCGGCCCGCCCAGCAGCGCACCCGCCAGGTAGCCCACAAGGTTGGCCGCGCCCAGGTAGGTGGCGGCGGAGGCGCTGAACCAGTGCGCGTCGATGATGGCCGGCAGCAGCGGCGTGTAGCCGAAGCGCGCCAGCCCCAGGCCGACGAGGGTGGCGCAGAAGCCCGCGAAGATGGTGCGCCAGAGCGGCACCTGTGGTGCCTGTGGTGCCTGTGGTGCCTCGCGGTGCGAGAGGGTGGCCGCTGCGTCAGCGGCAATGCGTGGGATCGCGGACATCGGGAAGCTCCAGAACTCTCCGGCAAATCGGAGATTCGATGCTACGAATTGCCGGCGCGCGAGTGAATCCCTATGCTTGGGCATTCAGTATTTCGAAAAGAGGAAGAATCATGGACCGCATCGACGCCATGAAGGTCTTCGTTGCCGCACTGGCCGAAGGCAGCCTGGCCGGCGCGGGGCGCAAGCTGGGCAAGTCGCCCGCCGCGGTGAGCCGCGCCATCGCGTTTCTCGAGACGCATGTGGGCGCGGAACTGCTGCACCGCACGACCCGCTCCATCCGCCTGAGTGATGCCGGCGAGCGCTACGCGGTGGCGTGCCGCCGCATCCTCACCGACCTGGAAGAAGCCGACATCGCGGCCGCCGGCGAGCGCTCGGCGCCGCGCGGCCGGCTCACGGTGACCGCGGCGGTGGCGGTGGGCGAAGCGCTGCTGCGGCCCGTCCTCGACGAGTTCATGAACGCGCACCCCACCGTGTCGGTGCGCCTGCACCTGCTCGACCGGCCGGCCAACCTGATCGACGAGGGCATCGACGTGGCGCTGCGCATTGCGCACCTGGCCGACTCCACGCTGGTGGCGCTGCCCGTGGGCGAGGTGCGCCGCGTGATCACGGCGTCGCCGCGCTACCTGGCGCGCAACGACCCCATCGTGCAGCCCGCGGACATTGCGCAGCACCAGGTGGTGGCCATGACGCACTTCGGCATCGACTCGTGGAGCTTTCCGCCGCAGGCCGGCTCCACCATGCCGCGCACGGTGCAGTTCACGCCGCGCTTCATCGTGAACAGCCTGCGCGGGGCGGTGGCCTCGGCCGTGGAGGGGCGCGGCGTGCTGCGCTCGTTCTCGTACCACGTGGCCGAGGAGGTGGCCAACGGGCGGCTGCGCATCATCCTCGCGCAGGACGAGGCGCCGCCGCTGCCGGTGCACCTGGTGTCGCCGCACGGGCGCCTGTCGGTGCCCAAGGTGCGGGCCTTCGTCGACTTCGCGCTGCCCAAGCTGCGCGCGAGGTTCGCCGAGTGGGCGCAAGACTGCGCGCCGAAGGCCGAGGCGCCGCGGAAGGCGGGCAAGCCCAAACTGAAGCCGAAGCCGAAGCCGAAGAGCGCCTGATTCCCGGCCGATTCCCGGCGGCCTTGCGGCTGATTCGCTCGACATACGGAAGAGTGTTCGCCGAACATCGGCTATTCACTCTTCGGTCGAGCGAATTCACACTTCCTTCCACGACGGAACCGCATCTCGCGGCCCGCACACCGGAAGGAAATTCACCATGAGCACCCAGACCCAAACCAGCGGCAAGACCGCTGTCGTGACCGGCGCCAGCAGCGGCATCGGCTTTGCCATTGCCCGCCGTCTGCTGGCCGACGGCTGGAACGTGGTCGGCAACGCACGCAGCGACGCCCGCCTGAAGGAAGCCGCCAGCCAGTTCGGCGCCGGCGACCGCTTTGCCGGCGTGGCCGGAGACATTGCCGACCCGCGCGTTGCGCAGGCCGTTGTCGACCAAGCGGTGTCGCGCTTCGGCGGCGTCGATGCGCTGGTCAACAACGCGGGCATCTTCCTGCCCAAGCCCTTCGTGGAGTTCACGCCGGAAGAAGTCGAGCAGCAGATTGCCACCAACGTGAAGGGCACCATCTTCGCGTCGCAGGCCGCCGCGCGCCACATGATCGGCCGGGGTGCGGGCGCCATCGTGAACATCACGGCATCGATCGCGCTGCAGCCGCGCAGCAATGTGCCGGCGTTCATGGCGGTGCTGCTGAAGGGCGGGTTGAATGCGGCCACGCGCGCGCTGGCGATCGAACTCGCGCCGCATGGCGTGCGCGTGAATGCGGTGGCCCCCGGCATCATCGACAGCCCGATGCACTCGCCCGAGTCGCACGGCTTCCTGAAGACGCTGCAACCGACCGGCCGGCTGGGCACGGTCGACGAGATCGCCGACGCGGTGATCTACCTCGTGAACGCGGGCTTCACCAGCGGTGTGGTGCTGCCGGTGGACGGCGCGGCCAGTGCCGGCAACTTCACGGCCTGAGTTTCAGCAGCAAGAACGAAGAAACGCGAACAAGCGAAGAAACGAAGGAACACACCATGCCTTACGTCAACGTACGCATCACGCGCGACGGTGTCACGCGCGAACAGAAAGCCATCGTGATCGCGGAGATCACCGACACGCTGCTGCGCGTGCTCGGCAAGAAGCCGGAGCTCACGCACGTGGTGATCGATGAGATCAACACCGACGACTGGGGGTTTGCGGGGGAGACGACGACTGTCGTGCGCGCGCGGGAAGCGGCCGAGGCCGCTGCCGGAGCGAAGTAGCCGGACCTCAGGGGGCTACAAGAGCCCCCTTGAAGAACTCGCTGGAGGGAGATGGAGGGAGAGGATCAGCCCTCGCCCTTCAGTGCCTTCTTCGCCTTGTCGGCGGAAGCCTTCGAGCGGTTCTTGTGATAGCCCGACTTCACGTTGTTCACGGCCTTGCCCACGGGGCCGCTCTTCTTGGCCTTGCTGTCGGCCTGCTTCTCGTCGATCTTGTGCTGCGCGGCGTCGGTCGCCTCGGAGGCGGCCTTGCCGATCTGCGCGCTCGCCGTGCCGGCGGCAAGCAAGGTCAGCGAAGTGGCGATGGCGATCAGTGCCTTGTTCATCGGGCGGTCCCTCCAGGTTTTTGAATGAGCCTCGATGGTTGCACCGACTTCGACCTGGGCGTGTCAGCCGTGACCGCGCATGGCGTGGCGCACATGCCCGACAGCAGGGCCACGCATCAGGGGCCGGCGGCAAGCGCCCGCGCGCTCAGCGAATCGACGCCAGGTACGCATCCACCGACGCGCCCCACAGGCGTTGCACGGTGTAGGTGCTGTGGCCGTCCAGCCCTTTCGGCGGCATGAGCACCTCGAACACGCCTTTTCCGCCGGCCGCCTCGAACACCTTGAAGTTGGCCCGGCTGTGGGCAACGGGGTAGTAAGGGTCTGCCTCGCCATAGAGCCAGAGCGTCGGGCCCGGGAAGGCAGCGCCGCGCGTGAACAACTCGCCGTTCACCTTGGCTGCGTCCGGGCACAACGCGCCGATCCAGCCGCCGACGAAGTTGATCGCGCCCACCACCTCCTGCGGATGCAGGCCCGCATAGGCCGTCGCGAGAATGCCGCCCCGCGACACGCCGCCGATCACCACGCGCCGCGGGTCCACATCGCCGCGCTGGCGGATGTGCGCCATGACCACCTGGATGTCTGCCAGCGCGCGGTCGGCGCCGGGCAGCGACAACGCCGCCTGGCACGAATAGCGCGAGCGGTCCGTTTCGAAACCCTCGTCGTACAGCCCTTCCGAGTGGCCGCGGCCACGGCGCTGCGGATAGATGACCTGCCAGCCGCGTGCGACGAAGAAGGCGCTCACCTCCGGGCTTGTCCACGTCAAGCCGAACCACTCCGGGCGATTGCCCATGCCGGTCGAGCCGTGGTTCATCACAAGGGTGGGAAAGGGTCCGTCGCCTTCGGGCCGGTGCACGACCATCTCCAGGCGCACGGGCTTGCCGTTCTCGGTGAACGGGGTGTCCTGCCATTCGACGCGGCGCGCATAGGCGGGCGGGCGCCGCGACAGCAGGCCCACGGACAACAGCTGCGCCTGCGGCCGCCAGATGCCCAGCTCCATGTCGCCGTCCTTGCGCAGGCGCAGCACGAGCTCGGCGCCGGTTTTCAGGGGCACGTGGAGTTCGTTGTTCTCGAAGCGGCCGGCGGCTTCGTCGACGACCGTCTGCAGCGGGCTGGCGCCGACATAGGTGACGGTCGCGCCTTCGGCGGAAAGGTCGCGAACGGCAACCTTGATGTCGCAACCCGCCGTGCGACAGGCCCAGCCGCTCCAGATGCCGCCCCACTGTGCAAGCCCGGCGGGCGCGGTGGCCTGCTGTGCCAGAGCGGCCGCCTGCGGCGGCAACTCGGCGGCCACGCTGCTCTCCGAAACCGCCCGCGGAAGATCGCCCATGTAGCTGGGCCACGCCGTCTGGGCCGATGCGGCCATGCAGACGCCGAACAGGAACGCACCGAACAACACTCGCCTCACAGGGATCCCCCGAAGTTTTTCGGGCGATTGAATCACACGTGCGGCAGCTTCAACCGGCCCTGCGCGTGGCGGCCCAGTCCGACAGGATCTGCACCGCCTCGCGGTCGAGCTTCTGCTCGGCCGGCAGGCTGCGCCGCGCCAGCGTGGCGCCTGCTTCGATGCGCAGCACCTCCACGTCGATCGGGTGGCGCGCGGCCACGTCACGCCGTCAAAGGCCTCGCCCTGCGCAAGGCTTGGCCACCAACGCTCGGACGTCAGCCTCGCCCTTCAACGCGCTCTTCGCCTTGTCGGCCGAAGCCTTCGAGCGGCTCTTGTGATAGCCGACTTCACGTTGTTCGCGGCCCTGCTGTCGGCCTGCTTCTCTTCGATCTTGTGCTGCGCGGCGTCGGTCGCCTCGAAGGCAGCCTTGCCGATCTGCGCGCTCGCCGTGCCAGCGGCAGGCAAGGTCAGCGAAGTGGCGATGGCGATCAGTGCCTTGCTCATCGGGCGGCCCGCCCAGGTTTTTTTGAATGCGCCTTGATGGCCTGCCCTGCATGCGGCGCGGCTGTGTCAGCGATGGCCGATCAAGCGCTGGTGGTAGAGCCCGACAGATGCGATCATCGCGCCCGCGCTGCAAGGGAGCCAGGCGCATTGCCACTGCCCACAGAGCGTCATACCAACAAGGAGAACCCCGTGGATCAAGGTGTTGTGAAGGCATTCGTACTACCGCGCTCGCTGCGCGCGGCCCTGTCGATGCCAGTGCTTGCAAGTGCGTTGCTGCTCGTCGCGTGCGGCGGTGGTGGAGGCGGCGGAGGCGGTGGAGGCGCAGTGCTTCCCATCGTCGCCATTCCGCCGGCCACGGGCGGTGGGGCCACCGACCCGGGTACCACCACCGGCTATCCGCATGCATCGGAGGCCATCGGCACGGTGCGCCAGATCTACGACGGCGCACTCTCGCCCGACCTGGCCGTGAACACGTACCGCAACATCGACCGGCTGTTCCCTACTCGCACCATCGAGCCCGGCGGCACGCCGTATCCGTTGCCGGCCGGCGCCACCTCGTTGACGCAGGCCAGCTTCACGCTGAACGGCAAGACCTACAGCATGGCCGACTTCATGACGGTGAACCGCGTGGCCGGCCTGCTGGTGCTGAAGGACGGCAAGATCGTCAACGAGACCTACCGCTACGGCAACACGCAGAAGACGCGCTGGATGTCGATGTCGGTGGCCAAGTCGATCACGTCGACGCTCATCGGCGCCGCGGTGAAGGACGGCTACATCGCCAGCATCGACGACCAGGTGATCAAGTACGTGCCCCGGCTGGCCGGCAGCGCCTACGACGGCGCCACGGTGCGCAACGTGATGATGATGGCCTCGGGCGCGAAGTGGAACGAAACCTACACCGACCCCAGCTCCGACCGCCGCCAGCTGCTGGAGGCGCAGATCAGCCAGAAGGCGGGCTCGGCGATGGACCTGATGAGCAAGCTGCCACGCGCCGCCGCGCCGGGCGCCGCGTACAACTACAGCACCGGCGAGACCCAGGTGGCCGGTGAGATCGTCCACAACGCGGTGAAGAAACCGCTGGCGCAGTACCTGTCCGAGAAGATCTGGTCGAAGGTGGGCATGGAGGCGCAGGCCAACTGGTGGCTGGACTCGCCCGACGGCGTGGAGATCGGCGGCAGCGGCATCAGCGCCACGCTGCGCGACTATGGCCGCTTCGGCATGTTCGTGATGAACGACGGCGTGGCCGCGGGCCAGCAGGTGCTGCCCACGGGATGGGTGACGGAAGCGGGCACGCCCAAGGTGCTGAGCGGCGGCCAGCCCATCAGCTACGGCTACCTGTGGTGGATACCGTCCAGCGGCCAGTCGGCCACCGACAGCGCGTTCTACGCGAACGGCATCATGGGCCAGCAGATCTACATCAACCGCAAGGAGAAGGTGGTGATCGTGGTCTGGGGCGCGCAGACCGATCCGGCCGGCAACGGCACGCTGCCGGTGCTGCCGTTCTTCGACGCCGTGGTGGCGGCGCTCAAGTAGCCGGGCCGCGCGCGTTGTCAACCCGCCCGTCGCGTGGCGGCCCAGTCCGACAAAATCTGCACCGCCTCGCGGTCGAGCTTCTGTTCGGCCGGCAGGCTGCGCCGCGACAGCGTGGCGCCGGCCTCGATGCGCAGCACCTCCACGTCGATCGGGTGGCGCGCTGCCACGGTCACGCCGTCGAAGGCGTCGCCCGATTGCGCGAGCGTGGCGGCGTAGTAGAGCTTGGCAATGCCCGCGATGTGCATGGCCGCCACGCACATGGCGCAGGGCTCGCACGAGGTGTAGAGGTCGCAGCCCGCGAGGCTGACGGTGCCGAGCTTGCGGCAGGCATCGCGAATGGCCTCGACCTCGCCGTGGGAGGTGGGGTCGGAATGCGCGACGGAGTGGTTGAAGCCTTCACCGACGATCACGCCGTCTTTCACGACGACTGCGCCGAAGGGCTCGGTGCCGGGCTCCTGCAATGCTTGCGCCGACAGGGCCAGTGCCCGTTGCATGAATTCTTGTTGGTACATGGGGTCAGGCCTTTCTTGCAGTGTCGAATGCGGGGATGGGTGATGCGGCATGAGGCGTGGGCGCAGGCGATTCAAAAAGCCCCGCCATCGCCTTCGCATAGCGCTTGGGGTCGAAGCACAGCATCAGCGGCAGCAGCACCACGACCACCGCCGCCAGGTACGCCCACGCGAGCGTGAAGCCGCCGGTGTGCTCGCGCACCCAGCCGGTGACGAAGGGCGCGAGCGCCGCGATCATGAAGCCCAGGCCCTGCATGAAGCCCGCGAGCGCGCCGGCCTGCGCGGGGTCGCTCAGGTGGTCGAGCGCCAGCACCATGCACAGCGCGAAGGCGCCGCCCAGGCCGAAGCCGAGCACGACGGCCGTGGCCACGGCCGGCACGGGCAGCGAGAAGGTCAGCGCGCCGAAGCCCGCGAGTTGCGCGAGCAGCGTGAGCACCAGCCAGGGCCGCATGTCGCGCCCCCGGCTGCGCGCGAGCGCGGGCATGGCGAGCGCGGCGACCACCTGCGCGAGCGTCATCAGCGCGAGCACCGAGCCACCCTGCTGCGCGGTCCAGCCCTGTTGGGCGTAGAAATGCGGCAGCCAGGCGACGAGGCTGGTGTAGCCGCCGTTGATGAGGCCGAAGCACGCGGCCAGCAGCCACGCGCGGCGGCTGCCGAAGCAGCGCCGCCATGAGAGGTTCTGGCGCGGTGCGTCGGCGGTGAAGGTCATGCGCCGCATGTTGAGCCAGTAGAGCAGCGCGAAGGTGGCCAGCAGCGCCCAGATGGCCAGGCCCGCATGCCAGTCGGGCTGCGCGCCGCCGAAGGCATGCGCCACCCACGGGCTGGCCATGGCGCCGAGGCCGCCGCCGCCCATGATGGCCGCGGAGTACAGCCCCGTCATCACGCCGATGCGCGTGGGATACGCCTGCTTCACCACGCCGGGCATCAGCGCCTGCACCAGGCCCACGCCCGCGCCCGCGAGCGCGGCGCTCCACAGCAGGGCCGCCGCGCCACCCGCCACGTAGCGGCTCGCGCAAGCGAAGGCGATGGCGGCCAGCCCGCAGGCGATGCCGGCGCGCGCGCCGATGCGCTGGCCCACGGCAGCGCCGAACAGCGACATCGCGCCCATCGTGAACATCGGCAGCACCGTGAGCAGCGCCACCGCGTGAAAGCCGATGCCCGTGGCCTCGCGGATGGGCGCGAGCAGCGGGCTGCTCGAGGTGAGAAAGGCGCGCAGGTTCAGCGCCACCAGCACGATGACGACCGCGAAGGCCATGCCCGCATCGCGCTGACCGCGGGGGCGCGGGCTTTGGCGCTGCTCAGCCGTCACAAGGCGGCCAGATCGGCCACCTCGGCCTGCAGCACGCCGTTGCGCGCCACCACGCGCCCGCCCGCCACCACCAGCTTGCGCACGGGGCGCGACACCACGGCCTGCGCCACGGTCTGCGCGTCGACCAGCACCAGGTCGGCGCGGTTGCCGGGCACCAGGCCGTAGGCCTCGAAGCCGCAGCCGCGCGCGCCGGAATGGGTGACGGTGTCCAGCGCGACTTCGATCTCGTCGTCGCGGCGCAGGTTGTAGCGCAGGCCGATGATCATGGCGCGCTCGAGCATGTCGGGGTTGCCGTAGGGCGACCAGGTGTCGCGGATGCCGTCATTACCGCCCAGCACCGTCACGCCGGCCTGTCGGCAGGCCATGAGCGGCGGCACGCTGCGCGAAGGCGGCGCGCTGGTGACGAGCACCACGCCGAGCCTGGCCATGCGCGCGAGCAGGGTTTCGCGCTCGCGCTCGCTCACGTCGCCCAGGCAGAAGCCGTGGCTGATCGCCACCTTGCCCTGCATGCCGAGCGCCTCGGTGCGCTGCAAGATGAGGTCGAGCGAGAACGCGCCCATGGCGCCGGGCTCGTGCAGGTGGATGTCGACGGGGCGCTGGTGCTTGTGGGCAATGCCGAACAGCACGTCGAGCGACTTCACCGGGTCGCCGTCGATGGCGCAGGGGTCGAGGCCGCCGAGCACGTCGGCGCCCATGGCGAGCGACTCGCCGAGCAGCTCGGCCGTGCCGGCGCGGCCCAGCAGGCCCGACTGCGGAAACGCGACGATCTGGATCTGCTGCACCTCGCGCAGCGCCGCTCGGGTGCGCAGCGTGCCTTCGAGGTGGCGCAGGCCGGCCTGCGTGTCGACGTCGACGTGCGTGCGCAGGCGCGTGGTGCCCAGCGCCAGGAAGGCCTTGGCGAGCACCAGCGACTGGGCCGCGGCGTCGTGCCCGCTGGCGTGGCGGAAGGCCCGCTCGTTCTCGATCTTGTCGGTGAGGTTGGTGCCGACCTCGTTGCGGTACCAGTCCATGCCCCACATCGTCTTGTCGAGGTGGGTGTGGCCTTCGACGAGGCCGGGCAGCAGCAAGGCGCCCTGCCCGTCCTCGACGACGGCACCGGCCGGTGCGGCCAGCGCGGTGCCGAGCTCGGCGATGCGGCCGTCCTGCACGCGCACGTCGGTGGCGGAGCCGCCCATCGGGCGAACGTTGCGGATCAGGAGCGAGGAGGTCATGGGGTTCCGTTCTTTTGAATGCGTCTTCGACTGCATCAGGCAGGTTGCGCCGCCACGGTGCGCGGCACGATGCGCGGCGTGAAGAGCGCCACCGCCACGAACACCAGCGCATTGGTCGCCAGCGCCACCAGGCCGGTGTTGAGCGACTTGAAGACCACCGGCGCCGCGGGGAACAGCGTACCCAGGTTCGAGCCCGTGGTCATCATGAAGCCCAGCACCGCGCCGCCCGCCAGGATGCCCGCGAAGGCGGCATGCTTGTTGCCGAAGGGCTTCTTCATGAGGCTGAACAGCAGCGACGGCAGCAGCTGCGTGAGCAGGCTCGACGCGAAGATGGCCACCGACACGATGGTGCTGCCGCCGCGCAGCACGAAGTACACCGCCACCAGCGCGAACACCGGCAGCACGCCGCGCGCCACGCGCGACACCTGCTTGTCGGTGGCGTGGTGGGCGAAGCCTTCCTTGTAGACGTTCTTGCCGATCACGGTGGAGGCCGTGAGCAAAATCATCGAGCCCGGCACCAGCGCGGTGAGCACGCCCGTGCCGCCGATGACGCCGACGAACCACGGGTCGAAGGTGTGCTTGACCAGGCCGAACAGCGCCAGGTCGACCTCCGCGCCCTTCAGGCCCGGCACCTGCAGGATGGCCGCGAAGCCCACCAGGAACAGGAAGGCGATGACCACCTGGTACAGCGGCATCAGGATGGTGTTGCGGCGCACCGCGCTCGCGCTCTTGGCCGCATACACCGAGGTGAGGTTGAACGGGTACAGGTAGTAGCCCAGCGCCGTGAGCAGGATGGTCGAGTTGTACCAGGTGAGGTTCAGGCCGTCCTTGGGGAACTCGAAGAAGGTGGGGTTGGCGGCATGGATGGCCGTGAACATGGGCGTGACGCCGCCGTAGTAGTGCCACGGCAGGTAGATGCCGAGGAACACCGCCAGCGCGAGGATCAGCACGTCTTTCACGATGGCGATGCTGGCCGAGCCGTAGATGCCCGAGAACAGGATGTAGCTGACCATGACCACGGTGCCGATCCAGATCGCCACCTGCGGCGCGATGGTGCCGTACGACGCCTCCGACACGATGATGCCGAGCCCGCGCAGCTGGATGGTCAGCAAGGCCACCATGCCCATGAGCGCCACGATGGACACCAGCACGCCGAGCGGGCGGCTGTTGTACTTGTGGGCGAAGAAGTCGGAGAACGACACCAGCTTGTGGGTGGTGGCATAGCGCCACACGGCCGGCAGCATCCAGAAGGCCATGAGGTAGGCCAGCCCGCCGTAGGCCAGGATGTAGAAGGCCGGCGTGCCCTTGCTGTAAGACCAGCCGCTGGCGCCCAGGAAGGTGAAGGTGGAGAACGACTCGCCCGCCATCAGCAGGAACACCATGATGGCGCCCAGCCCGCGCCCGCCGAGCGCCCACTGCTCCAGGCTCATGGTGCGCCCGCGCCGCGCGAGCACCGCCAGGCCCAGCGCGCCGACGACGAACAGCGCGATCACGCCGAGTGCGGCGTTCATCGCGTGCCTCCGTTGGCTGCGTCCGCTGCATCGATGTCGCCTTCGGCGCGGTCGATGACCACCATGATCAGCGAGGTCAGCACCAGCCAGCTGACGTTCCACACCATCAGGAAGGGCATGCCGAGCACGAAAGTGGGCGCGACGGACGACAGCCATCCCCCGCTGAAGAAAGCGGCGACCGGCAACGCGGCCAGCCATTTGGCGGATTTCATGGGGAGCCTCGATTCCTGCTTTGGTTGAAATTCAGAGCTTATTTTGGTTAACCATACATATTTATTTGGTTAACCAAACGGGGCGAATGGTACGGAGCGAGGGGCCCCGCGTCAATCCGGGGGATTTCCCGGGGGCGACTTGGCGCGGGCAATAATCCCGACGCTCACCCCATGCCTATGCCTTCCACCGCACGCAAAACCCCCGCCCCTGCCGACGCACCGGATCTCGCCGACGCGGACGAAGCCAACGTGGACGAGCGCGTCTACGCCGCCGTGTCGAAGGCGCTGCTGAGCGGCAAGCTGCGCCCCGGCACGCCGCTGCGCGAGCGCGCGCTGGCCGAGGCGCTGGGCTGCACGCGCGGCGCCGTGCGCAAGGTGCTGGCGCGGCTGGGCTCCGAAAAGCGGCTGGTGCTGGAGCACAACCGCGGCGCCTTCGTGCCCAACCCGTCGATCGACGACATGCGCGGCACCTACCGCGCGCGCCGCATCGTGGAAGCCGGGCTGGTGAGCACGCTGTTCGGCCGGCTCGAACGCGAGCAGGTGGCCACCTTGCGCAAGCACGTGCAGGCGGAGCAGAAGGCGTTCAAGGAAGGCCGGCGCGAAGACGCGATACGGCTGGCGGGCGAGTTCCACATGCTGCTGGCGCAGATGGCGGGCAGCGACGAACTGATCTCCTACCTGCAGCGGCTCGTTTCGAACACCGAGCTCTACAAGGCGCTGTACGACTCGGCCGAGGCCGCGAGCTGCGCGCCGCGCGAGCATGAACAGATCATCGAAGCGCTCACGGGCAAGTCGCTCGACGCGGCGCTGGCCGTGGCGCTCGAACACCTCGACGAGCTGGAGCAGCGCGTGATCGCGGGTGCGGCGGCGGAGCAGGAGGTGGACCTGGCGACGCTGCTGAACGGTGGCACCGCGGCGCACCACGGGCACGGTCACTGAGGCGGTCACACTTCGCCCGCGAGCGAAGTGTCGGTGGGCCGGTCTCGCGAAGATCGGCGCACCATGCACACCACCCCTCTTGCCGCTTCAGGCAAACCCCACGCCGCCTGTTTCGAATGGGTGCTGCTCGCGGTGCTCGCCACTTGCTGGGGCGCCTCGTACACCTTCATCAAGATCGGCGTGGCGACGATTCCGCCGCTCACGCTGATCGCGGCGCGCACGCTGGTCGCCGGGCTGCTGCTGCTCGCGGTGCTGCGCATGCGCGGCGTGCGTTTGCCCGCAGACCCGGCGATGTGGCGGCGCTTCCTGCTGCAGGCCTGCCTGAACAGCGTGCTGCCTTTCACGCTGATTGCGTGGGCCGAGCGCAGCGTCGACGCGGGGCTGGCGACCATCCTCAACTCGACCTCGCCGATCTTCATCTTCCTGCTGGGGCTGTGCCTGGGCGGCTCCGAGACGCCCACGCTGCGCCGCCTGTTCGGCGTGGGCGCGGGGCTGGCGGGCATCTGCCTGATCGTCGGCTTCGAGGCGCTGCACGGGCTCGGGCATTCGCTGCTCGCGCAGCTCGCGCTGGTGGCCGCGGCGGTTTGCTACGGCTGCGCCGCCATGTTCGGGCGCGTGTTCAAGGGGCTGGACCCGATGGTGCCGGCCGCAGGCTCGCTGCTGAGCGGCGCGGCGATGCTGCTGCCCGCGAGCATCGCGATCGACCGGCCGTGGACGCTCGCGCCGTCGGCGGCATCGATGCTGGCCGTGCTGGCGCTCGCGGTGCTGTCGACGGCGCTGGCCTTCACCATCTACTTCAGGCTCATCAAGACGCTGGGGCCGATGTCGACCGCCGCGCAGGCCTACCTGCGCGTGCCCATCGGCGTGGCGATCGGGGTGGTGTTTCTCGGTGAAGCGCTCGCGCCCACGGCATGGATCGGCCTGGCGTGCGTGATGGCCGGCGTGGTTGCGATGACGATGCCTGACGCCAAACTTTTGCGCCGCGGCCTGCATTTTTTACGCGGCTTTTAGACGCCCGCTCCTACGCTGCCGGCTCCTCCATCCGTTAGCGAATTCTCTCGATGAAACACCTCCTTCGCATCGCCCTGCCGGTGCTCGTTCTTCCCACCCTGGCCGCCCTGCCGATGCTTGCGAACGCGCAGCTCGCGGGCAACGTGGCGCTCACCACGAACTACAAGTTCCGCGGCCAGGACCAGGACATGCTGGGCAAGAACGACTACGCCAGGACGTCCACTTTCAAGCCCGCCATCCAGGGCGGCCTGGACTACGCCTTCGGCGACAGCGGCTTCTACGTGGGCAACTGGAATTCGAGCGTCAACTGGCTCAAGGGCAACAGCCTGGAGAGCGACATCTACGGCGGCTACAAGTTCAAGGCCGGCCCGTTCGACATGGACGTGGGCGCGCTCACCTACCTGTACCCGGGCAACTCCTCGGGCAACACCACGGAGCTGTACGGCAGCGCGGGCTACACGAGCGAGGCCATCGGCTCGTTCACGCTGAAGTACTCGCACACGGTGTCGAAGGACTACTTCGGCTACGCGGGCAACAAGGCCGGCTCGGGCCTCAAGGGCACCAACACCGGCTACCTGAACCTGGCCTACAGCAAGGAGGTTTTTCCCAAGGTCACGTTGAAGGCGGCGGTGGGCTACACGAACATGTCCAGCGACATCCGCAGCCTGGGCTACAGGAGCTATGTGGACTACAACGTGGGCGCCAGCTACGACTTCGGCAACGGCCTGTCACTGGCCGGCTCGGTGCAGGGGGCGAACAAGCAGAGCGCCTATCTTTCGGTGAGCAACCCGGGCGTGGACCTGGGGTTCGGCGCCTTCGGCAAGCAGACTTTCTCGCCGAACAAGGCGCGCTTCATCCTCACGCTGACGAAGACGCTCTGATCAGTCGATGCTGATGTTCGCGGCCTTCGCGACCTCGGCCCACTTCACGCGGTTGTCGTGCACGGTCTTCTTGAACTGGGCCGGCGTCTCGATGCGCACGGTGTTGCCCTGGCTCTCGAAGCGCTCGCGGACCTCGGGCGTTTCGAGCACGGCCTTCACGGCGGCGTTGAGCTTGTCGACGATCTGCGGGTCGGTGCCCTTGGGCGCGAAGATGCCGAACCAGATCGAGCTGTCGAAGCCCTTGGTGCCCGGCACGCCGCTCGAGGCGATGGTGGGCACCTCCTTCACGGCCGGCACGGCGGTGGCGGTGGTCACGCCCAGCAGGCGCACCTTGCCGGCCTTGTAGTGCGGCAGCACGGTCTGCACCTGGTTCATGATGCAGCAGGTCTCGCCGCGCACCACCGACGTGATGGCCTCGGGGCCGCCCTTGTAGGGCACGTGCACCATGTTCAGCCCGAGGCGCGAATTGAACTCGGCAAAGGCCATGTGCGTGCCGGCGCCGTTGCCTGTAGACGCATAGTTGTACTTGCCCGGATTGGCCTTGACCAGCTCGACGAATTCCTTCAAGGTCTTGACGTTGATCACGTCGGGATTGACGGTGAGCACGTTCGACACGTCGAGCACCGGCGCCACCGGAATGAAGTCGGCCTCCACGTCGAAGGGCAGCTTCTTGTAGAGCGCGGCGTTGCTGCCGTGCGTGGCCGCGGTGCCGAAGGACAGCGTGTAGCCGTCGGGCCTGGCGTGGGCCACGTACTCGCTGGCGATGTTGCCGGCCGCGCCCGACTTGTAGTCGATGATGACCGGGCGGCCCAGCTGCCTTGCCAGCGGTTCCTGGATGGCGCGGGCGACCACGTCGACGCCGGAGCCGGCGGGGAAGCCCATGATCAGCGTGACGGGCTGCTGCGGCCAGTCGTGCTGGGCGAAGGCGGCGGGCACGGCGAGCGAGGCGGCGGCCAGCAGCAGTGCGCGGCGGACAAAACGCAAGGGAGAGGAGGGAGAATTGGCCATGACAGTCTTTCAGTCCTTGTTCAGGGCAGGCGGTGCAAGCGCGAATTGTGGCGCGGCGCTGATGCCCGAATCCATATGAGCTTATGCACCCGGTGCGCCGTTCCAAGCACGTACCGCGCCCGCTCCCGATAATCCCCCCATGGTCCGCCCCTCCCAACAACTCCACCCCCACCGCGAGCCCGCGACGGTGCGCGCCGCCGCCACCGTGCTGCTGCTGCGCGACACCGACGCCGGTTTCGAGGTGCTCATGACGCGCCGCTCGGCCACCGCCAGCTTCGCGCCCGGCGCCTACGTGTTCCCCGGCGGTCACATCGACGCGGCCGACGAAGCCGCCAAGCGCATCGCCACGCGCCGCCCCACGCAAAGCCGCGTGCAGCGCACGCAGGCCATCGCGGCCATCCGCGAGGCTTTCGAAGAACTCGGCATCCTGCTGGCGCACCACGCCGACGGCCGCCCGGTGAGCGACGCGGACATCGCATCGATGGACCGCAACGACACCGCCGGCGCCGCCTTTGCCGACCAATGCGCCGCGCGCGGGCTGGTGCTCGACTCGGACCAGGTGTTCACCTTCGCGCACTGGATCACCGACCGCGACCTGCCCAAGCGCTTCGACGTGCCCTTCCTGGTGGCGCGCATGCCCGAAGGCCAGACACCCGCGGCCGACGAGAGCGAGCAGTTCGAGCCCTGCTGGGTGCGCCCCGCCGACGCGCTGGCGCGCCACGACGCGGGCACCTTCTTCATGATCTTCCCGACCGTGCGCACGCTGCAGCGCATGGCCGCGTACACCAACGTCGACTCGGTGCTGGAGGCCTGCGCGCCCGCCGGCGCCGGCGAGGCGCCGCTGTGGACCAGCTGCCCGCGCGGCGGCCTGCTCAAGGGCGCGGACGTGCGCTACATGGAACACGAGCCACCCTTCGGCGAACTCGCGCTGGTGTGCCCCGACGGCCAGATGCTGCATGCGCTCGACTGGCAGAGCGCGCAGGGCGTGGCGCTGCTGAAGAACGTGATGCGCCTGACCGCGCCCAACCCGAGCGCCATGACCGGCCCGGGCACCAACAGCTACATCGTGGGCGACGCGGCCATCGGCTACATCGTGATCGACCCGGGCCCGAACGACTTCGACCACATCGGCCGGCTGTGGCGCATCACGCAGGGCGACATCCGCATGATCGTGTGCACGCATTCGCATGCCGACCACTCGCCCGGCGCGGCGCCGCTGCAGGCGCTGTGCAAGGGCACGAAGCCGCCGATCCTGGGGCTGTCTTCGGCGCCGACCGCGCGCGCCACGGCACGATTCACGGCCGAGCGCGAACTGGCGCACGGCGAACGGCTGGTGCTCTCGGGCACCGGGGCCGACGGCGAAGCGCTCACGCACACCCTGCGCGTGATCCACACGCCCGGCCACGCGGCCAACCACCTGTGCCTGGTGCTCGAGGAAGACGGCCTGCTGTTCTCGGGCGACCACATCCTGAACGGCAGCACCACGGTGGTCGACCCGCCCGACGGCGACATGACGGCCTACCTCGACTCGCTGGACACGCTCGACGCGGCCTGCGAGGCGGGCGGCATCGAGTTCATCCTGCCCGCGCACGGCTACGTGATCGGCTTTGCGCGCACCGCCATCGGCATGCTGAAGGCGCACCGCCTGAAGCGCGAGGCGAAGATTGCCGCCGCCATGCAGAAGCTGCCCGACGGCACGCCCGAGCAATGGCTGCCGCTGGCCTATGACGATGTGCCCGAGCGCATGTGGCCGGTGGCCGCGCGCTCGCTGGCGGCGCACGTGGCGCGCATCCGGCAACTGACTGCTTCCTGATGAACAACAAGAACGACAAGAACACCCCCGAAGACGAAGGCATTCGCCTGGCCAAGCGCGTCGCCGCGATGGCCGGCGTGTCGCGCCGCGAAGCCGAGCTGCTGATCGAGAACGGCGCGGTGCGTGTCGACGGCGTGCAGCAGATGCTGCCGCAGTCGCGCGTGCTGCCGCACCAGCAGGTCGAGATCCAGGCCGGCGCCAAGCCCGAGCCCTTGCTGCCTGTCACATTGCTGCTGTACAAACCCGCGGGCATGCCGACCGACAACGCGCACCGCCTGCTGGTGGCCGCGAACCACCACGAGCCCGAACGCGCCGGCCAGAAGTTCCTGCCCGCGCATGCGAAGGCGCAGCAGTGCATGACGCCGCTGGAAACCGGCGCCAGCGGACTGGTGGCGTACACGCAGGAGTTCCGCATCGAACGCAAGCTGCACGAAGACGCCGGCATCCTCGAGCACGAGGTGATGGTGGACGTGGCCGGCCCGGTGGGCCCCGAGGTGCTGGCGCGGCTGGAGCGCTCGCCCGCGCGCGTGAGCATCGGCCGCCAGAGCGACGAACAGACCGGCCTGCGCTTTGCGCTGAAGGGTGCGCGGCCGGGCCAGATTGCACACATCTGCGACAACGTGGGGCTGCGCATTCTTGCGATGCGCCGCATCCGCATCGGCCGCGTGCCGCTGGCGGGGCTGCAGCCCGGCCAGTGGCGCTACCTCGCGCCCCACGAACGCTTCTGAGGCACCCCAACAACAACAGGAGCCCGAGGCTCCAGACAACGCCCCCGACGACGCACCGCATGTTCGCGGACTGCAATTTTCAGCCTGCGGCACACGCGTGCCGCCGACAGGAGACTCAGCCATGAAGTTCGGCTCACCGAGCGCCGCCCTTGCCCTTGCTCTCGCTTGCACCGTGCCCCTGGCACTGGTGACGGGCTGCAGTTTTTTCGAGCCCACGCCGCCGCCCGCGGCCACGGCCCCGCCGCCGGCGGTGATCACCCGCGACGGCCTTGCGCCGATCACCGAGCAGCAGGTGGAGCGCATCCGCGAGGCGCTCGACGGCAAGACGCCCAGCCCGGCCATCGGCAAGGTGCTGCGCAGCGCGTCACCGACCATCGAGTCGTTCGTGCGCACCGAGGGCTGCATCACCGCGCGCAACGGCGCGGTGCTCAACCCCTTCGCCGCGTCCGGCCGGCTGTTTGACGGCACGGGCTTCCAGGGCGCCCCGATGGCCGAGATGCAGTACCACGACAAGACCGCCTGCGTGACGGTCAAGCGCATCCAGAACTGGAAGATGGTGACGCCGAAGCTGCTGCGCTTCGAGGTGGTCTACGTGGGCGACGACGGCGAGGAGCGCGCGGTGAAGCGCCATGAGCTGACGCGCCAGCCGAAGGGCGGCTGGCTGTTCACGCGTTGAGATTGACTACGCGCTGATTGCGCACTGGCTACGCCTTGGCCGCGCCCGCGCGCCGCTGCGCGCGCAGCGCCACCGCGAAAGACAGCTGCGCCAGGATGCCCGCCCCCGCCAGCACGATGGCCGAGGCCAGCGCGGGGTTGCGGTGGCCCATGCCGGCGAGCGCCGTGCACAGCGCGCCCACGGCCATCTGCGTGAAGCCGTACAGGCCCGAGGCCGAGCCAATGACCTGCGGGTTCACGCTGATCGCCTGCGTCAGCGCGGCCGGCGAGGCCATGCCGGCGCCCACCGTGTAGAGGAACATGCACACGACGATGAGCGTCACCGAGAGATGGTCGCTCAGCGCCGCGCCGAGCAGCACGAAGGCCGCGGCCACGCTCAATGAGTTGGAGCGCGTCATGAGCCGGTCGACGCGCACGCGCGAGATCAGGTGGCTCGTGAGGAAGCTGCCCAGCCACACGCCCGACACCAGGATGGCCAGGTAGATGCCCGCCTCGTGCGCGGGCCGGTGCAGCTGGTCCACGAAGATGAAGGGCGCCGACGCGATGAAGGCGTACATCGACGTGGTGGCGCAACCGCCGCCCACCGAGAAGCCCAGGAAGGCCGGCGAGCCCAGCAGCTTCCTGTAGTTGCGCGCCAGGTCGCGCGCATTCACGCGGGCACCCGGCGCGCCGGTTTCGGGCAGCAGGCGCCAGGTGGCCAGGAAGCCGATGACGCCGAGCGCGAAGAGCGCGTAGAAGATCGAGCGCCAGCCCAGCGCGGTGGCCAGCGCGCCGCCGATCAGCGGCGCGAGGCTCGGGCCGATGGTGACCATGAGGTTCATCAACGCCAGGCGTTGCGTGGCCTCCTGCGGCTCGGCGGTGTCGCGCACGATGCTGCGGCCCAGCACGAGGCCGGCGCAGCCGCCCACGGCCTGGAACAGCCGCGCCGCGATCAGCGAATGCACTTCAGGCGCCATGGCAGCCGCAAGGCCGGCCACGCAGTACAGCCCGAGCCCCAGCAGCAGCACCGGGCGGCGGCCGTAGCGGTCGGCAAGCGGGCCGTACACCAGCTGCCCCACGGCGAGGCCGAAGATGTAGAGGCTCACCGTCATCTGCATGGCGCCCATGCCGGCGCCCAGGCTCTTCGCGGCGATGGGCAGCGCGGGCACGAAGATGTGCATGGCCAGCGTGCCGCTGAAGGTGACCAGCGCGAGCAGCCACAGCGGTGCGTGCGGGCGGCGCTGCGGCTCGGTGGTTGCTGCGGTGGCGGTCATTGCTTGGTGGTCATTGCTTGGTGTTCGTCGCTTCGGTTGGCGTGGCGCCTTGCGCCAGGTTGTCATCGGCCGGCTCCCAGCCCCCGCCCAGTGCCATGAACAGCACGACCTGGTCGTCGGCCAGCTGCGCCTCGCTGGCCGCGAGCGCCGCTTCGCTGGTGGCCAGCGAGCGCTCGGCGTCGAGCGAGTCGAGGTAGGCGGTGCGGCCATTCTGGTACAGCTGGCGCGCCTGCGCGGCGACCTTGGCGCTCTCGTCGCGCGCGGCCTGCAGCGCGGCATGGCGGTCGAGCTCGCGGGCGTAGGTGCCGAGCGCGGTCTCGGTCTCGCGCAGCGCGGTGAGCACGGTGCCGTCGAACCTGGCGAGCGCGGCGCGCGTGCCGGCCTCGGCCTGCGCGATGTGCGACTGCACGACGCCGGTGTTGGGCAGGGTCCACGAGATCAGCGGGCCGAGGCTCCACGCGAAGGTGTCCTTGCGGCCGAAGCCGTCGGCATGGCCCACCGACGAGCCCGACAGGCCCAGCGTGATCTTCGGGTACAGGTCGGCCGTGGCCACGCCGATGCGCGCGGTCGATGCGGCAAGGCTGCGTTCGGCCTGGCGGATGTCGGGGCGGCGGCGCAGCAGCGCGGCGCCGTCGCCGACCGGCAGCGCGCCGGCCACGCGCGGCGGCACGGTGCAGTCGGCCACCTCGCGCGGAAAGTCTTGCGGCAGCGCGCCGGTGAGCGTGGCCAGGCGGTACAGCGCGCCCTGGCGTTCGGCCTTGAGCGGCGGCAGCGAGGCATTGAGCTGCTGCAGCTGCGCGCGGGCGCGGTTGGCGTCGATGGCGCCGGCGCGGCCCGCGCGCTGCAGGCGGTCGGTGACGTTCACGGCGTCCTGCTGCAGCGACACCGACTTCTGCGCGATCTGCAGGCGAAGGCCGCTCGAGCAGGCCTCGGCATAGGCACGCGCGGTGCCCGCTGCCACGTTCACGCGCACCAGGTCGAGCGCGGCTTCGGCGGCCTGGGTGTTGGCCTGCGAGGCCTCGATGCCGCGGCGGATCTGGCCGAACAGGTCGACCTGGTAGGACAGCGAGGCGCCCGCGCTGTAGTTGAAGGTGCTCGGCGGCTCGTAGCCCTTCTGCAGCAGCGACAGGCCCGACACGTGGCCGAACGACGGGCCGCCGTTCACGCCGATGGTGGGGTACTTGGCGCCGGCCACTTCGTCCTCGATGGCGCGTTCGCGCTCGAGGTTGGCCACGGCCTGGCGCAGGTCGGTGTTGTGGGCCAGGGCCTGCGCCACGAGCTTGTCGAGCAGCGGGTCGTGGTACAGGCGCCACCAGTGCGCGGGCAGCGGCGCGGCGTTGGCGGGAGCCTCGGCGAAGGGCCGTGCGGCGCCGGCCTGGCTGGCCAGCGCCTCGGGCGGCTGGTGGTAGTCGGGGCCGACCGCGGCGCAGGCGGCGAGCCCGGCCGCGGCGGCCAGCGCCGCGATGCGGAATGCGAAGCCGGTCATGTGATTCACCCCTTCTGTGCGGCAGGCGCCGTTGCTGCGGCGTTGCGGGCCGCCTTGTTCTCCAGCACCTGCACCGTGACCGTCTGGCCCGCGACCAGGCGCGCGCCCTGCGGCAGCGGGTCGAGCTTGATGCGCACTGGAATGCGCTGCGCCAGGCGCACCCAGTTGAACGTGGGGTTCACGCTGGGCAGCAGGTTGGCGCTGGTGGAGCGGTCGTGGTCGGCAATGCCGGCGGCCACGCTGTCGACCGCGCCTTCGAGCACCGCGCCGCCGCCCATGGGCGTCACGCGCACGCGGTCGCCGAGGTGGATGCGCGGCAGCTTGGTTTCCTCGAAGTAGCCTTCGACGTAGAACGACTGCGCGTCGACCAGCGCGAGCACCGGACGGCCGGCCGCGGCGTAGCTGCCCTGGCGCAGGTCGAGGTTGGTCACCAGGCCGTCGGTGGGCGCGCGCACTTCGGCGCGCTGCAGGTTGAGGCGGGCCGAGTCGAGCGCCACTTCGGCCTGCGCGACGGCGGCCTGCATCTGCTCGACGCGCGAACGGGTCTGCTCGCGCGACTCCTTGGAGATGAGGTCGTCGAGCCCCACGTTGCGCTGGTTCTCGCGCTGCACCTGGGCGCTCATGGCGCGCTGGGCCGACAGCGCGGCCTGGGCCTGGCGCACGGCGAGGTCGTAGCGCGCGCGGTCCACCTCGAACAGCAGCGTGCCGGCGGCCACCGACTGGTTGTCGCGAATGGGCACGGCCGTGACCAGGCCCGACACGTCGGGTGCGATCTGCACGACGTTGGCGCGCACGCGGCCGTCGCGCGTCCACGGCGCGAGTTCGTAGTGGTCCCACAGGCGCAGGCCCGCCCACACGGCGGCGGCCACCACCACGACGGTCAGGAGAACACGCCCCAGGCGCTGGGCCCAGGGGTTGTCGAAGGAAGGACTGGCTTTCATGGGAATCTCGTTTATTTATTGAAGGTAAGAGGTCGCGCGGCTCAGCGCGTAGAGCAGCAGCAGGTACAGCGCCATGTCGAACAGCGCGGGGTGCCACACCCAGCGGTAGACGCCGGTGGCCGCGAGCAGGCGGCGCACGGCCCACAGGGCCGCGAAGGCGCCGAGCGCCAGCACCATGATCCAGGGCAGGTACAGGCCGTAGAAACTGGCTTCGCCGATCATGCGGACGCTCCTTGAATGACTGGCACGGGCGCGCTCGCCAGCATGGGCGGCGCGTCGGGAAAGAGGTTGCGGCGCAGGCCGACCAGTGCGGTGACGGCCGCGCGGGAAGCCGCGGAAGACGACGCGTTGCGCTCGGCCAGCAGGGCGCCCAGGGCTTCGTCGATCTGCGTCAGCAGGCCCGGCGGGCGCGGGTTCATGCGGCCTTCGCCGCGCTGGCGGAAGAAGCGCGAGATGCCGCCCAGCAGCGCGGCCGAAGTGGCCATCGGCAGCTGCGCGCGCACGCGCTGCAGCACGGCGATGTCGGCGCCCATGCGCAGGTCGCGCAGCGCGTCGTTCGCGGCCACGCCCTCGACGGTGCCGCCGGCCTGCGCGATGCGCGGCGCGAGCAGGCCGATGCGGTCGAGCATGCGAACGGCGTAGGCGTCGCTTTGCGCGTACTGCGGTTGCGAAGAAGCGGCCATGTCGCCGAGCTCGCGCCAGGTGGCGCGCTGGATGCGCCGCGCGCTCCAGTCGGCGCCCACCGAGCGCACGAGGCGGGTGACGCGCGCCGCGACCACCACGCCGACGATCTGGCCGATCATGCCGTTGGTGAAGCTCACGAGGTCGGAGCTGGCGGTGTCGTGCAGCGCGAGCGTGCCGGCCACGCCGAAGATCAGCGCCATCGCGGCCATGAAGTGCGTGGGCCGCGCCATGTAGACGCCCAGCAGCAGGAACAGCGGCGCGCAGATCAGCGCGAGCATGCCGAAGTCCTGCACGGTGGGCATGAGCACCAGCACGTAGAGCGCGGAGACGGGAATGGACCACAGCGTCCACTTCAAGAAGCCGTGGATCGCCGGCACGGGGTCGTCCATGGTGGCGAAGAAGCAGCAGAAAACGGCGGCCATCATGGGCGCGGCCGAACCCGAAGGCCAGCCGGTGATGATCCAGAACGCGCCGCACAGGCAGATGGCGATGACGGCGGCCAGCGCCGACAGCAGCGCCATGCCGTAGTCGCGGTGCAGCACACGGCTGCCGAGCGCGGCGGTGCGGCGCAGCGGCGCGGCGCCCTTCAGGCCTTCGTCGATGTCGAGGCGAAGTTGTGCGCAGGCGGTCCAGCCGTCGACAAGTTCCTCGAGCCGGCCGGCCAGGCCGATGCGCAGGGCGCGGCCCCAGGGGGTGGGTTGCGCGGCAGTGCCGGCAGCCGTGGCGGGCATGGTGCTCAGCGTGTCGATGGCGCGGCGCAGGGCCTGCAGCCGCTGGGCGCGCGCCGCGGCGTCGCCGGTGGGCTCGGCTTCGTCGCGCAGCCATTGCGCGGCTTGTGCAAGCACGGCGGCCACGTCGGGCGCGAGCCGGCCTTCGGCCTGTTCGAGCGCCTGCAGCCGGTCTTCGACGGCGGACAGCGCGGGCGTGAGCGCGGCGACGCGGTCCTGCATCGCGCGGATGGCGCCGGCGGTCCAGCGCAGGTGCGTGGTGTCGAAGGGCACGTGGGTGGAGAGCAGGCGCAGCTGCGTGATGTCGCCGGCGAGGCGGCGGCGGTCGTCGTCGAGGCGCTTGGGGTCGGCATCGGCCGTGCCACCGGCAGCACCTGTACCACCGGCGCGGCCCGCAGGCTGCAGCAGGTCGCCGAGCCACTTGCGCGCATCGACCAGCGTGCGGTCGAGCAGGCCCAGCACGGTCGGCGCGAGCCCCGCGGGGAACACCAGGCTGTGGACCAGCGTGGCGCAGAAGATGCCCAGGCCGATTTCTTCCACGCGCGCCACGGCGGTGTCGAACAGCGCGAGCGGCGTCTGCACCGACGGAAAGCCGATCAGCGCGGCCGTGTAGCCCGCGAGCATGAACACGTAGGAGCGCGGCGTGCGGTCGAACAGCGAGATGCACAGGCACAGGCCGACCCACAGCGCGAGCACCAGCGTGAGCAGCTCGGGCGCGTTGGACAGCGCGGGCACCAGCAGCACGGTGGCGGTGCTGCCGATGAGCGTGCCGCAGAAGCGGTACAGCGCCTTGGAGCGCACGGCACCGGCCAGCGGGTGCGCCACGACGTAGGTGGTCATGAGCGCCCAGAAGGGGCGCGGCAGGCCGGCGCGGCTGGCCAGGTACATCGCCAGCATGGCGGCGGCGAAGCTCTTGCCGGAAAACAGGAGCTCCGCGCGGCTGAAGCGCGGAAGAGAGAGCCCGGCCATTTACTTGCGCCCTTCCCGCTCCTGCGGCGGCACGGCTTGCGGCGGCGGGGGCGTCAGCACGGCGCGAACGCCCATGCGCTCCTCGAGCACGCCGAACACGCGCAGGCAGGCGGCCACGTCCTCGTCGGACACGCCGTCGAACAGCGACGCGCGCATCAGCACCAGCGAGGCCTCGATGGGCGCGCAGGTGGCCTTGCCGGCCTCGGTGAGGTGCAGGGTCTTGGCGCGGCGGTCGGCCGGGTCTTCGCGGCGTTCGACCAGGCCGGCTTCCACCAGCTGGTCGACCGAGCGCACCAGCGACGGGCCTTCGATGCCCAGCGCCTCGGCCAGCACGCCCTGGCGCACCTCGCCGTTCATGCGCCCGAGCATCACGATCGGGTAGGCCAGCGTCTGCGACACGCCCACGTGCGCCACCGCCTTGTCGGCCGCGGCGCGGTAGCCGCGCTGCAGCACCGAAAGCGACGTGCCGAGCCGCATCAGCGCCTGTGCGCGTGTCTGCCGGGAGGTTTCGGGGTCGGTCACGGTAGCTGCCTAATAGTTAGTCTGCTATCGATTATAGGGGTAACTACCAATCCGCGCAGCCCGTGCGGCAACGAGCGGGAGAATCGGCCGGATGGACGTGGAACAGCTCAAACGCGATATCGAAGCCACGCTGGCGCAAGCGATGGCCCAGCCCGGCTTTTCGGTGGACGACTACCTGGATGCGCGCGACGACGCGCCGTTCGACGCCGCGTGGTCGCTCGCGGCCGCCGATGTGGACGACGCCGGCAAGGGCCAGCCGGAAGCAGCGCGCCACGAACAGGAAGCGGGTTCGAAAGACCTGCGGGAATGGGTGTTCAAGAACACGGCCGAACGCACGGGCGACCCGGAGCTGGCGGCCTATGTGTCCGACGACGCCGGCCTCATCCTCGAGGCATCGCTCGCGGGCGTGTCATCGGCGTGGATCGACAGCTTGCGGCGCTGCTACGCCCTGCACCGGCTGCCGCAAGGCGACCTGTCCGCCTGAGGGACGGCGCTCGAAGCACGGCGCCTGAAGCACGGCGCTGGCTGCGCCGGCTGAAAGAAAAGTGTGAAGCTCGCCGATAAGCCGGATTCTGTGCACCGGAGCCCTCTTGCGAAGACTCCGGCGTGACCGCCATTACTCTGGGCCGTTTGTCGCCAAACGGCTCGATGCCACCTACCCGCCAGCTCAGCGGAACCACCTCGATACTGGCCTACTTGGTGTTGCTGCGCGCAGAGATTGCCCGTTTCACCCGAACTCAATCGGCTCGTCTCTGTTGCTCTGATCCTCACCTCACGGTGGAGAGTCGTTAACTCCTGCGCTGTCCTGTGCAGTCCGGACGTTCCTCCAGTGCGGTCTTTCGACACGGCGCCTTGCGGCGTCGTCCCTTTCGGGCTTGCACCAGCGGCGGTCTGGCGTGCTTCACGGGGCGGATTATCGCCTCATGACGAAGCCCGCCCTTTTCAGGCGATGCCGCAGAACTCGCGCCGGTACTGCTCGGGCGTGGTTCCGGCTTCGCGCTGGAACATCGCGATGAAGGCCGACGCGGTGCTGTAGCCCAGGTCGAACGCGATCTCCTGCACCGTGCGGCCGGCCTCCAGCGCGTCGATGGCGCGCAGGAAGCGCAGCCGCTGGCGCCAGTCGCCGAAGGACATGCCCAGCTCCCGCTGGCATTGGCGCGCCAGCGTGCGCTCGGTCATGTGCACGCGCTCGGCCCATTCGGCCAGCGGGCGGTGGTCGCCGGGGTCGGCCTGCAGCGCTTCGAGCACGGTCGCGAGCGCTGGCGACGCCGCCGCCGGCAGGTAGCTGCGCTGCACCTCGGCCACGGCGAGCTGGTCGACCACCACGTGCGCCAGCCGCAGGTCGGCGGGCGTCTTCGGCTCGCGCACGTCGCGCGCCGCGAAGTCGGCCAGCACGCTGCGGATGATCGGGCTGATGCGCACGGTGCAGGGCGCGTCCGGCAGCCCGGCGCCGGCGCACAGGCCGGGCGTGATGTAGATGGTGCGGTAGACGATGGCATGGCGCAGCGTGCAGCTGTGCACCACCGTCGGCGGAATCCACACCGCGTACTGCGGCGGCGACAGGAAGCGCAGGCCCTCGGTCTCCATCTGCAGGGTGCCGTGTGCGGCGTAGTTCAGGTGGCCCCAGCTGTGGCTGTGCGGCGCGGCCAGCATGTCGGCGCCGAACTCGTCGTAGTTGAAATAGAAGGGCCCAGGCATGCCCTCCACGTCCTGGATCTGCACGTAGCGCAACCGGTCGGCCATGGGGTGCGGGGCTCCTCGGCAAGAAAACGTCCGGAATTCCGGACGGGATGTCCTGATCGCGCTATATGCCGCAGGACGGACGCATCCATGATAGGTCCGTACCCCGAAAAAGAAAGCACTCACCGCATGTGGCCCTATGCCTTCCCCCTGCTCGCCGTCGTCATCTGGTCGGGCAACGTCGTCGTCAGCAAGATGGCGGCCGGCACCATCGCGCCGGCCGAGATCAGCTTCTACCGCTGGCTGCTGGCCGCCCTGCTCTTCACGCCGCTGGCGCTGCGCCCGGTGCTGCGCAACTGGCAGGCCATTCGTCCGCAGCTGGGCCGCATCGCGGTGCTCGGCCTGCTGGGCATGGTGGTCTACCAGAGCCTGGCGTACTACGCGGCCTACCTGACCACGGCCACGCACATGGGCATCATCGGCTCGCTCACGCCCATGATGGTGCTGGCGCTGTCCATCCTGCTGCTGGGCCAGCGGCTCACGGCGGGCGCGGTGGCCGGCTCGCTGGTGTCGATCGCGGGCGTGCTGGTGGTGGTGTCTTCCGGCGACCTGGGCACGCTGCTGAAGAGCGGCGCGAACATGGGCGACGCCCTCATGCTGCTGGCGATGCTGGCCTATGCCGTCTACGTGATCCTGCTCAAGCGCTGGGGCATGAAGAACGTGCCCGCGCTGCAGCTGCTGTACCTGCAGATCGTGGTCGCGGTGATTGCGCTGCTGCCGCTGTACCTGCTCACGCCACGGGTGGGCCTGTCGGCCGCCAACCTGCCGCTGGTCGCGTTCGCAGGGCTGGGCGCATCCATGATCGCGCCGCTGGTGTGGATGCACACGGTGGCGCACATCGGCCCGAGCCGCGCGAGCATGTTCTTCAACCTGATCCCGCTGTTCACGGCAGTGATTGCCGCGGCCGTCATCGGCGAGTCGTTGGCGGCGTACCACGCGGTGGGCGGCGTGCTGACGGTGGCGGGCGTGCTGCTGGCGGAGCTGTGGAAGGCGCCGCTGCGCCGGCCGGTGCTGGCCGGCTGATCAGCGCGCGCCGGCGGCGGCGCGCCGAAAGCGCCCCGGCGTCACGCCCGCATGCCGCGTGAACGCGCGGTTGAAGGCCGCCTCCGAGCGGTAGCCGACCGCCTCGCCCACGCTGGCCGTGTCCTGCCCGCCCCGCGCCAGCAGCGCGACGCGAGCTCCATGCGCAAGGTGGTCAGCAGCTCCAGCGGGCCGGTGCCCGCGCGCCGCGCGAACTCGCGCGCGAAGGTGGCGCGCGACATGTGGCAGCGCTCGGCCAGCAGGGCCACGGTCCACGCCTTTTCAGGCTGCGCCAGCATGGCCTGCAGCCCGGGGGCCAGGCGCGGGCTGGCCATGAGCCCGAGCACACCGGGCGAGGCGGGCAAGGCGGGCAAGGCGGGCGACGTGGGCAAGGCAGGCGAGGCGGGCAGCGCCGGCAGCGTGGCCAGGTACGCCCGCACCGCCAGCGTGAACAGCGTGCCCGACAGCTGTGCCACGATGGCCGCCGCACCCGGGCGCTGCTGCTCGATCTCGTGCGCCATGAGCCGCACCAGCCCTTCGAGCCAGCCGTATCCGGGGTGCTGCGCGAACGGGATCACCATGGGCTCGGGCAGCGCCTCGAGCAACGTGCTGCGGCGCCGGCCCGGAAACTCGAACTCGCCGCAGAGGATGTCGGTGTCGGCCTTCGCGGGTTGGCGCAGGTTGGTCTTGAGGTCGACCAGCTCGCCGGGGCGCAGCCGAATCGCGCGGCCCTCCTGGCCCTCGCGGCCTTCCTCCTCGCGCCCCGCGGTGCGCAGCACATGCGCCGAGCCGCGCGGCAGCACCACGAGGCTGCCCTCCTCCAGCGGCACCAGCGTGCGGCTTTCCGGCAGCCAGAGGTCGCAGCGCCCGCGCAGCAGGATGTGGAACGGCGCGCGCCACGGGCCGATGGCCTCGTGCGGCGCGGCCCAGTCTTCCCCGAACAGGCAACGCAGGTCCATGCGGCCGCGCGGGTCGAGCCATCCGACGAGTTCGCTCAAGGGATCCATGGCATGGGCGCGAGACGTTGGAGCAATTTTGTGAGGCATTCTGGCATTCAAACGTGCGGCATGCCGGCCTAAAGTCGTTCCAACGCCCTCCACAGGGCTCTTTACGGCTCTTTTCACGAGGTGAACAGAATGACTTCCGATCGTGCCCCTCTTTCAACGCCCTCGGCCCTCTCGGCTCTCCCCGCCATCCCGGCCTCCTTCTTCGGCATCGCCGTCGGCGTGCTCGCCATGGGCAATGCCTGGCGCGTGGCCACGCCGCTGTGGCACCTGCCGCCCGACATCGCACCCGCGGTGACGTGGAGCGGCATCGCGGTGTGGCTCGCCGTGCTGGCGCTGTACGTCGGCAAGTGGCTGCGCCACGGCGCCGAGGCGCGCGCCGAGATGAACCACCCGGTGCAGTCGTCGTTCGCAGCGCTGGGCCCGGTCGCCAGCATGCTGGCGGCAATGGCGCTGCTGCCGTATTCGCGGCCCGTGGCGCTGGCCGTGTTCGCCGTGGCCGTCTCGGCGCAACTGGTGCTCGGCCTCTGGCTCTACGGCCGCATGTGGCAGGGCGGGCGCCAGCCCGAGATGGTCACGCCGGCCATCTACATGCCGGCCGTGGCGCAGAACTTCGTGGCCGGCACGGCGGCCGCCACCTTCGGCTGGCCGCAGCTGGGCATGCTGTTCTTCGGCGCGGGGTTGTTCTCGTGGCTGGCCATCGAGTCGCTGATCTTGGGGCGCGCCGCGCTGCAGCCGCCCATGCCCGAGGCGCAACGCCCGGTGCTCGGCATCCAGCTCGCGCCGGCGGTGGTGGGCGGCGTCACCTACCTGAGCCTGAACGGCGGCGCGCCCGACCTGTTCGCGCAGGTCCTGCTGGGCTACGGCGTGTTCCAGGCGCTGCTGCTCCTGCGGCTGCTGCCGTGGATCGCGCGGCAGCCCTTCGCGCCCTCGTACTGGGCCTTCAGCTTCGGCGTGGGCGCGCTGCCCACGCTGGCGATGCGGCTGCTGGCCGCGGGCGCCACCGGCCCGGTCGAATGGCTGGCCCCGGCGTCGTTCGTGGCCGCCAACTTCATCGTCGGCCTGCTGGTGCTGAAGACGCTCGCGCTGATGCTGCAAGGCCGCCTGTTGCCTGCCGCAACACCCTCGCGCTGAAAGCGCAACGGGCTGGTCTCACAATGCGCGCTGTCCTTCCGACACCAACGCATCGATCCAAGGAGACCCCATCCATGAAGGCCCAGAACATCCTCCAGACCATCGGCAACACGCCGCACATCCGCATCAACCGCCTGTTCGGCAATGCGAAGCAGCAGGTGTGGATCAAGTCGGAGCGCGCCAACCCCGGCGGCTCCATCAAGGACCGCATCGCGCTGTCGATGGTGGAAGACGCCGAGAAGAGCGGCGCGCTCAAGCCCGGCGGCACCATCGTCGAGCCCACCTCGGGCAACACCGGCATCGGCCTGGCCATGGTGGCGGCCGTCAAGGGCTACAAGCTGATCCTGGTGATGCCCGACAGCATGTCGGTGGAGCGCCGCCGCCTGATGCTGGCCTACGGCGCCACCTTCGACCTGACACCGCGCGCCGGCGGCATGAAGGCCTCCATTGCCCGCGCCGAGGAAATCGTGGCCGGCACGCCCGGCGCGTGGATGCCGCAGCAGTTCAACAACCCCGCCAACGTCGACGTGCACGTGCGCACCACGGCCGAAGAAATCGCGGCCGACTTCCCCGAGGGCATCGACGTCATCATCACCGGCGTGGGCACGGGCGGCCACATCACGGGCGTGGCCAGGGTGCTCAAGAAGAAGTGGCCCAAGCTGCAGGTGTTCGCGGTGGAGCCGGTGGCCTCGCCCGTGATCTCCGGCGGCGCGCCGGCGCCGCACCCCATTCAGGGCATCGGCGCGGGCTTCATTCCGAAGAACCTCGACACCTCGCTGCTCGACGGCGTGCTGCAGGTCGACGCCGAACCGGCGCGCGAAATGGCCCGCCGCTGCGCGGTCGAAGAAGGCATGCTGGTGGGCATCTCCTCGGGTGCGACGCTCGCGGCCATCGCGCAGAAGCTGCCCTCGCTGGCGCCCGACGCCGTGGTGCTGGGCTTCAACTACGACACCGGCGAGCGCTACCTCTCGGTCGAAGGCTTCCTGCCCGCCTGATACAGCGGCTGACACAGCTATACCTTTGATAGCGCCTTCGGCGCTTAAAATGCGCGGTCTGCTTGATAACCACAAGCCCCACGCCATGCTGAGAATCTCCGAACTCAAACTCCCGCTCGACCACGCGCCCGACGCGCTGGTCACCCTGATCGCCAGAACGCTCGACGTTCCGCTCGACGCGATCGCCTCCCACACCGTCTACAAGCGCAGCTTCGATGCGCGCAAGGTGGAGCTGCTCACCGTCTACATCTGCGACGTGCAGCTGACAGACGCCAAGCTCGAGGCCGCCCTGCTCGCGAAGCACGCGGGCCATCCGCACATCCAGAACGCGCCCGACATGCGCTACGCGCCGCCGGCCGATGCGCCCGAAGGCGCGTCGCGCCCGGTGGTCATCGGCTTCGGCCCCTGCGGCATCTTCGCGGCGCTGATGCTCGCGAAGATGGGCTTTCGGCCCATCGTGCTCGAACGCGGCAAGACCGTGCGCCAGCGCACCCGCGACACCTGGGGCCTGTGGCGCAAGAGCACGCTGAACCCCGAGTCGAACGTGCAGTTCGGCGAAGGCGGCGCCGGCACCTTCTCCGACGGCAAGCTCTACAGCCAGATCAAGGACCCGCGCTTTCTCGGGCGCAAGGTGATGGAAGAGTTCGTGAAGGCCGGCGCGCCGCCCGAGATCCTCTACGTCGCGCACCCGCACATCGGCACCTTCAAGCTGGTGAAGGTGGTGGAGAACATCCGCGAGCAGATCGTGGCGCTGGGCGGCGAGATCCGCTTCGAGCAGCGTGTGACCGACGTGCACATCGAGGACGGCCCGGGCGGCAAACACCTGCGCGGCCTCACCGTGCTCGACCAGGCCACGGGCACCAGCAGCGACCTGCGCGCCGACCACGTCGTGATGGCGCTGGGCCACAGCTCGCGCGACACCTTCGAGATGCTGCACGCGCGCGGCGTGCACATCGAGGCCAAGCCCTTCTCCATCGGCTTTCGCGTGGAACACCCGCAAGGCCTGATCGACCGCGCGCGCTGGGGCCGCCATGCGGGCCACCCGCTGCTGGGCGCGGCCGACTACAAGCTGGTGCACCACGCCAGCAACGGCCGCTCGGTGTACAGCTTCTGCATGTGCCCCGGCGGCACGGTGGTCGCGGCCACCAGCGAGCCAGGCCGCGTGGTCACCAACGGCATGAGCCAGTACTCGCGCAACGAGCGCAACGCCAACGCGGGCATCGTGGTCGGCATCGACCCGAAGGACTTCCCGGGATGGGAAGCCAATGCTCCCGGCGACGCGCTCGCGGGCATCGCGCTGCAGCGCGCGCTCGAAAGCAACGCCTACGTGCTCGGCGGCAGCAACTACCACGCGCCCGGCCAGCTGGTGGGCGACTTCGTGGCCGGCAAGCCCTCGACCGCGCTGGGCAGCGTCACGCCTTCGTACAAGCCCGGCGTGACGCCCACCGACCTGCGCGAAGCCCTGCCGGCCTACGCCATCGAGGCCATGCGCGAGGCCTTCCCCGCCTTCGGCCGCAAGATCAAGGGCTTCGACACGCACGACGCGGTGCTCACCGGCGTCGAAACGCGCACCTCCTCGCCGATCCGCATCACGCGCGGCGACGACTTCCAGAGCCTCAACGTGCGCGGCCTGTACCCGGCCGGCGAAGGCGCGAGCTACGCGGGCGGCATCCTGTCGGCCGGCGTGGACGGCATCAAGGTGGCCGAGGCCGTGGCGCATGGCGTGCGGGCCCAAATCGAACGCGAACACGAACGCACGGCGAACGTCTGATGCAGGCCATGCAACCCACGCGCTTCGAGCGCCCCACGCTGGGCCACCTGACCGCCGCCACGCTGGCCATGGCGGCCGTGGTGCTGGCCTCCAACATCCTCGTGCAGTTCGCGCTCAACGACTGGCTGACCTGGGGCGCCTTCACCTACCCGGTGGCGTACCTCGTGAGCGATCTCGTCAACCGGCGCTTCGGTCCCGGCATGGCGCGGCGCGTGGCGTGGGTCGGCTTCGCGGTGGCGGTGGGCGTGTCGCTGCTGCTCGCACCGGCGCGCATCGCCGCGGCCTCGGGCCTGGCCTTCATCGCCTCGCAGCTGCTCGACATCGGCGTGTTCGACCGCCTGCGCCGCGGCCTGTGGTGGCGTGCGCCGCTGGTGGCCACCGTGATCGCGGCCGTGCTCGACAGCATCGTGTTCTGGGGCATCGCCTTCGCGGGCACCGACGGCCCGTGGCTCACCTGGGCGCTCGGCGACCTCGCCGTGAAGCTGGCCGTGGGCGTGCTGATGCTGCTGCCGTTCCGGCTGCTGATCGGCCGGCAGGCGGCACGGGCTTCGGCCCTGAGCCACTGAACCGCATGCGAACCACCGAGACTTCCATGGCCAGCGACGACTTCCATTTCTACGAACCCGCCAAGGGCCACGGCCTGCCGCACGACCCGTTCAACGCGATGGTCGGGCCGCGCCCCATCGGCTGGATCTCCTCGCAGGACGCGAACGGCGCGCTCAACCTCGCGCCGTACAGCTTCTTCAACGCCTTCAACTACACGCCGCCGCTGGTCGGCTTCGCCAGCATCGGCGCCAAGGACAGCCTGCACAACATCCGCCAGACACGGGAGTTCGGCTGGAACCTGGCGACCCGCCCGCTGGCCGAGCAGATGAACCGCTCGTGCGCGGCCGTGCCGCCCGAGGTCAACGAGTTCGAGCTCGCCGGCCTCACCACGGCCGCCTCGCGGACCATCGCGGTGCCGCGCGTGGCCGAGAGCCCCGTGTCCTTCGAGTGCAGGCTCACGCAGATCCTGCAGCTCGAGGGCGTGGACGGCGTGCCGGTGCAGACCTGGCTCGTCCTCGGCGAAGTGGTGGGCGTGCACATTGCGCGCCACCTGCTGAAGGACGGCATCTACGACACCGCCGCGGCGCAGCCCATCCTGCGCGGAGGCGGCCCTGCTGACTACTTCGAAGTCAGCCCCGACAATCTCTTCAGGATGTTCCGGCCGCGCTGAACGCGCCCCGCCGGCTTTCTTTTTTCCAATTCATTCCACCGCGCCCCGCATGACCGACGCTTCCACCGCCACCCCGAAGACGAACGCCCGCCCTCCCCGGCGCCCGCAACTGGACATGGCCGACCAGCTGAAGCAGCTGCAGGCCGGTACAGGAACCGACGCGGGCGCAGATGCGCCCGCGTCCAGCCAACCGGCAGAGCAGGCAGAGCAGGCCTCCCGCCCGCCGCGCCAGAAGAATCCCGGTGGCGGCGACGGCCGCGGCGGCCGCGGCCAGCGTCCGCAGCAGCCGCGCCAGCAGCAGCAGCAACAACAGAAGTCGCAGGCGCAGGCCCAGCCGGCACGCCCGCAACGCAAGGTGCACCCGGCGCTCGAGCGCCTGTTCGCGCTGTACCCCAAGCTGTTCGGCGCGCGCTTCGTGCCGCTGAAGCTGGGCGTGTACGACGAGCTGCTGGCCCGTCACCCCGAAGACTTCAAGGCCGAAGACCTCAAGGTGGCCATGGGCCTGCATGCGCGCTCCACGCGCTACCTCGAGGCCGTGGCCGCCGGCCTGGCGCGCCACGACCTCGACGGCAACGCGCTGGACCCGGTCGCGCCCGAGCATGTGCACCACGCCATCCTCGAACTGCACCGCCGCCGCATGCAGCGCAACAACGGTGAAGACCTGCGCCCGCAGCTGGTGACGCGCATCGCCAAGGCCATCGAGGCCTCCGGCCTCGACCGCGAGGCCTATGCGGTGCTCGTGCGTTCGCGCGACGCCAACGCCAACGCCGTGGTGGACGAAGCCCTGGCCGACCTCGCCCAGCAGGCCGCCAAGCGCGAAGCGCTGCTGCGCGCCTTCGAGGCCAGCGGCCGCAGCGAGCAGGAGTTCGCGGAGATGTACGGCATGGAACGCGCCGAGGTGACGCGCACGCTGCAGCGCGTGCGCGACGACCAGAAGAAGGCGCAGGCCGCCGCTGAAGCTGCCGAGGCCGCTGCGGTTGCCGCGGAGGCAGCCGCTGCCGCCGGGGCCACTGCCGAAGCAGTTGCTGTTGCCGTTTCGCCGTCGGCCGAGGAAGCGCCTGCTGAACTCTCGGAACCGTCGCAACCCTCGGAACCCGCGCCCACCGGCAACTGAGCGGTCACGGGCCGGCGGCGGCAACGAAGCCGGCACGCCGTTCGATGAACGAAAAAAGGGGCGGGTCCATGGACCCGCCCCTTTTCATTTGTGCTGCCGCTCAGCTCAACGCTGCGCGTTCTGCAGCGCCGCGATGCGATCCTCGATCGGCGGGTGCGTGGAGAACAGCTTGCCGATGCTGCCGGTGATGCCCATGGCTTCCACGGCCTTGGGCAGTTCGCCGGCCGGCAGGCCGCCCAGGCGGGCGAGCGCGTTGATCATCGGCTGCTTCTGGCCCATGAGCGCGGCGGCGCCGGCGTCGGCGCGGAACTCGCGGTGGCGCGAGAACCAGGCCACCACCATGGCGGCGGCGAAGCCGAGCACGATGTCCAGCACGATGGTGCTCACGTAGTAACCGATGCCGGGGCCCGACGAGCGATCGTCGCCGCGGCGCAGGAAGCTGTCGACCGCATAGCCGATCACACGCGACAGGAACACCACGAAGGTGTTCATCACGCCCTGGATCAGCGTCATGGTCACCATGTCGCCGTTGGCGATGTGCGCCACCTCGTGGCCGATGACGGCCTCGACCTCTTCGCGCGTCATGTTCTGCAGCAGGCCGGTGGACACCGCCACCAGCGACGAGTTCTTGAACGCGCCGGTGGCGAAGGCATTGGGCTCGCCCTCGAAGATGCCGACCTCGGGCATGCCGATGCCGGCCTTGTCGGCGAACTTGCGCACGGTGCCGACGATCCAGGCCTCGTCGGGCGTCTGGGGGTTGTCGATCATGTTCAGGCCGGCGGTCCACTTGGCCATGGGCTTGCTGATGAGCAGCGAGATGATCGCGCCGCCGAAACCCATCACCAGCGCGAAGCCGAGCAGCGCGCCCAGATTGAGGCCGTTGGCCGTCAGGAACCGGTTGACGCCGAGCAGGCTGGCGACCACGCCAAGCACCGCGACCACCATCACATTGGTCAGGACGAACAGAAGGATACGTTTCAAGTTGAATTCTCCGTGGGGAAATCTGCCACCTAGATGTGGGCCCAGGGGCCCACTTCAAGCCGTGCGCGGCATGGAGGCCCTGGGTGTTGTTGTGCGTTGTGGGGCGCTCCGGACGGCGGCAGCCGGTAAAGCCATGATAGGAGCAAAAGTTCCGGCGCCCGGGTATTCCCCGGGCGCGCAAAGGCCTGTCGGAGAGCGCCGAAGGCCCGGACGATTCAGAACAGGCCCGCTGTTCCCGGCGCCGGGCGCGTGGCAATGTCGGCCTGCAGGCGCGCGCCGCGGCGCATGCCCTGCGTCAGGCGCACCGCGAACAGCACGCCGTTGACCAGCACCAGCAGCGCCGCGAACAGCGCCCACAGTGTGTACGCACCGGCGCTGGCCCTGTGCGTGGCGTCCAGGCCCGGGTCGACGCGCACCCGCGTCGTGCCCGCGGCGTCCTTGCCGACGGCGGTCACCAGGCCCTCGAGCACGAAGGGGCGCAGGCCGTCGGCGGTGGCATTGCGCCGCAGCCGTTCCCAGCGTTCGAGCAGGGAACCGCTGGGCGAACCACCGGCCATGTCATCGGCCGCCGCATCCTCGGCGTCTTCGCCCGGCTCGGCGCCGGACTCACCCGACTCACTCAACTTGCCCCGCGCATCGCCGATGCGGGAGGTCGACGCCAGCAGCACGCCGCCCCTGGCCGGCACGATGGCCGGGCGCGCGGCCGCGATCTTCTCGGCGACCACGCTGTCGACGGCCTTGTGCAGCACGCGCTGCACGGTCGCGAGCTGGCTGCGCGACAGCACGAGGTCGGCGTTCTCCGCGCCCGCCTTCGCGCTGGCGGCCAGCGCCGCCCAGGTGGTGACGGGCGTGTCGGCGCCGTTCTTCTCGACGGTGGCGTCGATCGCGCGCACCAGCTCGCGCTGCAGGCGGCCGCAGGCTTCGGGCGAGAGCCCGCCGCTGTCGTTGCAGGCGGCGTCGATCATGGCCACCGAGCGGTCGAAGCCGCGCACGACCATGGGCATGTTCTCGCGCGCGCGGTAGGCCGCGAGCGGGTCGGGCGCCTGGCCCATCTGCATGCGCAGCATCGCGATGAGGGCGGCCGACATGCCGTTCTCCGACGCGCGGATGAAATCCGGCTGGGCGAGCGCCAGCACGCTCTGCGGAATGTCCAGCGCGGGCACGACCGGGTCGGAGCCGGCCCAGCGCACGGTGGTGCAGTCGATGACCGGCACGGCGTGCGCGTCATCGCCGCGGCCGTTCATGTCCGTGTCGATATTCATCTCGCAGCGGGCTTCGCCTTCCATGTTCGCGAAGCTGGCCCATTTCGGCGGGTTTTCCTCCAGCTGCACGGGGTCGGCATAGGCCGGGCTCCTGGCGTGCGAGAGCCACTGCGCGACCACCGCCGCCTCGCCGCGCAGGTCGGGTGCCGACAGCGCCAGCGCGCCGAGGGCCAGCAGCCCGACCAGCAACAGCAGCAGGTGGCGGCCCCAGTACACGGGGCGAAAGCGCCGCCACTCGTCGGCCACGGACCACCGGTCGCCGAAGCTCACCGCGCTGTAGTCGCTGGTGCGCAGCTCGGCCTCGATCACCTCGCCGTACGGCACCGACGCGGGGTTGCTCCAGTGCGAAGGCAGCACCAGGCTCAGCTTGTCGCCGATGAACATGCCGACCTTGCGGACCGCCACGTTGCGCACGTCGGCCACGGCGATCTGGTTGAGCATGCCGCGCACGCGGTTCACGGGCTGCGGCTGGCGCACCGCCGCCGCGGCCGACGGCCGGCGCACAAAGAGCCACGCGCCCCACAGCGCGGCGAGCAGGCCCGCGCCCAGCAGGTAGGCCTGCGCGCCGCGCGTGGCGTCCCAGGTGGCGATCCACAGCAGCACGAAGGCGGCCAGCCACGCGAAGGCGGACGCCCAGCCGCCGCGGCCCATGCGGCTCGCGACTTCCTCGGGCGTCTCGGTGCGCTGGCCGAGGATGTCGACCTCGCCGCGCTCGTAGCGGGCGAGCGGGTTCGCGTCTTGAGCGACCTCGTCGAGGCTCGGCAGCGCGCCGGCTTCGCCGCGCTTCCATTGCTTGTCCTGCGCCTGCTGGCGCTGCGCGCGCTGGCGGCCTTCGAGCAGGTCGAAGCCGTTCACGCGGATCACCACCGCGCACTTCCTGCTGAGCACGACCAGCGCCTCGTTGTGCGGCTCGACGTGGTCGAAGGCGTCGTAGGGCAGCAGCACGTCGACGTCGCCGATGGTGTCGTGCTCGGTCGACGAGCCCTGCGACTGCAGGCCATGGCGCAGGAAGGCGCCGCGCAGTTCGCGCACCTCGTCGCCGACCGTGAGGTCCTGCCCCATCAGGAAGGGCTGCAGTGCGGATTTCTCTTCGTCGGTGATGCGGCGCAGCACGGGCGTGTTGCGAAAGTCCTTCAGCGCGTCGCGGTTGCCGGAGCGGCGCGAGGCGTAGACGATGAAGCTGTAGATCGCGTAAAGAATCAGCCCGACCTTGAGCAGAAGAATGACGGTGTCCATGTTGTTGTGTGAGCTCCTCTGAAATGGAATGCAGCCCGCGTGCGGTGCACGCGCTGCGGCGGGCCTCCCGAGCCCGCGAAAACTACGCTGTGACGATGTTCGGCAAGGGCCGGAAGACCCCCGCGTCGGCGTAGAAAGATGCCGCTGTATTTTCAGCGCACCAGCCGGGCACGCCGAGCACCGGAAGGGGTACGAAAGGCTTCGTTCGGAGCCAGTCCGCATCGAAATTTCCTGCGGTCGTTGCGTCGTCGAGCGCCAGCGGTGCGCTCATGTCATGCGGCAGCAGCACGTGCGCCGTGATCGGCTTGCGCGGCGTCACCAGCTTCTCGAGCAGCGCGTGCCCGAACAGCAGCAGACGCGCCTCGCGCCACAGGCCGCGCTGCGTGACGAACAGCGCATGCCAGTCGCGCGCGGCCAGCGCCCGCCACAGCGCGGGCGGCGCGTCGAGCAGCGCGCCGTTTTCGTCGAACAGCGTGAGCGCGTCGCGCAGCGGCCCGCGCACGGCCCCGACACCGGCGTGCGCGATCTCGCCCGCCTGAAGCGCGTTGAGGCGGCGCTTGGTGTGCGGAAACGCGAGCCACACGAGTCCGTTGAAGAAGTCGTGCAGGTTGTCGCGCGTGGGCACGCTGCGGGTCTGGAAGATGTGCGCCTCGTAGGCCCGGCCTGGAGGCAGTGCGTCCTGGTGCACGAAGTCGGGCACCGGCGTGGGTACGGGCACAGGCTTGGCGCCCTGCAGCGCGGCGGCCACGCCGGCGTGCCGCGCGGCCTGCGCCACCGCTTCGCCGCTCGAACGATAGGGCGCCAGCCAGGGCTGCGCCCAGTCGATCGCCGGCAGGGTCAAGACGCGGGCGCGCCCGTCCAGCGGATGCGGTCGGGGTGCTGCATCACCGCGAACTCCGCGGTGAGCTTGTCGAACAGCTTGAGCGAGCTGCCGTGCTTGCCGAGCAGGCCGGCGGTGCGCAAGGCTTTCGCCACGTCGTTGAGCGGCACTTCCTTGCCGCTGCGCAACGCGGGCGCTGCCTGCAGGATGAACTCGGCGGCTTCGGACGGAGGTTGCGGCTTCGGCGCAGCGGGCGTCTTGGCGGGCGTCTTGGCAGCCGTCTTGACGGCCGTCTTGCGTGCGGTCTTCTTCGCTGCGGCTTTCTTCGCTGCCGCAGCGGCAGGTGCGGCTGCCGTGGCCGTCGCCGTGCCGGCGCTCTTCGCGCGCGAGGTCTTGGTGGCGGCCGACTTGGCCGTGGCCGTGGCCGTCTTCTTCGCGGGCGTGGTGCGCACCGCGGGCGCCGCGTAGCTTGCGCCGTGGTGCGCCAGGTCCATGAAGCTGTCGTAGATGCCGACCGTTTCCTCGCCCGTCTTGCCCTGCTGGCCGATGCCGCAGACGCGGCAGCCCTTTTCGCGCAGGCGGATCACCAGCGGCGCGAAGTCGGAGTCGGACGACACCAGCACCACCACGTCGGGACGCTCGTCGATCACGAGGTCGATGGCGTCGACGGCCAGTGCGATGTCGGTGCTGTTCTTGCCGGTCGACAGGTTCACCATCGGGCGCACCGACAGCCGCTTGAACAGGGCCTGGCGGTTCACCGCCATCTCGGCGTTGCAGTAGGCGCGGCGCACGTGGATGGCGCCGTACTCGTCCATCGTGCGTTGCACGGCCTGTTCGATCACATCGGCCGAGACGTTGTCGGCGTCGATCAGCAGCATCACGCGCAGCGTGGGGGTCATGCGAGTTTCCAGTTCATGGTTTCGCCGCCGCGCAAGGGCTTCAGCGTGGCGTCGCCGTAAGGCACGGTTTCCGGCACGGTCCAGCTTTCGCGCTTGAGCGTGACGGTGTCGGTGTGGCGCGGCAGTTCGTAGAAGTCGGGGCCGTGGAAGCTCGCGAAGCCTTCGAGCTTGTCGAGCGCGTTCACGCTGTCGAAGGCCTCGGCGTACAGCTCGATGGCGGTGAGCGCGGTGTAGCAGCCGGCGCAGCCCAGTGCGTGTTCCTTCAGGTGCGCCGGGTGCGGCGCGCTGTCGGTGCCCAGGAAGAAGCGGTCGCTGCCGCTGGTGGCCGCCTCGACCAGCGCCACGCGGTGCGTCTCGCGCTTGAGCACGGGCAGGCAGTAGTAGTGCGGGCGGATGCCGCCGGTGAAGATGGCGTTGCGGTTGTACAGCAGGTGGTGCGCCGTGATGGTGGCGGCCGTGAAGCGGTCGGCGTCGCGCACGTAGTGGGCGCCTTCCTTGGTGGTGAGGTGCTCGAACACCACCTTGAGTTCGGGGAAGTCGCGGCGCAGCGGAATCATCACGCGGTCGACGAACACGGCTTCGCGGTCGAACAGGTCGATGGCGGGGTCGGTCACCTCGCCGTGCACCAGCAGCAGCAGGCCGTGCTTCTGCATGGCCTCGAGCGTCTTGTAGGTCTTGCGGATGTCGGTCACGCCGGCATCGCTGTTGGTGGTGGCGCCGGCCGGGTAGAGCTTGAGCGCGCGCACGCCGGCAACGGCTGCCAGCGCGATTTCCTCGGGCGGCAGCTTGTCGGTCAGGTAGAGCGACATCACGGGCTCGAAGGCGATGCCTTCGGGCACGGCGGCAAGGATGCGTTCGCGGTAGGCCACGGCCTGCGCGGCGGTGGTCACGGGGGGACGCAGGTTCGGCATGATCAGCGCGCGGCCGAACTGGCGGGCGCTGTGGGGAACGACGGCTTCGAGGGCGGCGCCATCGCGCACGTGCAAGTGCCAGTCGTCGGGGCGGGTGATCGTGAGGGTCGTGGGGATGTCTGTCATGGCGGGGGGATTGTCGCATCGCCCCCCAGCAAATACTCGCGCACCAGCGCCCGCGCGCGGTGCAGCCGGCTCTTGACGGCGCCCGGCGGCTCGCCCAGCCGTTCGGCGATCTCGGCGATGGTGAGCTCCTCGAAATCGCGCAGCAGCACCACCTCGCGGTAGTGCGCGGGCAGCGACTCCAGCGCATGCGTCAGGTCCAGCCGCAGCGCGCCGTCGCTGCGGCTGGCGAGCTGGCGCTCGGCCGTCTCGTCGTCCAGCGGCTCGTGGCGGAACATGGCGCGCTGCAGCTTCAGGCACTCGCGCCGGATGACGGTGAAGAGCCACGCCGAGAACGCCGCGGCCGCCTTCAGCCCGCGCACCTTGCGCACGATCACCAGCAGCGACTCCTGCACGGCGTCGTCGACGTCGCTGGCCTGGCAATGGCGCCAGGCGTAGCGGCGCGCGTCGGTCTGGCAGGCCGCCAGCAGGCCCTCGATGGCGGCGGGGTCGCCGGTCTGCGCCGCGCGGACCAGCGCGGTGCGCTCGATGCTGGCAGCGGCGGCAGCGGCGGTCATGGGGTCAGCGCCCCTTGGCGGGCTTGCGCCCGACCATGGCGCACATCGGGCAGAAGCCGACCAGGCCGGTGAGCGCGAGCATGGCGCCCGCCAGCCCGGCGGCCACGGCGAGCGTGGAGCCCGCCGCGCCCCAGTTCATGGCGGCGAAGACCAGGCCGGCGAGGCCCATGGCGATGCGCAGCGCGCGTTCCCAGCCGGGGACATTCTTGACGTAGAGCATGGCGATTCCTTCGTTCCTTGGATGCATGAGGAAGACCCTCGGACACAAGGAGGCGTCGAACCCGCCAAACGGTTCGCGAAAAGTTCGGGGGCCCGCGAATTCTGTGCGCAGGCGAGAAACAGCTAGCGCAGGAACACCCGGCAGGTGCGCGAGCTCGCGGCCTGCACCCATTTGTAGAAATTGACCGAGCTGCGCGTGCCCTTGTTGGGCGGCCAGGGGTCGAACACGCGCAGCGTGGTGCCGCGCCCGCTCGGGTCGCTGTCGCCGCGGATGCCCGCGACCACCACCGTGTGGCCCGGCCGGCCGGCGCCTTGCGCATAACCCTTCGGGCCCCACAGCATGTCGAGCATGACCGGGCCCGCCTCCAGCGCGGCGCGCAGCGACTTGAGCGACCAGGGCGACGGCGCGCGCACCGTGAGGCCGTGCGCCTGCGCAAAGCGCCGCCCGCCCGCCATGCCGTCGTCGTGGGTATCGATGAAGGACTGCAGTGCGCCGTCGGTGGCGAGCAGGTCGCCGGGTGTGCGCGCCAGCACCGCGGCCACGGTGGAGCGGGTCATCATCGCGATGCCCGCGGCCCAGCACAGCGCAGCCTCGGGCGGCGGGATCAGCGCCACGGGGTGCAGGATGGGCGCGTCGCGCTCGCCGTCGAAGGCCACGTTCTGCGTGCACGGGCCGGCCTCGCCGTCTTCCACCAGCCAGTGCGCGGCCTGCAGGCGCAGCACGGCGGCGCGGGTGCGCGGACCGTAGTCGCCGTCGGTGACCAGCGCGGGGCTGGGCGAGAGCTTGCGGTTCAGCGCCTCCTGCAAACGGCGAACGTCGGCTCCGCGCCAACCCTGTTTCAGCATCATCAACGTGCTTTCTCTTTCTGCCGGCGCGCGCATGGCGGCCTCTGGAATTCGAGCGTCTGCATTGTCAAAACCCGGCGCCTCAGCGTCTATTCGCCGGATGGCGTAGCCGGTATGGAGGTGTACGCGGCGCCGCGGCGAACGGTTTCATCAGCGCGTCACCTTGGTCGCACCATCTCGGTCACGCATATCGGCCACGCATATCGGCCACGTCATCCTCCGGCGCTAAAGTCGGCGCCGGGGTCCGCCGCGGGCCCGGGAGCCTCCATGCAGAACTGGCAAGAAGCCGACATCCTTTCCGTGCTCGACCGGTGTTGCGACCACTACGTGTTCCCGATGCTGGACAACGGCTACGTCTACCTCGCGGCCACGCGCCTGTCGCTGTACCGCTCGGCCGACGACTGGGCCATGGTCATCGAGGTGTTCGGCTTCTCGCCGAGGTCGGGCCTGCCCGACACGCACGTGCACACTTTCGCCAGCCGCCTGCACGACCGCGACACGGCCACGGCCTGCGTGAACGCCGAGGCATACGCCAACTACCTGGCGAACAACCCGAACAACGAATCGCGCTTCGTCCACCCCATCGATCCGGGCGGCTGGCTCGACGAGGACAGCGAGGAATGGGTGGCCAACGGCCCGCGCGAACTGGCGCTGCGCGGCCGCGCGATGGCCGCGCCGTCGCTCGCGGACTGCGCGGCCCACGGCATCGTTCCCATGGAAGAAGGCCGGCTGCACACCTTCGAGCTCTGCCGCATCCTCGCGGCCACGCACCGCGAGGAGGTGCTGGCCACGGAAGCCGAGCGCCGGGCCAGCGTGCGGCCGGAGATGCAGCAGATCCTGCAGCTCGAAGCGTGGCATCACCCCGACGTGGTCGACGAAGCGGCGCGGCCGGGCCATTCAGAGACGTTCCAGCAGCTGGCCCGGGTGCTGGTGACCGGCGACGCCGCGCACTACCGGCCCACGCAGGCGCCGAACACGCACTGGGAGAACTGGCCGGACGGCGGAACGCTCTAGCTAGCCCTTGCCGTCCGTGGTGTACGTGGTGTCCGTCCAAAGCGACGGGCAGGCCTTCGGGCTCAGGCAGTTGCGCCCTTCCTGCGGCGGATCGATGCACAGGCCGGCCAGCGGATGCAGCACGGCCTCCACCGCCTGCGCCTCGCGCACGGTGCGCGCCGTCACGTCGTAAGGCTCGTCGGCATCGGCCATCGACAGCTCCAGCCGGCCGGCGCGCAGCCACGCGAACACCGCCACGCCAGCGATGCGCACCTGCCCCGGCTGCCGCACCGGCAGGCCGTAGCCGTGCGCCGCGGAAACGAACTTCTTGAATTCGGTGCCGCTGTAGTGCACGCCGATCACGGGCTCGGGGTGGTCCGGCGGCAGGCGCTCCAGCGCGATGCCCAGCCGCGCGAACACCTCGCACAGCCGCGCCTCGGACGCAACGGCCAGCGCCACGCGCAAGCAGTCGCCGTCGTTCGCATGGCCGCCGAAGGCCCGGCAGAAGCGGAAGAAGGAAAGGCTGCGTGCCCAGTCGCGCAAGGTCTCGCGCGAGTGCCGCTCGTGCAGGTACGCGTTCCAGCGTGAGTCGTCGGTGTTCATGAACCTTCGATGATCGCAGGCGCCGCCATCGCGCGGGCCAGGTCGGCCAGCCAGAGCGCATGCGCCTCGCCGCGCTGTTCGTCGGGCAGGCGCAGCAACGCCGAGGGATGCAGCGTGACGAACACCGGCAAGCCGTCGCCGCGTTCGTTCAGCCAGGCGCCGCGCTCGGCCTGCACCGCCACCGGCCGCCCGAGCAAGGCGCGCGCGGCCGTGGCGCCGAGCGCCACCAGCGCCTTCGGGCGCACCAGCGAGATTTCGCTGTCGAGCCAGTGCGCGCAGGCCTCGGCCTCGCGCTGTCCTGCCGTCTTGTGGATGCGGCGCTTGCCGCGCAGTTCGTACTTGAAATGCTTGACGGCGTTGGCCAGGTACACGCTGTCGCGCGCCCAGCCCAGCTGCGCCATCGCGCGGTCGAGCAGCTGGCCGGCCGGGCCGACGAAGGGGCGGCCGGCCAGGTCCTCCTGGTCGCCGGGCTGTTCGCCCACGAGCATGTGGCCCGCGCCCAGCGGCCCCTCGCCGCACACCGCCTGCGTGGCGAACGCGCCGATGGGGCAGGCGCGGCAGGCGTGCGCCGCGGCGCGCAACTCGCCCAGGTCGGCGGGCGCCACGCCGCCGCCCGGCAGCGGGTTCAGCAACAGGGGTGCGCGGATGCGGCGCGCGGGCGTGGCCGGCGCGTCGATCATCGATTGGCTGCGCGCGCCGGCCGCCTCGGCCAGCGGCTGGATCAGCGCGGCCTCCGGCAGGTTGTGCCAGTAGCGCCGCGGCATCTCGCGCCGCATCGTCGCGAGCTTCAGGCGCGCGGGGTTGAAGATGTTCTCGTAGTAGGTGAGCCAGAGCTGCTCGCCCGCGTCGGGCGGCGGCTTCTCGCGGCGGTCCGCGCCGTCGCGGAACGACAGCGCCTGGCCGTCCCACTCGACGCAGCGCTCCGGCGTGAGGATGGCCCAGCGCATCTGCGCGAAGCGGCGCGCGAAGAACGGCGCATTGGCCTCCACGATGCGGTGATCGGGCTCGAACCACGCGACATGGCGTTCGCCGGCCTGTTCCTGTTCTGCATCCGAACCGGCCACGCGCGTGAACCGCACGAAGGCCCGCATCTTGTGGATGTCGCGGTGCACGGCCTTGGCCATCAGCTGCGCCTGCATCATGTCGGCGTCGATCGGGTCGTGGCGCAGGCCCGGCTCGTGCGCGAGCCGCCACAGCAGCCGGTACAGCAGCGCGAAGCGCTGCGCATCGCGGTGCAGGATCACGTCGGCGCACAGCGCGATGAAGGAGGCGGGCACGGGATGCCGCGCGGCGCCTGCTGCGGGAGGCAAGGGCGCATCGCCGCCGGCCTCGCCGAACAGGTCGGCCGCGCCGCCGGGCGCACTGCCGTCGTGCCACTCGACGTGGTCCGGCGGCACGCCGGCCGCCAGCAGCTGCCGCGCGTGCCGGCGGAAGGCATCGAGGTCGATCGGGTCTTCGAGCCGCACCTGCATGACGCGTCCGTTCGGTTCAGAACAGCGAGGCCTGCGCAGCCTGTGCGGCAGCGGGTTGCGCCGTGGGCGCCGTGGCGGCCATCGCGCCCGCCGCCGGCCGGTGGCCGTCGGCCACCACGAACGGCAGCACCTTGCGCGCCGGCACGTGCAGCCGCCGCAGGTCGTCCGCGCGCACCCGGCGCACGCGCCGCGCCTGCAGCAGCCGCTCGACCGCCTTCACGCCCAGCCCCGGCACGCGCAGCAGCATCTCGCGCGGCGCGTGGTTCAGGTCGACCGGAAAGCGATCGGCATGCGCCAGCGCCCAGGCCAGCTTGGGGTCGACGTCGAGCCGCAGCAGGCCGTCGGGCGCGGCCACGATCTCCTGGTGCTCGAAGCCGTAGAAGCGCATGAGCCAGTCGGCCTGGTACAGCCGGTGCTCGCGCATCAGCGGCGGCGCGGCCAGCGGCAGCGCGCGCGCCGCGTCGGGAATCGGGCTGAAGGCCGAGTAGTACACGCGCTTGAGCTTGTACGCGCCGTACAGCGTGGCGCTCGACGCGAGGATGTGGCGGTCGTCGGTGGCGTCGGCGCCCACGATCATCTGCGTGCTCTGCCCGGCGGGCGCGAACGGCGGCGGCTTCGCGGGCGTGGCTGACGCGCCAGGCAGCGCGCGAATGGGCACCACGCGGCGCGCCTCCTCGCGCGTGTCATCGATGCGCAGGCGCAGCCGCGCCATCGAGCGGCGGATGGCGCTCTCGTCCTTCTCGGGCGCCAGCGCGCGCAGGCCTTCGGTGGTGGGCATCTCGACGTTGATGCTGAGCCGGTCGGCATAGCGGCCGGCGCGCGCGATCAGCTCGTCGCTGGCGTCGGGAATGGTCTTCAGGTGGATGTAGCCGCGAAAGTCGTGTTCTTCGCGCAGCAGGCGCGCCACCTCGACCACCTGCTCCATGGTGTGGTCGGGCGACTTGATGATGCCGCTGGACAGGAACAGGCCTTCGATGCAGTTGCGGCGGTAGAAGTCGAGCGTGAGCTGCACCACCTCCTCGACGCGAAAGCGCGCGCGCGGCACGTTGCTCGACGCGCGGTTCACGCAGTACAGGCAGTCGTACTGGCAGTGGTTGGTCAGCAGCACCTTCAGCAGCGAGATGCAGCGGCCGTCGGGCGCATAGCTGTGGCAGATGCCCGCCCCTCCGGTCGAGCCGATGCCGCGCCCGCCCAGCGAGTCGCGCGGCTGCGAGCCGCTGGACGCGCAGGAGGCGTCGTACTTGGCGGCGTCGGCCAGGATGGCGAGTTTGCGCTGGATGTCCACGAGGTTTCCTTGAGCGGAATGCTGTATGAATATACAGTCTTCAGCAAAGGCCGGGAACATGAAAAGACATACGTTTCACACGTTGCGCAGCCGCCGAACCTTGGGCTACCCTCCCCGGCAGATGTCAGACGATTCCACCGCACCCGCACCCGCCCCCGCACCCGCGACCCACCGTGGCGCCACGGCACCCGCCGCCGGCCCGATGGCCGCCAACCTCGCCGACGGCGGCCTGGCCGCCAGGTTCACCACCCCCGACGGCGCGCCCGCCTTCGCGGTGCGCTGGCACGGCGCCGTGTACGCCTACCTCAACCAGTGCCCGCATGCCGGCGGCCCGCTCGACTTCGAAGGCCAGGTGCTCGAAAGCTCGGGCCGCTTCCTGATGTGCGCGCGCCACGGCGCCATCTTCGAGCCCGACACCGGCAAGTGCGTGGGCGGCCCGTGCCGCGGCGCACGGCTCACGCCGCTGGCGGTGCACGAGCAGGCGGACGGCAGCGTGTGGCTCGGCCACGCCGGATGAACTCAAGCTTTCAAGGAGATTCCATGCGCAACAAGTTCCACTCTCTCGCCCTGCCTGCAGCGGCGCTCGCCCTTGCGGGCCTCATGGCCGGCTGCGCCGGCATGCCGGCCGGCTCGGGCCCCGGCGGCAAGGCCTTCACCGGCATGCGCGTGACGTCCAGCGCCTTCGCCGACAACAGCGTCATTCCGGCCGACCACGGCGGCGCCGGCGACTGCGGCGGCAAGAACGTGTCGCTGCCCGTGGCCTGGAGCAACCTGCCGGCCAAGACCCGGTCGGTGGCCGTGCTGGTGTTCGACCCGGACGGCGCGGCCGGCCTGGGCGTGTCGCACTGGGTGGCCTACAACATCGCGGCCGATCGCGGCGAGCTCAAGGCGGGCGAAGGCCAGGCCGGCTCGAACTTCAACTTCACCATGGGCCCGAACGTGGCCGGCGCGCCCGCCTACCGCGGCATGTGCCCGCCGGTGGGCGACCGCCCGCACCACTACGTGCTGACCGTGGTCGCCTCCGACCTCGCACCGGGCGCGCTGCCGGCCGGCCTCGCGCGCGACGCGCTGCTGGCCGCGCTCAAGGGCCACGCACTGGGCGGGCAGAGCGTGGTGGGGCTGTACAGCCGCTGAGGGGCGGTGCACCGATGCGCCCAGGGGGCACGAGCCCCTTTGGTGCGCACGGTTAATAGTTAAGATTCCAGCCCGCCGGCGCCCGCCGGCAATGGCCCCGCCGCTTTCCGAAAGCTCCACCGATGGTCTTGTCCGCCGCCGCGTCCGATGTCTCCCAGCCCACCGACGACCTCGACGCCATGTTCGACCTGGCACCCGTCTCCCTCTGGATCGAGGACTACAGCGAACTCAAGCGCAAGCTCGACGGCTGGCGCGCCGAAGGCATCACCGACCTGGTGGCCTACCTGTCGGAAGACCCGAAGCGCGTGAGCGACTGCATGGCGTTGCTGAAGGTGCTGCGCGTCAACCAGCACACGCTGAAGCTCTTTGCCGCCGACAGCCAGGACACCCTGCTCGGCGCGCTCGACCGCGTCTTCCGCGGCGACATGTCAGCCACCGTGGTGCACGAGCTCGACCAGCTCTGGCGCGGCGAGCTCACCTTCGAGAGCGAAACCGTCAACTACGCGCTGGACGGCCGCCGGCTCGACGTGCGCGTGCGCGCCCGCGTGCTGCCCGGCCACGAGCACGGCTGGGACCGCGTGCTGGTCTCGCTGGACGACATCACCGAGCGCGTGGCCGCGCAGCGCCTGCGCGACGAGAGCGCCATGTACGCGCGCAGCCTGTTCGACCGCTCGCCGGTGTCGCTGTGGGTGGAAGACTTCAGCGCGGTGCGCACGCTGATGCAGAACATCCGCGCGCGCGGCATCACCGACTTCGCCACCTTCATCAAGGTGCATCCCGAGTTCGTCACGCGCTGCATGCAGGAGATCCGCGTCGTCGACGTGAACCAGGAAACCCTGCGCATGTTCGGCGCGCCCGACCTGCAGACCCTGCTGGGCAACCTCTCGCGCATCTTCCGCGACGAGATGCGCGAGTCCTTCGCCGAGCAGCTGCAGGACCTGTGGAACGGCAAGACCGTGCAGCACCGCGAGGTGCTCAACTATTCGCTGTCGGGCGAGGTGCTGAACATCCACATGCAGTTCGCGGTGCAGGACGACCGGCTCGACAGCTGGGACCTGGTGCTGGTGTCGCTGGTGGACATCACCGCGCGCAAGAAGGCCGAGGCGTATCTCGAGTACCTCGGCAAGCACGACGTGCTCACGCAGCTGTGCAACCGCACCTACTACTCCGAGGAGCTCAACCGCCTGTCGCGCAAGGGCCCTTGGCCGGTGTCGATCGTGGCGATCGACCTGAACGGCCTGAAGCAGCTCAACGACCAGGAAGGCCATGCCGCCGGCGACTCGTTGCTGCGCCGCATGGGCGAGGTGCTCGACAAGGCCGTCGACCCGCCGGCCTGGCCCGCGCGCATCGGCGGCGACGAGTTCGCGGTGCTGCTGCCGCTGACCGACGAGCGCGGCGCCGAAGCCATGCGCGAGCGCATCCTCGCGCTGCTCGAGATGAACAACCAGTTCCACGCCGGCCAGAGCGGCCACGCGCTGAGCCTGGCGATCGGGCTCGCCACCTGCCATGCGGGGGAAACGCTGGAGTCGGCGCTGCAACGGGCCGACCGGGCGATGTACGACGACAAGGCGCGGTATTACGAGGCCGAGGGGAAAGAGCGGCGCGGAGCCTGAGGCGTGGGCTAATCTGCGGGACTGTCCACCCTGAAGCGAATCGATGCCACTTGACTCCCTTGCAGAAGCGCTGATCCGTCCCGTCTCCGAGTTCGTGCTGCAGCCCATCGCGGAGTGCGTGGCGCACGTGGCCGGTTACCTCACCGGCGTGGTGATCGTCCCGGTGGCCACGCTGGGCCACATGTTCGTCAAGCATCCCAAGGGAGAGTTCGACCTGCCGCCCGGGCGAAACTGGGCCCGGACACCCAACGGCCGCATCGTGCTGAGCGAGGATTGGGGCACTCTCGCAGGCATGTTCACCTGGCTGCTGATCGGCGCGGCGGCACTCCTTGTCTACTGCACATCGGGCCCCTGAGCCGGCGCGTCGCCCGGCCCCCGCACCCGCTCCAGCACGAAGTCGATGAACGTCCGGATCGCCCGCGTGTGCTGGCGGTTCGGCATGTACAGCATGAACATCTGCGTGCCGAAGATGCTCAGGCGCCAGTCGTCCAGCGTGGTCACCACGTCGCCTTTGCGCACGTCTTCCTGCACCACGTAGTCGGGCACCAGCCCGATGCCCAGGCCCGCGAGGATGGCCTGGCGCAGGAATAGAAAGTTTTCCGAAATCAGCGTCGGCTCCAGGATCACCTCTCTTCGTGTCTCGCCCTGGTAGGCCGACACGCGCAGCTGCCGGCCGATGACGGCGGCCGTGACCACCGGCGCGCCCTGCAGCGCGTCGAGCTGCGTGGGCAGCGGGTGCTTCGCCGCGTAACCGGTCGAGGCGCAGGCCACGTAGCGCACCGGCCCCATCTCGCGCGCCACCAGGTTCTGCGGCGGCTCGGGAATCACGCGGATGGCGATGTCGACCTCGTCGCGCAGCAGGTCCTCGATGCGGTTCTCGAACACCACGTCGAGCACGATGCCGGGGAACTGGCGCTTGAAGTCGATCAGCCAGTCGGCCATCACCAGCTGCCCGTAGCCGCTGGGCACGCTCAGCCGCACGCGGCCCTGCAGGCCCTGGCCCAGCTCGGTGACCGATTCGCGCGCCGCCAGCAGCTCGCCCTGGATCGCCACGCCGTGCTGGTACAGCCGCAGGCCGATCTCGGTCGGCTCGGCGCGCCGGGTGGTGCGGCGCACCAGCTGCGCGCCCACCGAGCGCTCCAGCTGGTTCAGGTGGTAGCTGACGTTGGCGCGGGTCATCTTGAGCCGGCGGGCCGCCGCGCTCAGGTTGCCCGCATCGAGGATTTCCACCAGCAGGGTGAGCGATTGCAGGTCCATGCCAGCGATTGTGTCAAAAATTCTTTGACAGTCTGTCAACCGTCTATGCAATTGTCAAAGCCGGGCTGCGGGCAAAGAATGCGGGGTTCACCCCCAGAGCCTCGGACCCCTCCCCTCGCATTCGCGCTGCAGGGTCCGCCACGCAAGAGACAAGCACATGGCCAACACAACCCCTAGCCCTTCCACGTCTTCCGGTCCCGTCACCTTCGAGCGTCACGGCGACGTGTTCGTGGTGACCATCGACAACCCGCCCGTCAACGCCCTGGGCGTGGACGTGCGCCGCGGCCTCGTGGCCGCCATCGACGCGGCGGAAGCCGACAGCGCCGCCCGTGCGGTGCTGATCGTCGGCGCCGGCCGCAACTTCATCGCCGGCGCGGACATCCGCGAGTTCGGCCAGGCGCCGCAGCCACCCTCGCTGCCCGAGGCCTGCCTGAAGATCGAGAACTGCACGAAGCCGGTGATCGCCGCCATCCACGGCGCCGCGCTGGGCGGCGGGCTCGAAGTGGCGCTGTCGGCGCACTACCGCCTGGCCTCGCCCACCGCCAAGCTGGGCCTGCCCGAAGTGGCGCTCGGCCTGCTGCCCGGCTCGGGCGGCACGCAGCGCACGCCGCGCCTGATCGGCGTGAAGCCCGCGCTCGAACTCATGCTGAGCGGGCGCCATGCGCTCGCCAAGGAAGCGCTGTCGCTCGGCCTCGTCGACCGCCTGGGCACCGACGCCGACGCGCGCGCCGAAGGCCTGGCCTATGCGAACGAGCTGATCGCCGCCAACGCCCCGGTGCGCCGCTCGCGCGAAGCCACCGGCCTGGCCGACACCGAAGCCAGCCGCGCCGCCCTGGAGGCCGCGCGCGCCGACACCGCCAAGAAGAGCCGCGGCCTGTTCTCGCCGATGAAGATCATCGAAGCCGTCGAAGGCGCGCTCACGCTGCCCTTCGACGAAGGCATGGCGCTGGAGCGCAAGCTGTTCCTGCAGTGCATCGACAGCCCGCAGCGCGCCGGCCTGATCCACGCCTTCTTCGCCGAGCGCGAAGTGCTCAAGGCGCCCGAGACCCGCAGCGCCAAGCCGCGCAAGCTCGAAGCGGCCGGCATCGTCGGCGGCGGCACCATGGGCGCGGGCATTGCCGTGGCCATGCTGGACGCGGGCATGCCCGTGACCATGATCGAGCGCGACGAGCCCAGCCTTGCGCGCGGCCGCGCGCACGTGGAGAAGGTGTACGACGGCCTCATCGCCAAGGGCCGCATGACGCCCGAGGCCAAGGCGGCCGTGATGTCGCGCTTCAACGGCTCGACCTCTTACGACGCGCTCGCCAGCGTCGACATCGTGGTCGAGGCGGTGTTCGAAGAGATGGGTGTGAAGAAGGCCGTGTTCGCCGAGCTCGACCGCGTGTGCAAGCCCGGCGCCGTGCTGGCCACCAACACCTCGTACCTGGACATCGACGAAATCGCGGCCAGCGTCTCGCGCCCGCAGGACGTGGTGGGCCTGCACTTCTTCTCGCCGGCCAACATCATGAAGCTGCTGGAGATCGTGGTGCCCGCCAAGGTGAGCGCCGACGTGGTCGCCACCGGCTTCGAACTCGCCAAGAAGCTCAAGAAGGTGCCGGTGCGCGCCGGCGTGTGCGACGGCTTCATCGGCAACCGCATCCTGGCCGTGTACCGCCAGGCCGCCGACCACATGATGGAAGACGGCGCCTCGCCGTACGAGATCGACGCGGCCGTGCGCAACTTCGGCTACCCGATGGGCCCGTTCCAGGTGTCCGACCTGGCCGGCGGCGACATCGGCTGGGCCACGCGCAAGCGCAAGGCCGCCACGCGCGACCCGCAGGCGCGCTACGTGCAGGTGGCCGACCGCATCTGCGAGCGCGGCTGGTTCGGCCAGAAGACGCAGCGCGGCTACTACCTGTACCCCGAAGGCGCGCGCGCCGGCCAGCCCGACCCCGAGGTGCTGGCCATCATCGACGCCGAGCGCGAGCGCGCCGGCATCACGCCGCGCAAGTTCACCGAAGAAGAAATCATGCGCCGCTACATGGCCGCCATGGTCAACGAAGGCGCCAACGTGGTGCTGCAGCGCATCGCGCTGCGCCCGCTCGACGTGGACGTGACCTTCCTCTACGGCTACGGCTTCCCGCGTTTTCGCGGCGGCCCCATGAAGTACGCCGACACGGTGGGCCTGCCCCAGGTGCTGGCCGACATCCGCGAGTTCGCCAAGGAAGACCCGATCTTCTGGAAGCCGTCGCCGCTGCTGGTCGAGCTGGTCGGGCGCGGCGCCGACTTCGCCAGCCTGAACCAATCCGAGTAATCCAACGTCAGCCGTCCAGGAGATATTCCCATGCGCGAAGCCGTCATCGTTTCCACCGCCCGCACCCCGCTCACCAAGGCGCACCGCGGCGAATTCAACATCACCTCCGGCGCCACGCTGGCGGCCTTCGCCGTGAAGGCGGCCGTGGAACGCTCGGGCCTCGACCCGGCGCTGATCGAGGACGCGATCCTCGGCTGCGGCTACCCCGAGGGCACCACGGGCCGCAACATCGCGCGCCAGAGCATCATCCGCGCGGGCCTGCCCATCAGCATCGCCGGCACCACGGTGAACCGCTTCTGCGCCTCGGGCCTGCAGGCCATCGCGATGGCGGCGGGCCGCATCGTGGTGGACGGCGCGCCGGCCATGATCGCGGGCGGCGTGGAGAGCATCTCGCAGATCCGCGGCCGCAGCCCCGGCGATGGCGGCGACCTCAGCCTGGACCCGTGGATCGTCGAGCACAAGCCCGAGCTCTACATGGCGATGATCGACACCGCCGACATCGTGGCCAAGCGCTACAACATCAGCCGCGAGGCGCAGGACCGCTTCTCGGCCGAAAGCCAGCGCAAGACCGAAGAAGCGCAACTGGCCGGGCGCTACAAGGACGAGATCGTGGCCTGCACCACCACGATGGCCGTGACCGACAAGGAAACGAAGGAAGTCACCCACCGCGAAGTCACCGCCACGGAAGACAACTGCAACCGCCGCGGCACCACCTACGAGGCGCTCGCCAAACTGAAGCCGGTGATGGGCGAAGACAAGTTCATCACCGCCGGCAACGCATCGCAGCTGTCCGACGGCGCATCGGCCTGCGTGCTGATGGAAGCCAAGGACGCCGAGCGCGCCAACCTCAAGCCGCTGGGTGCCTTCCGCGGCCTCGCGCTGGCCGGCTGCGAACCCGACGAGATGGGCATCGGCCCGGTCTTCGCGGTGCCCAAGCTGCTCGCGCGCCACGGCCTGACGGTCGACGACATCGACCTGTGGGAACTCAACGAAGCCTTCGCCTCGCAGTCGATCTACTGCCAGGACAAGCTGGGCATTCCGTCGGAACGCCTGAACGTGAACGGCGGCGCGATCTCCATCGGCCACCCCTTCGGCATGACCGGCGCGCGCCTCACGGGCCACGTGCTCATCGAAGGCAAGCGCCGCGGCGCCAAGTACGCCGTGGTCACGATGTGCATCGCCGGCGGCATGGGCGCCGCGGGCCTGTTCGAAATCTATTGAGGAGCGCGCGATGGACCTGAACTTCACGACCGAAGAAGAAGCCTTCCGCAGCGAAGTGCGCGCCTTCCTGGCCGACAAGCTGCCGGTGCGGCTGTCCGAGAAAGTGCGCGGCGGCAAGATCCTGGAGAAGGCCGACATGCAGGAATGGCACGCCATCCTGAATGCGCGCGGCTGGCTCGCCAACCACTGGCCCGAGCAGTACGGCGGGCCGGGCTGGACGGCGGTCGAGAAGTTCATCTTCGAGCACGAATGCGCGCTGGCGTTCGCGCCGCGCATCGTGCCCTTCGGCGTGAACATGCTCGGGCCGGTGCTCATCAAGTACGGCAGCGAAACACAGAAGCAGTACTGGCTGCCGCGCATCCTGGACGGCGCCGACTGGTGGTGCCAGGGCTACTCGGAACCCGGCGCGGGCTCCGACCTGGCCGCGGTGAAGACCTCGGCCGTGCGCGGCATCGACGCGCAGGGCGACCACTACATCGTGAACGGCCAGAAGACCTGGACCACGCTGGGCCAGCACGCCAACATGATCTTCTGCCTGGTGCGCACCAACCGCGAGGCGAAGAAGCAGGAAGGCATCAGCTTCCTGCTGATCGACATGACCTCGCCCGGCGTGGAAGTGCGCCCGATCATCACGCTCGACGGCGAGCACGAGGTGAACGAGGTGTTCTTCTCCGACGTGCGCGTGCCGGCCGAGAACCTCGTGGGCGAGGAGAACAAGGGCTGGACCTGCGCCAAGTTCCTGCTGACCTACGAGCGCACCAACATCGCGGGCGTGGGCTTCTCGGTGGCCGCGCTCGAGCAGCTCAAGGGCATTGCCGCGTCGCAGACCAGGAACGGCAAGCCGCTGGCCGACGACCCGGCCTTCGCGGCGCGCCTGGCGCGCGTGGAGATCGACCTGGAGAACATGAAGACCACCAACCTGCGCGTGATCGCGGCGGTGGCCGGCGGCGGCGTGCCGGGCGCGGAGAGCTCGATGCTGAAGATCCGCGGCACCGAGATCCGCCAGGAAATCTCGTCGCTCGCGCGCCGCGCCATGGGCGTGTACGGCCGCCCCTTCATCGCCGAGGCGCTGAAGGACGGCTACACGGGAGAGACCTTCGGCCCCGGCTACGCGTCGGCCGCCGCCTCGCGCTACTTCAACAACCGCAAGCTGTCGATCTTCGGCGGCTCGAATGAAATCCAGAAGAACATCATCTCCAAGATGATTTTGGGCCTGTAAGGAGACATGCAATGAACTTCGAACACACCGAAGACCGGCGCATGCTCGCCGACAGCCTGAACCGCTTCATCAGCGAGCAGTACGCGTTCGACGCGCGCGACCGCATCGCGAAGTCGGACCACGGGTTCAGCAAGGAAATCTTCCAGCAGTTCGCCGAACTGGGCGTGATCGGCGCGCTGTTCAGCGAGGCCGACGGCGGCTTCGGCGGCGGCGGCTTCGACGTGGCCGTGGTCTTCGAGGCGCTGGGCCGCGGCCTGGTGATCGAGCCGCTGCTGGGCGCGGTGATGGTCGGCGAGGCGCTCGTCGTGGCCGGCAACGGCGCGCAGAAGGAGAAGCTGGCCGACATCATCAACGGCGTGAGCGTCGTGGCCTTCGCGCACGACGAAGCCGACACGCACTACGAGCGCACCCGCGTTTCAACCCGCGCCGAACGCAGCGGCGACGGCTGGGTGCTGCACGGCGCCAAGGCCGTGGTGCCTCAAGGCGAGCAGGCCGACCTGTTCCTGGTCTCGGCCCGCACCTCGGGCAACGTGGACGACGAAGCCGGCATCTCGCTGTTTCTCGTGCCCGCCAAGACCGCGGGCCTCACGGTGCGCGGCTGCCCTTCCATCGACGGCGGCCGCGTGGCCGAGCTCGCGTTCGACGGCATGAAGCTGGGCGCCGACGCCTTGCTGGGCACCGAAGGCCAGGGCCACGCCACGCTGGAACGCGCCATCGGCCGCGGCGTGCTGGCCCTGTGCGCCGAAGCGCTGGGCGCGATGGAAGCCGCCAAGGCCGCCACGCTGGAGTACCTGCGCACGCGCAAGCAGTTCGGCATTCTCATCGGCAGCTTCCAGGCCCTGCAGCACCGCATGGCCGACCTGCTGCTCGAAATCGAACAGGCGCGCTCGGCCGTGATCAACGCCGCGGCCGCCATCGACACCGGCGACCGCGTGACGCGCGAGCGCGCGCTGTCGGCAGCCAAGTTCAGCATCGGGCGCATCGGCGCGCTGGTGGCCGAGGAAAGCATCCAGATGCACGGCGGCATCGGCATGACCTGGGAGCTGCCCCTGCCCCACTACGCCAAGCGCCTCGTGATGATCGACCACCAGCTGGGCGACGAAGACCACCACCTGCAGCGCTACATCGCCCTGGGCAAGGAATCCGGCAAGGAGGTGGCGGCATGAGCGAAACCACCGCGAACAAGACCGTGCTGATCTCGCAGGAAGGCGCCGTGCGCATCCTGACCAACAGCAACCCCGGCGCGCGCAACGCGATCACGCCCACGCTGTACGCCGAGCTGAGCGCCGCGCTGGCCGACGCCGAGCAAGACCCCGAAGTGGGCGCCATCGTCTTCACCGGCGCGGGCGACTTCTTCTGCTCCGGCGGCGACCTGAACCTGCTGGCCAAGCGCCGCGAGCTGCCGATGGCCGAGCGCCGCCAGATCCTGGAAGGCCTCAACAACCTGATCCGCGCGCTGCGCGACTGCGGCAAGCCGGTGATCGCGGCCGTCGAAGGCGGCGCGGCCGGCGCGGGCCTGTCGATGGCGCTGGCCTGCGACATGCTGGTGTCGGCGCGCGATGCGTTCTTCACCGTGGCCTACGTGAAGGTCGGCCTCACGCCCGACGGCGGCGCCACGGCCTTCCTGGCCGAGTTCGTCTCGCGCCAGGTGCTGACCGAGCTGTGCCTCACCGGCGACCGCATGACGGCCGAGCGGCTGAACCAGCTGGGCGCCGTGAACCGCCTGACCGACAAGGGCGCGGCGCTGGCCGAAGCCGTTGCGCTGGCGGCCAAGGTGGCGACCGGCCCGCAACGCGCGACCACGCGCATCAAGACGCTGTGCCGCCAGGCGCACCACGCCACGCTCGAAGAGCAGCTCGACGCCGAGGCCGTGTTCATGGTCGAGTCGCAGGGCGACGCCGAGGCGGCCGAAGGCATCGGTGCGTTCCTGGGCAAGCGCAAGGCCGACTTCGTGGCGCTGCGTCACCAGGGCCACGAGGCCAAGGACGCGTCCTGACGCGGGCCCTGCCGCCTTTCTCCCATGCCTCGCACGCCGTGCGGGGCTTTCTCGTTTTCCGGAAGTCCTCGCCATGCCTTTGCTGAACTCCTCGCTGCCGCTTGCCGGCGTGCGCGTCCTCGATCTGTCCCGCATCCTGGCGGGCCCCTGGTGCGGCATGGTGCTGGCCGACATGGGCGCCGAGGTGATCAAGGTCGAGCACCCGGGCCGCGGCGACGACACGCGCGACTGGGGCCTGCGCGTGGGCAAGACCGAGACCGCCTACTTCAACAGCGTGAACCGCAACAAGCGCTCGGTCACGCTCGACCTGCAGACGCCCGAGGGCCAGCAGATCGCGCGCGACCTCGCCAAGCAGTGCGACGTGGTGATCCAGAACTTCAAGTTCGGCGGCATCGACAAGCTGGGCCTGGGCTACGAGCAGCTCAGCAAGGAGCAGCCGGGCCTCATCTACTGCTCGATCTCGGGCTACGACCGCACCGGCGCCGAAGCCGCGCGCCCGGGCTACGACCTGGTGGTGCAGGGCGAGGCGGGCCTGATGGCGCTGAACGGCGAGGCCGACCAGCCGCCGCTGAAGTTCGGCGTGGCCGTGGTCGACCTGTTCACCGGCATGTACTCGGCGCAGGCCGTCCTGGCGGCGCTGTACCAGCGCGAGAAGACCGGCAAGGGCCGGCATGTGGAAATGGCGCTGTTCGACTGCGGCCTGATGATCACCGCCTACTACGGCCTGGAAGCGCTGCTGATGGGCGAAGACCCGCCGCGCTACGGCAACTCGCACCCGTCGATCGTGCCGTACGGCGTGTTCGACGCGGCCGACGGCCCGCTGGTGATCACCGTGGGCAACAACGCGCAGTTCGCGCGCTTCTGCACCGAGGTGATGGAGCGTCCCGACCTCGCGGCCGACGAGCGCTTCAAGACCAACATCCTGCGTTCGGCCAACCGCGCGGCGCTGCTGCCCGAGCTGCAGGCCGAGCTCGCCAGGCGCCCGCGCGACGGCCTGCTCGAGAAGCTCACCGCCTCGGGCATTCCGTGCGGCGAGGTGCTGGGCCTGCTGGAGGCGCTGAACTCGAAGCGCGCCACCGACGCCGGCCTTGTCACCACGCAGCCGCACCCGGTGGCCGGCACGGTCAACGTGCTGGCGCCGCCCTACCGTTTCGATGGCGAGCGCCTGCCGGTGCGCAGCGCGCCGCCCACCCTGGGCGAAGGCACGCACGACGTGCTGCAGTCCCTGCTCGGCCTGTCGGATGAAAAGCTGGCCGCGCTGAAAACAAGTGGCGTGGTCTGAAGCAAAGACGCGCCTGTCTGTCCGTTTGTGTATCCCTGAATGAAGAAGTCCATGGCCTCCCCCGTTTTCCGTTCCCTCCGCAATCCTGTTCGCCGTGCACTCCTTGCCCTGGCTCTTCCACTCATCGCCGGCGGCGCGTTCGCGCAAGCCTGGCCCAGCAAGCCGATCACGCTGATCGTGCCCTTCCCGCCCGGCGGCCCGACCGACGTGGCCTCGCGCATCGTGGCGCAGAAGATGTCGACCGCGCTCAAGCAGAACATCGTGATCGACAACCGCAGCGGCGCGTCGGGCACCGTGGGCGCGGCCACCGCGGCGCGCGCGCCGGCCGACGGCTACACCTTCGTGATGCTGGCCACGCCCACGCTGTTGGCCTCGCACCTGTACGGTCCCACCGGCGGCTACGACATCTTCAAGAGCTTCACGCCCGTGGGCTCGGTGTACGACCTGCCCATCGTGCTGGTGGTCAACCCCAAGTCGCTGCCTGAAGTGACGAGCCTGCAGGGCCTGATCGCCAAGGCCAAGGCCGAGGGCGGCAAGCTCAACTACACCACCGCCGGCGCCGGCAGCTTCGGCCACTTGACGACCGAGCAGCTGAAGACCATCGGCAAGTTCGACATGCAGCACGTGCCCTACCGCGGCAGCGCGCCGGCCGTGACCGACCTGATCGGCGGGCAAGTGCCCGCGATGTTCTCCGACCTCGTGGCCGTGATCCCGCACATCCGCGCGGGCAAGCTGACCGCCATCGCGGTGGGCTCGGGCAAGCGCGTGAGCCTGCTGCCCGAGGTGAAGACGGTGGCCGAGCAAGGCTTCCCGGGCTTCGACGCGACCTCGTGGGGCGGCCTGCTGGCACCCGCGGGCACGCCCAAGGACATCGTCGAGCGCATGAGCGCCGAGCTGAAGAAGGCACTGGCCGACAAGGAAGTGCAGGACAAGCTCGAGAGCGTGGGCTCCTTTGCCGCCTACCGCACGCCCGAGCAGACCGGCGAGCGCATGCGCCAGGACTTCGAGCGCTGGGGCAAGGTCATTCGCGACAACCACATCACGAACCAGTAAAACGGCAGGCGGCCCGGCCGCGCACCACCGGCATCAAGGAGACAGACATGACAGACACGCAGAGCCACAAGAACAACTACAAGACGCCGGTCGGCGCGCCGTTTCGCCCCGCATCCCCGGTTCGCAGCCTGGCGGACATCCACCGGCTCGAGGAGACGCCGCTGGCGCAGGCGCTCACGGTGCGCAGCACCTACGAGATCTTTCGCAACGCGGGCCATGCCTTCGGCGACAAGACCGCGCTGACCTTCCTGCGCACCGGCAACCCGGCCGACGCGCCCATCCGCTGGTCGTACGCCGAACTGCTCGCGCGGCTGCACCAGACCGCGAACATGCTGCACACGCTGGGCGTGGGGCCCGGCGACGCGGTGGCCGTGCTGCTGCCCGGTTGCCTCGAGTACCACCTGGCGCTGTGGGGTGGCGAGGCGGCCGGCATCGTGCAGCCGCTGAACCCGCTGCTGACCGACGAGAAGCTGGTGGCGCTGATGACCGCGGCGCGCGCCAAGGTGCTGATCGCCTACGGCTCGGACAGCGAGTCGGGCATGTGGTCGAAGGCGATGCGCCTGCGCGGCCAGGTGCCCACGCTGACCACCGTGCTGCGCGTGGCGCCGCACGACGAGGCGCCCGGCAAGGCCGGCGCGCTGCCCGAAGGGGTGGCCGAATTCGACGTGCTGCGCGCCGCGCAACCCGACGACCGGCTGGTGAGCGGCCGCGACATCGCGCCCGCCGACATCGCGGCCTACTTCCACACCGGCGGCACCACGGGTGCGCCCAAGCTCGCGCGCCACAGCCACGGCGCGCAGGTGTTCACCGCCTGGGCCAGCGTGCAGGTGGCGGGCATGAACGAGAACGGCATCTCCATCAACGGCTACCCGCTGTTCCATGTGGCGGGCGTGCTGCCGGCCTCGCTGGCCTCGCTATCGGCGGGCGTGGAGGTGATCATTCCCACGCCCTCGCTGCTGCGCAACAAGGAGGTGCTGGCCAACTACTGGAAGCTGGTGGCGAAGTACCGGCCGACCTCGCTGTCGGCGGTGCCCACCATCCTCGCCGCGCTGGCCAACGTGCCGCTGGACGGCGCGGACATCTCGTCGATCACCTACTGCCGCACCGGCGCGGCCGTGCTCTCGCCCGAACTCGCCGCGCGCTTCGAGCGCCTGTTCGGCCTGCACGTGCACGAGAGCCTGGGCATGACCGAGATGGCCGGCATCTCGACCATCACGCCGCCCGGCGTGGACGGGCCCGCGGGCTGCGTGGGCTTTCGCCTGCCGTACATGCAGATGCGCGTGGTGGCGCTCGACGAGAACGGCAATGCGAGCGACCGCGAGGTGGCGCCCGGCGAACAGGGCATGGTGCTGTTCAAGTCGCCCAACGTGTTCTCGGGCTTCGTGGACCCGGCCGACAACGCCAAGGCCTTCACGGCGGACGGCTGGCTCGCCACCGGCGACCTGGGCTGGATCGACAGCCAGGAGCGGCTCAACCTCACGGGCCGCTCGAAGGACCTGATCATCCGCAGCGGCCACAACATCGACCCCAAGACCATCGAGGACGCGCTGGGCGCGCACCCGGCCGTGCAGCTGTGCGCCGCCGTGGGCGCACCCGACGCCTATGCGGGCGAGCTGCCGGTGATCTTCGCGACGCTGGTGCCCGGCGCCTCGGCGACGGAAGAAGAACTGCTGGCCTTCACCGCAGCGCGCGTCGACGAGGCACCAGCCAGGCCCAAGTGGGTGTCGGTGATCGAGACCATGCCGATGACCAACGTCGGAAAGATCTACAAGCCCGAGCTGCGGGCCATGGCCGCACGCCAGGTGGTGGCCGCGACGGTGGCCGAGGTGTGCGCGGAACTCGGCGTGGCCGAAGGTGCGCGGCCGGTCGTGAAGACCGACGGCGAAAGCCTGGTGCGCGTGCTGATCGACGGCGCCGCCGCGGGCCCGCTGGCCGCAGCGCTGCAGGAGCGGCTGCAGAAGGCGCTGGAGCCGCTGCCCTTCAAGACGCGCATCGCAGCGCAGTGACCTTTTTGAAACCTAGAAGCAGAGACAGAGACAAGCCATGACCTTCCGCCTTTCGAACCGCCGCGCCGTGCTGTGCGCCACCGCTTCGCTGGCCGCGCTGTGCGTGTTGCCCACCGCACAGGCGCAGAACACCTACCCGAACAAGCCGATCCGCATGGTCGTTCCCTTCGCCGCGGGCGGCGCCACCGACGTGCTGGCGCGCGTGCTGGGCCAGAAGATGTCGGCCGGCCTGGGCCAGCCCATCGTCATCGACAACAAGCCCGGCGCGGCCGGCATCATCGGCACCGACGCGGTGGCCAAGTCGCCGGCCGACGGCTACACCGTGGTGCTGTCGCTGAGCAACTCGCTGATGACCAACGAGTTCCTCTACGACAAGCTGCCCTACGACTCGCAGCGCGACCTCACGCTGGTCTACCAGATCGCGATGGCGCCGCTGGTGCTGGTGGTGCACCCCGGCGTGCCGGTGAAGACCGGCCCCGAGCTGCTGAAGCACGCCGCCGCCAACAAGGGCAAGCTGGCCTACGGCTCGTACGGCGTGGGCGCGTACCCGCACCTGGCCGGCGCGCACATGAGCCTGGCCACGCAGTCCGACATGAACCACGTCGCCTACAAGGGCGAGGCGCCGATGGTGCAGGACCTGATCGGCGGCCAGATCCAGATGGCCTACGCCAGCGCGCTGGTGGCCAAGCCGCACATCGAGTCCGGCAAGCTGCGCGCCGTGGGCGTGACCGGCGAACGCCGCATGAGCACGCTGCCCAACGTGCCCACGCTGGCCGAGCAAGGCCTGAAGGACGAGGCCTACCGCGTGACCGGCTGGCTCGCCATTGCGGTGCCCGCCAACACGCCCAAGCCCATCGTCAACCGCCTGGCGGAAGAAGTGCGCAAGGCCACGCAGCAACCCGACGTGCAACAGCGCGTCGCGGCCATGGGCTTCGAGCTGAAAGACAGCTCGCCCGAACTCTTCGCCGCCGCCTACAAGGCGGAACGGCCGGTGTGGGAGCGCCTGATCAAGCAGTCGGGCGCGCGCCTCGAATAAACCTCATCCATTCAATTTTTCATTCGTCATTCGAAGGAACAACCATGAAGATTCTTGTACCTGTCAAACGGGTCGTCGACTACAACGTGAAGGTGCGCGTGAAGAGCGACGGCACCGGGGTGGACATTGCCAACGTGAAGATGAGCATGAACCCCTTCGACGAGATCGCTGTCGAAGAGGCTGTGCGGCTGAAGGAAAAGGGCGTGGTCACGGAAGTGATCGCGGTTTCCTGCGGCGATGCGAAGTGCCAGGAAACGCTGCGCACGGCGATGGCCATCGGTGCGGATCGCGGCATCCTGGTCGAGACCACCGAAGAGCTGCAGCCCCTGGCCGTAGCCAAGCTGCTCAAGGCGCTGGTCGACAAGGAACAACCCGCGCTGATCATCCTGGGCAAGCAAGCCATCGACGACGACGCCAACCAGACCGGCCAGATGCTGGCTGCACTGGCCGACCTGCCCCAGGCCACTTTCGCCTCCAAGGTCGAAGTCGCTGGCGACAAGGTCACCGTCTCTCGTGAAGTGGACGGCGGCATGGAAACGCTGAGCCTCACGCTGCCGGCCGTCATCACGACCGACCTGCGCCTGAACGAGCCGCGCTACGTCACCTTGCCCAACATCATGAAGGCCAAGAAGAAGCAGCTGGACGTCTTCAAGCCCGAAGACCTGGGTGTGGACGTCAAGCCCCGCCTGAAGACGCTGAAGGTCGCCGAGCCGCCGAAGCGCGGCGCCGGCATCAAGGTGCCTGACGTTGCAGCGCTGGTGGACAAACTGAAGAACGAAGCGAAGGTGATCTGAACATGACCGCACTAGTTATTGCCGAACACGACCACGCCAGCATCAAGCCGGCCACTCTCAATACCGTGACCGCAGCGCTGGCTTGCGGTGGCGAAGTGCACGTGCTGGTTGCAGGCGCGAACGCAGCGGAAGCTGCGAAGGCTGCAGCGCAGATCGCCGGCGTGACCAAGGTCATCGCAGCCGACAGCCCGAGCTTGGCCGAGAACCTCGCCGAGAACGTCGCCGCCCAAGTGCTGTCGATTGCCAGCAACTACAGCCACATCCTGTTTCCCTCGACCGCCAACGGCAAGAACGTGGCTCCCCGCGTGGCCGCCAAGCTGGACGTAGCGCAGATCAGCGACATCACCAAGGTCGACAGCCCCGACACCTTCGAGCGCCCGATCTACGCCGGCAACGCGATTGCCACGGTGCAGAGCAGCGACGCCACCAAGGTCATCACCGTTCGCACGACCGGCTTCGATGCCGCTGCTGCCACCGGTGGCAGCGCAACGGTCGAAACGGCTGAAGGCGTGGCAGACAGCGGCAAGAGCAGCTTCGTCGGCCGTGAAGTCACGAAGAGCGAACGCCCTGAACTGACGGCCGCCAAGATCATCGTCTCCGGTGGCCGAGCCCTGGGCAGCGCCGAGAAGTTCCAGGAAGTCATGGCGCCCTTGGCCGACAAGCTCAACGCAGGCCTCGGCGCCAGCCGCGCCGCAGTGGACGCAGGCTACGCCCCCAACGACTGGCAAGTGGGCCAGACCGGCAAGATCGTTGCCCCGCAACTGTACATCGCAGCAGGCATCTCCGGCGCCATCCAGCATCTGGCCGGCATGAAGGACTCGAAGGTCATCGTGGCGATCAACAAGGATGAAGAAGCACCGATCTTCAGCGTGGCCGACTACGGCCTCGTCGCCGACCTGTTCGTGGCCGTGCCCGAACTGGTCAAGGCGCTGTAAGCGGCACCGGCGCATGAAGACCCGCATCACCGAACTGCTGGGCATCCGCTACCCGATCGTCCAGGGCGGCATGCAATGGGTGGGCCGCGCCGAGCTGGCGGCGGCCGTGTCGAACGCCGGGGGCCTGGGCGTGCTCACGGCGCTGACGCAACCCACGCCCGACGACCTTCGCCAGGAAATCGCGCGCATGCGCACGATGACCGACAAGCCCTTCGGCGTGAACCTCACGATCCTGCCGTCGGTGAAGCCGCCGCCGTACGCCGAGTACGTGCAGGCCATCATCGACAGCGGCGTGAAGATCGTGGAGACCGCGGGCAACAGCCCGAAGGACTTCATCGAGGCGCTGAAGCGCCATGACGTGAAGATCGTGCACAAGTGCACCTCGGTGCGCCATGCGCTGTCGGCCGAACGCAATGGCGTCGATGCGGTGTCGGTCGACGGCTTCGAGTGCGCCGGTCATCCGGGCGAGGACGACGTGCCCGGCCTGGTGCTGCTGCCCATCGCGGCGCGCAAGCTGCGCATTCCGATCATCGCGTCGGGCGGCATTGCCGACGGCCGCGGCATGGCCGCCGCGCTGGCCTTGGGCGCCGAGGGCATCAACATGGGCACGCGCTTCTGCGTGACCCAGGAGGCGCCGATCCACGAGAACATCAAGCAGGCGCTGGTCGATGCGACCGAGCGCGACACCAAGCTGATGTTCCGCACCCTGCGCAACACCGCGCGCGTGTTCCGCAACGCCATCTCCGAAGAGGTGGTGGCCACGGAGAACCGGCCCGGCGGCTGCGAGTTCGAAGAGGTGCGCCCGCTGGTGGCCGGCGCGCGCGGGCGCGCGGCGCTGGAATCTGGCGAGGTGCACAACGGCGTGGTCTCGGCGGGGCAGTGCATCGGGTTGATCGACGACATTCCCACCTGCGCCGAGCTGCTCGAACGCATGGTGCGCGAGTGCCGCGAGCACCTGGACCGGGCGCGGTCCTGGATGGACTGAGTCTTTCCACTCGCCTTCGGGGGGCGTTCACGCCGACGGGGTACCTTGCTCCGAGAATGTCCTCCGGCCTGGGACCTCCCCCTTTATTTCGCTGCGCAAGGCACCCCATCGGCCTGAGCGTTCAGCGAAGTTGCGCACTGCACCGCACGGACCATGAGTCACGCGCGCGGCGCATTGCGGAAGCTGTATTTGTTGGCGATTGCCGAGACTTCGTTCGGCATGAAGCGGCTACTGCGCCGGCGCTCTTCTCTGAAGCGGACGCCCCCTTGCGCCCGCGGGCAACGTGCTGCTTCTCGCGCTGCGCGAGCGTCCTTGAGCCAGGTGGGTTCGCGCGGCTTGCAAGCTGCATGCGCGATGGTTCACCCTATGCTGTTAGCCTTGCATGGTCAGCAGGTCCTCTGCCGCGCCAACTCCGGCCATCGTGCCCAATCTAAAAGTGAATTCACCATGACCAGCCCGCTGTACAACGCCTCCGTTCCCGTCATGCAGCAGATGCTGCGCGCCCTGTCCGACGTTCTCAAGAAGGCCGAAGACCACGCGACGCAAAAAAATATCGATCCAAATGCGCTGCTGCAGACGCGGTTGTTCCCCGACATGTTTCCGCTGATACGCCAGGTCCAGATCGCCGCAGACTTCTCCAAGGGCATTGCCTCCCGCCTGGCTGGCGCCGAGGTGCCGTCCTGGCCCGACACCGAGGTCAGCTTCGCCGACCTGCAAGCGCTGATCGCCAAAGCTCTGGCCCATATCGGCTCCTTCGAGGCCGGGCAATTTGATTCAAGCGAGAGCCGCGAGATCGTCTTGCGCCCCGGCACTCCCAAGGAAAAGAAGCTGACCGCCAGCGCATATCTTCTGCACTACGGCCTGCCGCAGTTTTTCTTCCACGTGACCACCGCCTATGCCCTCTTGCGCCACAACGGCATTGAGATCGGCAAGCGCGACTACATGGGGGCCTACTGACCCAGGACTCACAGGAGTTCAGCCACTCGGGCCACTGCCGCCCGATGGCAACCAGAGCCTTCATCGCTGCGCGATTTCAGCCGACTGTGGATGGAGGCTTTGTCTGCCCTGATTTTCTTGGCGCCTGGTCAAAGCTGACCACATGTCTGCTGCGTCGGTCTGTGAATCACACAGTCGACCCGTTGCGGGCGTTCGGCTTTGGTTTTCTGATGGCGGCCATGCAACGGTTGCGGCCGGTGATGTCGGCCTCCTGAGTTCACGGTCTGGGCCATGCAGCGGTCATTCATGCGCCAGTGTCATCTCGACCCCGTGGCCGCTTTCAGGTACTGCCGACCTTGCCAGCCAGCCGGTACGTTCGCGACGCCTGCACGTCTGCCGACCTCGGCCAATTCGGCGTGAACCTGCTTGCGGCCTAAAGAACCCGCAGCACCTCGAACTGCTGTCGGATCGGAGCGACCTGCATCGACACCTCATCGCCCTCGCACTTGCCCAGCATTGCCCTGGCCAGAGGGGCTTCGCTGCTGATGACCTGAACAAGCCGAGCGCCGCTGACCAACTTCATGCTGCCCCCATCCGGGCCGAGAAAGAGATGTTGCTGCTTGTCGTCGGCATCGACCAGGCAGACCAGCGAGCCGAGCTGTATGCCTTTGATGGCGTCGTAGGGACGCGGGTGGAATCGGCGCCAATTGGCCATCGCCTGGCGTATGGCTTCGGCGCGCCGAGCTTGGCCGGTGGCCAGGTAGGCGGCTTCGAGTCCCAATGTGTCGTATTTATTTTCGGCGATGTTTTCTTCGTGAGTCGCCGTTTCATGGGCTGCCCGCACGGCCTGTTCGGCTTGCAGCAGGTCTTCGGCGAGCCGTTCCAGCACCTGCTGTTGAAGCAAGAATTTATCCATGGCGAAAGGTCGGCATCTCGAACAAGCGGGGGGCGGGTTTTGATTATGAAGGGCTCCAGAAGCCTTCGACGCTGCTGTTGGCTGCAGGTCAACTTCAGCGATGGGCCCACCAGCGCCGTTCGCCGCCTGGTGTCGACCGGCAGCAGACAGTCTGAAGCGAACATCGAACGCAGCCACACCAAGGTCGACTGCGGCCGACACCAGCCCTTCAGACTTCTGCTTGTCCAGCGTCCGTCTCTCGCGAAAACGCGGTGGTACGCCCCCCGCACGTCCATCTGCAATCCGCCGCAGCGATCACCCCCCAACCTCACCGCCGCACTCATCGTGCGCAGGGCGTCGGGTGCTCCCCGCAGCGAAACAAAGGGGAAGCTGCGGTAGCCCGAAGGCCGGGAGACATTCGCGCAGGGGAGTGCCCGGCGGCCTGTGCACACGCCCCGAAGGCGGCCCAGCAAGCCAGCCAGCTAAGGAAACCCCCGATGCATGAGTGGTCATCGACCCCCTAGCATCGGTCACAGTTTCCCTGTCGAGGTGTACGGAACGCGTCCCGGCGTCCGCCCGGTGACATGGCGTCCTGCCTCACTGACCTTCCGCGATGACAACTCCACCCGAGTCCGGCCCCACGCTGGACGCCGCAAGCCCCCTCCCCCCCGACATTCCAGCCGCCGACGAACCCACCAAGGTTCCCCTTGCCATCGAGGACTGGCTCACCGTCCTCATCATGGGCGCGCTGGCGCTCATCACCTTCGCCAACGTGCTGGTGCGCTACTTCACCGACTCGTCCTTCGCGTGGACCGAAGAGTTCTCGGTGTTCCTCATGATCATGCTGGCCATGGTCGCGGGCTGCGGCGCGGTGGCACGCGACCGGCACATCCGCATCGAGTACTTCTCGGAGAGCGGCTCCATGGCACGGCGCAAGCGGCTCGCGCAGTTCGGCGCACTCATGATCGCCATCCTGTTCCTGCTGATCGGCACGCTCAGCCTGCGCATGGTGTGGGACGACTACCGCTTCGAGGAGACCACGCCGGGCATCGGGCTGCCGGCCTGGTGGTATTCGATCTGGCTGCCGATCGTGTCCTATGCGATCGCGCTGCGCGCCGTGGGCCTCATGGTGCGCCGCGGCCGCAAGACCAACTACGCCTCGGACAGCAAAGGCGCCACCAAGTGATCGCCACCCTGCTCTTCGTTGCCTTCGTCGCCATGATGCTGGTGGGCGTACCCATCGGCGCCGCGCTGGGCCTGGCGGGCGCGGCCTGCATCGCGCTGGCCAACGGCGACGCCCAGTGGTTCGGCCTGCTGGCCGTGCCGCAGAACTTCTACGCCGGCCTGGGCAAGTACCCGCTGCTGGCCATTCCGATGTTCGTGCTGGTCGGCTCCATCTTCGACCGCTCGGGCGTGGCACTGCGGCTGGTGAACTTCGCCATTGCCATCGTGGGGCGCGGCCCGGGCATGCTGCCGCTGGTGACGATTGCGGTGGCGATGTTCATGGGCGGCATCTCGGGCTCGGGCCCGGCCACGGCCGCCGCGGTGGGCGGCGTGATGATCGCGGCCATGGCCCGCGCGGGCTACCCCAAGCCCTTCGCGGCCAGCGTGGTGGGCGCCGCCGCGGCGACCGACATCCTGATTCCGCCTTCGGTGGCCTTCATCGTCTACTCGGTGCTGGTGCCCAATGCTTCGGTGCCCGCGCTGTTCGCGGCCGGCATGATCCCCGGCATCCTGGCCGGCCTCGCGCTCATGGTTCCGGCCGTGTGGCTGGCGCGCAAGCACCACATGGGCACGCTCGAAGCCGCGCTGCCGCGCCCGCCGTTCTGGAGGAGCCTGCGCGAAGCCAGCTGGGGCCTGGCGGCGCCGGTGCTCATTCTGGGCGGCATGCGCCTGGGCTGGTTCACGCCCACCGAGGCGGCCGTGGTGGCGGTGTTCTACGGGCTGTTCGTGGGCATGGTGGTGCACCGCACGATCAAGGTCCGCGACCTGTTCGCGATCCTGCGCGAGTCGGGCGAGCTGTCGGCCGTGATCCTGATCGTGGTGTCGCTCGCGGGCATCTTCGCGTACTCGCTGTCGACGCTGGGCGTGATCGATCCGGTGGCCCATGCCATCGTGAACTCGGGCCTGGGCGAATACGGCGTGCTGGCGCTGCTGATCCTGCTGCTGATCACGGTCGGCATGTTCCTGGACGGCGTGTCGATCTTCCTGATCTTCGTGCCGCTGCTGTGGCCGATCGTGCAGTACTACAAGTGGGACCCGGTGTGGTTCGGCGTGATCCTCACGCTGAAGGTGGCGCTGGGCCAGTTCACGCCGCCGCTCGCGGTGAACCTCATGGTGTCGTGCCGCATCGCCGGCGTGCGCATGGAGGAGACCGTGCGCTGGGTCGGCTGGCTGCTGTTCTCGATGTTCGTGGTGATGGTGCTGGTCATCGCCTTTCCGCAACTCGCGCTGTGGCTGCCGCACAAGCTCGGCTACTGATCCGTTTCTGTCCGCTCTTCAAAAAACCACCAGGAGACTTCTCATGAAATTCCGCCGCACCCTGCTCGGCCTCGCTGCCGCAGCCACCGCCCTGGGCATGTTCTCGTCCGGCGCCATGGCACAGGCCGCCTACAAGCCCGAATACAAGATGTCGCTGGTGCTCGGCCCGCCCACGCCCTGGGGCCAGGCCGGGAAGATCTGGGCCGACATGGTGAAGGAGCGCACGCAGGGCCGCATCAACATCAAGCTGTACCCCGGCGTGTCGCTGATCCAGGGCGACCAGACGCGCGAGTTCAGCGCGCTGCGCCAGGGCGTGATCGACATGGCCGTGGGCTCGACCATCAACTGGTCGCCGCAGGTCAAGCAGCTCAACCTGTTCTCCATGCCCTTCCTGATGCCCGACTACGCGGCCATCGACGCGCTCACGCAGGGCGAGGTCGGCAAGGACATGTTCAAGACGCTCGACAAGGCCGGCGTGGTGCCGCTCGCCTGGGGCGAGAACGGCTTCCGCGAGATCACCAACTCCAAGCGGCCGATCAAGTCACCGGCCGACGTCAAGGGCATGAAGATCCGCGTGGTCGGCTCGCCCATCTACTCCGACATGTTCACCGCGCTGGGCGCCAACCCCACGCAGATGAGCTGGGCCGATGCGCAGCCCGCGCTCGCCAGCGGCGCGGTCGACGGCCAGGAGAACCCGCTGTTCCTGTTCACGGTGCTGAAGATGCAGAACGTGGGCCAGAAGTTCGTCACCACCTGGGGCTACGTGGCCGACCCGCTGGTGTTCGTGGTGAACAAGGAAATCTGGGCCTCGTGGACGCCGGCCGACCAGGCCATCGTGCGCCAGGCTGCCGTCGACGCGGGCAAGGAAGAAATCGCCATCGCGCGCAAGGGCCTGGTGGAAGCCGACAAGCCCGTGCTCAAGGACATTGCCGGCATGGGCGTGACCGTGACCAGCCTCACGCCGGCCGAGCGCGACGCGTTCGTGAAGGCGACGCGCCCGGTGTACGACAAGTGGAAGTCGACCGTGGGCACCGACCTGGTGGCCAAGGCCGAGCAGGCGATCGCCGCGCGCAAGAAGTAAACAGGAACCGCGAACCGCGGGCGCCTCAGTGGCCCTGACCCCGGTAACGGCTGGGGTTGGCGCCCGCCATCTTCTTCATCAGCCGCCGCAGCGCCGTGGCGTCCTGGTAGCCCACGGCGCCGGCCACCTGCTCGACCGTCATGCGGCTGGTTTCGAGCAGCGCCCGGGCGCGCCGCAGCCGCACGCCCTGCACCAAGGCCTGCGTGCTCTTGCCGGTGGCCTTCTCGATGTGGCGCGCGAGCGTTCGCTGCGACATGCAGAACTCGCGCGCCAGCATGCTCACCGAAGGCGCGTCCGGCAAGGCCGACTCCACCCGCGCGGTGAGCCGCGCCACCAGTTCGTTGCCGTTGGCCAGCACCTCCGTCACGATGAACGGCGACTGCGCCTGGCGCCCGTCGATCAGCAGCATGCGCGAGACCAGGTCGGTGAGCGCGCTGCCGCAGCGCTCGCGCAGCAGGTGCAGCATCAGGTCGGTCTGCGCGAACGCGGCGCCCGCCGTGACCACGGGCCCGTCGGCGCACACCATGCGGTCGGCATCGACCGTGCAGCCCGGCGCCATGCGCGCGAGCAGCGGCGCGTACCACCACGACGTGGTCGCGCGCCGGCCCTGAAGCAGCCCCGCGGCGTTCAGCAGGAACACGGCCGAGCATGAGGCCGCGACCTGCCCGCCCGCCTTGGCGTGGCGCACGAGGCCCGCGACGGCCTTGACCGCGTCGTCGGTCTCCAGGCACTGGCGGATCTCGCCGGGCGTGTTGAGGCCGAGCCCCGGCACCACCCACGTCGAGCGGTCGTCGCGCGGGCGCACCGGCAGGCGCGTGGTCTCGAGCGTCATGCCGGCCTGCAGCTTCACCGGGCCGCCCTGCACCGAGCACAGCCGCCACCGCGGCGGCGCAACGCCCGCACGCGCGGCCACGGCTTGTGCGGCGCCGAGGATGTCGAGCGTGACCGCAACGCTGGAGTTGAAGGCGCCGGGGAGCACCAGGACGGTGAAATCGTGCATGTCGATGGTTGTCCGATAAAGCCCTGAAACAGTCAAATTGGACACTGCCATTCTGGCGATGCGAGCGGCCCAATACAAGCCTCTCAGCTTCCATCGGGCCGCCAAGGCCGAGCGCACATGCCCACCCTCTTCGTGAACATTCCCCAAGGCTCGTTTCCCGGCGAGAGCCGCTCCACCCTGGTCCGCAAGCTCAACGACGCAGCGGCCGCCGCCGAGCAGATGCCCGACGATCCCCGTGCGCGCGCCATGTGCTGGGTGCTCGTCGACGAAGCCGCCGCCGGCGCATGGACCTGCGGCGGCGTGGACCTGAGCGCGCAGCTGCTGCCGTGCACCGTGCTCGCGTACCTGCCCGCCGGTGTGCTCGACGATGCATCGCGCAGCCGCTTCACCGCCCATGTGCACGCCGCGTTCCAAGAGGCGCTGCCGGCGGACGACAAGCGCCGCCTCGCCACCTCGGTGGTGATGAACGAGGTGCCCGACGGCGCCTGGGGCGTGGGCGGCGAGGTCTGGCGGCTGCCCGACTTCGCGCGCGCCGCGGGCTATGCGCATCTGCAGCATCTCGTCCACCCGGCGCCGGCCCCCTGAACGACGAACGAGCCACCCATGACACCCACGCGCGCCCTGGACCAGGACGACCCGCTCGAGGACTTCACCCCGCGCCAGATCACCCTCGACGGCATCGGGAAGAAGGTTCATGTCACCGGCCATGGCCCCGCTGTGGTCGTGATGACCGAGATGCCCGGCATCAGCCCCCACGTGGCGCGCTTCGCCCGCTGGGTGCGCGACGCGGGCTTCACCGTGTACATGCCCTCGCTGTTCGGCCGCGACGGCGCGGTGCCCGGCGCCGAGGAAGGCACCCTCGTGTTCAGGCGCGCCTGCGTGAGCGCCGAGTTCCGCGCCCTCGCATCGAACGCGTCGAGCCCCGTGACGCAATGGCTGCGCGCGCTCGCGCGGCTTGCGCACGAGGAATGCGGCGGGCCGGGCGTGGGCGCCATCGGCATGTGCTTCACCGGCAACTTCGCGCTCTCGATGATGATGGAGCCGGCCATGCTCGCGCCGGTGGTGTGCCAGCCTTCGCTGCCGCTGGACGACCCCGCCGGCATGAACGTGGCGGCCGACGAACTGGCCGCCGTGCGCCAGCGCCTGGAGCGCGAAGACCTGACGGTGATGGCCTACCGCTTCGACGGCGACAGGTTCTGCAAGGCCGAGCGCTTCGCGGCCTTCTCGCAGGCACTGGGCGAACGCTTCGTGACGCGCGTGCTGCCCGACAGCGCGGCCAACCCGAACACGCCGCCCTTCTTCGCGCAGGTGGTGGCCAGCCCGCACAGCGTGGTCACGGCGCACCTGATCGACGAAGCCGGCCAGCCGACGCTGGCGGCGCGCGACGAGATCCTGGCGTTCTTCGCGCGGCGGCTGCGCGACGGCGCACGCTGACCTGCCCGCGGTGCTCTGGCAGACTCGCCCGGCAGGGGCGCGCCGTTCGCGCCCGCCGAGGAGCCATGCCATGCAGCCGACCTTTTCCAGCGACAGCACCGACACCAACGACACCACCGAGCACACGCTCGTCATCGACACCGACCCCGGCGCCGACGACGTCATCGCGCTGCTGTTCGCGATGGCGGCGCCCGAGCGGCTGAACATCCAGGCACTGACGACGGTGGCGGGCAACGTGCCGCTGGCCAAGACCTCGCGCAACGCGCGGCTGGCCTGCGAATGGGCCGGGCGGCCGGAGATTCCCGTGTACGCGGGCACCGAGCGGCCCTTGCAGCGCACGCCGATCTACGCTGCCAACATCCACGGCAAGGAAGGCCTCACGGGCGTCGACGTGTACGAGCCCGCCGCATCGTTGGCCGACGGCCATGCGGTCGACTACCTGATCCGCATGCTGCGCGCCGCGCCCGACAAAAGCGTGACGCTCGCCATGCTCGGCCCCCAGACGAACCTGGCGCTGGCGCTCGCGCAGGCCCCCGACATCGTGCGCGGCCTGCGCGAACTGGTGCTCATGGCCGGCGCGCATTTCAACGGCGGCAACATCACGCCGGTGGCCGAGTTCAACGTGTTCGCCGACCCGCACGCGGCCGAGGCGGTGCTGCTGACAAGCGGCGTGCCCATCACCATGCTGCCGCTGGACGTGACGCACAAGATCCTGACGAGCGAGGAACGCATCGCGCGGTTGCGCGGCATTGGCAACCGGGCCGGCGCGATCGTCGCGGACATCCTCGACGCCTATGCGCCGCAGGAGATGAAGCACTACGACATGCCCGGCGGCCCGGTGCACGACGCCACCGTCACGGCCTACCTGCTGCAGCCTTCGCTCTTCAAGGGCAAGCGCATCCATGTGGAGATCGACAGCCGCGAGGGCATGGGCTTCGGCCAGACGGTGGCCGACTGGTACGGCAGCCTGCAGCGCGCGCCCAACGTGAACTGGATCGTCGACGGCGATGCGCAGGGGTTCTTCGATTTGCTGACGGCACACATCGCGCGGCTGCCCTGAGCACTCGCGCGCCGCCTTCCACACCGCCTTACACACCGCATTTCGCGCACTTCATCGCAATCCCGTGGCAGCCGCGCAGCGGCGCGGCCACCATGCGGGCTCCATCGACACCGTCCAGGAGATCCGCCATGCGCACCGTTTTCCGCCAGGTCCTGCTGCTCGCCTCGGGCTTGCTGCTGTCGTTCCAACTCATGGCCGCCGAAGCCGGCTGGCGCCAGCTGAGTCTTCCGGGCGCGACGCCGGACGCCGCGCCCGTCGTGGTCGCGCTCTACTACCCGACACAGGCCGCCGCCCGCGCCATTCCCATGGGGCCGTTCACGGTGCGCGTGGCCATCCAGGCGCCGCCCGAGGAGCGCTTCAAGGGCCTGATCGTGTTGAGCCACGGCGTCGGCGGCACCGAACTGGGCCACACCAGCCTGGCCGAGGCGCTCGCGCGGAACGGCTACCTGGTCGCGGCCATCCGCCATCCGGGCGACAACTGGCAGGACGGCTCCCTGTTGAAGAAAGGCGCGGCGGCCTACTTCACGCAACGGCCGCGGCAGATCTCCCACGTGATCGACGTGCTGTTGAAAGACCCGATGTGGAAGGACCGGATCGCCGGCGACGCGCAAGGCCCTCGCATCGGCGCATTGGGTCATTCGGCCGGCGGCTACACGGTGCTGGCGCTCGCGGGCGGGCAGGTCGACCTGTCGCGCATCGCCAGCCATTGCGCGAACGAGCGCGCCGCCGACCCAGTCTTTTGCGGCGTCGGGCGCAACGCCGGAGCGCCGGCCGGCGCGCCGGCGGCCCCGGCATCGCCGCTGCTGCCTTCGCAGCGCGACCCTCGGGTGCGCGCGGTCGTGGCAATGGCTCCGGCGGGCGTTCCCTTCACCGCCGCTTCGCTCGCGGACATCCGCGTGCCCACGCGGATCTACGAGGCGCAGCAGGACCGCTTTCTCGTGCCGCGCTTCCATGCCGAATGGGTCGCGCAGAACATGCCCGACGCCGAACTCCAGCGGATTCCCGACGCCTGGCATTTCGCCTTCATGGACACCCCCTCCAGTGCGATCCCGACCGACGACGGGGATGTCCGGGCCGATCCGCCGGGCTTCGACCGCAAGGCGCTGCTGGTGCGGCTGGGCAGCGAGATTCCGGCGTTCTTCGACAAGGTGCTTGCGGCGGGCCCCGGCACGAAATAGATCGCGTGCACAACGCCCGCCGCCAATGAAAAAGGGGCCACGCTCTTGAAGCGCGGCCCCTTTTGACCGAACCCGGCAGCGGCTGGTCAGTGCTGCAGGATCTTGTTCAGGAAGTCCTTGGTGCGCGGCTGGCGGTTCTCGGGATGGTTGAAGAACTCGTCCTTCGGGCAGTCTTCCAGGATCTTGCCGCCCACGTCGATGAAGATCACGCGGCTCGCCACCTTGCGGGCGAAGGCCATTTCGTGCGTGACCACCATCATGGTCATGCCTTCCTTGGCCAGGCTCACCATCACGTCGAGCACTTCGCCGACCATCTCGGGGTCGAGCGCCGAGGTGGGTTCGTCGAACAGCATCACCATCGGGTCCATCGACAGGGCACGGGCGATGGCCACGCGCTGTTGCTGGCCGCCGGACAGCTGGCCGGGGAACTTGTCCTTGTGCGCCATCAGGCCCACGCGGTCGAGCATCTTCATGCCGCGGGTCTTGGCTTCCTCGGGCGAGCGGCCCAGCACCTTGATCTGAGCGATCGTGAGGTTCTCGGTCACCGACAGGTGCGGGAACAGCTCGAAGTGCTGGAACACCATGCCGACCTTGGAGCGCAGCTTGGGCAGGTTGGTCTTGGGGTCGTGCAGCGGGATGCCGTTGACGGTGATCTCGCCCTTCTGGAAGGGCTCGAGCGCGTTCACGGTCTTGATGAGGGTGGACTTGCCCGAGCCCGAAGGCCCGCACACCACCACCACGTCGCCCTTGGAGATGCTCACCGAACAATCGTTGAGCACCTGCACCGGGCCGTACCACTTCGATACGTTCTTGATTTCAATCATTTTTTCGGACATTTCTTTCTCTCCGGTTCAGCACGCGGGTCAGCGAATGATGGCGATTTTCTTGTGCAGGCGCTTCACCAGCCAGGAAAGGGCGTAGCACATGACAAAGTAGACGACGGCCGCCAGCAGGTAGGCCTCGATGGGACGGCCGAAGTTCTTGCCGGCCGTCTCGAAGCCCTTGAGCATGTCGTAGGCGCCGATGGCGTAGACCAGCGAGGTGTCCTGGAACAGGATGATGGTCTGCGTGAGCAGCACCGGCAGCATGTTGCGGAACGCCTGCGGCAGCACCACGAGACGCATGTTCTGGCCGTAGGTCATGCCCACGGCCTGGCCGGCGTTGACCTGGCCGCGCGGGATCGACTGGATGCCCGCGCGCATGATCTCGCTGAAGTAGGCCGCCTCGAACGCGACGAAGGTGATCACGGCCGAGATTTCGGAGCGGTAGTTGGAGCCCACCGAGCCGAACAGCGAATAGAACGACGCCGGCACCAGCAGGAAGAACCACAGGATCACCATCACCAGCGGGATGCTTCGCATGCCGTTGACGTACAGGGCCGCGGGCGCATCGAGCCACTTCTTGCCCGACAGGCGCATGAGCGCCAGCAGGGTGCCGAAGATCACGCCGCCGATCGTGGCCACCACCGTCAGCATGATGCTGAAGTAGAAGCCCTTGACGACGAAGTTGCTGATGACGTCCCAGTTGTAGAAGGACAGGTCCAGATTCATGTCAGTGTCCTCCGCCGCCGGCGCTGGCCGAGACGATGAAGCCCGGCACGCGGGTCTTCTTCTCGATGTAGGCCATGAGCCGGTTGATGATGAGCGCCGACACCACGTAGCACGCCGTCACCGCAAGGTAGACCTCGATGCCGCGCGAGGTTTCTTCCTGCGCCTGCATGGCGAACATGGTGAGTTCGGTGACCGACACGGCGAACGCGACGGACGAATTCTTGAAGATGTTCATCGTCTCGCTCGTGAGCGGCGGCAGGATGATGCGGTACGCCATGGGCAGGATCACGTAGCGGTAGTACTGCGGCGTGGTGAACCCCACCGCCATGCCCGCGTAGCGCTGGCCCTTGGGCAGCGCCTGGATGCCCGAGCGCACCTGCTCGGCAATGCGTGCGGAAGTGAAGAAGCCCAGCGCCAGCACCACGAGGATGAAGCTCGGCACGCCCTTCATGACGGGAATCAGCGCCGGAATCACGTGGTACCAGAGGAAGATCTGCACCAGCAGCGGGATGTTGCGGAACAGCTCCACCCAGGCGTTGCCCAGGCGCACCAGCCACGGGCTGTCGGGCAGCGTGCGGATGATGCCGACCAGCGAGCCGAGTACCAGCGCGACGATCAGCGCCAGCAATGCAACCGACACCGTCCAGCCCCAGGCCGACAGCATCCATTGCAGGTAAGTCGGGTAATCCCCCCCGGGGTCTTGCAGGAAGACCTGCCAATCCCAGTTGCCCATGTTCATTCACTCCTTCAGCACTTAGAAAACCTGTCCCTTGAAAAGAAACGCCCACCGTGAAAGGTGGGCGTCATTCACGCAGCGACGCGCCGCTTATTCCTTGGTGACGTACTCTTCAGCCGGCTTGTCGTTCGGGTTGGCCCAAGCGTTCTTGGTGGCTTCGCCCAGCGGCAGGTTGATGGTCACGCCAGCGGGCGGGATCGGCTTGAGGAACCACTTGTCGTACAGCTTGGTCAGCTCGCCCGACTTGGCCTGTGCCTTGATGCTGTCGTCCACGGCCTTCTTGAAGGCCGGGTCGTCCTTGCGGATCATGATGCCGATGGGCTCGACGGCCAGCACGTCCGACAGGATCTTGTAGTCCTTGGGCGACTTCGACTTGGCGGCCAGGGCAGCCAGGATCGAGCCGTCCATCACGAAGGCGTCGGCGCGGCCGGTTTCCAGCAGCAGGAAGCTGTCGGAGTGGTCCTTGCCGTAGACCTCCTTGAAGGTCAGGTTCTCGGCACGCTTTTGCTTGCGCACGGTCTGCAGCGGCGTGGTGCCGGTGGTGGTGGCGACCGTCTTGTCCTTCAGGTCGGCCAGCGAGTTGATGCCCGAGTTGGCCTTGACGACGATCTTGGTTTCTTCGACGTAGGTGGTCACGCCGAAAGCCACGTCCTTCTGGCGGGTGGCGTTGTTGGTGGTCGAGCCGCACTCGATGTCCACGGTGCCGTTCTGCACGAGCGGAATGCGGTTCTGCGAGGTCACGGGCTGGTACTTGACTTCGAGCTTCTTGCCGGCGGCCTTCTCGAGGTCCTTGATGATGTTGGCGCAGACGTCGTAGTGGAAGCCGGTGTACTGGCCGTTGCCCAGCGTGTAGGACAGGCCGGAGGATTCGCGCACGCCTTCAGTGATGACGCCCGAGGCCTTGATCTTGGCCAGGGTGTCATTGGCCTGAGCCATCGCGCCGCCGGCGGCCAGTGCCGCAATTGCCAATGCCAATACTTGTTTTTTCATACGTAAGACTCCTGAGGGTGACTGAAACAGATACAACTAAATTCTAGACATTCACATTTTGCGTGATACCCGGACCAACCCGGTGCATCTGCGCGCGCACTGCACCGCGACGGCGCATGAGGGCGCCAGCCTGGTGCGATCCTGCCTCCTGGCATTGTCCGACTTTCACTAAGCAGCCTTTGTGCCCGGGGCAGCGCCCGACGGCTCGGCGGCCGGTGGAACCGGCGCGGCCGTGAGGCGCACCGGCTGGGTAAGATTCTCCGGCACGAGCAGCGCCTCCATCTCGGCGCGCGTCATGATGCCCAGCGACTCGGCCACGAGATCGATCGGGCCGCCCGTGGCCAGCGCGGTCTTGGCGATGAGCGCGGCCTTTTCGTAGCCGATGAGCGGGTTGAGCGCGGTGACCAGCGTGACGGATTCGCGCACCCTCTTGGCGAGGAACTCGCGGTTGGCCTCGATGCCCTCGACGCAGTTCTTCTGCAGCGTGTTGCAGGCCTTGCCCAGGTGCTGGATGCTCTTGAACAGGCTCCAGCCCATGATCGGCTCGAAGGCATTGAGCTGCAGCTGGCCGGCCTCCGAAGCCATCGTGACGGTGATGTCGTTGCCGATGACCTCGAAGGCCACCTGGTTCATCACCTCCGGGATCACCGGATTGACCTTGCCCGGCATGATCGACGAGCCCGCCTGCCGCGCCGGCAGCCTGATCTCGCCGAAGCCGGCCTGCGGACCGCTGGACAGCAGGCGCAGGTCGTTGCAGGTCTTGCTGAGCTTGGTGGCCACGCGCTTGAGAACGCCCGACAGCTGCACGAAGGCCCCCGTGTCCTGGGTGGCCTCGATGAGGTTGGCGGCCTGCTTGAGCGGCACGCCGGTCTGCTCGGCAAGGTACTGGCAGGCCAGGTTGGCATAGCCGAGCGGCGCGTTGATGCCGGTGCCGATGGCGGTGGCGCCGAGGTTGATTTCCTCGATGAGCGCGCGCGCCTCGCCCAGGCGGGCCTCGTCCTCGCCGATCATGATCGCGTAGGTCAGGAACTCCTGGCCCAGCGTCATGGGCACGGCGTCCTGCAGCTGGGTGCGGCCGATCTTCAGGATGTCCTTGAACTCCAGCGCCTTGGCCTCGAAGCTCTTGCGCAGCGAGGCCATGGCCTCGAGCAGCCGCCCGATGGCGAACCACAGCGCCAGGCGCACCGCCGTGGGGTACACGTCGTTGGTGCTCTGCGAGGCGTTGACGTGGTCGTTGGGGTGCAGCACGTCGTAGCGCGCCTTCTCGTGGCCCAGCTTTTCCAGCGCGAGGTTGCAGATGACCTCGTTGGCGTTCATGTTGGTCGAGGTGCCCGCGCCGCCCTGGATGACGTCGACCACGAACTCGTCGAGCAGCTTGCCGTCGATGATGTCCTCGCAGGCCAGGATGATGGCCGCCGCGCGGTCGCGGTCGATGGCGCCCAGGTCGGCGTTGGCGCGCGTGGCGGCCTTCTTCACGTAGGCCAGCGCGCGCACCAGGTCGGGCATGGCCGAGATGCGCGTGCCGGAGATGGCGAAGTTCTCGACGGCCCGCGCCGTGTGCACGCCCCAGTAGGCGATGGCGGGGATCTGCTTCTCGCCGAGGAAGTCGTGCTCTGTCCTGAAATTGGCGCTCATACAGGTTCCTCGGCTAAAAAAAAGCACGCGATTGACGCGTGCCGAAGATGTTGCTTGTGACAGCGGCGAAAAAGCAGCCGCGACTGTAGTGGCGCCCGGCTCGGGGCGCCAATGCCGTATGCGGGGAGGGCCATGCGCGGCATTTATAGATTGTGCGGTGCACAAATTCTGGACCATCAGCCCGGCGGCTGGGTGCCGACCAGGTACGACCACAGCGCATCGGCCGTGCGCTTGGGCTGCAGGGCGCCGTCCACCGGCACGGTCTTGGCGGCGGCGCGGCCGGTGCCGGTCTTCACGGGGGCCGGCGCGGTGGGGCGCTCGCGGTAGGCGCGGATTTCCATCGTCGCCTCCAGGCTGTCGATTTCCGGGGGCAGCGCGCTCACAAGCTTGCGCGCCTTGATTTCCTTGCGCACCGCGCTTTGCGGCAGGAAGGCGATGCCATGGCCTTCGAGCGCCATCACCTTCAGGCCTTCGGCCATGTCGGTCTCGTACACGCGGTCGAGGTGGATGGCGGTGCCCGACTCCTTGAGCAACTGGTCGACCACGCGGCCCAGGTAGGCGCCCGGCGCATAGCCCAGGTACGGCAGCGGCTGGCCGGGGCGGCCCGGCAGCCGGTAGCGCGGCGCGCCGTCGGCATCGGCCTTGACCCAGGGCGCCACGGTTTCCTCGCCCAGGCTGACCATCTCGTACTTGTTGGCGTCCAGCTGCAGCGGCTGCGAGGGGTGGTGGTAGGCAATGAGCAGGTCGCAGCTGCCTTCGACCAGCCGCAGCACCGCGTCGTGCACGTTGAGCGCGATGAGCCGGCTCTTCATGGGCCCGAAGTGCTCGCGCAGCGTGGTGACCCAGGCCGGGAAGAAGGTGAAGGCCAGCGTGTGCGGCACGGCGAACTCGATCACGTCCTGCCCCGCGGCCGAGTGCCCGCGCAGCATGGCGCGCGTGCTCTGCAGCGACTGCAGCATCTCGATGGCCTGGCTGTAGAGCGTCTGCCCCGCCGGCGTGAGCCGCGTCGGGTACGAGCTGCGGTCGACCAGGTCGGTGCCGGCCCAGCCTTCGAGCGCCTGGATGCGGCGCGAGAACGCCGGCTGGGTCACATGCCTCAATTGAGCCGAGCGGCTGAAGCTGCGGGTCTCAGCCAGGCTGATGAAGTCTTCTAGCCACTTTGTTTCCATACGCGGCGATTATGCGAGCGCCGCGCCATACTGGGTGCCCCTCCCTTTTCCGCACGCGCCGCCCCTGCCATGCCCTCAGCCGACGACCTGCTTGCGCTCAGCGCCACCGAACTCTCCCGCCGCATCGCCTCGCGCGACGTCTCCTGCCGCGAAGTGATGCAGGCCTCGCTGGCCCGCATCGAGGCGCTGAACCCGCGCTTCAACGCCATCGTCTCGCTGCGCGACACGGCGCAGGTGCTGGCCGAAGCCGGCGAGCGCGACGCCGAACTGGCGCGCGGCGAGCGGCGCGGCTGGATGCACGGCTTTCCGCTGGCCGTGAAGGACCTGAGCCACGCCGCCGGCCTGCCGACCTCGATGGGTTCGCCGCTGTCGCCGCGTTCGCCGGCGCGCACCGACAGCCTGCACGCGGCGCGTGCCAGGGCGGCCGGCGCCGTCGTCATCGGCAAGACCAACACGCCCGAGTTCGGGCTGGGCTCGCACACCTACAACACCGTGTTCGGCATCACGCGCAACGCCTATGCGCCCGAGCGCAGCGCGGGCGGCAGCAGCGGCGGCGCGGCCGTGGCGCTGGCCCTGGGCATGCTGCCCGTGGCGGACGGCAGCGACATGATGGGCTCGCTGCGCAACCCGGCGGCCTTCAACAACGTGATCGGCATGCGGCCCTCGCGCGGGCGCGTGCCGGGCAACCCCGACGACGAGCTGTTCTTCCAGCAACTGGCCACCGACGGCCCGATGGCGCGCACCGTCGAAGACGCGGCGCGGCTGCTGGCGGTGCAGTCAGGCTTCGACGCGCGCGTGCCGCTGTCGTCCGAGCACGCCCTGCCCTCGCCCGACACGCTGCAGCTGGAAGGCGACGGCAAGGGCTTGCGCATCGGCTGGCTGGGCAGCATCTGGCCCGACCTGCCGCTGGCGCCCGGCGTGCGCGAGCTCGGCGAGAAGGCGCTCGACACCTTCCGCACCATCGGCTGCAGCGTGGAGCCCTGCACGCTCGACGTGCCGCGCGAGCACAACTGGAGTGCCTGGCTGCGGCTGCGGCAACTGCTGGTGGGCGGCAAGCTGGGCGCCTACATGAGCGACCCGAAGCTGTTCGCGCAACTCAAGCCCGAGGCGCAATGGGAAATCGAGCAGAGCCGGCACCTCGACGCGGCCTCGCTGTACCAGGCGTCGCTGTACCGCTCGAACGTGTACCGCGCGTTCGTGAAACTGTTCGAGCGCTTCGACTTCGTGGTGGCGCCCACGGCGCAGGTGTTCCCGTTCGACGCCGAGCTGCACTGGCCCGACGAAGTCGCGGGCGTGAAGAGCGACACCTACCACCGCTGGATGGAGATCGTCACGCCGTTCACGCTGGCGGGGTTGCCGACCTTGAATGTGCGCGCGGGGTTCGGTGAAGGCGGCCTGCCGATGGGGCTGCAGCTGGCGGGGCCGATCCATGCGGACCTCGATGTGCTGCGGCTCGGGCATGCCTACGACCAGGCGTGCGGCTGGGCCTCGCACCGTCCACCAGTATTGGCTTGACTCCCTCCCCTCCCGGGGGAGGGCGGGGGTGGGCGCAAGCGGCGCGTCCATCGGGCGCCCTGCCCGCCCCCCGTCCCAGCCTTCCCCAAAGAGGGGAAGGAGAAGGGAAAAGGCGCAAGCCCGTCAGATCGGCGTAACGACGCCGCGCCCCGCGAAGTGCCCTTCGGCATTCGCGAGGAAGTGGTCGACCGACTTCTGCGTGGCCTCGGGCGACCAGCCCGCCACGTGCGGCGTCAGCAGCACGTTGTCCAGCCCGACCAGCGGCTCGGGGCGCTTCGGCTCGCTCTCGTACACGTCGACGCCCGCGCCCGCGATGCGCTTCTCGCGCAGCGCCGCGGCCAGCGCCTCGGTGTCGACCACGCTGCCGCGGCCGATGCTCACCAGGTAGCCGCGCGGCCCCAGCGCGTCGAGCACTTCGGCATTCACCATGTGCCGGGTCGCCGGTCCGCCCGGCGCGACCAGCACCAGAAAGTCGGCCCAGGCCGCGAGCGACTTCAGGTCGCCGAAGTAGCGGTGCGCCGAGCCTTCGCGCGGCTTGCGGTTGTGATAGCCGACCTCCATGTCGAAGGCCGCCGCCCGCTTGGCGATCTTCTGGCCGATGGTGCCCAGCCCCAGGATGCCCAGCTTCTTGCCCGACACGTTCGCCGGCTGCTCGATGGCGTCGCGCCACACGCCTTCGCGGCAGATCCGGTCGAGCATGCGGAAGTCGCGCACGATGCCGATCAGCAGGCCGAAGGCGTGGTCGGCCACGCAGTCGTCGTTGGTGCCCGCGCCGTTGGCCGTGGCGATGCCGCGCGCACGCGTCGCCTCCAGCGGCACGCCTTCGTAGCCCGCGCCCATGCAGCAGATCAGCTCCAGCGCGGGCATGGCCGCGATTTCCTCGGGCGTGATGCCGATCACGCCGATGGTCAGCACCGCGCGGAATTTCTTGCCGTGCTCGGCGATGGCGGCGGCGCGCTCGGCGGGGCCGAAGGCATAGGTCATGTCGTAGACCTCGGCAATCTGGGCCTGGTGGGCGCTCGACAGGCCGTTGAGCACCAGCAGGGGAATCTTGGTCGACACGTGAGAGCTCCTGGAATCGATGAAAAAGAATTGAATGATCGCGCTAGAGCAGCGGCGCCGCTTCGCTCTTCTGCAAAGCCCACATCTGGGCGTAGCGGCCCTGCCTTGCCAGCAGCTCGGCATGCGTGCCGCGCTCGACGATCACGCCGCTTTCGAGCACCAGGATCTCGTGCGCGTCGACCACCGTCGACAGCCGGTGCGCAATGACCAGCGTGGTCTTGTCCTGCGCGGCGCTCTTCAGTTCCGACTGGATGGCGCGCTCGTTGGCCGAGTCGAGCGCCGAGGTGGCCTCGTCGAAGATCACGATGGGCGGGTTCTTCAGCAGCGTGCGCGCAATGGCCACGCGCTGCTTCTCGCCGCCGGAGAGCTTCAAGCCGCGCTCGCCCACCGTGGTGTCGTAGCCCCTGGGCGTGGCCGAGATGAAGTCGTGGATGCGCGCGGCGCGCGCGGCGTTTTCCACCTCGTCGCGCGTGGCGCCCGGGCGGCCGTAGGCGATGTTGTATTCGACCGTGTCGTTGAACAGCACCGTGTCCTGCGGCACGATGCCGATGGCACGCCGCACGCTGGACTGCTGCACCTCGCGGATGTCTTCGCCGCCGATGGTGATGCGGCCTTGCTGCACGTCGTAGAAGCGGTACAGCAGCCGCGCCAGCGTCGACTTGCCCGAGCCCGAGGGGCCGACCACGGCCACCGTCTTGCCGGCCGGGATCTCGAAGCTCACATGCTTCAGGATCGGCCGGGCGGGTTCGTAGGCAAAGCTCACGTCCTCGAAGCGCACGGTGGCGTCGGTGCCGGCCAGCGGCTGCGCGCCGGGCGCATCGCGCACCTCGCGGTCTTTCTCCATCAGCACGAACATCTTGTCGAGGTCGGTCAGGCTCTGCTTGATCTCGCGGTAGATCACGCCCAGGAAGTTCAGCGGAATGTAGAGCTGGATCATGAAGGCGTTGACCATCACCAGGTCGCCCAGCGTCATGCGCCCCTCGACCACGCCCGAGGTGGCGCGCCACAGCATCAGCACCAGGCTCACGGCAATCAGCGCCTGCTGGCCGGTGTTGAGCATGCTCAGCGTGCGCTGGCTCTTGATGGCGGCCTTGCGGTAGCGGTCGAGGCTGGCGTCGTAGCGTTTGGCCTCGAAGTCCTCGTTGTTGAAGTACTTGACTGTTTCGTAGTTCAGCAGCGAATCGACCGCGCGGCTCTGCGCCACCGAGTCGAGCTCGTTCATGGTCTTGCGGAACTGGGTGCGCCACTCGGTCACCGTGACGGTGAAGCCGATGTACAGCACCAGCGCGGCCGCGGTGATCCAGACGAACAGCGAGTCGAACTTGACGCCCAGGATGGTGAGCACCAGCACCAGCTCGATGATGGTGGGCACGATGCTGTAGAGCGACATCGAGATCAGCGAGTGCACGCCGCGCGTGCCGCGCTCGATGTCGCGCGTCATGCCGCCGGTCTGGCGCTCCAGGTGGAAGCGCAGGCTCAGCGAGTGCAGGTGCTGGAACACCTCCAGCGCAATGCGCCGCGCCGTGCCCTCGGTGGCCTTGGCGAAGATCAGCTCGCGCAGCTCGCCGAACAGCGAGGTCGAGAAGCGCAGCAGGCCGTAGGCCAGCAGCAGCCCGATGGGCACGATGAGCAGCGCCTGGGCCAAGTCGGGAGCACCCGGCTTTGGCGTCATCGTGTCGACCAGGTTCTTCAGCAGCACCGGCACGCCCACGTTGGCCACCTTGGCGCCCACCATGAAGGCCAGCGCGGCCGCCACGCGCCATTTGTATTGCCAGAGGTAAGGAAACAGGCGCCGCAGCGTCGCCCAGTCGGAGCGGTCGCCGCGCTCCGGCGGGTGGCCGGACACGGTGTGGGAAGGGACGGGCGTGGGGGGGAGGGCTTCGCCGCTGCGGCGCATGGAGGACAATCGTGGTTGCTTGTTTGTTCCAGATTGTGCCCATGTCAGATACTTCCAGTGCCGCCGCCGCTGCCACCCTCAAGAGCCTGCCCACCGACATGGAGCTGGTGCTCAAGGTCATCCCGATGCCGGCGGACTGCAACGTCAACGGCGACATCTTCGGCGGCTGGGTCATGGCGCAGTGCGACCTGGCCGGCTCGGTGATCCCGGCGCGCTACGCCAAGGGCCGCCAGGCCACGGTGGCCGTCAACGAGTTCATCTTCAAGCAGCCGGTGCGCCTGGGCGACATTCTTTCGTTCTATTCGAAGCTGGTGCGCATCGGCCGCACCTCGGTCACGGTCACGGTCGAGGTGTTCGCGGAGCGCTTCCGGGCGCAGGGCGAGTACATCAAGGTGACGCAGGCCACCTTCACCTACGTGGCGATCGACGACAGCGGCCGTCCGCGGCCGATCGAGAAGCCGGCCGAACAGCCCGGCGAGTAAGCAGTTGAGCGGCTCGGCGGCCGAGCGACTGAGCAGCCGCCCCGTCAAACGCCCGGGTCGCGCACCCGCTCGAAGCGCTCGAATTCCCGGTTGATCCAGCGCCCGTTGCGGCGCTCCACGCGGCGGATGTACACCGTCTGCACCACGTCGCGGGTGTGGGCGTCGATCTCGAGCGGGCCGCGCGGGCTGTCCAGCGCCAGCCCGCGGAAGGCGTCCACCAGCCTGTCGCCACTGGCACCGCGCGCCGCGGGCGAACTCCATGCCGCGTCGATGGCGGCCAGCGCATCGTGCGCCGCCACCGCGAAATAGCCCGGGCGCAGGTGATCGCCGTACTCCGTCTGGAAGGCGCTCGTGAAGCGGCGGTTGGCCGGCGCGTCGTGCGCAAACGAATAGTGGTGGCTGGTGACCAGCCCGTCGGCCAGCTCGCCCATGCCTTCGAGGTAGTTGTCGTCGGTGGCGTCGCCGGTGGCCAGCAGGCGGATGCCGGTGTCGGCCATGCCGCGGTCGCGCCAGAACTTGAGGAAGCTCGCCGGCATCTGCCCCGAAGGCAGGAAGAAGAACACCGCCTGCGGCTTCAGCTCGCGCAGCCGCAGCATGTAGGCCGAGTAGTCGAGCGTGGCCAGCGGCACCCGCAGCATCGCGCCGACCCGGCCGCCGCCCGCGGTGATGCCCGAGACGAAGGCGCTCTCGGCATCGACGCCCGAGGCGTAGTCGGCCACCACCGTGCAGACGTCGCGCAGCCCCTGCTGGAGCGCCCAGCGCGCCAGCGGCAGCGTGACCTGGCCGATGGTGAACGACACCCGCACCGCGAACGGGCAGCGCGCCGTGATGCCCGAGGAGGCCGCGTTCATCACCACGAGCGGGAGCCTGGCCTGCGCGGCGACGGCGCCCACGGCGTAGGCGTTGGAGCTGAAATCCAGGCCCGTCAGCAGGTCGACGCGCTCGCCTTCGACCAGCTCCTGCGCATGGCGGCGCGCCTGCTCGGGCGCGCTGCCGGCCACGTCGCGCCGCAGCAGCTCGACCGGCCGGCCCGCGACATGCTGGTTGTGCGCGGCCAGCCAGACGGCCATGCCGGCATCGAACTGCCGGCCGCCGCCCGCATAAGGCCCGCTCCACGAACCGATGACGCCGATGCGCAAGGGGCGCACGCGCGCCAGCGACAGCGCGGGCACCATGGCGGCGCCCGCAAGAAAACCCAAAGTACGCCGGCGCGTGAACTTGTTTGCTACTTTTTCAGTAGCAGCACTCGCCCGTTGGCCGGGCGTTGCAGACGTTTTATTCTCGAAAACTTGCACGCGGGCCAGTGTAAGCGCGCGAGCTTGCGCTCGCTTTCCTTTGCTTCTCTCGCGCGCGGAACGGTCAGAGCTTCGAGAAGTCGGGCTTGCGCTTTTCCATGAACGCGCCGAAAGCCTCGCGCGCCGCGGGTTCGCGCAGCATGCGGCCGAAGCTCGCGCCCTCCTCGCCCATGCGTTCCAGCACGGCGGGCATCTGCGCCTTCTTCAGCAGGCGCTTGGTTTCGACCAGCGCGGTCAGCGGCTTGGCGGCCAGCTTGCGTGCCTGGATCTGGGCAATGGCATTGGCCTCGGTCGGCGGCACCACGCGGTTGACCAGGCCCACCTCGAGCGCCGCCTCGGCCATGAAGGGTTCGCCCAGCAGCAGCGCCTCGGCCGCGCGGTGGTAGCCCAGCATCTGCGGCACCAGCAGGCTCGAAGCGGCTTCGGGGCACAGGCCCAGGTTCACGAAAGGCATCGAGAAGGCGGCGTTGTCGCCCGCGTAGACCAGGTCGCAATGGAACAGCATCGTGGTGCCGATGCCCACGGCCGGGCCGCACACCGACGCGACGATGGGCTTGGGAAAGGTCGCGATGCCACGCAAAAAGCGGAACACCGGCGACTCCTGCGTCGACGGCGGGCCGTTGAGGAAGTCGCCGATGTCGTTGCCGGCGCTGAAGATGGTCGGGTCGCCCTGCAGCAGCACGCAGCGCACGGCGGCATCGCCCTCGGCGGTGGCCAGCGCGTCGGCCAGCTCGCCGTACATGCTGCTGGTGATCGAGTTCTTCTTGTCGACGCGGTTGAAAGTGATGGTCATCACACCGGCTTCGGTGTGGACGAGGATGTCGCTCATGGGAAAGGTCCTTGGGTAAAACGGGTGGCGCCGCTCAGGCGGAAAGTGCTTCGCGCACGAAATCGAGGCGGTCCTGGCCCCAGAACATGTCGCTGCCGACGAACATGGTGGGCGCGCCGAACACGCCGCGCTCCACGGCTTCCTGCGTGACGGCCTTCAGGCGGTCCTTGGTGTCCTGCGCGCCGGCCAGCGCGAGCAGGCCCGCGGCGTCGAAGCCCGCATTCTGCAAGACCGCGCCGACCGTCGCCGGGTCGTTCATGTTTTTCGGCTCGACCCACATCGCATGGAACACCGCGTCCACGTACGCGCCGAAGCGTGCCGGCTCGCTCATCTGGAGGCCGGTGGCGCCACGCATCAGCAGCAGCGTGTTGACCGGAAAGTGCGGGTTGTGCGCGAAGGGCACGCCGTAGCGCCTGGCGAAGCGCTGCAGGTCGGCGTTCATGTACGGGCCCTTGGGCTTGATGTCGGCCGGCGAGTGGTTGCCCGTGGCCTGGAACACGCCGCCCAGCAGCATCGGCTTCCAGACCAGCTCGGCGCCGGTGTCGGCGCACACGTGCGGCAGCTGCGTGGCGGCCAGGTAGGCGGCGGGGCTGCCGAAGTCGAAATAGAAGTCCACGAATTTGGTCACGGGCGTTGTCTCCTGCTCGGTGTTTTCTTCAGAACTTCTCGGACCACGGGCGCAGGTCGATCTCGTGCGTCCAGGCGTCGCGCGGCTGCGAATGCAGCATCCAGTAGGTGTCGGCGATGTGGTCGGGGTTCAGGATGCCGTCGCTCTCCTTCAGCGCATAGCGCTCGGGGAAGTTGCTGCGGATGAACTCGGTGTCGATGGCGCCGTCGACCACCACGTGCGCGACGTGGATGCCCTGCGGCCCGAGCTCGCGCGCCATCGACTGGGCCAGCGCGCGCAGGGCCATCTTGGCGCCGGAGAAGGCGCCGAAGTTCGCCGCGCCGCGCAGCGAGGCCGTGGCGCCCGTGAAGACGATCGTGCCGCGATGGCCGCCGTTCGGCAGTTCGCGCGCCACCATCCGCTTGGCCACTTCGCGCCCGTTGAGAAAGCCCGAGAAGCAGGCCATCTCCCACACCTTGAAGTACTTGCGCGCGCTCTCCGTGAGGATGCTCTCGGGCACGTTGGCGCCGATGTTGAACACCAGCACCTCAATCGGCCCGATGGTCGATTCGATCTGCTCGACCAGCGCGACCACTTCTTCCTCCTTGCGCGCGTCGCAGGCGAAGGCATGCGCCTTGCCGCCGTCGGCCTCGATCTGCGCCACCAGCGGCTGCAGCTTGTCGAGGCTGCGCCGGGTCACGCAGGTGGCATAGCCTTCGCGTGCGAAGCGCCGGGCAATGGCGCCGCCGGTGGCATCGCCCGCGCCGACGATCAGTGCGGCCTTGGTCTGCGCCATGACGCTCACTCCTTGTAGTAGACGATCTGGTTCGACGTGGCGAGCAGCATGCCGCTCTCGCTCCACAGCTGCGCCGCCTGGTCGAAGAAGCCGTTGCTGAACTGCTGCCCCGTGGCGCTGCCCAGCAGGTAGCCCGTGCCCACCTCGGCCAGCTGCGCCGCGTTGGCGTGAAAGTAGGTGGTGATCGACACCGTGCCTGCCGGCACCGGCGTGGCGCGGCGCAGCCACACGCGCGGGTAGAACAGGTCGCTCATGGCCGCGAGCGAGGTGAAGTCCAGCGCCCGGGGTTGCGCGTCGCGCAGCCAGAGCCGGCTTTCGCTGTGGTGGCCGCTGCCGTCCCACTTCGAGGGAATGCTGCCGCTGACCGGGCGCATCTCGTACTGGCCCACCCAGGCCACGCCCGACGGGCCGATGGTGATCCGCTCGACCGCCTCGGCCCTGGGCACGTCGGGCATCGGCAGGTCGTTCTCGCCCCAGGTCTCGCGGCGCACTGCGGTGATCACGGTGGCGGTGGTCGTCATGTGGGGCGCGCCGCTGGCGCCGGCCTGCGTGATCTGCACCGTCCAGTGCTGCGTCGAGCGGTTGGTGCGCACGGCCGTGGCCTGGATGTCGAACGCGCCGGCCTCGAGCGCCGCCGCGTAGTTCACCGTGAGCGCGATCGGCGCGCCCAGCAGGTCGGGATGCCTCAGCACCGCCTGCAGCGCGAGCGCCGCCGTGGTGCCGCCGAAGGGCCCGACCATGTTCCAGTAGTCGGGGCTGGTCGTGCCCGTGAAGTGCCCCACGCGGATGTCGCTGTGGTGGAGCTCCAGGGCTTTGTCGAAGGGGTGCGTGGGGGTCATGGTCGGCAGTGTGCCTTCGGTGGGCGCGCTCGGGCAGTCGTGTGCGGGACGCCGGCGTGCTGCACTGCAGTACGCGCGGCGAGCATGCTCAGACGCGCTCGAAGATGCCGGCCGCGCCCTGCCCCATGCCCACGCACATCGTGACCATGCCGTACTTCAGGTTCTCGCGGCGCAGCGCGTGCACCACGGTGGCCGCGCGGATGGCACCGGTCGCACCCAGCGGGTGGCCCAGCGCAATGGCGCCACCCATCGGGTTGACCTTCGACGGATCGAGCCCCAGCGTGTTGATGACGGCGAGCGACTGCGCGGCGAAGGCTTCGTTGAGTTCGAACCAGTCGATGTCCTCGTGCTTCAGGCCGGCATAGCGCAGCGCGGCGGGAATGGCCTCGATCGGGCCGATGCCCATGATCTCGGGCGGCACGCCCTTGCTGGCGAAGCTCACGAAGCGCGCGAGCGGCGTGAGACCGTACTGCTTCACGGCCTTCTCGCTCGCCAGGATCAGCGCGCCGGCGCCGTCCGAGGTCTGCGAGCTGTTGCCGGCCGTGACCGTGCCGCGCGCGGCGAACACGGTGCGCAGCTTGGCCAGGCCTTCGATGCTGGTGTCGGGGCGCGCGCCTTCGTCGAGGTTGACGGTGCGCGTCTTGGCGATCGACTCGCCGGTCTCCAGGTTCGGCGTGCGGTCGGTCACTTCGATCGGCGTGATCTCGTCGGCGAACTTGCCGGCCTTCTGCGCGGCCAGCGCCTTCTGGTGCGAAGCCAGCGCGAATTCGTCCTGCGCCTCGCGGCTCACCTTCCACTGCTGCGCGACCTTCTCGGCCGTGAGGCCCATGCCGTAGGCAATGCCCACGTCGCCTTCGCGCTCGAAGATCGAGGGCGAGAGCGAGGGCGAATTGCCCATCATGGGCACCATGCTCATGCTCTCGACACCGGCCGCGATCATCACGTCGGCCTCGCCCACGCGGATGCGGTCGGCGGCCATCTGCACGGCCGAGAGGCCGGACGCGCAGAAGCGGTTGACGGTGATGCCGCCGACGCTGGTCGGCAGGCCCGCGAGCACGGCGCCGATGCGCGCCACGTTCAGGCCTTGCTGCGACTCGGGAATGGCGCAGCCGCAGATGATGTCTTCGATGGCCTTGGGGTCGAGGCTGGGCACGGCGGCCAGCGCGGCGCGCAGCGTGGTGGCCAGCAGGTCGTCGGGGCGGTAGTTGCGGAAGTAGCCGCGGTGCGACTTGCCGATGGGCGTGCGGGTGGCGGAGACGATGTAGGCGTCTTGGATTTGTTTGCTCATGAGGAAGCTCCTGAATTTTCTTGCCCCTTCCCCCTCCGGGGGAAGGCTGGGATGGGGGCTGACGGCGTCAACTCGACAAGGCGATTGACGATGGCCTGGCGGACCCCATCGAGATTGGTGAACGGATCGTTCGATGCGAAACGCAGCACGTCGAATCCCTGTGCCCGGAAGAAAGCATCGCGCGCGGCGTCGTAGGCTTGCTGAGCCTGATGCTGTGACCCGTCGAGTTCGACGATCAGCTTCGGGTCGAGGCAGGCGAAGTCGGCGATGTAGTTTCCCAACGGATGCTGGCGACGAAACTTCACACCCAGCTGTTCGGCGCGCAAGCCCGACCAGAGCCTGCGCTCCGAGTCGGTCATCTCGCGGCGAAGCACTTGTGCGTTCGCGCGGGCGTCGGGTGTGGTTTGGTTTCGCATCGTGCTTGGTCGGAGAGCCCCCATCCCGGCCTTCCCCCGGGAGGGGAAGGAGGAATGCGGAATCAGTTGCGCACCGGCTTCCCCGTGCTCAACATCCCCATGATCCGCTCCTGCGTCTTCGGATGCACGATCAGCGAGCAGAACGCCTTGCGCTCCAGCGTCATCAGGTACTCCTCGGTCACGAGCGAGCCCGCGTCCACGTCGCCGCCCGTCACCACGTTGGCGATCAGGCCCGCAATGTGGAAGTCGTGCGCGCTGATGAAGCCGCCGTCGCGCATGTTCACCAGCTGCCCCTTGATCGTCGCGGCACCGCTGCGCCCCGCCACGCGGAAAGTGCGGCGCAGCGGCGGGCGGTAGCCGGCGTCGGCCATGGCCTTGGCCTGCTGCAGCGCCACGTACAGCAGCTCGTCCTTGTTCGCCACGATCACGTCGCTGTCGAGCAGATAGCCCAGCTTCTTCGAGTCGAGCGCGCCGGTGCCCACCTTGGCCATCGCGGCGGCGGTGAAGCCTTCGGTCAGGAACGGCAGCAGGTCGGTGCCCGTCGAAGCCGCGGCGTTCTCGGCCGCGCGGCGCGCGATGTAGGTCAGGCCGCCCGCGCCGGGGATCAGTCCCACGCCGACTTCGACCAGGCCGATGTAGCTTTCCATCGCCGCCACGCGCCTGGCCGAATGCACGGCCAGCTCGCAGCCGCCGCCCAGCGCCATGCCGCGCACGGCCGAGATCACCGGCACGTTGGCGTAGCGGATCTTGAGCATCACGTTCTGCAGCTCTTCTTCCGCGCCCTCGACCGCGCCGATGCCCGCGACCACGAAGGCCGGCAGCATCGCCTGCAGGTCGGCGCCGACCGAGAACATCTCGTCCGGCGACCAGATCACCAGGCCCTTGTATTCGGCTTCGGCCAGGTCCACCGCGGCGCCCAGCGCCTCGGCCACATCGGGGCTGATGGCGTGCATCTTCGAGTGGATGCTCGCGATGAGCACCCCCTCGAATCCTTCCTTGTCGAGCGTCCACACGCGCACGTCGCCTTCGTCGCTGATCGTGGTGCCGGCCGTGTTGGCGTCGGGCGCGTTGGCGCCCAGCACGCTCTCGGGGAACAGCTGGCGGTCATGCACGGGCAGCTTGCGTTGCGGCACGAACTTGTTCTGCGAGGCGCTCCACGAGCCCTCCGGCGTGTGCACGCCACCGGCCTCGGCCACCGGGCCTTCGAACACCCACTTCGGCAGCGGCGCGCTGCTCAGCGCCTTGCCCGCGTCGATGTCTTCCTGCACCCACTTGGCCACCTGCGCCCAGCCGGCTTCCTGCCACAGCTCGAACGGGCCCTGCTTCATGCCGAAGCCCCAGCGCATCGCAAAGTCGATGTCGCGCGCGCTCTCGGCAATGTCGCCCAGGTGCACGGCGGCGTAGTGGAAACCGTCGCGCAGGATCGCCCACAGGAACTGGCCCTGCGGCCCTTCGCTCTCGCGCAGCAGCTTCAGGCGCTCGCCCGCGGGCTTCTTCAGCATTCGGCCGTAGACCTCGTCGGCCTTCGCGCCGGCGGGCACGTACTCGCCGCTCTTCAGGTCGAAGCGCAGGATGTCGCGGCCGACTTTCTTGAAGAAGCCGGCCTTGGCCTTCTGGCCCAGGTTGCCCAGCTCCAGCAGCTTGGCGAGCACCGGCGGCGTCGCGAAGTTGGCGTAGAACGGATCGGTCTGCGCGTTCAGGTTGTCCTGCAGCGTCTTCACGACGTGGGCCATGGTGTCCAGGCCCACCACGTCGGCGGTGCGGAAGGTGCCCGAGCTCGCGCGGCCCAGCTTCTTGCCGGTGAGGTCGTCCACCACGTCGGGCGTCAGGCCGAACTTCTCGACTTCCTTCAGCGTGGCCAGCATGCCGGCAATGCCGACGCGGTTGGCGATGAAGTTGGGCGTGTCGTGCGCGCGCACCACGCCCTTGCCCAGCGTGCTGGTGACGAAGGCCTCGAGGTCGTCGAGCACCTGCGGCTGCGTGGTGGGCGTGTTGATGAGTTCCACCAGGAACATGTAGCGCGGCGGGTTGAAGAAGTGAATGCCGCAGAAACGCGGCTTCAGCGCTTCGGGCAGTGCCTCGCTGAGCTTGGTGATCGACAGGCCCGAGGTGTTCGAGGCCAGGATCGAATGCTTGGCCACGTGCGGCGCGATCTTCCGGTACAGGTCGAGCTTCCAGTCCATGCGCTCTGCAATGGCCTCGATGATGAGGTCGCACTCGCCGAGCTTGGCCAGGTCGTCTTCGTAGTTGGCCTGCTCGATCAGCACCGCGTCGGCCACGTCGCCGAGCGGCGCGGGCTTGAGCTTCTTGAGGTTGTCGATGGCGCGCGTGACGATGCCGTTCTTCGCCGCGCCTTGCGCGACCGCGCCGGTCGCGTCCTTGGCGGCCAGGTCGAACAGCACGACCGGCACGCGCACGTTGACGAGGTGGGCCGCAATCTGCGCGCCCATCACGCCGGCGCCGAGCACGGCGACCTTCTTCACTTGAAATCGGGACATAGCTGGGTTTCGAAGTTCTGAATTCATTCGGGGAACACCGCGGAACCGGCTTTGCCGGGCCGCTGGTGTTGCCCCCTTGAGGGGGAGGCCGCTACACGAAGTGAGCAGCAACGGGGGTGGGTCATTGAACACGGTTCCAGGTTTGGGTGCGCCAGAAGGGGCCCAGGTAGCCGCGCACTTCGAGCTTCTTGCCGCCGTCGATGGGTGTGAAGCTCGCGCGGTATTCCTTGCCGTTCTCGGGGTCGAGGATCTTCCCGCCCTCCCAGACGTCCTTGCTCTCGGCCTTCTTGCCGCCGCGGATGATGTCCAGGCCGACCATGGGCTTGCCCTTGCGGTCGTCGCTGCATTCATCGCAGGTGGCGCCGGGCTTGGCGTCCTTGCCCAGCGCCTTCTCGATGCGCCCGAGCAGCGCGCCGTTGGCCTCGGCAATGCTGATCTCGGCCTTGACCTCGCCGGTCTTGTCGTCGACGTTGCGCCACACGCCCACCGGCGTGCTCTGGGCCATGGCCGAGAGGGCGGTCGCGGTGAACAACAGGGCTGCAAGCGTTTTTTTCATGATCGGCTCCCGGATGAGTGGATGAGGAAGAGCAGCGGCTTTTATCAGCGGCCTTTTATGCCAGCGCCGCGTCGGTGTCCATGAGCACCTTGCTGCCGGCGCGCGCGGTGCGCATCAGCGTCGCGGTCTCGGGGAACAGCTTGGCGAAGTAGAAGCGCGCGGTCTGCAGCTTGGCCACGTAGAACGGGTCGGTGTTGCCGGCGGCAATTTCGCGCAGCGCCACTTGCGCCATGCGGGCGAACAGGTAGCCGAACACGAAGTGGCCGGCCACGCGCAGGTAGTCCACCGCGGCGGCGCCCACTTCGTCGGGGTTCTGGAAGCCCTTGAAGCCGATCTCGGTGGTGAACTTGGTGAGCTGGTCGCCCAGCACGGCCACGGGCGTGATGAACTCCGACATCTTCTCGTTCACGCCCTCTTCTTCCACCAGGCGGGCCACCAGCTTGCCGAACTTCTTCAGCGACGCGCCGTTGTTGCCCAGCACCTTGCGCCCCAGCAGGTCCAGCGACTGGATGGTGTTGGTGCCTTCATAGATCATGTTGATGCGGTTGTCCCGCACGAACTGCTCCATGCCCCATTCCTTGATGAAGCCGTGGCCGCCGAACACCTGCATGCAGGCGTTGGTCGAGATGTGGCCGTTGTCGGTGATGAAGGCCTTGACGATGGGCGTGAGCAGCGCGACCAGCTCGCCCGAGTCCTTGCGCACCTTCTCGTCGGGGTGGTTGTGCTCCTTGTCGAGCAGCAGCGTGCAGAAGATCTGCAGCGCGCGCCCGCCCTCGGCATAGGCCTTGGCGGTGAGCAGCATCTTGCGCACGTCGGGGTGCACGATGATCGGGTCGGCTTCCTTGTCCTTGGCCTTCACGCCCGACAGCGAGCGCATCTGCAGGCGGTCCTTGGCGTAGGCCAGCGCGTTCTGGTAGGCCACTTCCGTGAGGCCCAGCGACTGGTTGCCCACGCCCAGGCGCGCGGCGTTCATCATCACGAACATCGCGGCCAAGCCCTTGTTGGGCTCGCCCACCAGCGTGCCCGTGGCGCCTTCGATCACGATCTGCGCGGTGGCGTTGCCGTGGATGCCCATCTTGTGCTCCAGGCCGGCGCAGAAGATCGGGTTGCGCTCGCCCAGCGAGCCGTCGGCCTTCACATGGAACTTGGGCACCACGAACAGGCTGATGCCCTTGCTGCCCTTGGGCGCGTCCGGCAGGCGGGCCAGCACCAGGTGAATGATGTTGTCCGTCATGTCGTGCTCGCCGGCCGAGATGAAGATCTTGCTGCCGGTGATGCGGTAGGTGCCGTCCGCTTGCGGCTCGGCCTTGGTGCGCAGCAGGCCCAGGTCGGTGCCGCAATGGGGTTCGGTCAGGCACATGGTGCCGGTCCACTCGCCGCTCGTGAGCTTGGGCAGGTAGGTCTTCTTCTGTTCTTCGGTGCCGTGCGCCTTGAGCGCTTCGTACGCGCCGTGCGAGAGGCCGGGGTACATGGTCCAGGCCTGGTTGGCGCTGTTGAGCATTTCGAAAAGGCACTGGTTCACCACGAACGGCAGGCCCTGGCCGCCGAAGGCCGGGTCGCACGACAGCGCGGGCCAGCCGCCTTCGACGTACTTGGCGTAGGCGTCCCTGAAGCCGGTGGGCGTCTTGACTTCGTGCGTGGCCTTGTCGAGCACGCAGCCTTCTTCGTCGCCGCCGATGTTCAGCGGGAACGTCACTTCGGCGGCGAACTTGCCGGCCTCTTCGATCACCGCGTTGATGGTGTCGGCATCGGTCTCGGCATGGGCCGGCAGCGCCTTGAGTTCCTCGGCGACGTTGAGCACTTCGTGCAGCACGAATTGCATGTCGCGCACGGGTGGGTTGTAGGTAGGCATCCGGAACTCTCCTGGTCGAAGCTAGATAGAAAAAGAAAAAGGGGGAAGAACGAAAACGGAAAAAACGGAAAAGCGAAAGCGGGGCGCGCCTGCCTCAGCGCACGGGCTTGAGGCGGCGGCCGGCGGCCGGCGCGGCGGCATCGGCCTTCGGCGCGGCAGGCGTGGCGCTGCGCGCCAGGATGTTGTCGAAGCCGACGTTGGCGCGGCCGATGGAGCCGGGCACCTGCAGGAAGCGCGCCTCGTAGTGCAGCGCGAGGATCAGCCCGTGGATCTCGAACGCCACCTGGCGCTCGTCGGCGTCGGCGCGCAGATGGCCTTCGGTCTGCGACTGCACGATGGCGCGCAGCACGGCGGCCTGCCAGATGCTGACCGACTCCACCAGCGCATCGCGCACCGGGCCCGGACGGTCGTCGAATTCGGAGGCGCCGCTGATGTAGATGCAGCCCGAGTCGATCTCGGTCGAGGTGCGCTTCATCCAGTTGGCGAACATGGCGCGAAGGCGCGGGAGGCCGCGCGGCGCCTTGAGGGCAGGAAAGAACACTTCCTGCTCGAAACGGGCGTGGTACTCGCGCACCACGGAAATCTGCAGTTCCTCGCGCGAGCCGAAGTGGGCGAAAACGCCCGACTTGCTCATCTTGGTGATCTCGGCCACGGCGCCGATCGACAGGCCTTCCAGGCCGATCTGCGCGGCCAGTGCCAGTGCGGCGTCGACGATCACGGCCTTGGTCTGCTGGCCCTTCTGGGCGGCGCGGGCCGGCTTGGCGGGAACGGCATTGACAGGCATCGTGGGGCTCCGAATAAAACGAACGGTCGTTCTATTTTGCAGGGGCTTCCCACTTTTGACTTCTAGAAGCCTTCAGTTATTGAAGGTTAATTGAACCGGCCGGGAGCGGCAAGGGGGCCATACCCTGCCCCGCCCCCCGGCTTACTTTCAGCAGATCAGAAGTCCTGCGACACCGGCCGCACCACCACTTCGTTGATGTCCACGTTCGCCGGCTGCTCCACCGCGTAGACCACGGCGCGGGCCACCGCGTCGGACGGGATCTGGTTGGCGTCGTAGAAGGCCTTCAGGCCGGCCGTGGCGTCGGCGTCGGTGCTGCCGAACTTCAGTTCCGACTCCACCGCACCAGGCGACACCACGCTCACGCGCACGCCGGTGTTGCCCATCTCCACGCGCAGGCCTTCGGAGATGGCGCGCACCGCGTGCTTGGTCGCGCTGTACACCGTGCCGATCGGCGTGAACACCTTGAAGCCGGCAATGGACGCCACGTTCAGGATGTGCCCGCTGCCCTGCGCCTGCATGCGCGGCAGCACCGCGGCAATGCCGTAAAGCACGCCCTTGATGTTGACGTCGATGGTGCGGTCCCACTCGTCGACCTTGAGCTTCTCGATCGGCGACAGCGGCATCACGCCCGCGTTGTTCACCAGCACGTCGATGCGGCCGAAGGCCTCGACGGTGGCCGCGGCCAGTTGCTCCAGGTCGGCGCGCTTCGACACGTCGGTGGCCACGGCGATGGCTTCGCCGCCGGCTTCGCGGATCTCTGCGACGAGCTTGTCGAGCCGGTCGGTGCGGCGTGCCGCGAGCACGACCTTGGCGCCGCGGGCGGCCAGGTGGCGCGCCGTCGATTCGCCGATGCCGCTGCTGGCGCCGGTGACGATGGCGACCTTGCCTTTGATGTTGTCTTGAACGGATGTCATGGAATGTCCTTTGCGGTGGGTTGGAAAACGAAGGGAAAGAAGAGTTGGTGCATGCAGTGTCGAAAATCTGCGTATTCCCGTAAATGAAACTCTTCCGACTTCAGAATTCCTAGAATCGGAACACTGCAAAGGAAAGCCCGCCCATGTCCAACCGCCTCGAAGCCCTGCGCGTGTTCTGCGCCGCCGCCGACGCCGCCAACTTCCGCGACGCGGCGGTGCGCCTGTCGGTCTCGCCGCAGGTGGTCACGCGCGCCGTGCGCGAACTCGAGGAGGAACTGGGCGAGCCGCTGTTCCACCGCAGCACGCGCGGCGTGCAGCTCACCGACTTCGGCCGCCAGCTCGCGCAGCGCGCGCGCACCGCCGTGGGCGGCGTGGACGCGCTGTTTCACCGCACCGACCGGCGCGCGCTCTCGCAGCACGCGGGCACGGTGCGCGTCACGGCGCCGAACGTGTTCGGCCGGCGCCTGATTCCGCAGGCGCTGGCGCCCATGCTGGCCGCGCACCCGGGCCTGGTGCTCGACCTGCGCCTGTCGGAGGAGCATGCCGACGTGGTCGACCAGCAGATCGACATCGGCGTGCGCGCCGGCCCGATCCGCGACGCGCGCTTCGTGGCGCGCACCGCCGGGCGGATGCCGCTGTACGTGGTGGCCACGCCGGCGCTGGTGGCGCGCACGGGCGTGCCCAAGGACCTGGAGGCGCTCGCGGCGATGCCGCTCACCGCGCTGATCGACCGCGCCTCGGGCCGGCCGTGGTCATGGTTCTTCAGCAAGGGGCGCCAGGTACCGATCACCTCGCCGGCCTTCGTGACCGACGACGTGGATGCGGAGTGCGCCGCGGTGCAGGCGGGGCTGGGCTTCGGCCAGCTCGTGGCGCCGCTGGCCGAGCCCTTGCTGCAGGCCGGTGTGCTGGTGGCCGTGCTGGAGGCCGAGGCGCCGGAGCCCTGGCCGATTCATGTCTACCGCTCGCAGCGCGCGCCGGTGCCGGCGCGTGTGCGGCTGGTGTACGACGAGCTGGTGCGGGTGCTGCGCTGAGCCTCAGTCGTACTTCTGGCCGGTGCGCATCAGCTCGGGCGTGCCGATCACCTCGTTGAGCGCATCGAAGTCCAGCATCTGCGCGCGCCACGGCTGCGTGGTGCGGTGCTGGTGCAAGCTGGCGTAGTAGCCCTGCAGCGTGTGCACCACCGCGCGCGCCGTGCCGCCCGGGAAGATGGCGATGCGAAAGCCGTGCTTCTGCAGCGCGTCGGCATCCTGTATCGGCGTCTTGCCGCCTTCGACCATGTTCGCCAGCAACGGCACGCGGTGCGCGAAGCGGCTGCAGGCCGCGTCCATCTGCTCGGGCGAGCGCAGCGCCTCGATGAAGAGCGCGTCCACGCCGCATGCGAGGTAAGCCTCGGCGCGGTCGAGCGCGGCCTCCAGCCCCTCGACCGCCACCGCGTCGGTGCGCGCGAGGATCAGCGTGTCGCTCGACGTGCGCGCGTCCAGCGCCGCCTTCAGCTTGCCGACCATCTCGCGCTCGGGCACCACGGCCTTGCCGTCGAGGTGGCCGCAGCGCTTGGGAAAGGTCTGGTCCTCGATCTGCACCATGGCCGCGCCCGCGCGCTCGAAGCCGCGCACGGTGCGCTGCGTGTTCAGCGCGTTGCCGAATCCGGTGTCGGCATCGACGATCACCGGCAGGCGCACGCGCTCGGTGATGCGCGCCAGCGTGTCGGCCACTTCGGTGAAGGTGGTCAGGCCGATGTCGGAGCGGCCCAGGCGCGTGTAGGCAATCGACGCGCCCGACAGGTACAGCGCCTCGAAGCCGGCCTGCTCGGCCACCAGTGCGCTCAGCGCGTCGTACACGCCGGGTGCCAGCACCACGTCGGGTCGGGCCAGGCGGGTCTTGAAGTTGTGGGTCGTCATGCGGACGCCTCCTTGTGTTGAACCAGTGCGGCAGCCGTGTGCGCCGCGATGTAGCCGCCGGCCACGGCGCTCAGCAGGCCGTTGCCGGAGAGATAGCCCCACACCGCGTCACCCGAGACACCGCCGGCCGCGCCGCCCGCGGCCAGCAGGTTGGGCAACGGCGTGCCGTCCTGGCGCAGCACGCGCATGTCGGGTGCGGTGTCGAGGCCGCCCTGGGTGTGGAAGAGCGCGCCGGTCACCTTGACGGCGAAGTACGGCGCGCCGAGGCCGCGCGAGAACACGCGGCCGTCGGCCGCGGGCACGCCACCGCGCATCGCGTCGAGCGTGCCCTGCAGCACCGCGGCTTCGCAGCCGATGCAGTCCGCCAGCGCGGCCACCGAGTCGCAGCGGCGCAGCGCGCCGGCGGCCTCGGCCTCGCAGAAGTCGGGGAAGCCGCGCGCCAGTGCGAGCAGCGGCGTGTCGAACACGTTCCAGCCGATGCCGCCCGGCTGCGCGAGCACATGCACCGCGGCTTCGGAGTAGCCCAGCGTCTCGTCGTGAAAGCGCCGGCCGTCGCAGTTGAGCTGCACGCCGCCTTCCATCATCACGGCCCACGACATCAGCGCGCCCTGCGGCGTGACCCACGAGCCGTGGCCCTGGTAGCCGCCCAGGTCGCGCAGCCGCGCACCCAGCGACTCGCCCCAGAGGATGGCACTGCCGTCGTTGCCGACGTGCCCGCCGAAGGTGGCCTCGGCCATCTCGGGCAGCAGCGTGCGCACCATTTCCGTGTTGCCTCCGAAGCCGTTGCAGGCCAGCAGCAGCGCGTCGCAGCCCAGCGTTTCATGCTGGCCGTCGGGGCGCAAGTAGTCGATGCCGACCACCCGGTCGTGCGCGTCGAGCACCAGCGTGTCGACCACGGCCTGCGTCAGCACCGGAATGCCCGCAGCTTCGACGGCCGACTGCAACGCTGCCATCAATGCGGCGCCCGTCTTCTGCGGCAACGCGTGCATGCGGTGCACGCTGTGGCCGGGGTAGAGAAAGCCGTCGAGCAGCATCCACCCGAGACCGTGGCGCGCCTGCAGTGCATCGAGCGCGGGGCCGATGGCATGGGCATACGCATCGACCAGCGCAGCTGCCGCGCGGCCGTGCGCCTTGGCCTGGATGTCGGCCGCAAAGCGCGCGGCGCTGTCGTCGGCCACGCCGTGCGCCTGCTGCACGCGCGTGCCGGGCGCGGGAATGAAGCCCGAGGACAGCGCCGTCGATCCGCTGGGCAGCGCGTCGCGCTCCAGCACCACGCAGTCGATGCCCGCGTCCGCCAGCATCAGCGCCGCCGTGAGCCCGCAGGCCCCGCCGCCGACGATGGCCACCGCCACGTGCACATCGGCCTCCACCTGCGCGGCGCGCCGGACGGTTCTTGCGGGCGCGCTCATGCCAGCGATGCGATGAAGGGCGCGCAGTCCGTCACCTCGGCCACGTTGCGCATGTCGGCCAGCGAGGTGTTGTGGCGCTCCTCGCCGAAGGCCGCGCAGCCGTCGGCCAGCACCAGCGTGCGGTAGTCGCGCATGTGCGCGTCGCGCACCGTGCTGGCCACGCCGCCGTTGGTGACGATGCCGCACACCGCCACGGTGTCGATGCCCGCGCGGCGCAGCACCCAGTCGAGCTGCGTGTTGAAGAAGGCCGAGTACGCGACCTTGCTGACCGTCACGTCGACCAGGCCCGCGAGCGCATCGACATTCGCCTGGCCCCAGCTGCCGGGCGCGAAGTCGCCCTTGGCCAGGTACGGGCGCAGCGCCTTCAGGTGCGGCGAGACCATCGGCTCGCCCTTCGCGTCGGGCCACAGCGTGAACTGGCTCGCCACCACCAGCCCCCCGCCCGCCTTCAGCGCACGCGCCACGGCGGCCACGCGCCCGGGCAGCAGCAGCGCGGGAGGGTTGGTGTCGCCGCCGCGCGCGTAAGCGCCCTTGGCGTCGAGAAAGTCGTTCTGCAGGTCGATGACGACCAGCGCCGTCTTCGCCGGAACGAGCTTCGTGCCCGCGCTCATGACGGCCTCACCAGCAGGTTGCCATGCGCGTCGACCTCGGCATGGAAGCCGGGTTCGAGCCACACGGTCGTGTCGGCCTGTTCGAGGATGGCCGGCCCGTCGATGCGCGCGGCCACCGGCAGCTCGAGCCGCGCGTAGCGCACCGCGTCGTGCCACCGGCCTTGGTGGAACACGCGCTGCGTGCCCAGCGGCGCGGTGCTGCCCAGGCCTTCGGGCGCCAGCACCTTCAGGTCGAACTTGGGCCGCACGCCGATGCGCGCATAGCGCAGGTTCATCACGCGAATCGCGATGCCGTCGAGCACGCGGCCGAAGGCTGCCGTGTAGGCCGCTTCGAAGGCAGCGCAAATGGAAGCGGCCGTGATCGGCGCCTGGCCCGCATCGGCCAGCACCACCGGCAGCGTGTGCGTCTGGCCGGCGTAGAGCATGTCGAGTGCAACCACTTGACGCACGTCGTCGAAGCGCACGCCCGACGAGTCGAGCCGCTGCTGGCAGCTCGCGGCCAGCGTGTCGATGCGGTGCTGCAGGTCGGCCACATCGAGGTCGGCCAGCGGCCTGTTGATGGTCTGCACCGCGTCGTGGCGCATGTCGGCAATCACGCAGCCCAGCGCCGACGTGACGCCGGGGTAGCGCGGCACGATGCCCGTGGCGACGCCCACCTCGCGCATCATCGCGCACACATGCAGCGCGCCGCCGCCGCCGAAGGGCATGTAGGCGAAGCGGCGCGGGTCGTGCCCGCGCTCGATCGACACCAGGCGGATGGCGCCGGCCATGCGCGCATTGGCCACGGTCAGGATCGCTTCCGCCGCCGCGTGCACCTCGAGGCCCAGCGGGCGCGCGACATGTTCCTCGATGGCCTGGCGCGACTTCTCCGCGTCCAGCGCCGCCAGCAGGCCGCCACCCAGCGGACGGTCCGCCGCGATGCGGCCCAGCAGCACATTGGCATCGGTCACGGTCGGGCGCATGTTGCCGCGGCCGTAGCAGGCCGGCCCGGGCACGCTGCCCGCCGACTCGGGCCCGACCTGCAGCATGCCGCTCGCGTCGACCGACGCGATGGAGCCGCCGCCGGCGCCGATGGTCTCGATCTGGATCATCGGCGAGCGGATCACCATGCCGAACTCGATGGCGGTCTGCGCCGCCAATGCAGCCTCGCCGTTCGCCACCAGCGACACGTCGAAAGACGTGCCGCCCATGTCGCCCGTGATCGCGTTCGGAAAACCCGCCGCGCGCGCAATGGCCGCGCAGGCGATCACGCCGGCCGCCGGGCCCGACAGCGCGGTGCGCACCGGCAGGTCGCTCGCGGTCTGGCGCGACATCACGCCGCCGTTGCTCTGCACCACCAGCAACTCGCCCGCGAAGCCCTGCGCGCGCAGGTCGCTTTCGAGCCGGCCGAGGTAGCTGCCCACCACCGGCTGCAGCGCCGCGTTGAGCGTGGCGGTCGAGCAGCGCTCGAACTCGCGGATCTCGGGCAGCACCTCGCTGGCCGAGGTGACGTGCGGGTTGGGCCACAGCTCGCGCACCGCGGCCACGGCCAGGCGCTCGTTCTCGGGGTTGGCGTAGGTGTTGATGAAGAACACGCACACGGCCTCGCAGCCGGCCTCCAGCAGCGAGCGCGCTTCGGCGCGCACTTGTTCCAGGTCGACCGCCGTGTGCAGCGTGCCGTCGGCCAGCACGCGCTCGTCGACTTCGCGGCGCAGGTCGCGCGGCACCACGGGCTTGAAGCTGCCGCGCAGGCCCCAGGTCTCGGGCCGGTCGCGCCGGCGCATCTCGAGCACGTCGCGAAAACCGCGCGTGGTGATGATGCCGGTGCGCGCCACCTTGCGCTCCAGCAGCGCGTTGGTGCCCACGGTGGTGCCGTGCACGATGGTGGCGATGGCCGCGGCCGAATCGGCCACGCGCGCCACGCCGTTCATGAAGCCGCGCGCTTCCTCGCCGCGCGTGGAAGGCACCTTGACGATGCGCGCGCTGCCGTTGGCTTCGTCGAGCACGAAGAGGTCGGTGAAGGTGCCGCCGACATCGACGCCGACGACAAGGGAGTTACCAGGGGAAGTCATTCGGTTGCTTTCTTCGTCGTATCGGTGCTCACATAGCCCATGGCCGCATCGGCCTCGCGCTTCTCTGGCTGGCGCTCGGCCGCGTTACCCCAGCCGCCGCCGCCGGGCGTTTCCAGGCGCACGCGCTCGCCGCGCGCCAGCGTGATGCCGCGCATCTTGGAGACCATGGGCGGCGTGTGCCACTCGCCCGCGTTCTCGTAGCGGAACACGTTGACCGCGCCCGCGCCGCCGCCCGCGATGCCCTTGGGCGGCGAGGTGCCGCGTTCGCCGAAGACGAACACCTCGGCGTCTTTTTCGAGCAGTTCGATTTCATAGACGGCGCCCAGGCCGCCGCGGTGCTGGCCGTCGCCGCCGGAGTCGGCGCGCAGCGACCATTCGGTGAAGCGCACCGGGTAGGCAGCTTCCAGGATCTCGAGCGGCGGGATCGTCGCGGTCGAGATGGGTGCGTTGCCGTGCGCCAGGCCGTCGCCACCCGAGTGGCCGCCATGGCCGCCGCCGAAGAAGCTGAACATCACCCAGCGCTGGCCTTCGCGGCCCTTGTCGCTGCGGTGGCCCGCGATCGACAACGCGTTGATGGTGCCGTAGGCCTGCGCCACGGCGCGCGTGGGGTCGGCCTGCGCAGCGGCGCTGAAGATCACGTCGATCATGCGCAGGATGGTCTCGGTATAGCCGCCGACCGGTCGCGGACGCTCGCAGCTGATCACCAGCCGGTCGGGAATGACGAAGTCCACCGCGTCGAGCACGCCGGCGTTGGCGGGCACGTCGGGGAACAGGTGCTTGAGCGCAACGTAGCAGGCGGCGATCGCCGTCGAGCGCGAGATGTTGACCGGCCCCGCGCATTGCGGCGAAGTGCGCGAGAAGTCGAGCGTGAGCCGGTCGCCGGCCACCGTCATGTCCAGCGCGATGGTCAGCGGCTCGTTGACGATGCCGTCGTTGTCCAGCACGTCCTCGAAGCTGTAGCGGCCGTCGGGCAGCGAGGCCACGTGCGAGCGCATCAGGCGCAGCGCGCGGCTGCGCAGCTCGCCCAGCGCGGCCAGCACCAGGTCGTCGCCGTATTCGTCGAGCAGGCCGTCGAGCCGCTTCGCGCCGAGCTCCAGCGCCGCGAGCTGGCCGTTCAGGTCGCCCCACAGGCTGTCGGGCAGGCGCGTGTTGGCCTGCAGGATGGCCAGCACGTCGGGGTCGAGCACGCCGCCCTTCACGATGCGCACCGGCGGAATCTGCACCGCCTCCTGCCAGCACTCGGTGGCTGCCGGGTTGTAGTTGCCGGGCACCGCGCCGCCCACGTCGTGCCAGTGCGCGGCCGAGGCCATGTGGCAGTAGAGCTTGCCGTTGCGGAAGAACGGCTTCACCAGCTTGAAGTCGTTGGCGTGCGTGCCGCCGTCGTAGGCGTCGTTGCTGATCCAGATGTCGCCGTCACGCATGCCGCCGCGCGGCGCGGCGGCCTTGGCCGTGGCGCGCACCGCGAAGGCCATGGCGCCCACGAACACCGGCAGGCCCGACTTGCCCTGCACCAGCGTGTCGCCGGTGGTGGCGTCGTACAGGCCGTGGCAGGCGTCGTGCGCCTCGGCAATGATGGGATTGAACGCGCTGCGGTAGAGCGTGGCGTCCATCTCGTCGGCCACCTGCTCGAGGCGGCCGCGCAGCACGGCGAGCGTGACGGGGTCGATGGTTGGGGCGGAAGAAGGGTCAGACATCGGTGGCTTTCTTGGAGGCGGGGCGGCCAGTTCGCTGGCGCAGCTGGTTCAACAGTCCGCCGGCGCGGACCATGTCCATGAGGAATCCGGGCACCGGCTCGCAGGCCAGGCGCCTGCACCCGGGCATGACGATCTCGGGCGCGGTGGTGTCCAGGGCGATCTGGTCGCCTTCGCTCAGTGTTTCGGCCTCGGCGCAGGTCAGCAGCAGCAGGCCCACGTTGAAGGCGTTGCGAAAATACAGGCCGCTGTACGACGGCGCGATCACCGCGCTCACGCCCAGGTGCACCAGCACGGCGGCGGCCTGCTCGCGCGAGGAGCCGATGCCGAAGTTGGGCCCGGCCACGAGCACGTCGCCGCGCGCCACGCCGGCGGCGAAGTCGGGGCGGATGGCCTCGAGGCAGTGCTTGGCGATGATGTCGATGCCGTGCTTCATGGCATGACCCGGCGCGAGCAGGTCGGTGTCGATGTCGGCGCCGAGCCGCCAGACGCGGTGGGTGGCGTGCGTGACGCTCATGCCAGCACCTCGCGCGGATCGGTCACGCGGCCGCGCAATGCCGCGGCCGCCACGGTGTAGGGCGAACCCAGGTACACCTGCGCGCTCGGCGAGCCCATGCGGCCCTTGAAGTTGCGCGCCGTGGTCGAGATGACGGTGATGTCGTCGCCCATCGGGTCGCCGTAGCCGGAGCAGGCGCCGCACGCGGTCGGGAACAGTTCGGCGCCCGCGTCCATCAGCGCCTGCAGCACGCCCTCTTCGCGCGCCTGCTCCTGGTCCTGCAGGCTGGCGGGCGCGACGATCAGGCGGATGCCCGCCGCCACCTTGTGGCCGCGCAGCACCTGCGCCGCGGCGCGCAGGTCGTCGAGCTTGGCGCCGGTGCAGGCGCCGATGTAGGCCACGTCCACCGGCGTGCCGGCGTAGTGGCTCACGCCCAGCGAATTGGCCGGGCTGTGCGGCGCGGCCACGTGCGGCTCGAGCGTGTCGGCGTCGAAGCTGTGGCGCGTGAGCGCGGCGTCCCTGTCGGTGAACCATGCAGAGCTGTCGGCGCGCGGCGCGCCGGCCGCTTCCAGGTAGGCCGCGGTGGTGGCGTCGGGCGCGATGAGCCCGGCCTGCGCGCCGAGTTCGGCGCTCATGTTCGACAGCGTCATGCGCTCCTGCATCGACATCGAGCGCACCGCCGGACCCGCGAACTCCACCGCCTGGTAGCGCCCGCCGTTCATGCCGAAGCGCCCGATCATGTGCAGCATCATGTCCTTGGCGGTCACGCCCGCGGGCAGCTTGCCGTCCCACCACATCTGGATGGTCTCGGGCACGCGCAGCCAGATGTCGCCGGTGACGACCACGCCCAGCATCTCGGTGCTGCCCACGCCGAACATGTAGGCGCCGAACGCGCCGCCGGTGGGCGAATGCGAGTCGCCGCCCACGCACAGCATGCCGGGGCGGATGTGGCCGTGCTGCGGCACCACCACGTGGCAGATGCCCTGGCTGTCGTACACGTGCGGCAGCTGCTGGTCGCGCGCCCAGTCGCGCGCGATGCGCACGATGCGCCGCGAGTCGTCGTCGCGCTCGGGCACGTAGTGGTCCATCACCAGCACGATGCGCGAACGGTCCCAGATCTGCGCGCCCAGTTCCTCGAGCATGGGCTTCAGGCGGCGCGGGCCCGAGGAGTCGTGGAACATGGCGAGGTCGACGCCGCAGGTCACGATCTCGCCCACCGCCACGTGCGCGCGGCCGCTGGCGCGCGCAATGAGCTTCTGCGCCAGCGTCTGTGGCGGCACCCGCGCGGCTGCCGGGTTGGAGGTGTCGGCGGTCATTCGGGCTTGGCTCCGGAGAACTTCACGACCTTGGCCCAGCGCGGGATCTCGCTCTGCACGAACGCGGTGAACTGCTCGGGCGAGTTGCCCACGGGAATCGCGCCTTCGGTGTCCAGGCGCTTCTGCATGTCGGGCTGATGCAGCGCATGGCGCGCCGCTTCGCTGAGCTTGCGCGACACGTCCGCCGGCAGGCGCGCCGGGCCGAACAGGCCGAACCATGCGCTCGACTCGTAGCCGGGCAAGGCCTCGGCGATGGCCGGCACGTCGGGGAACGCGGGCAGCCGCTTGGCCGTGGTGACGCCCAGCGCCTTGAGCTTGCCGGCCTGGATGTGGGCCTTGACGTTGCCCACCGCCGCGAACATCAGCTGCACCTGGCCGGCCAGCAGGTCCTGCACGGCGGGCGAGGTGCCCTTGTAGGGAATGTTCACGATGTCCACGCCCGACTGCATCTTGAAGGCCTCGCCCGCCATGTGCAGCGACGAGCCCACCGCGCCGATGGCGAAGTTGAGCTGGCCCGGTTTGGCCTTGGCGAGCGCGATGAGCTCGCGCACGTCCTTCGCGGGCACCGAGGGATGCGCCACCAGGATCGACGGCGAGGTGGCCACGCAGGTGAGCGCGGTGAAGTCCTTCACCGGGTCGAAGGGCAGCGTGGGGTACAGCGTGGCGTTGATGGCATGGCTGGTGAAGCTCATCAGCAGCGTGTTGCCGTCGGGCGCGGCCTTGGCCACCGCATCGGCGGCGATGTTGCCGCCCGCGCCGGGCTTGTTCTCGACGATGACGGTGCGGCCCAGCGCGGGGCCCATGCTGACGGCCAGCGAGCGCGCCAGCGTGTCGGTCGAGCCGCCGGCCGGCGCGCCGACCAGGATGCGCACGGGGGCGTTGCCGATCTGCGCGCGGGCGGCGGCGGCAAAGGCCAGCGCGGCGGGTGCGATGAGGATGTCGCGGCGATGGATCATGGGGTTTCCTTGTTGTCTCGTTGTTCTTGCGGGGGCTCAGAGCCCCAGGTAGGCGCGCCGCAGTTCGTCGCTGCCCAGCAGCGCGTCGGGCTTGCCCGAGAAGCGCACGCTGCCGTTCTCCAGCACGTAGGCGCGGTCGGCGATCTCCAGAGACTGGCCCACGTTCTGCTCGACCAGCAGCACCGCGAGGCCGCCGTCGCGCAGCTCGCGGATGAGCGTGAACATCTCCTCCACCAGCAGCGGCGAGAGGCCCAGCGACGGCTCGTCGAGGATCAGCAGCACGGGCTCGGCCATGAGCCCGCGCGCGATGGCCAGCATCTGCTGCTCGCCGCCGCTCATGGTGCCGGCGTGCTGCGCCATGCGCTCGCGCAGCCGCGGGAAGATGTGGAACATCTTCTCGACGTTGGCCGCGCGCCGCTCGCGGGCGCGGGTGAAGGAGCCGAGCTCCAGGTTCTCGAGCACGCTCAGGTTGGGGAACACCTTGCGGCCTTCGGGCACCTGGATCAGGCCGGCCTTGACCACGTCGCGGTAGTGCGCGCCGGTCAGGTCCTTGCCGTCGAAGCGCACGCTGCCGCGCCACGTGGGCGTGAGGCCGCAGACCATCTTGTTGAGCGTCGACTTGCCCGCGCCGTTGCTGCCGAGCAGCGCGACCATCTCGCCGGCGTTCACCTGCAGGTCGACGCCGCGCAGCACTTCCACGCGGCCGTAGCCGCCGCGCAGGCCTTGAATGTCCAGCAGTGCGCTCATGCCGAGGCTCCCACGTTGCCGGCCGCGGCCTTGCGCAAGCGCGCCGCCGTGCCGTGGCCCAGGTAGGCCTCGACGACGCGGTCGTCGGAGGTCACCTGCGCCGGGTTGCCCTGTGCAATCAGCTGGCCCTGCGCCAGCACCCACACGTGCTCGGCCAGGTTCATCACGGCCTGCATCACGTGTTCGATCATCAGCACGGTCACGCCGCTGTCGGCGATGCCGCGCACCACCGGCATCATCTCGGCGATCTCCTGCGGGTTGAGGCCTGCGAGCACTTCGTCGAGCAGCAGCAGGCGGGGCCGCGTGGCGAGCGCGCGGGCGAGTTCGAGGCGCTTGCGGCCGGCCACGGTGAGGTCGGAGGCGGGCTTGTCGAGTTGCGGCGCCAGGCCCACGCGCTGCGCCACGGCCTCGGCGCTGGCCAGGGTCTCGGCGCGGTTGCGCACATGCAGGTGCGCGCCCACGGCGATGTTCTCGCGCACGGTCTGCGCGGCGAAGGGCTTCACGATCTGGAAGGTGCGCGTCATGCCAAGCACGGCGTTGCGGTGCGGCTCGCGCCCGGTGATGTCCTGGTCGGCGAAGCGCACCGTGCCGGCATCGGGCTTGAGGAAGCCCGACATCAGCGCGAACAGCGTGGTCTTGCCCGCGCCGTTGGGGCCGATCAGCGCGGTGAGGCTGCCCTCCTTCACGGCCAGGCTCACGTTCTGCACGGCCTTCAGGCCGCCGAAGGAGCGCGAGATGCCGTCGAGTGTCAGAAGAGGCTCAGTCATTCTTGGCTCCCTTCGCGTTCCACAGTTGCCGCACGGAGAGCCCCAGGCCCGCGACGCCGCGCGGCAGGAAGATCACGATGAGCACGAGCACCGTGCCGTAGATGACCATGTTGATGCCCGGCAGCTCGCCGAACAGGTTGCGCGTGAAGTCCGACAGCAGGTGCAGCACCGCCGCGCCCAGCACCGGGCCCCACAGCGTGCCCATGCCGCCCACGATGGCCGCGACCAGCGCCTCCACCGAGGTGACCGAGCCGTAGGCGATGCCCGCGTCGATGTACTGGAACACCTGCACGTAGAACGCACCGGCCGCGCCCATGAAGGCCGCCGACAGGCCGATGGCCGCGAGCTTGACGCGGAACGGGTTCACGCCCACGGCGCGCGCGGCGTCCTCGTTGTCGCGCACGGCCTGCAGGTAGGCGCCGAAGCGGCCGTTGCGCAGCCACCAGGTCACGAGCAGCGCCACCACGACCATCGCCAGCACGACCCACAGGTAGCCGGCGCGCGAGGCGAACTGCATGTTGCCCACCGATTCGCGCAGCGGCACCATCAGGCCCACGCCGCCGCCCGTGAAGGGCACCGAGGTCGCGACGATGCGGAACACCTCCGCGAAGGCCAGCGTGACGAGCGCGAAGTACGAACCCTTGAGGCCGTAGCGGAAGGTGAGCGCGCCGACGAAAAGGCCCACCACCGCGCTGCCGGCGATGGCCAGCGGCAGCGCCACCCAGGCGTTGATGCCGCCCTGCAATTGCGCGATGGCCTGGATGTAGGCGCCGGTGCCGAAGAACAGCGCATGCCCGAAAGAGAACTGCCCGCCGAAGCCGCCGAGGATGTTCCAGGCCTGCGCGATGAGCGTGGCGTACAGCGCCATCATCACGAAGTTGAGCATCACGCCCGACTGGGTCATGAACGGCACGCAGCCGATGGCGACCGCGAAGAGCGCAATGCCCGCAAGTTGCTTCATGCCCGCGTTCATGCTTTCGCTCCGAACATGCCCTGCGGGCGGAACAGCACGACGCCGATGAAGATCGCGAAGATGCCCAACTGGCCGAGCGACTCGCCCAGGTACAGGCCGCCGATCGACTCCACCACCCCGATCAGGAAGCCGCCGATGAGTGCGCCCACGAAGCTGCCCATGCCGCCCAGCACCACGATGGTGAAGGCCACCAGCACGAAGCCGCCGCCCACCTGCGGGTTGACGTAGTACGCGGGCAGCAGGAAGCAGGCCGCCGCGCCCAGGCACGCCAGGCCGATGCCGAAGCTCATGGCGTACACATGGTCCACGTCGATGCCCATGAGCTTGGCGCCCTCCTTCTCCTTGGCCACCGCGCGGATGGCGCGGCCCAGGTCGGTGCGGCCCATGATCCAGAACAGCACGCCCGACACCACCAGCGCACCGGCGAAGGCAACGAGCTTGGGCACCGCGATCATGGCCGGGCCGATGGCCACGGTGCTCAGCGAGTAGGCGGTGTCGATGCTGCGCGTGTCCGACTTGAAGAACAGCAGCGCCAGGTTCTCCATGACGATGGCGATGCCCAGCGTGGCCAGCAGGATGTTCTCGTCCTTGCCGTGGCCGGCCTTGTTGATGACGATGCGCTGCAGCGCGTAGCCGAGCGCGAACATGCCGACGATGGCGATGGGCAGCGCCAGGTACGGGTCGATGCCGAAGCGTTCCTTGAGGAAGTACACGGCGTACAGCGCCAGCATCAGGCTGGCGCCGTGGGCGAAGTTGATGATGTGCAGCACGCCGTAGATCAGCGTGAGGCCCACGGCGATCAGCGCGTACACGGCGCCTGTCGTCAGGCCGTTGAGCACCGACGGAAAGAGGATGTTGATGTCTGGCATGGGCTGGCGGGTGCTGGGCTGCTTGTCTCTTCGTGCATGTTCTTCAGGGGCGTGCGACTCCACCGGACTCCGGGCAGGCTCGGAATCCGTCGAAGCGCTTCATGGGTGTTGCCTTGTTGCGGCCTGGCGGCTTGGTGGCCCGGCTTCAGGCCTTGAGCGGGAAGACCGGGTCGACCTCGCGGTAGTCGCGCGGAATGATCACCTTGATGTCGTTCTTCACCACCTGCGTCATGAGCGGCTGCGCGCCCTCGTTCTGGCCGTTGACGAACCTGGTGGGGCCGTACGGCATGATGTGATTGGAGAAGGTGCTCTTCTCCAGCGCGTCGATGATGGCGGCACGCTCGGTGGACTTGGCGCGCTCGATGGCATCGGCCAGCAGCCACATCGAGGTGTAGGTCATGAAGACCTCGTAGCTGAAGAACTGGCCCTTGGCCTCCACGCGCTTGCGCAGTTCCTGCGAGCGCTTGTCCTTCGGGTTGAACCAGTGGTTGCAGTCGATGATGCCGTTGGCCGCGTCCGGAAATTCCTTCACGAACTTGTAGCTCGACGCGGCGCCGCCCAGCACCGAGAAGATGGCCTTGGGCACCACCTTCTGCTGCTGCATGGTGCGCACCAGCAGCGCGTACTCGTTGTAGTAGTTGGCGGGAATCACGATGTCGGGGTTGACCGACTTCATGCGCAGCACGATGTTGTTGAAGTCACGCGTGGGGTTGGCGTGCTTCACCACCTCTTTCACGTCGAAGCCGTAGCCCGGCAGCTCGCGCGAGAGCAGCTGCGCGGTGCCGGCGCCGAAGAGCGACTCCTCGTGGATGATCATCACGGTCTTGGCGGGGCTGCCCGCGGCCTTGTTGAGCACCAGCAGGTTGGCCATGGCCACCTCGGTCGACTTCTTGTAGCCGGGGCCGAAGCGGAAGGTGTTCTTCAGGCCGCGCTCGACGATCTGGTCGGCCACGCCCACGTCGACCACGTGCGGCAGGTTGTACTTGGCCGCGGCCTGCGTGGTGGCCAGGCAGATGGCCGAGGCGAACGCGCCCACGATGGCCGACACGCCGGCCTCGTTCATCTTCTCGACCTCGGCCGCGCCGGCCTGCGGCTGCGATTGCGCGTCGCCCAGCAGGGCCTCGAGCTTCGCGCCGCCCAGCGACTTGATGCCGCCGGCCGCGTTGATGTCCTCGATGGCCATCAGCGCGCCGAGGCGGCATTGCTGGCCCGAGTAGGCCAGGGCCCCGGTGACCGGGTGCAGCACGCCGACCTTGACGGTCTTGGGCTGTGCGCCGGCCACGAGCGGGAAGGCGACGGCGGTGGCCAGGGCGGCGGACTGCGACACGAAACGGCGGCGGTTCTGCATGGGGCTTTCCTTTTTTTCTCTTCAGTTGAACTGGGCTGACACGTCTTTGCTGACCCACACCTTGGCGTCGATGCTGCCCACGCGGGAGAGCTGCATTTCGTAGGTGTAGCGGTCGGGGCGGTAGAAGCCGTGCAGCCACTGCACGGGCCGCTCGTCTTCGTCGTAGATCAGGCGGCGCACCGCGAGCAGGGCCGAGCCGACGGACACGTCCAGGTGCTGTGCAAGCACGTTGTCGGCCAGCCGCGCGGAGATGGTCTGGTGCGCGCGCCCCACCTTGACGCCCGACTCCTCGAGCAGCACCAGGATGGGCTTCTTCGACAGCTCGCGGCGGCCGAAGCGGCGCGCGATGGTGTCGGGCACGTAGGTGGTGATGTGCGAGAGCGGGCCTTCCTTGGTGGAACGCACGCGCACGGCCTTCTGCACCGCATCGCCGAGCTTGAGCTCCAGCGCCTCGGCCACCTGGGTGGAGGCGGTGATGGTCGCCACCTCGATCACCTTGACCGAGGTGTGCAGGCCCATGGTGACCAGGTTCTCGAGCAGGCCGCGCAGGTTGGCGCGTTCCATGCTTTTGGTGCCGGGGCCCTCGCCGCTCACGGGCGGCGGCAGTGCGCGCGTGCGGCGGCCGGGGTTGCGCTCGATCAGGCCTTCGGACGCCAGCTGTTCCAGCGCGCGCCGCACGGTGACGCGCGCCACGCTGAACTGCGCCATCAGCGCGAGTTCGCCGGGCAGTCCTTCCGCGAAACGGCCTTCGTGCAGTTGCTCACGCAGCACCAGATAGATCTGGTGGTATTTCGGCAAAGGCATTTGCGACATGCCTTCGATGGTTTTGCAGTTTCAATGTTCTGTCAATGGGACATTTAAAACCGCGGGCGCATGCCGCGCTGCCAGGCACCGGGTGTAAACCCGAAGTGGCGCGCGAAGATGCGCGTCATGTGGCTCTGGTCGGCGAAGCCGCTGGCGGCGGCCGCATCGGCGAGGCCGGCGCCGCGGCGGATCAGCGCGCGGGCGCGTTCGGCGCGCTGCAGCAGCAGCCACGCGTGGGGCGGCACGCCGTAGGCTTTCTCGAAGCGGCGCAGCGCCTGGTACTTGCTGAGGCCGGCCATGGCGGCGAGCTCGTCGAGCGTGGGCGCATCGAGCAGGTCGTCGGCCATGCGCTCGCGCAGCCGGCGCACGTCGCCACCGATCTCGCGCACCGGCGCTGCGGTCGAATGGCCTTCGAGCAGCAGGCCGCAGACCTCGGCCAGGGATTCTTCGCAGGCGAGCGCTTCGGCCCTTGCGGCTTCTCGCGAGGTGGCGGACACGGTGGCATGCCATGCGTCGAGGCGGGCGAACAACTCGCGCAGCGCGTGGCACAAGCGCGCGTCCCGCAGCACGGGACGCGTGAACTCGACGCTGTCGCCCGCCGTGCCGCCGCGCATGCTCGCCAGCACGGCCACGTCGAAATACACCATGCGCCAACGCCGCGACGGGCCACCCAGCGGGCGGCCGTCGTGCACTTCTGCAGGGTTGGTGGTGATCAGGTCACCCGCATAGGCATCGACCTTGCCCCGGCCGCTGGCCGAGCTTTGCGCGCCGTGCTCGAGCAGGCCGACGCCGTAGGTCGCATGCCAGTGCCGGCCGTAGTGGCGGGCACTGTCGATCGCGGTGCCGTGCACGCCCTCCCAGGGCGTGCCGAACACGTGCGATCGATGGTCGTCCGGCGGCGCTTTCATCCGCCGGATGATCGCAGAGGATCAGAGCTTGAAGGGAACCACTTCCTGGCGTTGCTCGCCCAGGCCTTCGATGCCCAGCGTCATGACATCGCCCTTCTTCAGGAACAGCGGCGGCTTCATGCCCATGCCCACGCCCGGCGGGGTGCCGGTGGTGATGACGTCACCGGGCATCAGCGTCATGAACTGACTCACGTAGCTCACGATCTTGGCCACGCTGAAGATCATGGTCTTGGTGCTGCCGGTCTGCACGCGCTGGCCGTTCAGGTCGAGCCACATCGCGAGCTTCTGCGGGTTTTCGATCTCGTCGCGCGTCACCAGCCAGGGGCCCAGCGGGCCGAAGGTGTCGCAGCCCTTGCCCTTGTCCCAGGTGCCGCCGCGCTCGATCTGGTACTCGCGCTCGCTGATGTCGTTGATGGTGCAGTAGCCGGCCACGTAGTCGAGCGCGCTCTTTTGCGACACGTAGCGTGCGCGCGTGCCGATGACCACGCCCAGCTCGACCTCCCAGTCGGACTTGACCGAACCCTTGGGCAGCATCACCGGGTCGTTCGGGCCCTGGATGCAGCTGTTGGCCTTCATGAAGACCACGGGTTCCTTGGGCACCGGCAGGCCGGACTCGGCCGCGTGGTCCGCGTAGTTCAGGCCGATGGCGATGAACTTGCCGACGTTGGCCACCGGGCTGCCCAGGCGCGGCTTGCCCTTGACCAGCGGCAGCTTGTCGAGCTTGGTCTTGCGCAGCTTGGCGATGGCGGCGTCGCCCAGCTGGTCGGGACCGATGTCCTTGACGATGGCGCTCAGGTCGCGCAGCTTGCCGTCGTTGTCGATGAGGCCGGGCTTTTCCTTGCCGGGGTTGCCGTAGCGGACGAGTTTCATGCTTTCCTTTCAGTGCATTGAATTGGTTTAGTACGTGGAGCGACCGCCGGAGAGGTCGAAGACCGCACCGGTAGAGAACGAACAATCTTCGGTGCAGAGCCAGCCCACCATGGCGGCCACCTCTTCCACCGTGCCGAAGCGGCCCATGGGAATCTTCGAGAGCATGAAGGCGATGTGATCGGGCGTCATCTGGTCGAAGATGGCCGTCTTCACCGCCGCGGGCGTCACGCAGTTCACGCGGATGCCGGTGTCGGCCAGCTCCTTGCCCAGCGATTTGGTGAGGCCGATGACGGCCGCCTTGCTCGCGCTGTAGGCGCTGGCGTTGGGGTTGCCCTCTTTCCCCGCGACCGAGGCGATGTTGACGATGCGGCCGTACCCGCCATGCCCGCGGTCGCCCTGCTTGCGCATCTGCGCCACCACCTCGCGGCAGCACAGGAACACGCCGTTGATGTTGACGTCCATCACCTGGCGCCAGTCGTCCACCGGGTAGTCCCACAGTTTGGTGTTGGGGCCGGTGATGCCGGCGCTGTTGACCAGCGCGTCGATGCGCGGTGCATGCGCCAGCGTGGCGGCCACCGCCTCGGCAACCGAGGGCTGCTGCGACACATCGACCTTCAGCGCGAAGGCCTTGTCGCCCAGCGACTGCGCGGCCTTGACGGCCGCTTCCTCGTCGCGGTCCCACAGCGTGACGCTGCCGCCCGAGGCCACGAGCCGCTGCGCAATGCCGAAGCCCAGCCCCGTGGCGCCACCGGTGACGACCGCATGGCGCCCACTGAAGTCGAGCTGGTTCATATGGTGATGCCGCCGTCGACCGTGAAGGCCTGGCCGGTGGCGAAGACCGATTCGTCGCTGGCCAGGAACACCACCACCGGCGCGATCTCCTCGGCCTGCGCGAGCCGGCCCATGGGCTGGCGCGCGATGAAGGCCTGGCGCGCGGCGTCGGGGTCGGCGTTGGCGTTGATGCGGTCGCCCAGCGAGGGCGTGTCGACGGTGCCGGGGCACACCGCGTTGCAGCGGATGCCGCGGGCCACGTAGTCGGCCGCCACGCTCTTCGTGAGGCCGAGCACGGCCGCCTTGGTGGTGCCGTAGACGAAGCGGTTGGGCAGGCCCTTCATGCTGGAGCACACGCTCGCCATGTTGATGATGCTGCCGCGCCCGGCCGCCAGCATGCCGGGCAGCACGGCCTGGATGGTCCACATCTGCGCGCGCACGTTGAGGCTGAAGGCGAACAGCAGGTCGTCGTCGCTGGCCTGCTCGATGGTGCCGTTGTGCACCACGCCCGCGCAGTTGAAAAGAATGTCGAGCGCGGGCAGTTGGGCCACCAGCGCGCCGATGGCGGCCTTGTCGAGCACGTCGAGCTTGAGCGCGGTGACGTTGGGCATGCCGTCGTAGCGCGCGAGCAGCTTCTCGTTGACGTCGGTGGCCCACACATGCGCGCCCTCGGCGGCCATGGCGAGCACGCTGGCGTGGCCGATGCCCTGCCCTGCGGCGGTGACCAGTGCGGTCTTTCCCTTCAATCTCATCGGGGGTCTCCTCGGAATTCCTCGGGTTAGGCCCGATGGTGGCGCGGGCGGTGTGTCGTATTCTGAATTGGCCTTACCACTTGTCCAATTCAGGACAACCCTTAAGCCTGCGCACTCCTCGCAACCGCCAGCCGCCCTTTTTCAGCCGTGCCGATCCAGACCCTCGAACCCCAGCGCCTCTACCGCCAGATTGCCGAGCAGCTGCGCGTGCTCATCGGCAAGGGCGAGTTCGCGGTGGGCGCGCGCATTCCCGCCGAGCGCGACCTGGCCAAGCAGCTGGGCGTGAGCCGGCCGTCGGTGCGCGAGGCGCTGATCGCGCTGGAGGTCGAGGGCTGGGTGGAGATCCGCACCGGCTCGGGCGTGTACGTGCTCGACCGCTCGCACCGCACCGCACCGCCCGTAACACCCGCAACATCCGCGACGTCCGCGACATCCGCCAACGGGGCGGGCGCCGAATGGGGTCCGCTGGAGATCATTCGCGCGCGCCGGCTGGTCGAAGGCGAGACCGCCGCCACCGCCGCGCAGCACGGCAAGCGCAAGGACGTGGACGCCATGCGCCGCGCGATCCGCATGATGCGCGAGCACGCCGCGCGCAACGAGGTGCCGCACGAAGGCGACCGCGCCTTCCACCTGGCCGTCGTCAACGCCTGCGACAACGTGGTGCTGACCGAGACGGTGCAGGGCTTCTGGGAATCGCGGCAAGGGCCGATCTTCGCGCGGATGATCGATTACTTCGAGACCATGGACTCGTGGCAGGCCGCCATCGGCGAGCACGAAGCCATCCTCGACGCCATTGCCGCGCGCGACCCGGCGGCGGCGCGCGACGCCATGCACCAGCACATGGACAAGTTCCACCAGAGATTCAGCGCAAGCTGGCGCCGCACCAAGGCGGCTTGAAAAAGCCGCGCGCCCATTCGCTTCACATGCACACAAGTCAGCCTCAAAGCCAGCCTCATAGCCAGCCTCACAGCCAGCCAATCACCATGACGCCCTACATCCGACTCCACCCCGCCGACGACGTCGTCATCGCGCGCTCGCAACTGCTCGGCGGCACCGTCGTCGAGGACGTGGCCGTGCGCGGACTGATCCCGCCAGGCCACAAGATCGCGATGCGCGCCATCGCGCAGGGCGAGCCGGTGCGCCGCTACAACCAGATCATCGGCTTCGCGAGCAAGCCCATCGCCGCGGGCGAGCACGTGCACACGCAGAACCTGAACATGGGCCCGGACAAGGGCGACTTCGAGCGCGACTACGCCTTCGGCGCCGACGTGAAGCCCGCGCCCGCCAAGCGCGAGGCCACCTTCATGGGCATCCGGCGCGCCGACGGCCGCGTGGCCACGCGCAACTACATCGGCGTGCTGACCAGCGTGAACTGCTCGGCCACCGCCGCGCGCGCCATTGCCGACCACTTCTCGCGCAAGACCAACCCGCAGGCGCTGGCCGACTACCCGAACGTCGACGGCATCGTGGCGCTCACGCACGGCACGGGCTGCGGCATGGACACCGAGGGCATGGGCATGCAGATCCTGGAGCGCACGCTCACGGGCTATGCCACGCACCCGAACTTCGCGGGCGTGCTGGTGGTGGGCCTGGGCTGCGAGGCCAACCAGATCAACGCCTGGCTCGCGACCGGCCACCTGGCCGAGGGCGAGAACTTCCGCACCTTCAACATCCAGGACACGGGCGGCACGCGCAAGACGGTGGACAAGGGCGTGGCGCTCATCAACGAGATGCTGCCGCGCGCCAACGCGGTGAAGCGCGAGCCCTGCAGCGCGGCGCACATCACCATCGGGCTGCAGTGCGGCGGCTCCGACGGCTACTCGGGCATCAGCGCCAATCCGGCACTGGGCGCGGCGGTCGACCTGCTGGTGGCGCACGGGGGCACGGCGATCCTGAGCGAAACGCCCGAGGTGTACGGCGCGGAGCACCTGCTGACGCGCCGCGCGGTGAAGCGCGAGGTGGGCCAGAAGCTGGTGGACCGCATCAAGTGGTGGGAGCATTACACCGAGATCAACCAGGGCGAGATGAACAACAACCCCTCGCCGGGCAACAAGGCGGGCGGCCTCACCACCATCCTTGAAAAGTCGTTGGGTGCGGTGGCCAAGGGCGGCACCAGCAACCTGGAGGCGGTGTACGAATACGCGGAGCCCGTCACCGCGCACGGCTTCGTCTACATGGACACGCCGGGCTACGACCCGGTGAGCGCCACGGGCCAGGTGGCCGGCGGCGCCAACCTGATCTGCTTCACCACGGGGCGCGGCTCGGCCTACGGCTGCGCGCCCTCGCCCTCGCTCAAGCTCGCGACCAACTCGGCGCTGTGGCAGCGGCAGGAAGAAGACATGGACATCAACTGCGGCGAGATCGTGGACGGCACGGCGTCGATCCAGGAGATGGGCCAGCGCATCTTCGAGCTGGTGCTGGCCACGGCGTCGGGCGCGCATTCGAAGAGCGAGCAGCACGGCTACGGCCAGAACGAGTTCGTGCCCTGGCAGGTCGGCGCGGTGATGTAACCCCAACCCTCAAGGACCCGCATGAGCTCCCTCCCCTTCGGTTTCCTGGAAGGCACCGGCTTCGAGCACCTGGACCCGCGCTTCAAGCGCTGCATTCCCGGTCCCGAGCGCGTGCAGCGCCTGTGGACCGGCGCGCGCTGGTGCGAGGGCCCGGCGTGGTTCGGCGCGCACCGCACGCTGGTGTGGTCGGACATTCCGAACAACCGCATGCTGCGCTACGACGAGGTGAACGGCACGGTCGGCGTGTTCCGCGAGCCGGCCGACAACACCAACGGCCACACGGTCGACCGCGAGGGCCGGCTCGTGAGCTGCGAGCACCTCACGCGCCGCGTGACGCGCACCGGGCACGACGGCACGGTCACCGTGCTGGCCTCGCACTGGCAGGGCAAGCGGCTGAACTCGCCGAACGACGTGGTGGTGCACTCGAACGGCGACGTGTGGTTCACCGACCCGAGCTACGGCATCCTGTCGGACTACGAAGGCCTGTGCGCCGACAGCGAGATCGGCGCCTGCCATGTCTACCGCGTCGATGCCGAGAGCGGCGAGGTCGTGCGCATGGCCGACGACTTCGTGAAGCCCAACGGGCTGGCGTTCTCGCCCGACGAGTCGCTGCTGTACATCGCCGACACCGGCGCGAGCCATGCGGCGGACGGGCCGCGGCACATCCGCAGGTTCAAGGTGGGCGCCGACGGCCGCAGCCTGAGCGGCGGCGAGGTGTTCGCCGAATGCACCAACGGGTTGTTCGACGGTTTCCGGCTCGACACCGAAGGCCGCATCTGGACCAGCGCCGCCGACGGCGTGCACGCCTACCACCCCGACGGCACGCTGCTGGGCAAGATCCTGGTGCCGGAGCGCGTGGCCAACGTGTGCTTCGGCGGGCCGAAGCGCAACCGTCTTTTCATCTGTGCGACGTCGTCGCTCTATGCCATCACCTTGAACGCGAAGGGAGTCTGATCCATGTCCAGAACACTGCCGGCCGACAGCCTGCAAACCAATGTCGCCCGCATCCTCGAAGCCGCGGGCAGCACGCCCGCCGAGGCGCAGCAGGTCGCGGCCAACCTCGTGCTGGCCAACCTCAGCGGCCACGATTCGCACGGCGTGGGCATGCTGCCGCGCTACATCGACGCCGTGGCCGAAGGCGGCCTGAAACCCAACGCCGCCGTGCGCGTGAACCTCGACATCGGCACGCTGATGGGCCTGGACGGCCAGCACGGCTACGGGCAGATCGTGGGCGTGCAGGCCATGGAGCTCGGCATTGCGCGCGCCAAGCAGCACGGCAGCTGCATCTTCACGCTCTCGCATGCGCACCACCTGGGACGCATCGGCCACTTCGCGGAAATGGCGACGGCGCAGGGGCTGGTGGCGATGCACTTCGTCAACGTGCTGTCGCGGCCGGTGGTCGCGCCCTGGGGCGGCGGCGACGGGCGCTTCGGCACCAACCCGTGCTGCATCGGCATCCCGCTGGCGGGCGCCGAGCCCTTCGTGCTCGACTACGCCACCAGCCGCGTGGCGCAGGGAAAGATGCGCGTGGCGCACAACAAGGGCGAGCGCGTGCCCGACGGCTACCTGATCGACGAGAACGGCGCCCCCACCAACGACCCGGGCGTGGTGGTGGTGCCCCAGGGCAACGGCCTCTTCGGCGCGCTCATGACCTTCGGCGAGCACAAGGGCTACGGCATGGCGGTGGCGTGCGAGCTGCTGGGCGGCGCGCTGACCGGCGGCGGCACCTGGCACCGGCCGGCGGACACGGCGCGCACCGTGCTCAACGGCATGCTGACCGTGCTGATCGACCCCGAGCGGCTGGGCACGCAGAAATCGTTCGACGAAGAAGCCCGGGAGTTCGTCGACTGGCTGCGCCAGAGCCCGCCCGGACAGGGCTTCGACGGCGTGCAGCTGGCGGGCGAGCCGGAGCGCAAGGCGCGCGCGGCACGGCGCATGGACGGGATCTGGGTGGACGACGCGACGTGGGGGGAGATTGTTGCGGCGGGGGGCAAGGTGGGGGTGCAGGTCACCGCCTGACCGGACGGACCCGCCGTACCTCAGCGCACCTCAGCGCACCACTGCGGTGGGCCGAACTGCCGGCCCGCTCAGGGCTGGCAGCGGCCGATGACCTTGCGGATGCCGTCGATGAACCGGTCCGCGTTCGCCCTGCCCGCGGGGTTGGACTTGAGGTAGCTGATGCGCAGCTTCACGAAGTTGTTGCGCACCACCGTCAGGTAGGTGTACGACGCCAGCTGGGCGCCGTCGAGCTCCATGTCGTAGCCCTTCCAGATGAACTGCGGGCCGCAACCGGCGAGGCTCGTGGTCTGGTCGGGCGTCGGCGGGACGCTGACCTTGCTCGCAAGGCCCGGCGCTTCCATCTGCTTCACCTCACCGATCACCTGCGCGAAATGCTTGCGCACGATGGCCGAATCGGTGCCTTCGGGAATGCTGCTCAGGCCACCCGTGTACACATACACGGTGCCCTGAACCGGGCCGGCGTGCAGGTAGCCGGTGGCGGCGCCCAGCGCCTTCTGCGAGAACGTCTCGCGGCGCTTGAACTGGAACCCGCCCACCTCGTCTGGAAAGGTCACGCCGATCGCATCTTCATAGGCAGCGGCCGACGCGAAGGGCGACAGGCACAGCAGTGCCAGGAGCAGGATCAGCGGGCGCACGAAGGTCCGACAGGGGTTTATGAGGAGTCGCCTCAGACGATCAGCGCGATCGTGGCCTCGAGGTGCTCCGACGGCGCGCGCCGGAAGCCCGAGCGCGCAAAGCGCTGCAGCTGTCCCACCACGAAGGCCGTGAGCGCCGCGGCGCGCACCTGGGCGTCGACGCTGGGGGTGGCCGAGCCTTCGGCGGCGGCGGCACCGCGCAGCACCTGGCGCAGGGTGGCTTCGATCTTGTCGAAGAACTGGTTCATGCGCTGTTGGAGACGCTCGTTCTCGTAGACCAGCGCGTCGCCCACCATGACGCGGGTCATGCCGGGATTGCGCTCCGCGAACTGGACCAGCAGCGTGAGGATCCTGGCGGCCTGCTGGGCGCCGGTGGTGCCCTCGCGCTCGAGGATCTGGTTGACCAGCGTGAAGACGCTCTGCTCGATGAAATCGATCAGGCCCTCGAACATCTGGGCCTTGCTGGCGAAGTGGCGGTACAGGGCCGCCTCGCTCACCTCGAGCCGGGCGGCCAGGGCCGCCGTGGTCACCCGCTCGGCGCCGGGCTGTTCGAGCATGGCGGCCAGCGCCTGCAGGATCTGCACGCGCCGCTCACCCGGCTTCGGGCGCTTTCGCACCGGGGGGGTGAGCGTGTCCGCGGGGGTCTCTACGCCGGAAGCACTGGTCGTCTCTTCGTTCTGCATGGGAGCGCGTGCAAAGATGTAATCAATTGATTCTCGCACAGGGCAGTGAGCGCGCGCCTCCTACCTGACCACGCTGGTCAGCGAGCCCGGATCATCGTCCCGTAAGCCTGGTCGGTCAGGATCTCGAGCAGCATCGCGTGCGGCACCCGGCCGTCGATGATGTGCACCGCGTTGACGCCGCTCTTGGCCGCGTCCAGCGCGCCTTCGATCTTGGGCAGCATGCCGCCCGAGATGGTGCCGTCGGCGAACAGCTCGTCGATCTCGCGCGCGCTCAGGTCGGTGAGCAGGTTGCCGTTCTTGTCGAGCACGCCGGGCGTGTTGGTCAGCAGCATGAGCTTCTCGGCCTTGAGCACGGTCGCGAGCTTGCCGGCCACCACGTCGGCGTTGATGTTGTAGCTCTCGTTGTCCTCGCCGAAGCCGATGGGGCTGACCACGGGAATGAAGGCGTCGTCCTGCAGCGCCTTGACCACGCTGGGGTCGATGGACACGATGTCGCCGACCTGGCCTACGTCGTGCTGCAGGTTGGGGTCTGCGCGGTCGGCCAGCTTGAGCTTCTGCGCGCGAATGAGGCCGCCGTCGCGCCCCGTGAGGCCCACGGCCTTGCCGCCGGCCTGGTTGATCAGGCCCACGATGTCCTGCTGCACCTCGCCGGCCAGCACCCATTCGACGACTTCCATGGTCTCGGCGTCGGTCACGCGCATGCCCTGGATGAAGCTGCCCTTCTTGCCCAGGCGGTTCAGCGCGGCCTCGATCTGCGGGCCGCCGCCGTGCACCACCACCGGGTTCATGCCGACCAGCTTCAGCAGCACCACGTCTTCGGCGAAGTCGGCTTGCAGGGCCGGGTCGGTCATGGCGTTGCCGCCGTACTTGATGACGATGGTCTTGCCGTGGAACTTGCGGATGTACGGCAGCGCCTGGGCCAGGATCTCGGCCTTGTCGCGCGGAGGAATGTTGAGGACGGGGTCGGTCATGGGCGGTCAGGCTCCAAAGCGGTGAACGGAAAGGCGAAATTCTCGCAAAGATGCGCGGTCAGGGGCGCAGCCAGCGCGGGACCTTGAAGCGCACGATCATCAGGTAGGCGCCCACGTAGGTCGTGACGAACAGAAGACAGAAGAACATCAGCACGATGGTGTTGTTCCAGAACAGCACGGCCGGCACCACCGACAGCGCCGCGAACATCCACAGGTAGGGCGAGGTGCGGTTGTTGCGCGCCAGCAGCTGGCGGGCCTCGTCGTCGGCCAGCGCCACGCGCACGATGCGCCGGAAGATCAGTTGGTGAAAATGCAGCGCGTCGGCCGTGCCGGGCGACTGCCCGCGCGCCAGCTTGCGGTAGATGGAGAACAGCGTCTCCCACACCGGGTAGATCAGCAGCAGCATCGGGAACCAGGGCGAGACCACGCGGTGGCGCTGCACCAGCGTGACCACGGCCACCGCGATCACCATGCCCCACACGTAGGCGCCGCCGTCGCCGGCGAAGATCTTGCCGCGCGGGTAGTTCCACACCAGGAAACCGAAGGTGGCGCCGACCAGGCAGACCATCATGGCCGCCAGTTGCCGGTCGCCCACCTGCAGCGCCACATGCGAGATGGCCAGGCAGACCAGCACCGCGACCGTGCCCGCCAGGCCGTTGTAGCCGTCGATGATGTTGAAGGCGTGCGGCAGGCCGCCGATGGCCAGCGCAGCGAACAGCACGGTGGCGAAAGGAATCGCCACCAGCCAGCCGTCGACCATCTCGAAGCCGGTGCGCGACACGCCCAGCCCCAGCAGCCAGCACACCAGCAGCGCCGAGCCGATGGTCAGGCCGAGGCGGTAGCGCACCTTCACGCGCTGCGTGACGTCTTCGACGATGCCGCCCAGCACGGCCGGTGCGATGCACAGCAGCGTCAGCATGGAGGTCGTCACGGGCCAGGAGACGTTGAACGGGTCGGTGCCGGTGATGCCGGCGGCCAGCCAGGCCACCCCCATGCCCAGCAGGATGCCCGCACCGCCCAGGCGTGGCACGTGGCCCTTGTGGAAGCGTTGAGGCATGTCTGCGCCGTAGACACGGGCATGCCTGCGCGCGCGGCGCATGAACACCTGGACCGAGAAGGCGGCGACGAAGAAACTGATGACGATCAGAGCAATCATGTGTGGGGGTTCGGGAACCCTAGAATTCCCGAGCGAAATTAGACCATGCCCACGCCTGCCTCCTCCCCCTCCCTTCCGTTTGCCCCGATCACCATTTCAATCGTGAGCCACGGCCAGCTCGCGCTGGTGCTGCCGCTGCTCGAGCAGCTGGACCGGCACAGCCGCGCCGTCACCGCCAAGGTCGTGCTGACGCTGAACATTCCGGAGCCCGACCTGCTCACGGGCCGGACCTGGGGCTTCGAGGTGGAGCGGATCGAGAACGCGAGCCCCAAGGGCTTCGGCGCCAATCACAACCAGGCCTTCGAACGTTGCGGCACGCCGTGGTTCCTGGTGCTGAACCCGGACATCCGCTTCGACAGCGACGTGCTGACGCCGCTGCTCGCGCAGGCCGCCGCCGACGCCGGGCTGCTGACGCCGCGCATCCTGGAGCCCGGCAAGGCCGAGCCGGAGCCGCACCGGGCGCTGCTCACGCCGCTCGAGATCGTCGGACGAAAGAAGCCCGGCTACGTGCGCCCGCGGGTGCCGGCGTGGATTCCGGGGCTGTTCATGCTGTTTCGCAGCGAGGCCTACCGGCAGGTCGGCGGCTTCGACGAGCGCTTCTTCATGTACGGGGAAGATTTCGACATCTGCGCGCGCACCGGGCTCGCGGGCTGGAGGCTGCAGGTCGGCGAGGACCTGGTCGCCCGGCACGACGCGCAGCGCGAGAGCCACCGCAGCAGGAAGTACCTGTACTGGCACGTGACCAGCCTGCTGAAGGTGTGGCTCTCAGGGTCGTTCTGGCGCTATCGGCGCCGCTACCAGCGCCTTTGAACACTAGCCGCGCTCGAGCAGGTCCTGCGCGATGGCGTGCCCGCCGCGGCCGAAGCGCGCATAGCGGCCGCGCGCCGCCTCGAGCAGGATCGGCAGCAACCGCAGCGGACGCGCCGCCGGGAGTTCCGCGCGGAACCTCTGGTGCGCGACCTTGGCGCGCTGCGCCTCGAGGTAACGGCCAGGCACCCGATCGCCGCCGAGTTGCTGCAGGCGCTGCAGCAGCGCCTCGGCCCGGCGCAGCCGCGCCACGTGCTTGTCGCCGCGCTCGGCAAAGGCCTTGGCGACCTTCTCGGACAGGCTGAGCCGCCGCGCGCCGATCTGGTTGCTGGCGTGCTGGCGGTAGTCGATGGTCGGCTCGGGCAGCACGTCCATGCGCCCGATGGCCGCGGCCACCGCGGCCAGCCACTCGTCGTGCACCCACTCGGGCGCGAACGGCAGCGCCGTGTCGAGCAGCGATCTGCGAAACACCGTGGTGGCCCCCGTCACGAGGTTGCGGCGCAGCAGGACGCCGAAGGCCTCGCCCTGCCCGATGGCCGAGAGTTCGGCGGGCTGCACTTCCAGCGCGTGGAAGAGCGTGGAACCCAGGGGCTTCAGGTCACCGTCGACCAGGCGTGCGTCGGTGTGCAGCAGCAGCAACTCGGGGCGCGCCTCGAACTGCGCCACCATGCGCGCGAGCCGGCCGGGGTGCCAGACGTCGTCCTGGTCGCACAGGGCGATGAGCTCATGGCGGCAGGCCCGCACGGCCTGCTCGAAATTGCGCGTGACGCCCAGTGGCGGCAGGTTGCTGAACACTCGCAATTCGATCCGGTCCGCCATGCCGCATTGCGCAAGGGTGTCGCGCACGACGGCCAGGGTGTCGTCGGTGGAGCCGTCGTCGGACAGCACGATCTCGCGCGGCAAGGGCGTCTGCGCGCAGATGCTGCGGACCTGCTCGGGGAGGTAGCGCGCGCCGTTGCGGGTGCACAGGGCGACGGAAACGTCGAGGGTCATCAGACAGGCGGCAGGCGCGGGGGCCAGGCGTAGCTGAAGTCCTCGCGGGCGAGCATGAGGTTGGGGCTGTAGGCGGGGTCGTTCTGGAGGAGGTTGCCCCAGCGCTGGTGCATGTAGGCGGACTCTTCCTGGAACTGCGCCTGCCTTTTCGGCGACATGTTCTTGGAGCGCGTTGCGGACTCGTAGTGAAAGAGCTCCGCGTAGGGCGTCCAGACATTGCGCAAGCCCGCTTCGCGCAGCCGGAGGCAGAAGTCGATGTCGTTGAAGGACTCCTTCAGGTGTACTTCATCGAGCCCCTCCACCGCCAGGTAATGGCGCTTCTGGATCACCAGGCAGGCGGCCGTGACAGCGGAGAACGACTGGATCAATGCGGCGCGGCCGCCGTAGCCCTCTCGCCCGACCGGCATGCCGCGGTGCGCATGCGCCGCGATGCCACCGATGCCCAGGATCACGCCCGCGTGCTGGAGCGTCTTGTTCGGGTACCAGAGCCGCGCGCCCACCGCGCCCACGCCCGGCTGCACGGCCAGGCTCACCATTTCGCTGAGCCAGTCCGGGGTAATGACTTCAATGTCGTTGTTGACCAGTGCCAGGATCTCGCCATTGGCCGAGGGAACCGCACCGTTGTTCAGCGCTGAATAATTGAAATCACGATCGTCGCGCAGCACGCGGACGTTCGGCTTCTGGACTGCAATTTGCTTGAACCACGCCAGCGTCGCCGGATCGTCGGAGCCGTTGTCGACGATGATGATTTCGTAGTTCGAATAAGTGGTCTTGGCCAGGATCGAATCGACGCACTGGCGCGTGAGCTGCAGCGCATTGCGCGTGGGGATGATGATCGATACCAGAGGTAAAACCTCGGGCAGCGCGTAACGCACGCGGTAGCCGAAGTCGAGGTGCTCGGCCGTGGCACGCACACCCGTGCGCTGAAAGTGCTCGTTCAACGCGCGCTCGCCTGCAATGGCCGCGTAGGGCTTGGCATTCATCGAGCGCGCCGTGCTGTCGACATGAACGCGCCAGTGGTACAGCACGCGCGGAATGTGATGTACCTGCGAGGGATCGATGCGTTCAATGCAGCGCAACACAAGATCCCAGTCCTGCGAGCCTTCCATGCCCACCCTAAAGCCGCCGACCGACCGCATCAGCTCGGTCGACAGCACACCCAGGTGGCTGAACATGTTCTGCGAGCGGAAGAGATCGACGTTCCAATCGGGCTTGAAGTACGGTCCGAACCGGAAGCCGGTTTCATCGGCCTTGTCTTCGTCCGAATAGATCAGCTTCGCGTCGGGGTTCTTGGCGATGCAGTCCGCCACCCAGAACAACGCGTCGGCGGGCAGCAGGTCGTCGTGGTCCATGAGTGCGACCCAAGGGCCCGACACCAGTTCCAGCGCACTGTTGGACGCCGCGGAGATGTGCCCGTTCTTCGGGCGGAAGACGACCTTGATGCGGGTGTCGCTCTCGCTGTACGACTTGAGGATCGCGCGCACCTCGGCCGACGGCGACGCATCGTCCGCAATGCAGAGCTCCCAGTTCGGGTATATCTGCGCGCGGACCGACTCGATGGCCTCGCGCAGCCAACCGGGGTTGGGGTTGTACGTGGGCATGACGACCGAGATCAGCGGCACGTCTTTCATGCCGGACACGCGTTGCGCGATCTTTTCGCGAATCTCCGGAGTCAACGTGTCGTAGCGGCGCACCCAGGTCGAATAGTTGTTGTAGCCGCCAATACGGCGCCCCATTTCCCAACGGATGCCCGGCCAGCCCGACTTCTTGAACATCCGCCACGCCCGCTGGACACGCCCGGTCAGTCCGGGACCTCGCGCGAAGGAGGCCAAAGCAAGGAGAAACCGATAGACAGCGTGCATAGATTGCAGACCCGCAAGACGGGCAGAACGAAACTTTTGAGGCGGGGAAACGAACAGACAGCGGCAATGCGTGGACATGGCGCCCGGGCGATTATCTTCGCACCCGTCATGAACCGGCCCGCGGGATGCCGCCAGCCAAAGATGCGGCACCGGTCCGGTGCAGGGGCTGCCCGTAAAATTGCCCGGTTAACAAGCAAAGGAAAACAATGAGGTTGCTCTCAGTGGTGCTCTCGGGAGGCGCCGGCTCCAGGCTGTGGCCTGCTTCGCGCCAGGCTTTTCCCAAGCCATTCATGAAGATCGGCGACTCCACGTTGCTCCAGCAAGCGATCGAACGCGGTCAAGCCTGCGGCACGGGCGACCTGATGGTCGTGACGAACAAGGATCATCTGTTCCTGACCCGCGAGGTTCTCCAGCAGATGTCCGATCCACCGGTCACCTCGCTCCTGCTTGAACCCAAGGGCCGCAATACCGGCCCCGCCATCGCCCTGGCTGCGCTGCAGTGCGCACGTGAGTTCAGCGGCGACACGGTGATGCTGGTTCTTTCGGCGGACCATCTCGTGCCGGACGTGCATGCGTTCGTGGCCAGCGCAAGTGAAGCGTTCCGCCTGGCTCAGAACGGCAACCTCGTGGTATTCGGCGTGAGCCCGACCAGTCCTGACACAGGATTCGGCTACATCGAAGTCGAACATGTCTCGCGCGAGAGCCAGGGCGTCAAGCGCTTCGTCGAGAAGCCCGACCTCGAAACCGCCCAGAGCTATCTTGCAACAGGTCGTTACTACTGGAACAGCGGCATGTTCGCCTTCACCGCGGACGCCATCATTGCGGCGCTCGAAGCGCATGCGCCGGAAGTCATCCGGGCTGCAAGGGCCGCACTGACTACTTCCAAGGCTGCCGGAGACTGCGTCAATTTCGACTTGCATACCTTCGGCCTGCAACCGGACATCAGCATCGACTATGCGGTGATGGAGCGTGCGTCCAACGTCCATGTGGTGCCAGCCAAGTTCAGCTGGAGCGATGTGGGCTCATGGCCCGCCGTGTCCAACGCGCTGATTCCAGACGCCAGCGGCAACACGCTGCCCGAAGATGTGGTGGCGATCGACACGACTGGCACGCACGTGCAGGTCGAGAGTTTCGGTCCCAAAGTGGTCGCCACCGTCGGCGTGCACGACCTGGTCATCGTCGACACACCGGACGCACTGCTGGTGCTTCACAAGGACAGCGCGCAGAAGGTGAAGCAAGTGGTCAACGCGCTCAAGGCTCGAAAGCACGATACGGTTCATCAGCCCACGCTGGTTCACCGCCCCTGGGGCACGTACACTTCGCTGAAGCAGGGAGAAGGCTACAAGGTCAAGCGCATCACGGTCAGGCCCGGCGAAGCGCTCTCCCTGCAGTACCACCACGAACGTGCCGAGCACTGGGTGGTGGTACAGGGCCAAGGCATGGTGCAGATCGGGGAGGTCGAATACGAGACGTTCCCCGGACAGTACCGCTACATTCCTTTGAAAGAAAAGCACCGTCTCACCAATACGGGCGAAGAAGAGCTCGTGCTCATCGAAGTCCAGTGCGGCGGCTATCTCGGCGAGGACGATATCGTTCGCCTCGCGGACACTTACGGGCGTACATGAGCCAAGTCCATTCCAACCTACATCGAAGCGCCTTGTCCGACTGGTGGCAAGGCACGCGCCGCACAGACATCTGGCTGACCCTCGCATGGTTCGACATCGTGCTGCGCTATCGGCGCTCGATGCTCGGGCCCCTGTGGCTCACCCTGAGCATGGGCGTGATGATCGCCGGCATGGGGCCGTTGTACAGCTCGCTGTTCGGCACAGAACTCTCGCGGTTCTTTCCGCACCTGGCGCTTGGCATCATCTTCTGGGCGCTCTTCTCCAGCATCGTGACCGATGCGTGCAACGCGTTCGTGGGATCGTCCAACTACCTGAAGCAGGGCTACTTTCCCATCAGCCTGTTCGTCTGGCGCAGCCTGGCACGCAACCTGATCCAGTTCGCCCACCAGATCGTGCTCTACATCCCGGTCGCGATCTGGGCCGGCATATCGCTGTCGTGGTCCGCGCTGCTCATCCTGCCGGCCCTGGTCGTCCTGGTCATCAACGCGCATGCACTCGGGTTGTTGCTGGGCCTGATCTGCACGCGCTACCGCGACGTCACGCAAATCGTGACCAGCGTGATGCAGATGCTGATGTTCCTGACCCCCGTGTTCTGGCTGCCCGAGAGCCTTCCGGGTCGTGCCAAGTACGTCCTCTGGAACCCGTTCGCGCAGATGCTCGACCTGCTTCGCACGCCGCTGATGGGTGGCGTCGCACACGTGCACAGCTGGATCGGCATCCTGGTCTGGACCGTGTTGTGCCTGGTGATCGCCACCTTCCTGTTCTCGAAGTACCGCCGCCGCGTCGTTTACTGGCTCTGATCCATGGCTTCCATTTCACTCAAAAACGTCGCTGTCAATTTTCCGATCTACGGTGCCGGGGCTTCCTCGCTCAAGAAGACGCTGGCGGCATCCGTCACCGGCGGACGCTTCGGCAAGGAAACCGGCGTGACGGTCGTACAGGCGCTCAGCGGCATCAACCTCGAACTGAAAAGCGGGGACCGTCTCGGGCTGATAGGACACAACGGGGCGGGCAAGTCGACGTTGCTGCGCACGCTCGCGGGCGTCTACGAGCCGTCATCGGGCGAGTTCATGCGACAGGGAACGGTTGCCAGCCTGATCGACCCGTCGCTGGGCATCGAGATGGATGCCACCGGCATCGAAAACATCATGCTGCGCGGACTTGTGATGGGCATGAGCAAGAAAGACCTCGACCGCCTGACGCCGGAGATCTGCGAATTCAGCGGGCTGGGCGAGTACGTCAACATGCCGGTGCGCACTTACTCGACCGGCATGATGATGCGCCTGGCTTTCTCGATTTCGACCAGCGTCGAAGCCGACATCCTGCTCATGGACGAATGGCTGTCGGTGGGCGACGCGGAGTTCACGGAGAAGGCCGAACAACGCATGCGCGATGTGGTCTCCAAATCGGGCATTCTGGTGCTGGCCTCGCACTCCCCCGAGCTGATCGCCAAGGAGTGCAACCGCGTGATCCATCTCGAACACGGACGGATCGTCGAAGTTTCCTGATCAGGCGCGTGCGTCGCGCTTGCTGCGCCGCGTCGCTTGAATCTCGGCGAGCCGCTGCGCAACCCTCGCGCCTGCGGCTTCAAGCGACAGCGCAGCCTCCGCGCTGGCCTTGGCCTTCGCGCCCAGTTCGGCAGCCCAGATCTGGTCGTCGAACACGCGGCGCATCAGTTCGGCCGCATGCGATTCCGAGGGCTGCGCCCATTCGAAATTCGCCTCGTAGGGCGGGATCGCCTTGCCCAGCTTCACGATCTCGTAGCGCACTGGCAGGCTGTTGCTTTCGTCCATGAAGTCGACATTGCCGGAGAAGTCGGTGGCAATGACCGGCTTGCCCATCAGCATGGCTTCCGCCATCGTCAGGCCCAGGCCTTCGCTGCGATGCAGCGATACATAGGCGTCGCAAACATCCATCAACGCCAGCACATCGCCGGGACTGTAGACCTCGTTGATGATCTTCACGTTTCCGGCCTTGGCTGCCGCGTCCTTCAGTGCCTGGAACTGCTCCGGGTGACGTTCCGCGAACGAAGTCTTGAGCACCAATTGCACGGGTTCGCCTGGCTTGAAGGCGCTGGCAAAGGCGCGAATCAAGCCCAGCGGGTTCTTGCGCTCCATCACGCTCATCATGTGGAACGTGAACAAGAAGGTGTACGGCGTTGTCTCGAGCCCGAAATAGGTTCGTGCGCGCCGCTCGAACGGGCCGAGCTTCACGCCCGGGAAGAGCGTGTGCACAGGCTTGGAAATCTTGGCACGAAGGCCGCGTGCCACAAATTCCGTGGCGGCCCAGACCTCGTCGACTTCCTCGGTATGCGCGAGCCAGGAATCCGGAATGACGTCGAACTCCCAATACCAGTACCCGATGCGATAAGTGCGTGGTGAACGCTCGAAAAGATCGCTGCGGCTATAGACCTTGTCGAAGAACGGCTCCGGTTGCACGTGGATCAGCGTGGTTTCGAAATCTTCGAACCCCTGAAAGTCCGCATGCAGCGGGTCGTCCTTGCGATCGGTCTTCAGGTCGCGCAGCGACGTTTGCACGCCCGCGCCCTGCACGCCCTCGACCAGTGCCTCAATCGAGACCCGCAGACCGGAGGGGTAGGCGAAATGGCCGATCACGTTCAATCCTGGCGCAATCAACTCGGCCGTGACCTGCGCCACGTCGAGCGCAGCACACCATTCGACAACATCCGGCGGTTGCGCCGCGGCCGGCGTCGCCAGCCACTCGACCAACGCAGTTGCGTGGCTCTGGTCGTCCAGCGCACGGGGATGAAGCAAGCGCCAGTCTTCGCGCGCCCAATAGGCCGCACGGATCTGGCGCGCAGGAGTGATGTCCACGGGCCAGCAGGCCGGATCGATCCACCCGTCCTTCACGCGGTATGTCGCTGCCAGCCAACTTGCGAACGCGCGGCGGCCGAAGACCGTGAGCCCGTCCGGGTAGAGCGCCTGCCACGCCGGTGAGAAAGCATATGCCCGCACCAGTTCGGCAGCCGGCTGTTCAGACGCTTCATGGAAGAGCCACCAGATCTCTTCGAGCCTCAGGTTCGCAAGGTAGCGCCCCTCGCGCATGAACCACCCGAACAGCGCGTGTTGCCCCATCGGCAGCAGACCGTGCGGCAGCCTGTTCTTGGTGTCCTCATCGAACAGGTACGCCTGCCGCGCTCGCGCTCCCAGACGCTCACCGAGGCATTGAGCCACCCATGCCCTTGCACCGCCAGACAGCCCCAGCGCGGCGCCACCTTCACCTGCGATCCAAAGACCGAAACGCCCTTGCGCACCATCTGACAACGCGGTGGGAAAACGCCGTGCAATGTCCGGACAAGTGCGCAGCAGGTCCAGGCACCAACGCGCCGCGGACCACACATCGGTCACGCCATGTGCCGCTTGCGGCAACCACAGCACATCTTCGCGCGGCAGGCCCGCTGCCTCGAGGCTCGTACGCTCCACCAGGAGATCCAGCGTCGAGGACGGCAACATCATCGAGCCGAGCGCCCGCGTATCGATCAGCAGGCTTTCGCGTGGTGAGCGCGCGTCTCCGACGCGCAGCGAGGGAATCGGCTGGTTCGCATCCAGTTCGGGATGCAGATAGGGATCTTCGTCGATGCCCAGGAGGCGAACGTCGTCGGCAAAGCGTTGAAGGTCTGCGGTCGGGTTGACAGCCCCCCGCGTTGCGCCCTCATGGTGCAGCAGCCGAGCATGCGGGGCATAGGCCGTTCGATATCCCGCACGCCAGACCCGAAGGCACAGCGCAACGTCGCTGAAGGCGACGGCATAAGCCTCGTCAAATCCACCTGCGCGTTCGAAGGCTTCGCGTACCACCATCTGGCATGCGCCCATCACGGCCATCCAGTTGCGCGGATGGTCCGCCGAGCCGAAGATGCCCCAGGCATCGTCGAGATCGGAGTAATACATGAGCCCGCAGAGCGTCACGCCCACGCCGACACCGCCGTGCTGCAGTTCGCCGCCTGGGTAGCGCAGCTGGGTACCGACCACACCCACGCCCGGCCGCTGAGCGAATCGCACCAATTCCTGCAACCAGTCCGCTGCGACGATTTCAACGTCGTTGTTGAGGAACAGCAGCAAGTCGCCGCGCGCGAATCCGGCGCCGAAATTGCAAGCTGCCGAGTAGTTGAATTTCTTGCCGAAGTGAACGATCGACACTTCCGCAACGGCACGAAGCTGCTCGTAATACGCCAGAGTCGCTTCTTCGACGGACCCGGTATCTACAAGAATGATTTCCTTGTTCGCGTAGTCGGTGCCTTGCAGCAGTCCGTCCAGGCACACCTGCAGCAAGTCGGCCTTGTCCTTGGTAGGAATGACGATCGATACCAGCGGTGGTGCCTGCAGCGTCCAGACGGCACGTTGCGTACCGTCGGACTGCGTTTCGACGTTTGCGGCAATGCCAGCTCGCGCCCAGTGGCTCTGCAAGGCCTTCCGATGATCGGCTGCCGCATCAGAGCCAGGTACGGGCCGATCGGACTCGCCGTCGCCGCCCCTGTGGCACAGCACCTTGGGAATGCGTGTGACGATGCCGGCCTGCTCGCTTGCTCGAAGGTTGAGATCCCATTCAACGCCCGCGCCCATGGTGGCATCGATGCCCCCGACCCGGACCACCAACTCACGCCGCAACAGCGTCAGGCGACCGAAATAGTTGAAGGCATAGAGCAGGTCCGGCGACCAGCCGGGCTTGAAATACGGGTTCTCACGCAAGCCCTCCAGAGAAAGCTGGTCTTCATCACCGTAGAGGATGTCGCTGCGCGGCGCCCGCCGAAGCGAGTGAGCCAGTTCGTTCAATGCCCCGGCGGCCAGCATGTCGCCGGCGTCCAACAATGCAATGAGGTCGCCGCTGGCCGACGCGAGGCACGCGGACAAGCCAAGCGGGCGCGAGCCGTTCGGCACGGGCACGCGGGCAATGCGTTCGTCTTTCGACAGGCCGTCAAGCACCGCTTGAATGCCAGTTGGCGCGTCGGCTGGAACAGCCACCAGGACGTTCCAATGCCCGACGGACTGCGAACACAAGGACTTCAGCGTCTGCTGCAATTTCTCCGGACTCGCGCCTGCCGCCAGAAGAAACGAAACGTGCTGCCCGGCGACACGATCGCGCAACGGAGGCGAGCGGACCTCGTTGGTGGCAATCCACAAGCCATAAGCGTCCGAAGTGTCCGTGGTGCCACGCAGCACGACCTCCTTCGGCGGGCGGAATCGCATGGCCCGAAGCCGCGCAGGCATGCGCCATGGCGTCATCGCCCACCATGCAGCCTTGGCAACGCGCCGCAGGTTGGCGCGCACCTGCGGCGACACGGTGGAGGCGGCCTTGCGCAGCGGTGCCGTGACGCGCCAGGACATGGATGCGCGCATCGCGCGCTCGCGGTCCAGTGCAGCTTCCGCGCGCTGGTTGGCCGCTTCGAGCAGGATTTCGAATGCGGATGTATTGCTGTCTTCCGCAACTGCCGGCTTGCCTGTGCCCGGCACTGCATCGGTCATGGAGCGATCCATATCGGACCTGTTGTTATTCATGGAACTCACCGTGGCCGCTCAAGAGGAGAATTTGGAGACGCTCAGAGTGAGGTCTCTCGCTCGAAATCTCCGTTCTCCACCATGATTCGCTCGACGGCTCGGCGACAGTGCAACTCCTGCCGAGCCAGCCAGGTGGTATCGGCCACTTCCATCGCACGCAAACAGATCTTCGAAGTCGCGATGCGCGAGTAGTTTTCCTCGACGTAGGACAGCCCGGCTTCACGCATGGCATTCCACGCGGCCTCGTCACGATACAAGCGCAACACCTCGACCGCGAACTGCTGCGGGTCGTCCGTGATGGCCAGATGATCCTCGCCGAGATTCGCAATGCCTTCCGCAGCGATGGCCGTGGCCACACTGGGCACGCCGTGCGCCAACGAGGTGACGAGCTTGCCCTTGATGCCCGCGCCGTAACGCAGAGGTGCCACGAACACACGAGCAGCCTGAAAGTACGGTGCCAGTTCTTCCACAAAGCCAGTGACGACGATGCGGTCCGAGGCCAAGGCCAAGACTTCGGGCGGAGGCTTGTTGCCGACAACGAGCAACTTGGCTTCGGCGGGCAGTTCCTTCTCCAACGCTGGCCAGATCGAATTGACGAAATAGAGCACCGAGTCGATGTTGGGCACGTGCGGGAAATTGCCCAGGAACATGATGTCCGAACGACCGGAGAAGCCCGCTGTATTTCGGTACACGTCGGCGATCCATGGCAGCACCACCATGTTGCCGAGCGGCGCTGGCAACGACTGCTGGATCACGTCGCGCTCGATTTCGGTGTGAACGAACGAAGCATCCGCCTGGACGAACATTTCGAGTTCCAACTTCTTTGTGAGCTTGGCGGAGAAGAGGGCTTCCGGCGTGTTCGATGTCTCGGCGGCACGCGTCTCGCGCAGGAAATGCAGGTCAACGTTCGCGAACAGGATGCGCGTGCTTGGCGCTTTCTTGCGCACCTGCGCATAGATCGGATGCGCCACGTTGTAGCGGTATAGCAGCGCGTAGTCGAACTGATTGTCGAAATCGAGCAAGGTGTTCACGTCGTTGACATAGGGCGTGTAGTAGCAGCAGACGCCTCGGCGTTGCAAGGCACCCGTGTATTTTTTCGACCAATGCGGAGAATGCGACGGGAAGAAGCTTTCGCCAAAACCGCACTCTCGGTATGCGCTCATCACTTCATCCGTGACGATGGAGCCCGAGTCCTGGTCCGGCGTGGGCGTCAGCGCGTCCACGACCAGGATGTTCCGGCGAACGCGCCAACTGGCTGCGCGCATCGAACTGGTCCCGGGCTGTGGGTGCGACTTGAGTTCAACGCTGAAGCGCTTCGCGAATTTCTCCAGATTCGTCACCTGGTAGGCCTTGATGCCCTTCGTGGTGTCGCGTCCGTGGGTAATGCCTTCGTAATGAATGGCGCGCGAGGTTGGCACGAACCACACCTCGTACCCGACACGGCGCAAGCGAAACGCCAGGTCGGCGTCCTCGCAGTAGGCAGGTTTGTACTCGGGGTCGAAACCGCCGAGCTCGTTCCAAACCGTCTTGCGCAACGCGATCGATGCGCCTGAAATGAAATCGGCCTGGCGTGCAAAGCAGTATTGCGGCAGGTTCGAATCCTGGTTCCGGCCATAGTTGTGAGCGGAGCCGTCGCGCCAGAAGATGCCGCCGGCCTCCTGCAGCGTGCCATCGTCGTTGAAGAGCTTGGAACCGACCATGCCGGCTTTGGGGAACAGCGCGAAGGCGTCCACCAACTCATCGAGCCAACCTTCGACCACGCGGGTGTCGCTGTTCAACAGAATGACGAACTCGCCATTCGCCTTCTGAACCGCGGAGTTGCAGCACTCGAGAAATCCGCCGTTCTCAGCGCGCCGCTCATAGCGAATCCATGGGATGACTTTCAGTGCATCCACACGCGACGCCGCAGGCGAGGCATCATCGGCCACGATGATCTCGACCGAGTGCTTCGAATGCAACTTTGCAAGCGAATCCAGGCAGTTGAGCACGAAGTGCGTTTGCCCGTAAACCGGAATGATGATCGAGACCTTCGGCGATGCCGTCGTGATCTGCAACGACGGCTTCTTGGCGGCCATTGCCTTGGCGGCGGCCTCCACCGTGTCACCCGCTTCGCGCTGCGCAAAATCGAAGCCGACTCCCGCAAAGTAGGCCTTGCCTGCGATCAACTCATACTGGACCACGTCATCCGGCAAGGGAAAAGCGCGCCCACCGTTGGACCAGAGGGCTTCCGCGCGAAGCGTCCGAGGCAAGGCGCGGCCTTCCGCACGACCGAAGCGCACCCAGTGAACGAGAGGGTTCAGTCCGGCTTCGCGCAGATCCGGGTTCTCTGCCATGTAAGCCCGCATCGAGAAGCCGGGCGAAGGCTCAAAGCCGTGTTTCCACCCCTGCACCAGATAGTGCTTGAGCGGCTCCTTGCCGCTGATCGCCACAACGGGGTATTCATTGAGATAGAACTCGGCATCGAAGAGCCCCCCCTCCTGTATCGCGCGAATGTCTGCTGCGGTGTGCCGTGCACTGATGCCGAGAACGCGCATCGCCTTTTTGGAAAGGCGCATGGCCTGCTTGAATTCGTTGATCAAATCTTCTCCACCGGGGGAGTCCTGCGGCGCCTGCTGGCCTCGACAAGAACTCGACAAGACATCATTGGCACCAAACCGTCAGAACGAGTAGCCCTGCTTGTTGCGGCGGAGATCTGCCTCGACCATCATCGCGCACAGTTCCTCCAGCGTGGTCTTGGGCTCCCAGCCGAGCTTTTCCTTGGCACGCGCCGGATTGCCGATCAGCAGTTCGACTTCGGCAGGCCGATAGAACTTGGGATTCACCCGCACCAATGTCTTGCCAGTGGCGACATCGATGCCCACTTCGGTGTGTTCTTCACCCTCGAAGCGAAGCTCGTAACCCGCGGCCTTGAACGCCATGTCAACGAAACTCCGTACCGTCTCGGTGCGGTTCGTCGCAAGGATGAATGTGTCGGCCTCATCGGCCTGCAGCATGCGCCACATACCTTCGACATATTCCTGGGCAAAGCCCCAATCGCGCTTGGCTCCCAAATTGCCGAGTTCAAGCACATCGAGCTTGCCAAGCTTGATCTTGGCCACTGCATCGGTGATCTTGCGTGTAACGAACTCGCGTCCGCGCAGCGGGCTTTCGTGGTTGAACAAGATGCCGCTGGCGCCAAAGATGTCGTAGCTCTCGCGATAGTTGATCGTCATCCAATGCGCGAACAGCTTGGCGACGCCGTAAGGACTGCGTGGATAGAACGGCGTGTCTTCGACCTGGGGAATCGCTTGCACCTTGCCGAACATTTCGGAGGTCGATGCTTGATAGAAGCGAATGCTGCGGTCGGTCAGCCGAATTGCCTCCAGCAGGTGCAGTGCGCCCATGCCGGTGATCTGGGCCGTCGCGTCGGGCTGGTTGAAACTCACGCCGACAAAGCTCTGGGCTGCGAGGTTGTAGACCTCGTCCGGCTTGGACTCCTTTATCAAGGTCAGCGAACTACCGAGATCGGTCAGGTCGTGCTCAACCAGCTTGAGATCGGGATGATCCTGAATACCGAGCTCTTCCATGCGCCAGAAATTGACCGAGCTGGTACGTCTAAAAGTCCCATGAACGACGTACCCCTTGCTCAGGAGCAGTTGAGCAAGGTATGCGCCGTCTTGGCCCGTAATACCGGTGACTACTGCATGTTTTTTCTTCATTTGACGCTGGATGATCTCGTGGATGCGGTATGCCGCGAACTCTGCGATTGTGCCGCAAGCCGCATGCCATCTCGACTGGCGCCTCCGGCGCGCTACGACTCGGAAACTCGACGTGCTACAGATGGGAAAATTGCCGCATCAGGATTTTCCTCTCGATACACTTCCGCTCATTCGAACCCGGTGATGTCGAAGGCTGGCGAGTGTGACAGGCTGCACTAGAATGCCCCGTTCCGCCAGCCTTGGCGATCGTTGCGCGCCACACCAATTCAAATTCGGGCGACGCCTTGTCTGTTCAGACGAACACAAACATCTGTTTGGCCCGTTCCCCGACTGAGGCATGGGCTAGCAAGGCACGCAAACAAATTAACTTGTTAAACATAGATCATGCAGCTCAAAGGCAAGAAAGTTTTGGTGACCGGCGCTGATGGATTCATCGGCAGTCATCTGGTCGAGGCACTGATCGCACAAGGCTGCGACGTTCGCGCCTTTGTCTATTACAACTCCTTCAGCAGCTGGGGTTGGCTCGACACCCTTCCACAGGAACTGATTCGGAATCTCGACGTTTTCTCCGGTGACATTCGCGATCCCAATGGCGTATTCGAGGCCATGAAAGGTTGCGACGTTGTTTTCCATCTCGCTGCGCTGATTGCAATTCCGTTTTCCTACCACTCGCCTGACTCGTACGTCGATACGAACATCAAGGGCACGCTGAACGTCTTGCAAGCCGCCAAACGACTTGGCATCGAACGCTGCCTGGTGACGTCGACGTCTGAAGTCTATGGCACCGCTCAGTACGCGCCGATTGACGAGAAGCATCCATTCCAAGGCCAATCGCCATACAGCGCGACCAAGATTGGAGCCGACCGGCTGGCTGAATCTTTTCACAAGTCATTCGAGACTCCTGTCGTCATCGTCCGGCCGTTCAATACCTACGGTCCTCGCCAATCGGCGAGGGCTGTTATCCCGACGATCATTACTCAACTCATGCTAGGTGAAAAGGAGTTGCGCCTGGGAAGCCTTGCGCCCACACGCGACTTCAATTTCGTGAAGGACACCGCGCAAGGCTTCATTGCATTGGCAGAGTCGGACGAAACTGTTGGCAAGGAAATCAACATCGCCACGGGCAAGGAATATTCGATCGGCCGAGTGGCTGAAATTCTGGTCTCCGAGCTCAATCCTGACGCACGCATCGTGACGGATGACCAACGCCTTCGCCCGGATGCATCCGAAGTTCTGCGACTGATGGGCGACAACACGCTGATCAAATCCCTGACATCGTGGAAACCCGAATTCGACTTGGCCGACGGCCTGCGCGAAACCATCGAATGGTTCAAGCAGCCGGAAAATCTCTCGCGCTACAAAGCGTGGCTCTATAACGTTTGAGAGGAAATTCGAGCATGCGCGCAGTGATTCTGGCCGGCGGCAAAGGCACCCGGCTCCGCCCCTATACCACGCTGATTCCGAAGCCGCTCGTTCCGCTGGGCGGCAAGTACTCGATTCTCGAAATCATCATCATGCAGCTGGCCAAGGCCGGCTTTACCGAGATCACGCTGGCGGTCAATCATCTGTCGCAATTGATCATGGCGTATTTCGGCGACGGCTCACGCCTGGGTGTAAAGCTGAATTATTCGCTGGAAGAGGGCGAGCTCAGCACCATTGGTCCGCTCACCCTGATTTCCGATCTTCCGGAGAACTTTCTGGTGATGAACGGCGACATTCTGTGCGACCTCGACTACCGTAAATTCTTCGAGGCTCACGTCGCCTCGCGAGATATGGTTTCCGTGTCGTCGTACCGCCGCCAAGTGCGCATCGATTTCGGCGTGCTGGGTTCCGGCGTTGACGGCGGCCTCACCGAATTTCGCGAAAAGCCCACCTATGATTTCGACGTGAGCATGGGCATTTACTGCATCAATCGCTCCGTGATCGAGGAACTGCCCAAAGGCCAGCCCTATGGCTTCGACAATCTCATGATCGATGGCCTTGCAAACAAGCGACGCATTGCCATTCGGCCTTTCAATGGCTATTGGCTCGACATCGGCCGACCTGACGATTACCAATACGCCGACGACAATTTCGCTGAGCTGGCAACCAAGCTCGGCATCGGCCCTTGAAAACAGCACTGATCACCGGCTCGACAGGCGCACTGGCGAGCGCCGTCATTGCCCGGTTGCGGCAGACGCAGGCATTTCGCGTCGTCGAAACGAGCCGGCAAGCCGACGCGCACCGACTCGATATTCGCGACGACAAACGCGTCGAAGCCATGCTGGCGGAAATTCGTCCTGATATCGTTTTTCATCTGGCCGCGACCTTTTCCGGCAACTACGACGAGGCCTATGCGGTCAATGTCGACGCGACGCGGCGACTGCTGGACCTGGTGGAACACTCGCACCCGCAGACGCGCGTTCTGCTTGTCGGCTCAGCGGCGGAATACGGTGCGGTCGAGCCTGGGGACAACCCGATCCGGGAAGACCACGTCTTGAACCCTCAGTCCATCTATGGGTTGAGCAAATCCTGGCAAACGCAGCTGGCCTCGTTTTATGCGCTGCGTGGCGTGAGTGTGGTCGTCGCGCGGCTCTTCAACCTCGAGGCACCGGGTCTTTCCGAAAGACTCTTCATCGGCCGGGTCCAGAAGCAGATCGAGGAAGTCCGCAAAGGCCAACGCTCGTCGTTCGAATTCGGTCCGCTGAACGCAACGCGCGACTATGTCGACGCCGATGAGGCCGCACGGCAAATGCTGGCCATTGCCATCGGCGGAACGTCGGGACAGATCTACAACGTGGGCAGCGGCAAGCCGATCGTGATGCGCGAATTGTTGCAACGATTGCTGGCCGCTCAGAGCATGTCCACCATTGCAGTGCAGGAAGCTCCAGCGTTGACCAATCGCGCCGGCTATGACGTTCCGGTCATCTATGCAGACATGTGCAAAACGTTGAGCCTGCTGGGGGAGAGCATCCAAAAGTGACGAAGATCAAGTTGACGGTGGTCACCCCTGTCTTCAATGAAGAACATGTGATCGCTCATTTTCACGAGCGCACGAGGGGCGTGCTCGACTCCATTCCGGACATCGAGTGGCGCATTCTCTATGTTGTCGACCAGTGCACGGACAACACGGTGGAGGTGCTGCGCTCAGTGGTCGCTGCAAACACGGGCGCCAGCGTCCTTGTGCTGTCCTCGCGTTTCGGACATCAGATGTCGCTGCTCGCCGGCATTGAGCACGCGCTCGATGCCGACGCGATTGTCATGATGGACAGCGACCTGCAGCACCCACCCGAACTTATTCCCACCCTGCTCGAAGAATTCAGGCGCGGCACCGACGTGGTCTATACCCTGCGTCGCGACACGGAGGACGTGGGCTTCCTGCGCAAGCAGGCGGGCAATCTTTTCTACAAATTGCTGGGCACCATTTCGCAGGTGCCCATCAATCCCAATGCGGCCGATTTTCGGCTCATCTCACGGCGCGTCGCCCGCACGCTGTCAACTGGATTTCAGGAACGCAGCATGTTCCTTCGCGGCCTGTTTTCGTGGATCGGCTTCAAGCAAGCTGGCATCGAATTCGTGGCCGAAAAGCGCTTTGCGGGCCAGTCGAAATACTCGCTGGCACGCATGGTCCAACTCGCCATGGCGGGCATCCTGTCGTTCAGCACCAAGCCGCTGCAGCTCAGCATCTTCGTGGGTGGGCTGTTTGCATTGCTGGCCTTCGTGCTGATCGTGCTCTCGGTCGCCAAGTACTTTTTCGTGCAGTCCATCCCCAATGGATGGACGACGATGGTGGTGCTGCTTTTGCTGTTCAGCGGCATCCAGCTCATCGTGCTGGGCATCATGGGCGCCTATGTCGGCGGGATCTATGAAGAGGTCAAGGGCAGACCAAGGTACATCGTCGACGAGGAGATAACACATGAGTAACAAGGTCGATTTCGATGACTACACCGACAACTACAACGAGTTGTTGAGAGAAAGCACCGGCTTCTTTTCGGCCAGCGAGGAATACTTCGCGCGCTACAAGATTCAGCTGGTGCAGAAGCTGGTCAAACGATCACCCAAGCGCATCCTGGAATACGGCTGCGGCATCGGCCGCAACATTCCCTTCCTGCACGCCGCTTTCCCCGATGCGCATATCGAAGGCTCCGATATTTCGGCGGCCAGTCTGGACATCGCGCGGCGCGACAACCCTGGTATCGAATTCTTCCTGGAAGAAGACCAGGTCGAAGCAGGCGAGCCGGTCGACCTGATCTTCGTGGCAGGCGTGTTTCATCACATTCCGCCGAGCCAGCGAACTGAAGTGGCGCGCAAGTTGTTTCAACGCCTCGCGCCAGGTGGAGAGCTTTACGTCTTCGAACACAATCCATACAACCCGGTCACGCGCCGCATCGTCGACAACTGCCCCTATGACGAAGATGCGGTGCTGCTCAAGCCCTCCGAACTCAAATCATTGTTCAAGGGCGCTTCGCTGAAAGTGGAAGGCGCAGCCTATTGCCTGTTCATTCCACCGAAGCTCTCGGCACTGGCCTGGATGGAAAACGGCTTGGGCTGGCTACCGCTGGGTGGGCAATATTGGGTGCGGGGACTCCGGCCGGCATGAGCCAGTTCCTGAGGTTTCTGGCCGTCGGCGTCTTCAACACCGCCTTCGGCTACTGCATCATTTTTGCGTGCATGTATCTCGCTGGGCTCTCTGCAGAGGTCAGCAATGTCATCGGCTATGCGGTTGGCCTCGTCACGTCCTATCTGCTCAACCGCAACTTCACCTTCCGCAGCAAACAACGCCACCACGGCGAGATTGCGCGTTTCGTGGTGGTGTTCGCCATCGCTTATGGGGCCAACTTCATTGCACTCATCGTGCTGATCCGTTACCTGAACGTGCATGAAGGTCTGAGCCAGATACTGGCCGGGGTGGTTTACGTCGCAGCGTCGTATGCGATGAACAAGTTCTATGTCTTCAAGAATGTCGATGCGGCCTGAGAGCAAGTGGCGCAACGCGGGCGCAGTGGGGCTGGCGCTCCTGGCGCTCTGGGCGATATTCCTGCGCAATGCGTTCGACCCGAATCGCTCGTTCTCACTGCTGATGGACAACGAGTTCTTCATCGGCACAGTGCTCTCGTCGATGTCGCACTCGCTGTCGCACGGCGAATGGCCGCTGCGCATGGAGACCGTGCTAGGCGGACTGCCGCTGTACAACTTTCCGCAGCTTTCGCCTTTCTATCCGTTCTACTTCACAGCATTGCCGCTGTTCGATGGGCCGCAACAAGTGGTTCATTCGATGCATTGGCTGACGCTGATGCACCTGTTGATCCTCGAGATCAACACCTATGTATTCCTGCGCGTCATCGGCACATCGCGCATTTCTGCGCTCATGGGCTCGGCCCTGTTCGCATTCGGCGCCAACAGCCTGACCTACGCGGCCTGGCTGAATATCACGGCCCCCTATGCCTGGTTCCCGCTCTACCTCGCGGGCCTTGTCGGCATCTTCGAACATCCGGGCCGCCGACGCTATTTCGCCATGGCGCTGGCCGGCATCGTGCTGCTCGCGCTGGCATCGCCAGCGCAACCGCTGATTCACGCCGTGATCGTATCCGGGGTGTTCGTGCTGGCGTACTGGGCGAGCCATGGACTGTCTGGCGGCTGGGTACACACTAGGTACCCGCTGGCGCAGATCACCGGCGTAGGCATCGTCGCGCTGTTGATCGTCGCGCCGGTGATCCTGCCTGCAGCGCTGGAATTCAAGCACATGATCCGCTGGATCGGCCCGTTTCCTCCGGTGACGGGCAACGGCCACATCCCGTTTGAGGCCTTCCAGGTCGACCAACTGTCCATCGCGGCGCTGACCGGTGTGCTGTTCATGGCGCCAGGCGCAGCAGTCGGCCACCCCTTCGTGGGCGTGATCGTGCTGTCGTTGGCATGCATGGCGGCCGCGTCGCGCGGGCGCTTGTGGATCAAAGGCGCGCTGTTCTTCATAGCGCTCTACGCCATCGCCTCGTCGACCGGCATCAATCTGGGCCTGGCCTACATCAATCATCTGATTCCGATCCTCAACAAGATCCGCGAGCCGAGCCGCTTCCTGATCCTGTTCCAATTCGCGGTCACCGCCCTGGCAGCACTGGGCCTTGACGAATTGAGGCAAGCCGTGACATCGCGCCGCACCGATGGAACGCGACGCCCCCGCTACCTGCTCGTGCTATCGATTGCTGCAGTGGCCAGCATCATCCTGTTGGTGCTGTCGATCGGGCGCATCGCCTCGCTGCCATGGACGTTGGCGTCCGTGCTGGTGCTGGTCGCATTGATTGCGCTCACAGCCGCGTTGGGCCGGCGGGCGGGCACGCGAGCCGGCGTGTCTGTCGCCCTGATCTGGAGCGTCGCCGCCCTCTTTTTCCTGGGTGCACAGATCCTCTGGACGCCGACGTCGACGACTGCCAGCAAATACAACACGGATGGCGGTCGCGAGCTTGATCGCGTGCTCGACAGGCTGCTCGTGCTCGACCCGGCACACGACTGGCGCGTGATCTTCGACGGCAAGATCGACAAGCAGATGGCCTCGATGCTGGCGTCGTACAAGGGCATCCGCACGCTCAACGCCTACTTCAATCCCGCGCCGAAACAGCAGTTCGATGAGCTCTATTACCATGGGCCGCGCACCCCAAACTATTTCCAGTCGTTAGGCGCGAAGTACCTCGTATGCGACAAATGCGCGCCCGAGGCGCTGCAGGGCTACGAGCACAAGGAGGACATCGCCGGCCTGCAGCTCTACGAAGCCACGACCGCTGCGCTGCCGCACGCATACGCGGCCACTGCGCTCGATGGCATCTTCGATTCGCTGGGAGATTTCACCGCGAAGATCGCAGCCGCCGATCTGACGAGCGCGCCGTTGTTCGCCGAAAAGAACATCCCCGAGCTTCCCCGACGGACAGGCGATGTGCCGGTCGCGCGTTGCGATGTCAAGGAAGACATCCCCCGCCGCGTCAATCGCATCCGCGTCACGCTGAGCTGCCCGACGACTTCGATGTTGGTGCTCAACGAGTTCTTCGACGAATCATGGAGAGGCTCGATCGACAAGGGCCGCACTTTGCTGCTGCGCGTGAACGGCAGCCAGATGGGCATCCTCGTGCCGCCGGGAACGCACACGGTCGAACTTCGCTTCCGGCCAGTCACGTTCATGTGGACGCTGCCACTGTCGGGATGCGGCTTGCTCGCAGTGGTGATGTGCCTCATTGCAGGTCGCAAGCGGCGCGCCCGTCTGCGCGCGACTGCTGCGAAAGTCACAGCCTGAGCCCAGGCCGCGGCGTCAGCCGCCCTTCCGCCTGCGTGACAACCAGCGCAGCGGCGCCATAAGGCGCCATGAACGCGAGTTCATGATCTGGTCGACCACTCGCTGAGTTTGCGCAGCCAGTTCAGCCAGTTCTGCCGTCTTCGCCTCCAGCCGTAAACGCGCGTTGCGCTCCACTGTATTTTCGGCAAGCAGCGATTCAGCCCAAGCTGTGCGCTCCTCGAACTCCTTGTTGAGGGTCAGGTGGCGCGCCTGCAGTTCGGAATGCTCTTGATGCAGGCCAGAGGCCCACTGCCTCACATCGTGCTGCTCGGAATAGAGATCGCTCTCGGCATCCAGGAACAAGTTGGGCGCAAGTGCTGGCAGCAGTTCCTCGTTGGCCGCACAAACGGCCACGAAATACATCTCGCGGTCCATGGCCTTGGTTCGGGCCTTGAGTTCATTGCCAGTCAGCAGCAAGGCCTCGTACACCGTGGCTGTCTGGCCGAGGGGCAACAAGGCGGACGCTGTGATGAAACGCTGGGCGAAATGACGGCGAGCTGGAAAGTAGCGGCCCAGCAACTCATCGAATTCGTCGAAGTACAGCTCCTTGACGTGAAACTCGTTCACGTAGTTTCGGTCGTCCGAATAGACTTTCTTGTTGGGCGAGGAAATGACCAGGATGCCGGAAGGGGCCAGCACGCGCCGCAATTCGCGCATCATTTCCTCTTGCTCCGCCAGATGTTCGATCGTCTCGAAAGACACCACCACGTCGACACTGCCGCTCTCGAGCGGAACGGACGTGGCGCTGCCTTGCAGGAATTGCAGGTTGGCGCGCGATGCGTAACGTTGCTTTGCGTGGCTGACTGCCTCGTCCGAAATGTCCACGCCGGTCACAGAGCCGGCAGTGTCGGCCAACAATGCCGAACCGTATCCTTCACCGCAGGCGATGTCCAGAACCCTGAGCCCCTTGCACAGCGACTGAACCCATCCATACCGATGCATGTGCTCGTAACGGATTTCGCCCTTTTCCGTAGGAATGAATCGTTCGCCGGTGAAATCCATGCTGGAGCAGCCTCGTATCTTGACCAAAATTTGACTGGCCGCAGAGGTCGCTTTCACAACGAAATTCGCCAGCCGCAAGTGAGCGCACTTTATGCAAAAGCGGCGCTCACGTAGTTTACGACGGCGATGCAGCCATTCCGCGCAGGAACAGCGAAACGCCGGCTTGAAGCTCTTCTACTTTGAGCGTTGGAAAGCCTTGGTCAAGCCCCGCCCCGTTGACTCCCTGCGCACCAACAGCGCCAGCACTCAGTGCGCCCCAAGCTGAAGCAGCATGCCGCTTGCGAGATGTCTTGCGAAACAGATTCGATTGTCCCAGTTCACGAGCCGAGGAGCGCCAGGCTGGCCTTGCGTCAGTGGAGGTGTGCAACTGCTCGTGCGTGCAGAAACTGCCGACTTGGCCGATCGACTCCCCCTGATTGAAGCGCGCTTGGCCTCGTCCGACGAATGCGCCATGTCGTCACCTGCACATTTCGTCTTTTCCAACCATCATGACCAACTGGATTCATCGATGATTTACAGCGTATGTGGCGGCCGCAAATTTGCCGGAAAAATCCTCTGGCCAGGCTTGATTGATGAATGGCAACTGTCCCCTGCGGAGGCGGATTACGTCGATCGTCAACAGGGCAGCAACGCGCCGCTTGTGGCTCGAATCTTCGTTCCACCGTACTTGCGGATGCGATCCTCTCGTGCGTGGGCCTGCGCGGCACCTTGCGCGAGGCGGCCCGGATGCCGAATAGCAGCCCGCTGCGAATACTTGAACTGAACGAAGCAGACACTCTCACCTCGACGCTTCAACAATTTGCAGGCTACGCGTTCGGCAAGTATCCGGAAGTCGATATGCACGCGATGCCTTGTCCCGACAACAGCTTTGATATCGTAATTCACTCGGACACTTTGAAACACGTTCTCAACCCGGTTCACGGACTCGAGGAATGCATGCGAATCCTGAAGCCCGGCGGCGCACTTTGCTTTACCGCTCCCATCATTGTTGGTCGAATGACGCGTGATCGATCTGGTCTGCAAAAGAGCTTCCATGGCGATCCGTCGACGGCGACTGGCGACCTGGTTGTGCAGACGGAGTTTGGGGCGGGCGCCTGGACATTCATCATGCAAGCGGGCTTTCGAAGGGTCACCACGCACGCATCGGCGTACCCTGCGGCTGCAGCATTTTCTGTATTCAAGATCTAACTGCTGCAACTCTTCAGGGCGTACCGCATGGCGCTGTGGTTCGCTGGTGCCTATTGATCTATCGGCTTGCGCGCGTCAAACACCAGTGACCACGGCCCCACAACCCCTTCGTTCGGCGCAAAGATATTCCAACCTTTGACGTCAAAGCCCAATTCGCGCAGCCGGCCGAACATGGCCAAACCGAAGATGGTCCATACGAGCACACCTTCGTTCGGGCGGACAGGGTCACCGTGGAAGGCCTTTTCTTCGAGGTAGACGATGTCGCCGTCGACCAGCTTCGCGCGGATCTGGTCCTCCTGCATGCTCGGACCGAAAGGCACTGTGAAGATATGACGACCGCCACGCTTAAGCACACGCAGGATTTCCAGGTGTGCAGCGTAAGGGTCCGGCATGTGCTCCATGACGTCGCTGGAAAGCACGAGATCAATCGAGTTGTCCTCGAACGAAAGATGCCGCAGGTCTTCATGGCGCCGACCATCGACCATCTGGCCGGGTTCGTACTCGTCACCGAAGTACTCCGAACACAGGTAACCTGGCGTTTGCAATAACTGCAAGTGCAGAGAAGCGGTAGTCTCCGTGTTGTAGATGACGAATCCTTCGGGGAAACGCAACGGCCCCGCCTTCGGAAGGCCGCATTGCTTTCGAATGGCATGAGCCATCTGACGCTGCCGATTGAAAGACTGGCAATTCGAACAACGGCCTGACTCACGCGGGTTATCGGTGAATTCGTCGAATTTCGCGCGTTTCCCGCAAACCGGGCAGATGCCCGAAAGTGCGCTTTCGCCAGTCAAAGGGGCGAGGTCGAAAGTCCATTGCCGACGTGCCGGACGCAATCCGACGGGAATCGACCGATGCGAAGGGTCCGCCAAGGGACGAAATGCATCGACAGCTTTCTGAATGAAGCGCATCGAGCCATCCTAGCCCCATCGCGCTTCATTTCATTCAATCAAATACGTCTGCGGAGGCCAGTGCGGAAGCTACGGCGTCTTTTGCCGACAATTGAGGGGCAACCCCAATAGACGGCCAATCGATCGCCAAAGATGCGTCATTCCACAGAATGGCCCGTTCATGGGCGGGCGCATAGTAGTCGGAAGTTTTATAGAGAAACTCCGCGGTATCGCTGATCACGAAAAATCCGTGCGCAAAACCTTCAGGCACCCACAACTGCCTGTGATTTTCCTCGCTCAATTCCACGCCGACCCACTTACCGAAAGTGGGCGAAGACCTGCGGATATCAACCGCCACATCGAATACTGCCCCATGCACAACCCGCACCAATTTGCCTTGTGGCTGCTGGATTTGGTAGTGCAAACCCCGCAGCACGCCCTTCGCCGAGCGCGAATGGTTGTCCTGCACGAATTCGACATGCTTCCCCACGGCTTCGTCGAAGGCCTTCTGGTTGAAGCTCTCGAAAAAGAAACCGCGCGCGTCTCCGAACACCTTGGGCTCGATGACGAGCACATCTGGAATTGCTGTCGGTGTGACCTTCATGAGCGCACCTCATCGCTCAAAAGGTGCTTGAGGTATTTACCGTAGCCACTTTTTTCGAGCGGCGCGGCCAGCTTTTCAAGCTGTTCGCTGGTGATGAATCCATTGCGCCACGAAATCTCTTCGGGGCAGGCGATCTTCAAACCCTGGCGATGTTCCAGCGTCGCGATGAACTGGCCGGCTTCCAGCAGGCTGTCGTGCGTGCCGGTATCGAGCCACGCATAGCCGCGCTGCATGATCTGCACGTTCAACTGATTCAAGTCCAGGTACGCTTGATTGACTGCGGTGATCTCGAGTTCGCCGCGCTCGCTCGGCTTCACTGCCTTCGCAATGTCCACCACCTGGTTGTCGTAGAAGTAGAGCCCCGTCACCGCATAGTTGCTCTTCGGCTTCAACGGCTTTTCTTCGATGCTGCTGGCCTTGCCCTTCGCATCGAACGCGACCACACCATAGCGCTCGGGGTCCTGCACGTGGTACGCAAACACGGTAGCGCCCGACTGCTTGGTATCGGCTGCCGAGAGCAGATTCACGAGGTCATGGCCGTAGAAGATGTTGTCGCCCAGCACCAGCGCGCTGGGCGAATTGCCCACGAACTCGTCGCCGATGATGAACGCTTGCGCCAGCCCGTCCGGACTCGGCTGCACCGCGTACTGCAGGTTGATGCCCCACTGGCTGCCGTCACCCAGCAACTGCTGGAATCGGGGCGTGTCCTGTGGCGTGCTGATGATCAGGATGTCGCGCATGCCGCCGAGCATCAGCGTGCTCAGGGGGTAATAGATCATCGGCTTGTCGTAAACCGGCAGGAGCTGCTTGCTCATTGCCAGTGTGGCCGGATGCAGCCGCGTGCCCGAACCACCGGCCAGGATGATGCCCTTGCGTTGCGTTGTCTTGGTCATGTTTTTCTTCTCGTGAGAGTTCACAGGGTCTCGCGCAGCATGCGCGCGACGCCTTCCTGCCACGGCGGCAGGCGCAGGCCGAAAGTGGTCTGCAATTTGGTGGTGTCCAGGCGCGAGTTGTGCGGGCGCTTCGCCGGCGTGGGGAACGCGCTGGTCGGCACCGGTTCGACGGCCTGCGGCCCGGCCCTGAGCTCGACACCCGCCTGCTGCGCCATCTCGAGCACGAAGCGCGCATAGCCGTACCAGGTGGTCTCGCCGCCGGCGATCGCGTGATACAGACCCGCCTTGGAAGGGTCCTGCAACGTCGCGCGAATGGCATGCGCCGTCACGTCGGCCAGTAGCTCCGCTCCGGTCGGCGCGCCGAACTGGTCGTCGATGACGGTCAGCTTGTCGCGCTCCTTGGCGATCCGCAGCATGGTCTTGGCGAAGTTGCCGCCGCGCGCCGCGTACACCCAGCTCGTACGAAAGATCAGGTGCTTCGCGCAGTTCTGCGCCACCAGTTGTTCGCCTTCGAGCTTGGTCTGGCCGTACACGCTGAGCGGACCCGTCGCGTCGTCTTCCTTCCAGGGCTTGCTGCCGCTGCCGTCGAAGACGTAGTCGGTCGAGTAATGCACCATCAGCGCACCGATCTGCTGGGCCGCTTCGGCCACGACGCCGGGCGACGTGGCGTTGAGCTTGCGCGCGAACTCGGGCTCGCTCTCGGCCTTGTCGACGGCCGTGTGCGCAGCGGCGTTCACGATGACGTCGGGGCGCACCTTCAGCACCGTGTCGGCCAGCTGCTCGGGGCGGCTGAAGTCGGCGCGGAAATCCGTGCTGTCGAAATCGAGCGCAACCAGTTCGCCGAGCGGCGCCAGGCTGCGCTGCAATTCCCAGCCGACCTGTCCGCCCTTGCCCAGCAGCAGCAGCTTCATGTGGCGGCCTTTGCGTCGTCGTATTGCTTCTCGACCCATTCGCGGTAGGCGCCGCTCTGCACGTTGCTCACCCACTCGCTGTTCGCCAGGTACCACTCGACGGTCTTGCGGATGCCGGTGTCGAAGGTTTCAGCGGGCTTCCAGCCGAGTTCGCGCTCGAGCTTGCGCGCGTCGATGGCGTAGCGGCGGTCATGGCCCGGGCGGTCCGTGACGTAGGCGATCTGCTCCTTGTACGGCTTGCCGTCGGCGCGGGGGCGCAGCTCGTCGAGCAGCGCACACACGGTGTTGACGATCTCGATGTTGGGCTTCTCGTTCCAGCCGCCCACGTTGTAGGTCTCGCCCAGCCTGCCCGCTTCGAGCACGCGGCGAACGGCGCTGCAGTGGTCTTTCACATAGAGCCAGTCGCGCACCTGCATGCCGTCACCGTACACGGGCAGGTTCTTGCCGGCCAGCGCGTTGACGATCATCAGCGGGATCAGCTTCTCGGGGAAGTGGAACGGGCCGTAGTTGTTCGAGCAGTTCGTGGTCAGCACGGGCAGGCCGTAGGTGTGGTGCCAGGCGCGCACGAGGTGGTCGCTGGCGGCCTTGCTGGCCGAGTACGGGCTGTTGGGCTCGTACTTGTGTTCTTCGGTGAAGGCGGGGTCGGTCTTCGAGAGCGAGCCGTAGACCTCGTCGGTCGACACGTGCAGGAAGCGGAAGGCGGTCTTCTCGTCGGCCGGCAGCGCGCTCCAGAAGCCGCGCACGGATTCGAGCAGGCGGAAGGTGCCGAGCACGTTGGTCTGCACGAAATCCTCGGGGCCGTGGATCGAGCGATCGACGTGCGATTCCGCGGCGAAGTTCACGACGGCGCGCGGCTTGTGCTCGGCCAGCAGGCGGTCGATCAGTGCGCTGTCGCCGATGTCGCCCTGCACGAAGATGTGCTTCGGGTTGCCCTTGAGCGACGCGAGGGTCTCGAGGTTGCCCGCGTAGGTCAGTTTGTCGAGGTTCACGACCGGCTCGTCGCTGTTCGCGATCCAGTCGAGTACGAAATTGGCGCCAATGAAGCCGGCGCCGCCGGTAACCAGGATCATGGGGTCCCTTTTATGTTGTGAAAACTCGCCCTGCGGCAAATCACGAATGATCAACCGGCCATTATCCCATCGGCCCGGCGCCCAAAAACCGGCGGGTTGGCAGCCACGCAGCCCCCGCCTACAATCGCGCCCACTGCAGGAGAGCGGGCCACCCCGGTGGCCCTACCGAAGGCGCAAACTCCCATAAACGCTCAGGTCGGCCCGACGAAGTCCCGATGGAGGATTTCGGCAAGGGGTCAGTACTGCATCAACTGAAACGCCGTCTGGAGAGCCGCCACGCCATTTCATGGCCGTGACGCACCGAAGGAGCAAACCCGCTGCGGGCGCAGCGGGTGAATCTCTCAGGTACCGAGGACAGGGGGAGCGGCAACTTGGACACGGCCGTCCGGTTGCCTGCTATTGATTCAATAGCACACCACGCCCGTCGTTCAAGCGCTGCAACCTCAAAGGTACTTGAAATGCGCGTGATCGTTCTTGGCGCCGGCCTGCTCGGCGTGACCTCGGCTTACTACCTCCAGCAACTCGGCCACGACGTGACCGTGATCGACCGGCAGGCCACCCCCGCCGCCGAAACCAGCTTCGCCAACGGCGGGCAGATCTCGGTCAGCCATGCCGAACCCTGGGCCAACCCCAGCGCACCGCTCAAGGTGCTGCAATGGCTGGGCAAGGAGGACGCCCCGCTGCTCTTCCGTATCCGCGCCGACATGCGCCAGTGGCTCTGGGGCCTGCAGTTCCTGCGCGAATGCACCCCGGCGCGCACCCGCCACAACATCGAGCAGATCGTTCGTTTGGGTACATACAGCCGCGACATGTTGCAGCAATTGCGTCGCGACACCCATCTGGCCTACGACCAGCGCACCCAGGGCATCCTGCACTTCTATACGACGCAGAAGGAATTCGACGGCGCCCTTGCCCCCGCCGAGCAGATGCGCGCCCTGGGCTGCGAGCGCCAGGTCATCTCGGCCGACGAGGCCGTGAAGATCGAGCCCGCCCTCGCCCACATCCGCCCGAAGCTGGCCGGCGCCACCTTCACGGCCGAAGACGAATCCGGCGACGCCAACCGCTTCGCGCGCGAACTCTGCAAGCTCGCGGCGGCGGCCGGCGTGAAGTTCCTGATGAGCCACACCATCACCGCGCTGCGCGAAGCCGGCGGCAAGATCGACCACGTCGAAGCCACCGACAACGAAGGCCGCTTCCAGCGCATCCGCGGCGACGCGTTCGTGATGGCGATGGGCTCGCTGAGCCCGCTGCTCGCGGCGCCGCTGGGCATCCGGCTGCCGATCTACCCGGCCAAGGGCTATTCGGTGACGCTGCCCGTGAAAGACGCCTCCAAGGCCCACCAGGTCTCGCTGACCGACGACGAGTTCAAGCTGGTGTTCTCGCGCTACACGTCCGAGTCCGGCGACCGCCTGCGCATCGCCGGCACGGCCGAGCTCAACGGCTACGACCGCGACCTGAACCAGGTGCGCTGCGAAGCCATCGTGCGCCGCGTCGAAGCGCTGTTCCCCGGCGCCGGCGACACCACGCAGGCCCAGTTCTGGACCGGCCTGCGCCCCGCCACGCCGAGCAACGTGCCGCTGATCGGCAAGACGAAGCTGCAGAACCTGTTCCTCAACACCGGCCACGGCACGCTCGGCTGGACCCACGCCTGCGGCTCGGGCAAGTCGATCGCGCGCATCGTGAGCGGGCTGGCGCCCGAGGTCGATTTCGCGTTCACCGGCATGCCGGCACCGCAGCCGCGCGTGCTGCAGCCGGCCTGACCGCCTGATGGCTTGGTGACCGGACTGCGGCGTTCGCTTCAGTCGTTGCTGGTGAACACCGTCAGCACCCCGGTATAGCCATACAGGTGGTGCCGGGCGATTTCACCCGCGGCAAAGAAGCCGACCAACGGCACATCGCCCAGCGCGTGCCGCACGATCTGCAGCTCGGCGCCCGGCGCGCCGAAGTGCGGTCCGCCGCGGCCGGAGCAGCTCACGTACACCGCGCCGGCAATGCGCCGCGCCGGGTGCGGCGCCGCCTCGGCCTCGCCGGCGGCCACGGCGCGCGCGGTGGCCAGCGTCTGTTCTTCGGGCTCCAGCTCTTCACGGATTTCCGCGCAGATGCGCATCAGGTCGGCCCGGGCGGCCTGCGCGTTGCGGCGGCAGAAGGTCAGCCGCATGCCGGCCTCGGCGGTGTCGGCAATGGCGATGCCGCGCCGCGTGGGGTCCAGGCCGATGATGTGGCGCACCAGCACGTCGGCCCCCAGGTCGCCGGTGCGGCGGATGCCGTCGCTGCCCGCGTCGGCCAGACCGACCAGCGTGTTGCGCACGGCGTCGATGGCTTCCTGCGGCCGCTCGAGCGACACCTGCAGGTCGGCCAGCAGCACGTCGAGCGCCGGTTCGCCGTCGAGCCTGAGCAGCAGGTTGCCGTCGGCCTCGGTGATCTCGCGCTGGCGCCCCGCCCCCGAGCGCAGCGGCTGGCAGCCCTGCGTGACGCGCGACACCAGCCGCACGCCCTCGCCGAACACCACGCCCGACAAGCCGCCCGAGAACACGCCGCCCGCCGCGCCGTGGCCGCGGATGTTGCCGTTGCCGCCGATCGCGAACTGCAGCGCGCTGCCGCGGCCCGAGGTCAGGCCGCCGAACAGGTAGCCAGTGTCGGTGCGCCCGGCCATCTCGCCGATCAGCTCGGCCAGGTCGGGCGTTGCGGGGTCGGCGTGGACCAGCGCGGTGTGCGCCTCGAAGCCGCTCATTTCCGAGTTGCCCAGCGGCGCCACGCCCGAGAACACGCGGTACTGGTCGCTGGGCAGCGCGCACAGCATCAGGCTGATGCCGGGCTCGTCGAAATACTCGGCGTTGTTGGCCGACACGCCGATGCCGACGGTGCCCGACCAGTCGGTGACCTCGGGCAGCTCGGCGCTCAGGTGGTCGAGGATGTCCTGCGCGTCGCTCGCATAGTGGTCGGTGATGTAGAGCAGCCCGAGCGTCGGCGACGACGCGTAGTCGGGCAGTGCCATCTGCGCACGCAACTGGGCCAGCACGAGGCCGGCCGCCATGCGCCATTGCGGATGGGTGGCATGGCCGGTGGGAAACAACTTCATGATGCGTGCCAACCCGTTCTCTTCGGAAAATATGTGTGTATGACGTCAGCGCCGGCCGGAGGTTCGCTTGCGGGCGGCGGTCGCGGTCTTCTTCTTGGCGGCCGGCGTGGCGGCCGCCTTCTTAGCGGCGGTCCTGGCTGCGGTCTTGGCTGGCGCGGCCTTCTTCGCCGCGGCGGGCCTGCCCATCGCCTGGCCGACCACGTCGGCCAGCGGCTGCGCCATGGCGGGCACCTTCAGCTGGGCCGCGTCCTGCAGCGCCGAACTGGCGATCTGCTGGAACTGCTCGGTGAGCGAGCCCCACCATTGCATCGGGTCGACCACGCCGGCGCCGCCGGCCTTGGCACCGGCCGACGCCCTGGCGCGCGGCTTCTTCGGCGCGGGCGTTTCCTCTTCGGGCGCCTCGTCCTCGACCTCTTCGAATTCCTCGACCTCTTCGACCTCCTCGGGCTCCGGCGCGGCGGGCGCCGGCGCCATCGCGCTCGCCTGCTTGGTGAACGCGCTGGCGATGTCTTCCATGCGCACGTTCATGCCGCGCAGTGTCGACAAGGTCATCTTCTGCACCTCGAGCGCCTGGATCGTCGCCTTCAGCGCATGGCCGTTCTGCTCGAGCCAGTACTGCACGGTCTTGAGTTCCTGGATGCGCTTGTCGACTTCTTCCACGCTCAGCGTGGGCGCCACCCAGCTCGCCAGGCTGGGAATGCCGGGCACCGAGCCGGTGCCGGCGCCTGCGGCGGCACCGCCGGCAAGGTTCTTCAGGAAGTCGAATCCGGGAACGAATTGGCTGAAGTCGAAGGGCTTGCTGGTGTTGCTCATGCGGCAGGTCTCCGGGGTGGGTTTTCTTGTGTTGCCAGCTTACTCCAAGGCCCCGGGGTTTTCGCGGCCGTCAGAGCTCGCCGCGCACCTTGCTGAAGACTTTCCAGAAGGTCGCGTCCTGCGAGGTCGCGAAGTTGATCCGCATCATCGTGCTGGGCGGGCGGCGCGCATGGAACAGCGAGCCCGGCGCCAGCAGGTAGCCCTGGTCGAGCATGCGCTGCGTGAGCGCGTCGGTGTCCACGCCGGTGTCGACCCAGCCGAACAGCCCCGCCGGCTCCGACGCGAAGGTGCAGCCGTGCGCGATGGCCAGCTTCACCGAGCGCCCGCGCGCGCCGTCGAGCCGGATGCGCACGCGCTCCGAATGCCGGCGCAGCTGCCCCTGGTCGATGCACCACGACAAGGCCCGCTCGAACAGCGTGGGCGAGGTCAGCGTGGCCAGCAGCTTGGTTTCGAGCAGCCGCTCCTTCAGCGCGGGCGCCGCGGCCAGGAAGCCGATGCGCCAGTTGGGCGCGATGATCTTCGCGAAGCCGCTCACGTAGATGGTGCGCTGCAGCCCGTCGAGCGCGCTCAGCCGCGTGGCGTGCTCGGGCGCGAGGTGGCTGTAGGTGTCGTCCTCGACGATGTGGAAGTCGTGCGCGTTGGCCAGCTGGAGCACGCGGTGCGCGCTACCCGGCGTGAGGCTGTAGCCGGTCGGATTGTGCAGCACGCTCACGCTCACGAACAGCTTCGGCTGGTGCAGCGCGCAGTACTGCGCCATCACCTCCAGGTCGGGCCCGTCGGCGCGCCGCGGCACCGGCAGGATGCGCATGCCCAGCGCTTCCAGCCGCGCAAACTCCAGCGCCCAGCCCGGCTCCTCGACCATCACCGGGTCGCCCGCGCGCAGCAGCGTGCGGCTCACGATGTCCAGCGCATGCGTGGCGCCGATGGTGGTCACGATCTGGTCGGGCGAGGCCGGCACGTTGATGCCCACCAGCTTCTGCGACAGGCTGCGCCGCAGGCTCATGTCGCCCGACGGCTCGCCGTACTGCAGCGACAGCTCCTGCAGCGCGGCCGTGCTGGTCATGCGGCGCACGGCCGTGGGCATGAAGGTCGACGCCATCCAGTCCGGCGGGAACACGCCCATGCCGGGCTGCGGCTTGTCGCTCGGGCGGTGGAACATGCTGCGGATCAGCGAGCTGGCGTCGGCCGGCACGCGCGAGGCCATCATCTGCACGGCCATCGCCGCCGGCATGCCGCTCACGCCGCCGGGGTCGGCGCCGTTGTTCGAACGGCCCTCCTGTATCGGCGCCGAGTCCCGCACATAGAAGCCGCGCTGCCGCCGCGCCTCGACCAGCCCCTGCGCCAGCAACTGGTCGTAGGCCGCCACCACGGTGTACGGGCTCACGCCCTGCTGCCGCGCGCACTCGCGCACCGAGGGCAGGCGGGCGCCGGGCGGCAGCAGCCGCGTGCGGATGCGTTCGGCAAGACGGTCGGCCAATTGCCCGGTGAGCGACTGGGTGGAGGTGCGTGTCAGCATGCGTTCAAGTGCTCCGGAAAAGCCTTGTGGGCTCTGTGCCGCAGGATTGACCAATACAGATTCCGTGATTGTTCGACTATCTGTACTGGCACTGTAATGGTCGCAAGTTTAGAGTGTGTGTCATGAACTGGCAAGAATTCACCGCGCTGCTGGTGCTGGCCACGGCGATGAGCTTCTCGCCCGGACCCAACACCACGCTCTCGACCGCCCTGGCGGCCAACGGCGGCCTGCCGCGCGCGATGCGCTTCGTGCTCGCCGTGCCCATCGGCTGGACCTTGCTGCTGGCGCTGAGCGCCGCCGGCATCGGCGCGCTGGTGGTCGCGGTGCCCGCGCTGCGGGTGGCCATCAAGGCGCTGGGCATCGGCTACCTGCTGTGGCTCGCCTACAAGCTCAGCGGCAGCGGCACCCTCGGCAAGGCCGACGGCGCGAGCCTGTCGGTCGGCTTCGGCCAGGGCGTGATGCTGCAGTTCGTGAACATCAAGGCCTGGCTGCTGGCGCTCACGCTGGTGGCGGGCTGGATCGCCGGCCAGCCTGACGCGCTCGGCCGCTTCGCCATCGTCGCGCCGGTGATGCTGGTCTACGCCTTCGCCAGCAACTTCGCCTATGCGCTGGTCGGCGCGCTGCTGCGCGACTGGCTCACCAAGGGCGCGCGGCTGCTGTGGTTCAACCGCGCCATGGGCCTGGTGCTGGTGCTCACCGCGTGGTGGATGGTGAGCGTATGAAGCTCGACATCAAGGACGAGACGCTGGGCATGTGGCTCGGCGTGGTCGGGGTGGCCATGTTCGCCATCACGCTGCCCATGACGCGCCTGGCCACCGGCTCGCAGGAGGCGCCCCAGCTCTCGCCGTGGTTCGTGACGCTCGGGCGCGCGGCGCTGGCGGGCGTGCTGTCGGCCATCTTCCTGCTGGTGACGCGTTCGCCGCGGCCGGCGCCGCACCAGTGGAAGTCGCTGGGCGTGGCGGTGCTGGGCAACTGCATCGGCTTTCCGCTGCTGCTGGCCTATGCGCTGCGCGTGGTCACGGCCAGCCACGCGGCGGTGGTGACGGCGCTGCTGCCGCTGGTCACGGCCGCCGTCGCGGCCTGGGTGCTGCACCAGCGCGCGCGGCTGGGCTTCTGGCTGTGCGCCGTCGCGGGCAGCTTGCTGGTGGTGGTGTTCTCGGTGCTGCGCGCGAGCCAGACCGGGCATGGCTTCGGCTTCGAGTGGGCCGACCTGCTGCTGGTGGGCGCGGTGATCGCGGCCTCGTTCGGCTACATCTACGGCGCGCAGGTCACGCCGTCGCTGGGCGCCGAGCGCGTGATCTGCTGGGTCTGCGTGATGGCGCTGCCGTTCACGCTGCCGGCCACGCTGGCGCTGTGGCCGACGCAGCCGGTGGCCACCTCGTCGTGGCTGGGCTTCGTGTACGTGGGCATGTTCTCGATGTGGATCGGCTTCTTCGCCTGGTACCGCGGCCTGGCCCTGGGCGGCGCGCTGCGCGTGAGCCAGACGCAGCTGCTGCAGCCCTTCCTGTCGATCCTGGCGTCGATCCCGATCCTGGGCGAGCCGCTGGACCTGGTGACGCTGGGCTTCGCCATTGCCGTGGTGGCCACGGTGGTGATCGGCAAGCGCCTGTCGCAGCCGGCGGCCAACAGCGCCTCCCCTGCCTCCTCAAGCGCAGGCACCGCCGCGCCCAGGAGAGGCTGATGTTCAGCCACGTCACCGTCGGCAGCACCGACCTGCCGCGCGCCGCCGCCTTCTGCGACGCCTTCTGCGACACCTCCTGCGACGCCGTGCCGGCGCCGCTGGGCCTGGCGCGCCGCCCCGTCGTGCCCGACGCCGGCCCCGAGGCCGCCTGCCGGACCGCGCCAGGGCACGCGCTCCCGCGCTTCCATGTGCACAACCCGCTGGACGGTGAACCCGCCAGCGCCGGCAACGGCAGCATGGTCGCGTTCGACGCGGCCTCGCCCGTTGCCGTAGCCGCCGCCCACGAGGCGGCCCTGCGCCACGGCGGCCTCGACGAAGGCGCGCCGGGCCCCCGCCCACGCTACGGCCAGGGCTATTACGGCGCCTGCCTGCGCGACCCGGACAGCAACAAAATCCAGGTTGTGTACCGTGGCGGCCTCCAAGCGGACCGGCCTTCGCGATCCGCCTGTACGCTCCTACCCGACTCTCACCTCACCGCCTGAAAGAAGACCCTCATGAACTGGACACTCGCCGCCCGCGCCGCAAAGATGAACCCCTCGGTGCTGCGTGAAATCCTCAAGGTCACCGAGCGCCCCGGCATCATCAGCCTGGCCGGCGGCCTGCCCTCGCCCAAGACCTTCCCGATCCAGGCCTTCGCCGACGCCTGCGCCGAAGTGCTGCACACCGACGGCCAGGCCGCCCTGCAATACGCCGCCAGCGAAGGCTACGCGCCGCTGCGCCAGGCCGTGGCCGACATGCTGCCGTGGAACGTCGACCCCTCGCAGGTGCTCATCACCACCGGCTCGCAGCAAGGCCTCGACCTGGTGGCCAAGGTGCTGATCGACCCGGGCAGCAAGGTGCTGGTGGAGACCCCCACCTACCTGGGCGCGCTGCAGGCCTTCGGCCCGATGGAGCCGCACCCCGTGGGCGTGGCCAGCGACGACGACGGCGTGGTGGTCGAGGACCTCGTGGCCAAGGCCAAGGACGCACGCTTCGTGTACCTGCTGCCCAACTTCCAGAACCCCACCGGCCGTACCATGACCGAGGAGCGCCGCGCCGCCGTGTCGGCCGCCGCTGCCGCCGCGAACCTGCCGATCGTCGAGGACAACCCCTACGGCGAGCTCTGGTTCGACGAAGCCCCGCCGCTGCCGCTGGCCGCGCGCAACCCCGAAGGCGTGATCTACCTGGGCTCGTTCTCCAAGGTGCTGGCCCCCGGCCTGCGCCTGGGCTTCCTGGTGGCGCCCAAGTCGATCTACCCGAAGCTGCTGCAGGCCAAGCAGGCCGTCGACCTGCACACGCCCATCTTCACGCAGCGCATGGTGTCGTCGGTCATGAAGGACGGCTTCCTGGACCGCCACGTGCCCACCATCCGCGCGCTCTACAAGAGCCAGCGCGACGCCATGATCGCCGCGCTCCAGCGCGAGATGAAGGGCCTGGATGTGAAGTTCAACGCGCCCAAGGGCGGCATGTTCCTGTGGGCGCGCCTGCCCGAGGGCGTGGACACCGTCACGCTGCTGCCCAAGGCGGTGGAGCGCAACGTGGCCTTCGTGCCCGGCGCGCCGTTCTACGCCGGCGAAGGCGACCCACGCACGCTGCGCCTGTCGTTCGTGACGGCCAGCGTCGAGCAGATCGACATCGCCATCGCCGCGCTCGCGCAGACGCTGCGCGAGGAGCTGGTGCTGCTGGGCGACAAGCAGCTGGCTGCCGCGCAGATCTGAGTTCGACCACAGCGAATCACGCCCCACGCCAGGAGCCTTCCTTGATCGGCCTCGCCACACTTTCGCTCTTCCTGCTCGCGGTGCTGGCGCTGTTCCTGTCGCCGGGCCCGAACATGGCGTTCGTGCTGTCGCACGGCGTGGCCCACGGCCCGCGCGGCGGCTTTGCGGCGGCGCTGGGCATCTCGGCGGCCGACCTGGTGCACACGCTGTTCGCGGCCACCGGCGTCACCGCGCTGGTGGCGGCCTGGCCGCCGTCGTTCGACCTGCTGCGCTATGCGGGCGCGCTGTACCTGGTGTGGCTCGCGGTGCAGGCCTTGCGCCATGGCGGCGGGCTTCGCGCGGGTGCGCAGGCCAGGCCGGCCGGCTTCGGGCGCATCGTGCGCATGGCGCTGCTGAACAACCTGGTCAACCCGAAGGCGCTGCTGTTCTTCATGGTGTTCCTGCCGCAGTTCGTCGACCCCTCGCGCGGCAGCGTGCCGCTGCAGCTGGTGCAGCTCGGCGTGGTGCTGTCGATGGCCGCGCTGGCGTTCAACACATTGCTGGGCGCGTGCAGCGGGCAGGTCGGCCGCTGGCTGCACGAGCGCCCCGGCGCGGCGCGCTTCCAGAGCGGCCTGCTGGCCGCCGTGATGCTGGGGCTGGCCGTGCGCCTGCTCTTTCTCGACCGACCCTCTCCCAGCTCTCCCCGCTGAAAAGGCGCCCATGAACGTTCTGAAGATCGCAGCCTTCTCCCATGGCGAGACGGGCGGCAACCCCGCCGGCGTCGTCATCGCGGACGCACTGCCCACGGTGGCGCAGATGCAGGCCACCGCCACGGAAGTCGGCTTTTCCGAATCCGTGTTTGCCACGCGCATCAAAGACGACGGTGGCGACGCCAGCGGCTGGCGCGTGCGCTACTTCTCGCCGCAGTCCGAAGTGCCGTTCTGCGGCCACGCGACGATCGCGCTGGGCGCCGCGCTCGCAATGCAGCACGGCGACGGCGTGTTCCCGCTGACCATCAACCACGCGCAGATCACGGTCGAGGGCCGGCGCGACGGCGGCGTGATCACGGCGGCACTGCAGTCGCCGCCCACGCGCAGCGCCGCGGCCACGCCCGAAATGACCGCCGCCGCCATGGGCCTGTTCGCGCTGACCCCCGACGACCTCGACCCGCGCATTCCCCTCGCGCTGATCCACGGCGGCGCCGACCACGTGGTGCTGGCGCTGAAAAGCCGCGCCAGGCTGGCCGCCATGGCCTACGACTTCGAGGCCGGCCGCAAGCTCATGACCGGTGCCGGGCTCGCCACCATGGTCCTCGTGCATGCCGAGACCCCCCGGCTGTTCCACACGCGCAACCCCTTCGCGTCCGGCGGTGTCTACGAAGACCCCGCGACCGGCGCCGCCACGGCGGCACTGGCCGGCTACCTGCGCGACCTCGCGTGGCCGCACGGCGGCGCCATCGACGTGGTGCAGGGTGAAGACATGGGCATGCTGTCGAAGCTGCATGCCGACATTTCGCCCACGGCCGGCAGCTCCATCCGCGTGTCGGGCACCGCGCGCGTCATGGCGGCGTAAGTCGACGCAACGAATCCATAAAGAAAAGGAAAACTGTCCATGCTCAACATCTGGGGCCGCATCAGCTCGATCAACGTCCGCAAGGTGGTGTGGTGCGCGCAGGAGCTCGGGCTCGACTTCCAGCGCACCGAGGCCGGCGGCAAGTTCGGCGTGGTGCAGACGCCCGAATACCTTGCGCTGAACCCGAACGCCATGGTGCCCGCCATCGACGACGGCGAAGGCGCCGAGCGGGTCGTGCTGTGGGAGTCGAACGTGATCGTGCGCTACCTCTGCGCCAGGCACTCGCACGGCAACTTCTACCCGAGCGAGCTGCCCGCGCGCTTCGACGCCGAGCGCTGGATGGACTGGCAGCAGACCTCGCTCAACCGCGCGAGCCGCGACGCCTTCGTCCAGTGGGTGCGCACGCCGCCGGCGGAGCGCCAGTTCGCGCTCATCGACGCCTCGGTGCGCGAGAGCGAGGCGCTGTTCGCCATGCTCGACGCGCACCTCGCCAAGCACGCCTACATCGGCGGCGACCGCTTCACCATGGCCGACATCCCGATCGGCTGCGAAGCGCACCGCTGGTTCGGCCTGCCCGGCGCCGAATACCGCCGGCCGAACTGGCCGAACCTCGAGCGCTGGTATTCGGAACTGCTGTCCCGCCCGGGCACGCGCGGCGTGCTCGACCTTTCCCTCGAATGATCCCGATGAAATCCCGCCCCTTCAAGCAAGTCGACGTCTTCACCGCCACCGCCTACTACGGCAACCCGCTCGCGGTGGTGATCGACGGCCAGGACCTCGACGACGCCGCCATGCAGCGCTTCGCGCAGTGGACCAACCTGTCCGAGACCACCTTCCTGCTGCCGCCGACCGACCCGGGCGCCGACTACCGCGTGCGCATCTTCACGCCCGGCGGCGAGCTGCCCTTTGCCGGCCATCCGACCATCGGCAGCTGCCATGCGTGGCTGCAGGCCGGCGGCAAGCCCAAGGCCGCGGGCCAGGTGGTGCAGCAGTGCGGCGCCGGCCTGGTGCCGCTGCGGCGCGAGGGCAGCCGCCTGGCCTTCGCCGCGCCGCCTCTCAAGCGCAGCGCCCCCAGCCCCGCGCTGCTGGCCAAGGTGGCCGGCGCGCTGGGCCTGAAGGCGCAGCAGGTCATTGCGGCGCAGGTGCTGGACAACGGCCCGGTCTGGTTCGGCCTGCTGCTGAACGACGCCGACGCCGTGCTCGCGCTGCAGCCCGACCACCGCGCGCTGAAGGAGCTCGGCGTGAAGGCCGGCGTGGCGGGCGTGCCCGCGGCGCACGACACCTCGCTGCTCATCGGCCGCTCGAACCGCGAGGCGCGCGCCTTCGGCAACCGCCCCGCCACGCCCAACGACGACGGCGCGAAGATCGACCTCGAGGTGCGCGCCTTCGCCGAACCCATCGGCGTGCAGGAAGACCCCGTCACCGGCAGCCTGAACGCGAGCCTGGCCGAATGGCTGATCGCCGACGGCCACATGCCCGAGCGCTACCTCGCCGCGCAGGGCCAGTGCCTGGGCCGCGCGGGCCGCGTGTACATCGAGCGCGACGCCGAAGGACGGATCTGGGTCGGCGGCGACGCCGTGACCTGCGTCGACGGCCACGTCACGCTGTAGGCCACAAACCAAGCCCACCAGCCCGCCAGCCCGCCAGCCACCACAAGGAAACCACCGCACCATGCACGCGCAGCTCGACCACCTCGTGATTGCCGCGGCCTCGCTCGACGAGGGCGTGGCGTGGTGCGAAGCCACCCTCGGCGTCGCGCCGGGGCCGGGCGGCGCGCACCCGCTGATGGGCACGCACAACCGGCTGCTGAACATCGCGAGCGACGCCTTTCCGGCGGCCTACCTCGAGATCATCGCCATCGAGCCCGGCAAGCGGCCGTCGCGCCCCAGGACACACCGCTGGTTCGACCTCGACGACGCCGCCTTGCAGGCCGCGCTCGCGCAGCGCGGCCCGCGGCTGATCCACTTCGTGGCCCGCGTGCCCGACGCGCAGGCGGCCACCCACGCCCTGGCGCACGAGGAGCACGCCCACATCGACCGCGGCCACCTGGTCGCCGCCTCGCGCGACACGCCGGCCGGCCGGCTCGAGTGGCAGATCACGCTGCGCGACGACGGCCAGCGCCTCTTCTACGGCGCGCTGCCCACGCTGATCCAGTGGGGACCCGTGCACCCCACCGACGCCATGCCCAAGTCGGGCCTGGCGATGCGCGCGCTGCGTGCCGCGCACCCGCGCGCCCCGGCGCTGGCGGCCGCGCTGTCGGCCATCGGCATGAGCGGCATGCCGGTCGATGCCGGCCCGCCCAACCTCGTGGCCGTGCTCGACACGCCGCGCGGCCCCGTCACGCTCGAATCCAAAGGACTCTGACCATGCTGAGCCTCACCGAAATCGCCTGGTTCGCCCTGGCCTCTCTGCTGCTGGCGCTCACGCCGGGGCCGAACATGATCTATTGCGTCTCGCGCACGCTGATCCAGGGCCGGCGCGCCGGGCTCATCTCGCTGGGCGGCGTGCTGATGGCGTTCCTGGTGCACCTGTTCGCGGCGGCGCTCGGCCTCACCGCGCTGCTGCTGGCCGTGCCGCTGGCGTTCGACGCGATCCGCATGGCCGGCGCGGCCTACCTGCTGTGGCTCGCGTGGCAGGCGGTCAAGCCCGGCGGCAATGCGCCCTTCGAGGCGCGCGCGCTGCCGGCCGATCCGCCGGGCAAGCTGTTTCGCATGGGCTTTCTCACCAACCTGCTGAACCCGAAGGTGGCGATGTTCTACCTCTCGTTCTTTCCGCAGTTCATCCACCCCGAGCGCGGCTCGGTGCTGCTGCAGAGCATGCAGCTGGGCATCGCCCAGATGACGACCAGTGCCGCGGTCAACACGGTGATGATCCTCGGCGCCGCGAGCATCACGGCCGTGCTGTCGCAAAGCGCCGGCTGGCTGCGCGCGCAGCGCTACATCATGGGCAGCGTGCTGGCCGCGCTGGCCGTGCGCGTCGCGCTGACCGAACGCAAGTAAGCGCAAGGAAGGACAAGGGCCATCCGATGAAGTTCACCCGCCAAGAGATCGAAGCCGCGCAGCGCACCGTGCACGCGGCCATGCCCTCCACGCCGCAGTACGCCTGGCCGCTGCTGTCGCAGCGCCTGGGCGCCACCGTGTGGGCCAAGCACGAGAACCACACGCCGGCCGGCGCCTTCAAGATCCGCGGCGGCCTCACCTACTTCGAGACACTGGCGCGCGAGCATCCCGAGGTGCGCCACGCCATCAGCGCCACGCGCGGCAACCACGGCCAGTCGGTCGGCTTCGCCACGCGGCGCCATGGGCTGGCGGCCACCATCGTGGTGCCGCACGGCAACTCGACCGAGAAGAACGCCGCCATGCGCGCGCTGGGCGTCACGCTGGTCGAGCACGGCGACGACTTCCAGGCGGCCTCCGAACACGCGGCGCTGCTGGCCGAGCGCGACGGCCTGCACCGCGTGCCCTCGTTCCACCGCGAGCTGGTGCGCGGCGTGTCGACGGCGTACGTGGAGTTCTTCGAGGCGCTGTCGGGCACGCCGCCCGACGTGCTGTTCGTGCCCATCGGCCTGGGCTCCGGCTTCGCCGCGGCGGCCGCGGCGCGCGCGCATTGCGGCGTGTCGACCCGGCTCATCGGCGTGGTGTCGGCGCATGCCACGGCGTACCGCGATTCGTTCCTTGCCGGCAAGCCGGTCGAGTCGCCCGTCAGCACCCGGCTGGCCGACGGCATGGCGTGCCGCACGCCGGTGCCCGAGTCGGTCGAGGTGATCCGGCGCGAGGCCGACGACGTGGTCATGGTCACCGACGACGAGATCGCGCAGGCCATGCGCATCCTGTTCAGCGACACGCACAACGTGGCCGAGGGCGCGGGCGCCGCGGCGCTGGCGGCCGCGCTTCAGCAGCAGGAACGCTGGCGCGGCAAGACGGTGGGCATCAGCGTGAGCGGGGGCAATGTCGACTCCGACATGTTCGCGGGCGTGCTGGGAAGCAAGCCTTCCTGAATTCGGAGCCGAATTCGCAGACGAATTCGCGGATCAGGGCAGCGGCGCCGTATTCGCGGTGCTCAGCGGCAACCTCGACACTTCCGCCAGCAGCAAGGCCAGCTGCTGCGCAGCCGCATCCACCACCGCGCGCCCGTTCTCCGCCGTGGCCGCGGCCGCGTTGCCTGCGGCCCCGTGCGCGTTGTAGTCCTCCATCGCCCAGCCGAGCTTGGCGCTCTTGCCGTTGCCCAGGATCGCGTAGTCCACGGAGCGCTGCTGCGAGGTCGAGCTGAAATCCTTCGCCTCGCCCATGCGCACCAGCTGCGGCGTGAGGGCCAGCATCATCGAGGTCTCGATCTCGCCCGCGTGCACGCCGAAGCGGTGTTCCTGCGCGCTGAACCGCGCGCCCGCGTCGCCCAGCGGCAGGTTGAACCAGCTCACGCTGTAGACGATGAGCCCGTGCGCCGCGCGCAGCTCGCGCGCCACGATGTCCATGGCACCCACGTGACCGCCGTGCGCGTTGAACAGCACCAGCTTCTTCACGCCGGCGCGCGCCACGCCGGCGCCGATTTCGTTCCACATGCGGATCAGCGTCTCGGCCGACAGCGTGAGCGTGCCCGCGAAACGCGCGTGCTCGGGGCTCAGGCCGATCTGCTGGGTCGGCAAAAACAGCACCGGGAGGCCGGCCGGCAGCAGCGGCAGCGACGCGGCCACGATGCCGTCGGCCAGCACGGTGTCCACGCCCAGCGGCAGGTGCGGGCCGTGCTGCTCGGTCGCGCCCAGCGGCAGCACCGCCACGGTTGCCGCCGCGTCGAGCGACGCGAAATCGCGTGTGGTGAGCTGGGACCAGAAGCGGGGCAAGGGGGCCGTTGGAGCGTTCATCGCGCGATCTTAGTGGGCCGAACGAGGTCCGGCACGGCAGCGGTTGTTTGGCGAATGGGCCCCACGGCGGCATCAAAACCGCGCACCTGTTCACACATACGCATGAATCTTGGCACTTTGGTTTGCCATTGTTAACACTTCTGCCTAGAGTCGCCAAACTCAATTTTCAGAGCCTCATGTCCAGCCCCATGGAACGGAGGCTCGGCTTGCACGGGTGTTGTCACGCGCCCGGCGCAAGTGCGCGGTCAAAGGGAGCAGTGTGTTCATCCAGAAGAAAAAAGCTGGAGGCACGGTCACGGCCGGGCGCAGATCGGCGCTCGCCTGTCCGTTGCCTCGTCGCCCCGCCGGCATGGCCTGGGGATGGGCGCCGATCGTCTGCGTGCTGGCCTTCGGCACGTCGACAGCCTTGGCGCAGCCGTCGGTGCCTGGGGTCGATGCAGTCGATGCGGCCAGCCAGGCCGCCGCGGCCGGCTACGACGCCCAGCGCCACGATGCACTGATCGCCGCGCGCCGCGAAGGCCGTGTCACGCCCGCGCAGGCGCTGCAGCAGTTGAAGGACTGGCTCGCGGCACCGGCCGGCGCCCACCCACTCGACGAGCGCGCGCGCCGCCGCGTGGCCTCCGACGCCATTGCCATGGCAGCGGCCGACGGCCAGTTCGCCGAGGCCGTGGCGCTGGCCCGCCGGTTTCCGCCGGCCGGCCTGAACGACTACGCCCTGGGCCCGCTCGCCCTCGCCGCGCGCCGCACGCACGACCTGGGCTTGCAGGGCGAGGCCGTCAAGCTCTGGCGCGCACGGCAACCCGCCGCGCGCGAGCCGCGCTTTCACGAGGCCTACTGGCGGCTCGACAGCGGCGACGTCGCAAGCGCCAAGGCGCTGTACGGCGCACTCGCCTCCACGCCCGTGCAACAGACCGACGACCGCGTGGCGCTGCTCGAACTGCGCGCCGCCGTCGCGCGCGCCGGGCAAGACACGCTGCAGGCGCTCGCCGCCTACACCGAGGCCGGCGCGCTGCGGCCCGATCGCCGCGACCTGCGCCGCGAGGCCGACTTCTTGCTCTCGAGCGCCGGCGCTGCGTCCAGCGCCTTCACCGACGCCGAAGCGGCCGAGCGCGCGAACCCCGGCAGCTTCTCGCCGCTGGCGCTGTCCACGCTGCAGCAGGAAGCGCTGGCGCAGCAGCTGCGCTGGGCCGTGCAGGAGCGCGACCAGCGCCTCGGCGCGCAGCGCGTGGTGGCGCTCGACCGCGTGCTGGACGGTCAACAGGCCGCGCTGGCCCGCGCCGACGCGGCGGCATTGAAAGCGCCGTCTTCCGACGCGGATGCCGGCGCATGGCGCGCGCTGCGCGTGCGGCTGCTCTCCGACCGGCTGCTGGCGCTGGTCGAACGCGGCCGCCCCGCCGACGCCGTGGCGCTCTACGAGGCGATGCACGCCGCCGGCACCGAACTGCCGCCCCACGCGCTGGGCGCCGCCGCGCGCGCCTTCGCGCAGCAGCGCCGCTCGGCCGAGGCCGTGCCGCTGTACGAAGCCGCCATCGCCAAGGGCGGCGCCGACCTGCCGATGCCCGACCCGCTCTACTTCGGCCTGGTCTACGCCTACCAGGACATCGGCCGCTTCGAGGACGCCGAGGCGCTGCTGCAGCGGCTGGAAAGCAGCACGCCCGCGCTGCTGCGCCTCACGCCCGAAGCCGGCCGCCCCAACGAGCAGTACAGCGACGTGAGCGGCCTGCGCGGCCTGACGCAGCTCTACACCGACCGGCCCGCGCTCGCGCAGCGCACGTTCGCCGTACTCACGCGCGAGGCGCCGCTGAACGCCGGCTATGCCACCGGCGCGGCCCTCACCGAACGCCTGCGCGAGCACCCCGAGGCCGCGCTCGCGCGCTACGAGGCGCAGGCGGCCGACGAGCCGTACGACATCGGCGCGCGCACCGGCCATGTCGAGGCGCTGCTCGACGCCGGTGAGTTCGGCGAAGCCCGCCGCCGCGCCGAAGCACTCGACGCCGATGCGCCCGACGCGGTCGCGGTGCGCGACATGCAGCGCCGCCGGCGCGCCCTCGTCGGCGCGCGGCTCGACGTCGACGCCGAGGCATCGTCCGGCGGCGCGGCCATTGCCGGGCGCGAGTGGCGCGTCGACAGCCGGCTGAGCTCCGGCCTCATCGACGACCAGTGGCGCGTGTTCTACGACCAGTCGCTGGGCCGCGGCAACACCGACATCGGCAACGCCGGCTGGGCCCGCGGCGGCCTCGGCCTGGGCTGGCAGCGCGGGCGCTGGCTGGCCGAAGGCGCGCTGCAGCACGCCAACGCCGGCCCCTACCGCAACAGCGTGGCCGCCCGCGTGGACTACCGCGCCGGCGACGCCTGGCGGCTGTCGGCCAGCTACGACGGCGACAGCAAGGAGCTGCCGTGGAAGGCGCGCGTGGCCGGCATCGGCGCGCACGAGGCCGGCGCGAGCGTGGGCTACGTGGTGAACGAGTCGCGCCGCTTCGACCTGAAATGGCAGCGGCTGGACTTCAGCGACGGCAACCTGCGCAACGGGCTCGGGCTCGGCTGGCGCGAGCGCTGGGTGAGCGGGCCGCGCTTCCAGCTGGAAACGCAGCTCGCCGCCGACACCGGGCGCGGCCGCGCCATCGACGTGCCCTACTTCAACCCGTCGAGCGACACCAGCGTGCAGCTCGGCGTGCGCGCGCAATGGCTCAACTGGAAGCGCGACGACCGCCAGTTCTTCCAGGCCGTCGAGCTCAGCGGCGGCAGCTACCGGCAGGCCGGCTTCGGCAGCGGCCCGCTGTGGAGCCTGCGCTACGAGCACCGCTGGAACCTGGGGCCGAAGCTCACGCTGCGCTACGGCCTGAGCATTTCCAGCCACCCCTACGACGGCGTGAGCGAACGACAGCGCGGCGTCTTCCTGAACCTCTCGACGCCCCTGCCGTGATGCGACCGACGACGAACCCCCTTGCCCTGCTGCGTACGGCCCTGTTGCGTACGGCCAGGCTGCGCGCAGCCCTGTTGCGTGCCGCCCTCCCCGGCTTGCTGCTCGGGCTGTCCCTTGCGGCCGGCGCGCAGCCGCTGCCGCCGGCCGACCCCGACGACGGCACCAGCTTTCGCGTGCTGTCCTTCCACGACGTGCGCACCCAGGTGCGCGCCAGCTTCGTGGACTCGCCCGACGAGACCGCCGTCGACGAGCGCACCTTCGCCGAGGTGTTCGCGTGGCTGCAGCACAGCGGCTACCACCCGGTGAGCCTGCAGCAGATCGTCGACGCGCGCGCCGGCGGCACGCCGCTGCCGCCGCGGCCCGTGCTGCTGACCTTCGACGACGGCTACCGCAGCGCCTACACCAAGGTGTTCCCGCTGCTCAAGCGCTACAACTACCCGGCGCTGATGGCGCTGGTGACCAGCTGGCTCGAAGTGCCCGAGTCGCCGCCGGGCCAGCTGGTGCACTGGGGCGACAAGCCCGCGCCGCGCGAGAACTTCCTGATGTGGCGCGAGGCCGCCGAGATGGCGCGCTCGGGCCTCGTGGAGTTCGCGAGCCACACCGACGCGATGCACACCGGCATCCTCGCCAACCCGCAGGGCAACCTGCTGCCCGCGGCGGCCACGCACCGCTACGACCCGGCCACCGGCCGCTACGAGAGCGACGCCGCCTACGCGCAGCGCGTCGAGGCCGACCTGCGCCGCAGCCGCGAACTCATCGAGAAGCGCACCGGCGCCAGGGTGCGCGCCACCGTGTGGCCCTACGGCGCCTACAACACGGCCGCGCTCGAGGCCTCCGCGCGCGCGGGCATGCCCATCACCTTCACGCTGGACGACGGTTCGAACACGGCCGCGGTGCCGCTCTCGCGCATCCGCCGCGCGCTGGCGGCCTACGACAACGAGGCGCCCGAGTACGCGCGGCTGCTGCGCAGCCCGGTGGGCGGCGAGGTGCGCGCGGTCAACCGCGTGATGCACGTCGACCTCGACTACGTGTACGACCCCGACCCGGCGCAGCAGGAGCGCAACCTCTCGATGCTGATCGACCGCGTGGCCGCCGTGCGCCCGCGCGCGGTGTTCCTGCAGGCCTATGCCGACCCCGACGGCGACGGCGTGGCCGACGCGCTGTACTTTCCCAACCGCCACCTGCCGATGCGCGCCGACCTGTTCGGCCGCGCGGCCTGGCAGCTGCGCAGCCGCGCCGGCGTGAAGGTCTACGCATGGATGCCGGTCACGGCCTTCCGCCTGCCGGCCGCGAACCCGCTGGCCACGCACACCGTCGTGGCGCAGGGCGGCGCCATGCCGCCCGGGCGCTACCACCGCCTCACGCCCTTCGACCCCGCGGTGCGCGCGCTGGTCGGCGACATCTACGAAGACCTCGGCCGCCACGCCTTCTTCGAGGGCCTGCTGTTCCACGACGACGCGACGCTGGCCGACGACGAGGACGCGAGCCCCGCCGCACGGGCCGTCTATGCGCAATGGGGCCTGCCGCCCGACGTGGCCGCGATCCGCGCCGACCCGGGGCTGACGGCGCGCTGGACCACCGCCAAGACGCGCTACCTGATCGCCTTCACGCAGGAACTCGCCGCGCGCGTGGGCGCCTGGCGGCCCGCGCTGGAAACGGCGCGCAACCTCTACGCGCGGCCGCTGCTGGAGCCGCAGGCCGAGCAGTGGTTCGCGCAGAACTACGAGGCCTCGCTCGCCGCCTACGACTACGTCGCGCTGATGGCCATGCCGCGCATGGAAGGCGAGGCCCGCAGCGCGAGCGACAGCGACGCCTGGCTGGGCCGGCTGGCGCGCCGCGTGGCCGGCACGCCGCGCGGCCTGGACGGCACGGTGTTCGAGCTGCAGGCGCGCGACTGGCACACCGGCAAGCCCGTGCCCGACACGGAGCTCACGCGCCAGTGGACGCTGCTGCAGCGCGCCGGCGTGCGGCACCTGGGCTACTACCCCGACGACTTCCTGCACGACCAGCCTTCGCTGGACACCGTGCGCCGCGCGATCTCGGTGCGCTCGCTGCTGCCGCGCGCGCTGCGTGCGTCCGCCGCCGCGGCGATTCCGGCACAGCCTGTGCCGCCCGTGCCACCCGTGCCACCGGCGCAAGGAGAACGGTCGCCATGACCTCCAGCCAGTTCCTCGCGCACACGCTGCCCACGCTGCTGTTCGGCTTCGTCTTCTACTACCCCTTCTTCATGGCCTACGTGTGGATGGCCGGCGGCCTCTCGCATGCGTGGGTGTTCGAGCGCAAGCGCGATGTCGAGGTGAACCCGCTCGCGCTGCTGCCCTCGCAGCCGCTGGTGACGGTGGTGGTGCCCTGCTTCAACGAGGCGCCGCACCTGCGCGAGGTGATCGAGCAGCTGATGCGCACGCGCTACCCGCACTACGAAGTCATTGCCGTGAACGACGGCAGCACCGACGGCACCGGCGAGCTGCTCGACGAGATGACCCGGGAATACAAGCGCCTGCGCGTGATCCACAACGCCAGCAACCAGGGCAAGGCGGTCGGCCTGAACACCGCCTGCCAGCTCGCGCGCGGCGAGTACATCCTGGGCATCGACGGCGACGCGCTGATCGACGAGGACGCCATCGCCTGGATGCTGCAGCCCATGCTGGCGTCCGAGCGCATCGGCGCGGTCACGGGCAACCCGCGCATCCGCACGCGCACCACGCTACTCGGTCGCATGCAGGTGGGCGAGTTCTCGTCCATCATCGGCCTCATCAAGCGCTCGCAGCAGCTGGTGGGCACGCTGTTCACGGTGTCGGGCGTGATTGCCATGTTCCGCCGCCGCGCGGTGCTCGACGTGGGCTTCTGGAGCCCCGACGTGCTCACCGAGGACATCGACATGAGCTGGAAGCTCCAGCTCGGCGGCTGGCAGCTGCGCTTCGAGCCGCGCGCGCTGTGCTGGATCCTGATGCCCGAGACCTTGCGCGGCCTGTGGAAGCAGCGCCAGCGCTGGGCCATCGGCGGCATCCAGACCATGCTGCGCTACACCGGCCGCATATTGCGCCCGCGCAACTGGCGCATGTGGCTCATCTACGTGGAGTACATGACCAGCGTGGTGTGGGCCTATGCCATGGCCGTGGTGCTGGCGGTGAGCCTGGCGCGCCCCTTCCTGCCGCCGGACTCGTCGTGGCACTCGGCGCTGCTGCCGCACTGGCAGGGCACGCTGCTGGCCATGACCTGCATCCTGCAGATGCTGCTGAGCCTGTGGATCGACCGCCGCTACGACCGCGACCTGATGCGCTATTTCGCCGGAACGATCTGGTACCCGATCGCTTTCTGGACCATCACGATGGCGACCACCGTCATCGCCCTTCCCAAGGCCCTGATACGCCGGCGCGGCAAGCGCGCGGTGTGGACGAGCCCCGACCGAGGAGTTTCCGATGCCCCCTGAGAACCACGCGCACAGCCGCTTCCCCGACGCAGGCAACGAGACCCCGCCGCCGAGCCGCCGGCGCTCGTGGGGCCAGCCCGCGGTGGACGAGCCCATCATCGACGCCGCGCGCATCTCGCTGCGCGCCTTCGGCAACGGCCGCTCGCCGCAGCGCACGCTGGCCATGTACCTGTGGCTGCGCGTGCTGCGCCCGGCCATCACCATCGCGATCTGGTTCTGCGCGGTCTGGTACGCCTGGCCCTACGCGCTGGGCGCGCGCTCGCAGCCCGAGGTGCTGCACCTGCTGGGCCTGTACGCGGTGGTGATCGGCGTGATCCTGGTGTCGATGCTGGCGATGGCGCCGTGGCGGCGCCGCCAGCACCAGCGCGAGGCGCCGCCCGAGCAGGAGCAGTCGTCGCTGTTCGCGCTGGCCTCGTACATCGAGGTGCCGCCGGCGCGCCTGTCGACCTGGCAGCGCACGCGCCAGCTGCTGGTGCACCACGACAACAACGGCCACCTGCGCGACGCCACCGACACCGCGCCCGGCACGCTGGAACCCGAGCCGCTGCAGCGCGCCGCCGCGCGGCGCTGACCGGGCCGCATCTCTGGAGCGGCGGCGCACAGCCGCGTCCGTGCAGGGGTTTCACGGCGGTGCTTCAATCGCCGCCTCAGCTCATTCATCACGGCAAGGACTCTTTCATGGACCTCCAGCTCCAGGACCAGCACGTTCTCATCACCGGCGGCAGCAAGGGCATCGGCCTGGCCTGCGCGCTGGGCTTCCTGCGCGAAGGCGCGCGCGTGAGCCTCGTCTCGCGCGACCTCGCCAACCTGCAGCAGGGCCGCAAGACCCTGGCCGAATCGTTCGCGCAGGCCGAGGGCCGCGTGTCGGTCCATGCGGCCGACCTCAAGGACCCGGCCAGCGCCGTGGCCGCGCTCGACGCCGCCGAGCAGGCCTTCGGCCCCGTCGACGTGCTCGTCAACTCGGCCGGCGCCGCGCGCCGCACCACGCCCGCCGAGCTGACCGCCGCCTCCTGGCACGAGGCGATGGACGCCAAGTACTTCACCTACATCCACATGCTCCACCCCGTGGTCCAGCGCATGGGCGAGCGCGGCCGCGGCGCCATCGTCAACGTGATCGGCAAGGGCGGCAAGGTGGCCAGCCCCGTCCACATGGCCGGCGGCGCGGCCAACGCGGCGCTGATGCTCGTGAGCGCCGGCATGGCCGCCGCCTATGCGGCCAAGGGCGTGCGCGTGAATGCCGTGAACCCCGGCCTCACGCTGACCGAGCGCTTGCAGGAAGGCATGAAGGCCGACGCCAAGCTGGCCGGCATCGGCACCGACGAAGCCTTGAAGCGCGCCACCGCCGGCCTGCCGCTCGGGCGCATCGCCACGCCCGAAGAGATCGCCAACATGGTGGTGTTCCTGGCGTCGGCGAAGGCGAGTTATGTGACCGGGGCGATCGTGGCGATGGATGGGGCGGTGACGCCGATGATTTGAGGCGGTGAGCAGAGGGGCGGCGGGGCTGGCGACGCAGTGGCGGTTTCGAAGGCCGATGCCCTCACCCCAGCCCTCTCCGAGAGGGAGAGGGAGTAAATCCGAGGCCGAGCGAAGCATCGGGATGAAAGCAGAGAAGCCGAGCGAAGCGATGGCCCGGGTGGTTCCCCCTCTCCTCTGGCCGCGCCGACGAGCGGAGCGTTTCGCGGATCAGGGCTCGCAGCTGTTCGAGCGCAACGCGGTGGAGCGAGTTCTGCGAGACCCCGCGAAACGTGAGCACCGCAGGTTGCCCGCAGCGAAGCGGAGGGGCGCGGAGGGACGCGGAGGGACGCGGGCAGTGGGGTCGCCTTTTCTTTGCCTACTTTCCTTTGGCGAAGCAAAAGAAAGCAGGTCGCCTGCCGGGGCGAGTCCCGGCCAGCAGCCTCAGCTACTCAACTACTCAAGCCTCGGCAGTCAAACCCTCGAACTTCACCGCCAGAAAGTCGACGAACGCCCTGACCCGAGCCGGCACAAACCGCCCGCTTGGCAACAGCGCATGCAACGGATAGGGCTCCGTCTCCCACTCAGGCAACAGCCGCACAAGCCGCCCCTGCCGAACATCCTCGCGCACGTCGAGCGCCGACTTCAGCGAGATCCCGTACCCCGCCACGGTCCATTCCCGCGCCAGCGAGGCATCGTCCACGCTGCGGTTCCCGTTCACCCGCACCTCGCTCCACTGCCCATTCAGCCCAAAGCGCCACACCCGATGCCGCCGCCCCGACCGATTGAAAGTCAGGCAGTTGTGCTGCACCAGGTCCTGCGGCACCCTCGGCGCCCCATGGCGGCGCAAGTAATCAGGCGATGCCGTCAGCACCGGATTCGTCATCGCAACCGGCCGCGCCACCAGCCGCGAATCGGCCAGCGCGCCATAGCGCAGCGCCACGTCCACCTCGTCGCGCATCACGTCCAGCGGCCGGTCGCCCACCGACAGCGACAGCTGCACCCCCGCATGCAGGGCCAGAAATTCGTCGAACCAGGGCAGCAGCGTGCTGCGCGTGAGGTCCGACGGCGAGGCCACGCGCAGCGTGCCCACCAGCCCGCCCCGGTCCGCCGTGACCTGCGACTCGCCCTCGTCCAGCAGCTCGAAGGCCCGCACCGCGTAGTCGAGCAGCGTCTGTCCCTGCGGCGTGAGCCGCATCGCCCGCGTCGAGCGCTCGAACAGCCGCGCGCCCAGCTGCGCCTCCACCCGCTTCAGCGTGGCACTGGCCGCCGCCGGCGTGATGCCCAGCGCATGCGCGGCCGCGGTCAGCGTGCCGCCGCGCGCGGTGTGCACCAGCACCCGCAGATCGGAGACATTTTCAATCTTCATTTGAAAGTGTTGATGTTTCAGCCCGTCTTATCAAACCAGCCTTGCGATCCTACATTCGAGGCATCGTCATTGAAAGCAGCGCCCCGAAGCGCCTGAAAGGTCCCCGCCATGAAAGCCGTCGGCTACTACCAGCCCCTCCCCATCGACAACCCCGAATCGCTGCAGGACATCGAGCTGCCCGCCCCCGTGGCCGGCGCGCGCGACCTGCTGGTGCGCGTGAAGGCGGTGTCGGTCAACCCGGTGGACACCAAGGTCCGCAAGAACGCCGCGCCCGAGGCCGGCCAGGCCAAGGTGCTGGGCTGGGACGCCGTGGGCACGGTCGAGGCCATCGGCAGCGGCGTGAAGAACTTCCAGGTCGGCGACCGCGTGTACTACGCCGGCTCGATCATCCGCCCCGGCGCCAACGCCGAGCTGCACGCGGTCGACGAGCGCATTGCCGCCCTCGCGCCCAAGAGCCTGGACGACGCGCAGGCCGCCGCGCTGCCGCTGACCACCATCACCGCGTACGAGCTGCTGTTCGACCGCCTGCGGGTGCCCAAGGGCGGCGGCGAAGGCCAGACGCTGCTGATCACCGGCGGCGCGGGCGGTGTGGGCTCCATCCTGATCCAGCTCGCGCGCCAGCTCACCAGGTTGCGCGTCGTCGCCACCGCCTCGCGCGCCGAAACGCGCGAGTGGTGCCTGGCGCTGGGCGCGCACACGGTCATCGACCACTCCAGGCCGCTCGCGGCCGAGCTCAAGGCCGCCGGCATCGGCGAGGTCGACATGGTCGCCAGCCTCACGCAGACCGAGCAGCACTGCGCGCAGATCATCGAAAGCCTGAAGCCCCAGGGCCAGCTCGCGGTGATCGACGACATGAAGCTGCTCGACGCCATGCCGCTGAAGACCAAGAGCCTGTCGCTGCACTGGGAAATGATGTTCGCGCGCTCGCGCTTCGAGACGCCCGACATGGCCGAGCAGGGCGCGCTGCTGGCCGAGGTGGCGGCGCTGGTGGACGCGGGCCGCATCCGCACCACGGCCAACGCGAGCTTCGGCACCATCAACGCGGCCAACCTTCGGCGCGCGCATGCGCTCATCGAGAGCGGCAAGGCGCAGGGCAAGGTGGTGCTGGCGGGCTTCTAGCCCTTCAGCCGTGGGCGCCTAGGTGGACTGCCACGGCAGTCCGCGCATGCGCTCGCGCTTTTCCTCTTCGTCGAAATGCGCGAGCGACGGCTTGATGAGGTCGCTGCGCGCCACGATGCCGACCAGCGCGAGCGTGTGCGCATCCTTCACCACCGGCAGCCGTTCGAGCCGGTGGCGCGCCAGCCGCGTGGCCACGGCGCGGCAGTTGTCGCCCGGCAGCGCGTAGTACAGCGGCGCGTCGGCGCAGGCGTCGCCCACGGTCGCGATCGGGTCGCTGGTGCCCCGCGCGGCCAGCATCGCGCGGTCGACCACGCCGATCACCGCGCCGTTGCGCAGCACCGGGAACGCGCGGTGCGCCTGGCCTTCGCCGAAGCACTCGAACAGCGCCCTGGCCACGGGCATGGCGGCGTCGATGCTGCGCACCTCGCGCGTCATCACTTCTTCGACCGAATGCCGCTCCAGCGGGTCGATGCCGTATTCGCGGTAGATGTGGTACCCGCGGCGCGCGATCTTCTCGGTGAGGATCGAGCGGCGCATGGTCAGCACCGTGAAGCCGTAGGCCACGGCCGAGGTGGTCAGCAGCGGCAGCAGCGCGTTGCTGTCGTGCGTGAGCCCGAAGGCGAAGATGGTGGCGGTGAGCGGCGCGCGCATCACGCCGCCCAGCGTGGCCGCCATGCAGACCAGCGGCCACAGCATCGGGTCGTTGCCCGGCAGCACGTGCGAGAGCACCACGCCCAGGCCCGCGCCCATCATCAGCAGCGGCGCCAGCACGCCGCCCGAGGTGCCCGAGCCCAGCGAGATGACCCAGATGACGGCCTTGACCGCCAGCAGCGCGAGCACCACGCCCAGCGCCAGGTGGTTGTGCAGCAGGTCGCCGATGACGTCGTAGCCCACGCCCAGCGCGCGCGGCTGCAAGTAGCCGCCGATGCCGACCGCGAGGCCGCCGATGGCCGGCCACCACATCCAGTGCAGCGGCAGCTTGCCGAACCAGTCCTCGACCTTGTAGAGCGAGATCGACAGCGACGCCGACAGCGCGCCGCACAGCACGCCGGCGATCACGCACGACAGCATGGCGAGCGGGCCGGGCACGGCCGTCTGCAGCGGGAACAGCGGGCCCGGGTCCATCAGCAGCGGCCGCGCGAAGCCCGCCACCGCGCAGGCCACGGCCACCGGCAGCAGGCTGCGCGGGCGCAGCTCGAACAGCAGCAGCTCGACGGCCAGCAGCACCGCGGCCACCGGCGTGCCGAACACCGCCGTCATGCCGGCCGTGGCACCCGCCACCAGCAGCGCCTTGCGCTCGGCCGCGGTGAGGTGGAAGTGCTGCGCGATCAGCGAGCCGATGGCGCCGCCGGTCATGATGATCGGCCCCTCGGCGCCGAACGGCCCGCCGCTGCCGATGACGATGCCCGAGGACAGCGGCTTGAGCAGCGCGACCTTCGGCGACATCTTGCTCTTGCCGAACAGGATCGCCTCGATGGCTTCGGGAATGCCGTGGCCGCGGATCTTGTCGGAGCCGTAGCGCGCCACCAGCCCGACGATGAGCCCGCCGATCACCGGCACCACGATCACCCATGCGCCCAGCGTGTGCTCCGCGGGCGAGCGGTCGGCCAGCGAGAAGGTCTGGAAGAAGAACAGGTTGGTGAAGAAGCGGATCAGGTCGAGCAGCACGCGCGCGGCCACCGTGCTGATGGCGCCGATGACGGCGGCCATGACGGCGATGCGCATGAGGCGCGCGTTGAGCGCGAAGTCGCCGCGAGGCGCGTGACCCGGATGAGAGTTGGCTTTGGAGCTCATGGGGATTCCGGAAGATCGATCTGCGGCACGTCGAACACGCCCTTGAGCGAGCGCAACTCCGCGCGGTGGAGTTCGGCCAGCCGCAGCAGCAGCTTCTCGCCGTTGGCGAGCAGGTGCACCTCGACCTGGCGGCGGTCGGTTTCGCTGGGCCGGCGCTGCACGAGGTCCAGCGCCTCGCAGCGCGTGACCAGCGCCACCGCGCCGTGCGGCTGCAGCTGCAGGCGCTCGGCGATCTCGCCGACCGAGGCCCAGTCGCGCCCCGGCACGCCCTTGATGTGCAACAGCACCAGGTACTGCTGCGGTGTGAGGCCTTCGGCCTGCGCGGCGCGCTCGGAGAAGCGCTCGAAGCGGCGCATCTGGTAGCGGAACTGGGAGAGCGCCTCGAAGTCTTTCTTCGCGAGCTTGCGGGGTGTGGAGGCCATGGAACGTCGCCGGGAGGGAGCGTGTGGAAGGAGCGTGTGGAAGGAGCGTGGGAACGGCGGCAAATATATCACGTCATGACATAAATGCGTTGCGCCAGAATCGGTGGCATGACGACCTCACCGATCGAATTCGACACCGCGCGCCTGCGGCTGCGCCCCTGGCGCGAGAGCGACCTCGCGCCCTTCTTCACGCTCGCCTGCGACCCGCAGGTGATGGAGTTCCTGCTGCCGCTGCCCACGCGCGCCGACAGCGACGCCATGGTCGCGCGCTTCCAGGCGCGCTTTGCCGAGAACGGCTGGGGCTTCTGGGCCGTGGAGCACAAGGCCTGCGGTGCCTTCATGGGTTTCACCGGGCTGAACGCGCCGGCCGCCACGCTGCCGTTTTCACCGTGCGTGGAAATCGGCTGGCGCTTCGCGCGCCAGTGGTGGGGCCAGGGCTTCGCGAGCGAGGCGGCGCGCGGCGCGCTTCAGGTGGGCTTCGAGCAGCTCGGGCTGGACGAGGTCGTGGCGTTCACGGCGTGGAACAACACGCGCTCGAGCGCGGTGATGGAACGCATCGGCATGAAGGAAGACGTGGCCGGCGCCTTCGACCATCCGCTGGTGCCCGAGGGGCACGCGCTGCGCCGGCACAAGCTGTACCGCATCGCGCGCCCGCCGCGCTGAGAACAGGCCTCTTGCCTACCTGGCCTTCGACACCCGCCACACGGCGTTGCCCACGTCGTCGGCCACGATCAGCGCGCCGCTCTTGTCGAGCGCCACGCCCACCGGGCGGCCCTGCGCCTTCTCGTCGGCGGTGAGGAAGCCGGTCAGCACATCGACCGGCGGGCCGCTGGGCTTGCCGCCGATGAAGGGCACGAACACCACCTTGTAGCCCGACTTGGGCTTGCGGTTCCACGAGCCGTGCTCGCCGATGAACACGCCGCTGGCGAACTGCTCGGGCATGCCGCCCGCGCGCGAGAAGGCCATGCCCAGCGGCGCGACGTGCGAGCCCAGCGCGTAGTCGGGCGCGATGGCCTTGGCCGTCATCGCGGGGTTCTGCGGCGTCACGCGCGCGTCGACGATGCCGCCGTAGTAGCTCCACGGCCAGCCGTAGAAGGCGCCTTCCTTCACCGAGGTGAGGTAGTCGGGCACCAGGTCGCTGCCGATCTCGTCGCGCTCGTTCACCACGGTCCACAGGGCCTTGGTGTCGGGGTCCCAGCCCATGCCGTTGGGGTTGCGCAGGCCGCTCGCGAACAGGCGCTTCTCGCCCGTCTTCGTGTCGACCTCCCAGATGGCGGCGCGGCCCTCTTCGGCCGCGAGGCCGTTCTCGCCGATGTTGCTGTTGGAGCCGACCGTCACGTAGAGCTTGCTGCCGTCCTCGTTGGCGATGACGTTCTTGGTCCAGTGGTGGTTGATGCCCGCGGGCAACTGCGTCACCAGCGTCGGGTTGGCGCTGATCGAGGTCTGGCCCTCGGTGTAGGGCACCTTCACCAGCGCGTCGGCGTTGGCGATGAAGAGCTCGTTGCCCACCAGCGCCATGCCGTAGGGCGACATCAGGTTGGTCATGAAGACCTGCTTCACCTCGGCCAGCCCGTCGCCGTTGGCGTCGCGCAGCAGCGTGATGCGGTTGGCGCTGGGCACGCCGGCGCCGGCGCGGCCCATGACCTTGCCCATGACCCAGTTGCGCACCTTGGCAACCAGGCCGTCGCCGCCGTCGGTGGCGCTGCCGCCGGGCTTGGGCGGCTTGTTGCTCTCGGCCACCAGGATGTCGCCGTTGGGCAGCGTGTAGACCCAGCGCGGGTGCTCGAGGCCGCGCGCCAGCGCCGTCACCTGCAGGCCTTCGGCCGGGGTGGGCGTGGCGGTGTCGGTCCAGCCGATGGCGGGGGCCACGTTGACGGTGGGAATCAGGGTCTTGTTCGGGTCGGCCAGTTGCGGGCGCGGGCCGGTGGTGGCTTCGGGCGACAGCTTGGCGGCCTCGCCGCAGCCCGCCACCAGCAGCGCGACGGCCAGGGCCGAGGCGCCGGCCTTCCATGCGGATGCCGGTGAGGGGGCCGTGCGGGTGGGTGCTTGCTGCGGTGCTTTCATGCGTGGTCCTTGCGCGGCCGGTTGCCGCATACCGGCCGGATGATCCATGGCGCCCCGGCGCGGGGTTGTCGGTCGTGGGCGCTTTCTGGCGTGGGCGCACCCCATTCGCGCATCGCCGCTACCATCGCCGCATGACCGACGACCTGTTCCGCGCCGACGCCTACCTGCGCACCTGCGAAGCCCGCATCGTGCGCATCGACGATGCCGGCATCGTGCTCGACCGCACCGTGTTCTACCCGCTGGGCGGCGGACAGGCCGGAGACAGCGGCGTGCTGGCCCTGGCCGACGGCCGCGAGCTGGTCATTGCCGACACGCGCAAGGCCAAGGACCCAGAAGGCCAGCCGACGAACGAATTCGTGCACGTGCCCGCACCGGAGCAGGCCGACCTGCTGGCCGCGCTGAAGCCCGGCGACACCGTGACCGCCCGCCTTGACTGGGAGCGCCGCCACCGGCTCATGCGCTTCCACACCGCTTCCCACCTGCTGTGCCACCTGGTCCCGGTGCCGGTGAACGGCTGCTCCATCACCCCCGAATACGCGCGCATCGACTTCCACATGACCGACCCGCTCGACAAGGACGTGCTGACGGCCGGCCTCGCCCGGCTGGTCGAGGCGGCCCATCCGCTGACCGTGGGTGCCATCACCGACGAGGAGCTCGACGCCAACCCCGGCCTCGTCAAGAGCATGAGCGTGCAGCCGCCGCGCGGCCTGGGCACGGTGCGCACCATCCGCATCGGCGACGAAGCCGGCGCGCAGATCGACTTCCAGCCCTGCGGCGGCACGCATGTTGCAAACACCTCGGAAATCGGGGCGGTGGTGGTCACCAAGATCGAGAAGAAGAGCGCCAACAGCCGGCGCGTGGTGCTCGGTTGGGCACCGGTGGCCAGCGCCGCCGCCTGAAACATTCCGGAACATCCTGGAACTTCGCCCCTCTCGAATGCTCCGACTGACGGCATGATCTTTTCGCGCATCCATTTCGCTACGCTTCTGATAGCAACCGCGGCAGCCAGCATGCCGGCTGCCGCGCAATCGGCTTCCCCCGTGGCGCCGAAGGCGGGGGCCGTGGTCACCACGCCCCATGTGCGCGCCGAACTGATCGCGCACGCGCCCGACGGCGTGACGCCCGGCGCCCCGGTGTGGGTCGGCCTGCAGATCACGCACCAGCCCGAGTGGCACACCTATTGGAAGAACGCCGGCGACTCGGGCCTGCCCACCGAAATGACGTGGACGCTGCCCGCCGGCGTGTCGACCGGCGAGATCGCCTGGCCGGTGCCCGAGAAGATCGCGGTCGGCAACCTCGCCAACTACGGCTACGAGAACACCGTGCTGCTGCCGGTGCCGCTGGAGGTGTCCACGCTGTACAAGCCGCCGGTCACCATGGGCACAACGCCGGCCATGGACATCCGGCTCAAGGCCTCCTGGCTGGTCTGCCGCAAGGAGTGCATTCCGGAAGAAGGCACGTTCTCGCTGTCGCTGCCGCTGCAGGGCTCCACCGCGCTGCACAAGGCCGATTTCGACACCGCCGCCGCCGCGCAACCCCAGCCGCTGGCCAAGCCCGGCACCGTGCAGGTCGAGGGCCACAACCTCAAGGTGCGCCTCGAAGGCCTGCCCGCCGCCGTGCAGGGCAAGACGCTGGGCTTCTTCCCCGAGACCCCCGAGGTGATCCGCACCGCGGCCGTCTCCGGCAAGGACTGGACCCAATCCTGGGACGACGGCGTGTGGACCGCCTCGATCCCGCTGGCCGACCAGCGCAGCGAGAGCCCCACGACGATGCCTGTGGTGGTGGCGCTCGCCGAAGCCGACCGGCAGGCCGGCCAGCCAGTCGCCTGGCGCGCCGAGGCGCCGGTGTCGGGCACCTGGTCCTCCGCGGCGCCGCGCGCCGAGGTGTCGCCGGCGCTGCAGGCGGCGCTGACCGCCAACGCGGCCAGTGCCACAAGCGCCGCGGCGTCATCGACCGAACTGCCCGCGCCCTCCTCCACCACCTTCCTGGCCGCCCTTTTCGGCGCCCTGCTCGGCGGCCTGCTGCTCAACCTGATGCCCTGCGTGTTCCCGATCCTCGCGATCAAGGTGCTGGGCTTCGCGCGGCAGGCCGGCAACGACAGCGCGCACCGCAAGGCGGGCCTGGCCTACACCGGCGGCGTGATGCTGTCGTTCCTTGCGCTGGGCGGCGCCATGCTGGCGCTGCGCGCGGCCGGCGCCGGGCTGGGCTGGGGCTTCCAGCTGCAGTCGCCCGGCGTGGTGGCGGCCCTGGCGGCGCTGTTCACGCTGATCGGCCTGAACCTGGTGGGCGTGTTCGAGTTCGGCCGCGCCGCGCCGTCGTCGGTGTGCAGCGCGCAGGCCAAGCATCCGCTGGCCAACGACTTCCTCTCGGGCGTGCTGGCCGTGGTCATCGCATCGCCCTGCACCGCGCCTTTCATGGGCGTGTCGCTGGGCTTCGCCATCGGCCTGCCGGCCGCGCAGGCGCTGCTGCTGTTCGCCGCGCTGGGCTTCGGGCTGGCGCTGCCTTACCTGGTGGCCGGCTTCGTGCCCGCCATCGCGCGGCTGCTGCCCAAGCCGGGCCCGTGGATGCACACGCTGCGCCGCCTGCTCGCGTTCCCGATGTTCGCCACCGTGGCGTGGCTGGTGTGGGTGCTGGGCCAGCAAAGCGGCATCGACGGCGCGGGCACGCTGCTGGCGCTGCTGGTGTGCCTGGCCGCCATCGTCTGGGCGCTCACGCTGAGCGGGCGCACGCGGGTGGTGATTGCCGGCCTGCTGATCGCCTTCACCGCCGTGCTGACTGCCGCCATCGGGCGCAATGTGTTGCAAGTCGTCGAGCCCGCGCAGCTGGCTTCGGCTGCGGCAAAGGGCGCCGCCGGCCAGCGCTGGCAGCCATGGTCGGCCGATCGCGTCGCCGCGCTGTCGGACGCCGGGCAGCCCGTGTTCATCGACTTCACCGCGGCCTGGTGTGTCACATGCCAGTACAACAAGAAGAGCACGCTGTCCGACGCGCAGGTGCTGGCCGACTTCGACGCCAAGAAGGTCGCCATGCTGCGCGCCGACTGGACCCGCCGCGACCCGGCCATCACCGCCGCGCTGACGGCGCTGGGCCGCAGCGGCGTGCCGGTGTACGTGCTGCAGGCGCCGGGCAAGCCGCCGGTCGTGCTGACCGAGATCCTGGGCAAGGACGAAGTCCGCGCCGCGCTCGCCGCGCTTTGACCACCTGCGTGACATGGGTTGTCACAAGCACTTGAAGAAACCGTTCTAAGCTGCAGTTGTTGTTTGGAATTTTTCTTTGGAGTTCAAGCTGGCCATGTCTCTTTCGCCAACCGCCGACTCGCGTTCCCTGCGTGCCGCGCGCCATGCCCGCGCCGCCCTGAGCCGGGCCTCCCGCCGTGCCGTCGTTGCCGCCGCAGTGGCGCTGGGCGCCACCTTCCTGATGGGCACCAATGCCGCTGCCGCCCCCACGGTGGGCCAGCAGGCGCCCGACTTCGTGGCCGTCGACACCACCGGCGCCAAGCACAAGCTGTCCGATTTCGCGGGCAAGTTCGTGGTGCTCGAGTGGACCAACCCCGGCTGCCCCTTCGTGCGCAAGCACTACGGCAGCGGCAACATGCCCGCCACCCAGAAGGCCGCCACCGACAAGGGCGTGGTGTGGCTGGCCATCAACTCCACCGAGCGCGCCGCCACCGACTACCTGAAGGCCGACGCGCTCGACGCGTGGATGAAGTCGCACAAGGGTGCGCCCACCGCGGTGCTGATGGACGAGGACGGCGTGATCGGCCAGGTCTACGGCGCGCGCACCACGCCGCACATCTTCATCATCGACCCCAAGGGCACGCTGGTGTACGCGGGCGGCATCGACAGCATCGCGTCGGCGCGGGCGGACGACATCAAGACCGCCACCAACTACGTGAACCAGGCGCTGGGCGAGGCCTTCGGCGGCAAGCCGATATCGACGGCCAGCACGCGGCCGTACGGTTGCTCGATCAAATACAAGACCTGAGCGCGGCGAGACGCACGCCTCGCCAAGCATGACAGGCGGGCGTGAACGATGGGCGTGACACGCGGGCATGACAGGCGCGGCGCGGCAGTGACAGCTACCTGACCACCACGGTCAGGCCACGGTCGGGAAGCCCGCCCTACCCTTGGCGACCACAAACGCCACAGGGGACAACACCATGAGCACAGCGCAGCAACGCGCGCCCGGCCACGCCGCCTCGGGCACCGCTTCCTCCTCGAAAGTCGCCACCGTCCTGCGCGTGACCGGCGGCAACTTCATGGAGATGTTCGACTTCTTCCTGTTCGGCTTCTACGCCACGCAGATCTCGAAGGCGTTCTTCCCCGCGGGCAACGAGTTCGCCTCGCTCATGCTCACCTTCATGACCTTCGGCGCGGGCTTCCTGATGCGCCCGCTGGGCGCGATCTTCCTGGGCGCGTACGTCGACCGCGTCGGCCGCCGCAAGGGCCTGATCGTCACGCTCGCGCTGATGGCCGTCGGCACGCTGCTCATCGCCTGCGTGCCGTCGTACGCCACCATCGGCCTGGCCGCGCCGCTGCTGGTGCTCATCGGCCGGCTGCTGCAGGGTTTTTCGGCCGGCGTGGAGCTGGGCGGCGTGTCGGTCTACCTGTCGGAGATGGCCACGCCGGGCCACAAGGGCTTCTACGTGAGCTGGCAGTCGGCCAGCCAGCAGGTGGCCATCGTCGTGGCGGCCGCGCTCGGCTACTGGCTCAACGTGACCTTCACCTCGCAGGAGATCGGCGACTTCTACTGGCGCGTGCCCTTCTTCGTGGGCTGCCTGATCGTGCCGGTGCTGTTCATCATCCGCCGCTCGCTGCAGGAGACCGAGGAGTTCATGGCGCGCAAGCACCGCCCCGACGCGCGCGAGATCTTCCAGTCGATGGTGGCCAACTGGGGCCTGGTGGTGGCCGGGATGATGCTGGTGTCGATGACCACCGTGTCGTTCTACCTGATCACCGTCTACACGCCCACCTTCGGCAAGGCCGTGCTGCACCTGAGCACCACCGACGCACTGGTCGTCACCCTGTGCGTGGCCGTCTCCAACTTCATCTGGCTGCCGATCATGGGCGCCCTGTCGGACCGCGTGGGCCGCAAGCCGCTGCTGATCGTGTTCACCGTGCTGACCATCCTCACCGCGTACCCGTCGCTCAAGTGGCTGGTGGGCGCGCCGAGCTTCACGCGCATGCTCGAGGTGGAGCTGTGGCTGTCGTTCCTCTACGCGAGCTACAACGGCGCGATGGTGGTGGCGCTGACCGAGGTGATGCCGGTGAACGTGCGCACCGCCGGCTTCTCGCTGGCGTACAGCCTGGCGACCGCGCTGTTCGGCGGCTTCACGCCGGCGATTGCCACGGGGCTGATCGAGATGACCGGCGACAAGGGCGCGCCGGGGTTGTGGATGACGGCGGCGGCCATCTGCGGGCTGGTGGCGACGCTGGTGCTGTACCGACGCAATGCGAGAGCGCCCACGGTGGGCGTGCCGGCTTGAGCGTTCTGGCTTGAGCCTGCGGGGCATGCCGATGGAGGCATGCCGCTTTTCACGCTCGCGGACGATGGGCGTGAAGGCTTCGGGCAGGGTGACTATTGTTAGCAGTGTGAGCCTGGCAGGCCCTCGCAAACTGCCGCGACCTCCTCTCCTGTCAAGGAAGTCGTCGATGTCGCGCATGTTGGATCCGGCTGAACGATGAGTTCGAGGATGTCCGCACTGGCGTTGCTCCTCCTGCTGCAATTTCAGCCCGCCGCGGCTGACGAAGTGGCAACGCACTGCGCCGGGCGTCCCTCGATCTCCGGCACCGACCTGCTTCTGGCCTCGTGCCGCACCAAGGGCGGAATGGCGATCGAGCGGAATCTTGGCCCGAAGCCATCCTCGCCTTACGCCACGGCACTGGATCAACGCGAACTGGTTGTTGCGCACGGGAGCGCCCCTGCCGACGCCAAGGCCGCAACGGCCGACGATGCAGACCCGCACGCAGCACGTGCGCCATCGCGCTTGCTCGCACCTCCGTTGGAAGACCAGATCTCGCGGCGCACCTCGGCAGGCACCGCCCGCAGATATGGGCACTGGCGTGTTTCGACCTTGCGAGTCGAATACGGCGTGCAGGACGCCTCGCCCGGCTTCTTTCTGTCTTGTGCGACCGCCACCAGGACTTCGGAGAAGAGGACTGCGGCGAAGGCCGCAACCATCGTCGCGGAGTGCTTTGCGCCGCAGGAGCACCCGCGCTTCTACAAGACACTGGACTCGACGCGATGACGATTGGATCCGCGCAAGGCGCCGATCGGAGCCGCTACACCAGCCGCAACCCGCCATCGCATTCGATCACCGTCCCGGTCGTGTAGCCGTTCTCGATCAGGAACTGGATCGCATGCGCCACGTCCTGCGGCTGCCCCACGCGGCCGACGGGCAGGGTCTCGACCTGCTGGCGGAACAGGTCGTCCTTCATTGCGGCGGGCACTCGGTTCCACCAGGGTGTGTCGACCAGGCCCGGTGACACAGCATTCACTCGGCTCGGCTTCAACTCGCGCGCCAGGCTGCCCACCATCGCCTCGAGCGCACCGTTGATCGCAGCCAGCCCCGCCGTGCCAGGCAACGCATTGCGCGCCGAAATCGCCGTCACGAAGGTCAGGCTACCGCCTTTGCGCAGCACCTTTGCGCCGGCCTGCGCCGCTTCGAGCTGCGGCCAGAACTTGGCTTCGAAGCCGCGGCGCAGCGAGCCCAGGTCGAGCTGCGCGAACTCGCCGGCCCCCTCGCCGCCGCTGAGCGTGAGCACCAGGTGATCGACCGGCCCGGTCTGCGCGAAAAAGGCGTCGAGCGCGCCCCGGTCGCAGGCATCGAAGGCCGCGCCGCTCACGCAGGCGCCCATGCCGCCGATCGCCTCCTGCAGCTTGCCGTTGTCGCGCCCGGTCGCAATCACCCTCGCACCGCTTGCCGCAAGCCGCCGCACGGTCTCGAGCCCCACGCCGGAAGAGCCGCCGATCACCACCACCGTCTGTTGTTCCGAAGCCATGTCGATTCCTTTGAATGCCTGAGAGAGCCTTCAGGTTAGGAAAGCGAGGCCTATCATCCAAATCGTTTGAAACCATGCATCACATCAACGAAAGTGATTTCAGGCGGCTTGACCTGAACCTGCTGCTGGTGTTCCACGCGCTGCTGCACGAACGCAGCGTCACACGCGCGGCGCAGCGCCTGTTCATCGGCCAGCCCGCGCTGAGCGGCGCGCTCAAGCGCCTGCGCGCGGCCCTGGGCGACGAGCTGTTCGTGCGCACCTCGCACGGCATGACGCCCACGCCGCGGGCGCTCGAACTCGCGCGCGTCATCGAGCCGCTGCTGCTGTCGCTGCAGCAGGCGCTGCACGCCACGCCGGCGTTCGACCCGGCCAGGGCCGAGCGCGTGTTCCGCATCGGCCTGAGCGACGCGCTCGAGGTGGCCCTGATGCCGCGGCTCATGCAGCGGCTGTCGGCGCAGGCCCCAGGCGTGCGGCTGGTGGCGCGCGCGGCCGACCGCACCGATGCGCCCGCGATGCTCGACGCGGCCGAGATCGAGCTGGCCGCCGGCGTGTTCATCGACTGCGCCGCCTGGCACCGGCGGCGCGCGCTGTTCGACTGGCACTTCGTGTGCGTCTACAACCCCGCACTCGTGAAGGCGCGCGGCCCGCGGCTCACGCTCGACGAATACCTGGGCCACCCGCACCTGCTGACCTCGTTCAGCGCCGGACTGAGCGGCCTGGTCGACGAATTGCTCCGCGAAAAGGGATTGGCGCGCCAGGTCGTTTTCTCGAGCCGCAACTTCGCGACCAGCCCGTTCATCGTGCGGCAGATGCCCGCCATCACCACCGTGCCCACGTTCGCCGCCGACACCTGGCGCGACGCACTCGGGCTCGCGGTGAGCCCGCTGCCGTTCGACTCGCCGGGCTACGCGGTGTCGCTGCTGTGGGCGGCGGCGCACGACGGTGACCCGGGGCTGCAGTGGCTGGTCGGGTTGATGACCGAGGTCTTCAGCGAAAAATCCGCAGCCTGAGCCGTCTCCCCGAACGCTGCGTCCAGACACAGCCCCCGGGACACACCCCTGCGACAATCGCCCGATGCCCTTCGCCCCCCTGAAAAACGACACGTTCCTGCGAGCCTGCTGGCGCCAGGCCACCGACCACACGCCCGTCTGGCTGATGCGCCAGGCCGGCCGCTACCTCCCTGAATACGTGGCCACGCGCGCCAAGGCCGGCAGCTTCATGGGGCTGGCGACCAACACCGACTACGCCACCGAGGTCACGCTGCAACCGCTCGCACGCTACCCGCTGGACGCGGCGATCCTGTTCTCCGACATCCTCACGGTGCCCGACGCCATGGGCCTGGGCCTGTCGTTCGAGGCCGGCGAAGGCCCGCGTTTCGCGCGCCCGGTGCGCGACGAGGCGGCCGTGGCGGCGCTGGAGATTCCTGACATGCAGAAACTGCGCTACGTGTTCGACGCGGTGGCGTCGATCCGCAAGGCGCTGGACGGCCGAGTGCCGCTGATCGGCTTCTCGGGCAGCCCGTGGACGCTGGCCTGCTACATGGTCGAAGGCGCGGGCTCCAGCGACTACCGGCTGGTGAAGAGCATGCTGTACGGCCGCCCCGACCTGATGCACCGCATCCTCGCGGTGAACGCCGACTCGGTGGCCGCGTACCTCAACGCCCAGATCGACGCGGGCGCGCAGGCCGTGATGATCTTCGACAGCTGGGGCGGCGTGCTGGCCGACGGCGCGTTCCAGGAATTCAGCCTCGCCTACACGGCCCGCGTGCTGGCCGGCCTGAAGCGCACCGGCGCCGACGGCCAGCCGGTGCCGCGCATCGTGTTCACCAAGGGCGGCGGCCTCTGGCTCGACGCCATGCGCGCGCTCGACTGCGAAGTGCTCGGCGTCGACTGGACCTTGAACCTGGCATCGGCGCGCAAGCAGGTCGCCGAAGGCACGGACGGCGGGGTCAAGGCGCTGCAGGGCAACATCGATCCGAACGTGCTGTTCGCGCCGCCCGCGCAGATCGAGGCCGAGGTGGCCAAGGTGCTGCAGGCCTTCGGCGCACCGCACACCGACCGCACGACCGCCGGGCCGACCCACATCTTCAACCTGGGCCACGGCATCAGCCAGTTCACGCCGCCGGACCACGTGTCGGCGCTGGTGCAGGCGGTGCACGACCGTTCGCGAAGCATGCGCGCCGCGCGCGGTTGAGACTGTCACACCAAGGTGCCTCGGGGCACCGGAGGAACGCCCGGCGCAGGCCGCCGGGGAGGCCCCGAAAATCGGTCCCGGGCGGTTTGTCAAGTGCAAAAACGGTATACGGGTCCCGACTTATGCACAAAACCCGTGCTGCACTGCGCAAGATTGCGGGGGCTGCCACCTCTTCCGCTCTCAAACCAATAGCACCGCCAAGTTGTTGATTTATATAGGATTTGAATTTTGCTTTTTTTCCGGGCATTCCAGCCAGAGCCTTGATTTGCAAGGCTTCGCGGCGCGCGGCGCCGTCTTGTCAACAAAGTTATCCACAGAAACTCTGGATGGCTTCCAAAGCACTGAAAAATCAACGACTTAAGTAGCGTTGCTCAAAGTCGCATTAACAAACCTTGCCAAGAAGGACACCCATCTCCACCCCCGGCCTCCCTCTCGACGACGCCGCCCAGCCGACGAACGGTCAGCCGCCGGCCCTGCCGTGGCGGCTCGACATCGCGGTGCAGACCCCCGCGCACGCCGCCTTGGGCGACCTGCTGAGCTACGCCGGCGCCGAGCCGATGCCGCCCGGCACGCTGGTGCGCGTGCCGCTGGGCAAGCGCGAGGTGCTGGGCGTGGTGTGGAACGAGCCGGTGTCGCTGGAAGGCACCGAGCCCGACATGGCGCTCAAGCCCGTGGGCGCCGCGCTGGACGCGCTCGACCCGCTGGGCGAGGCCTGGCGCGACCTGGTGGCCTTTGCCGCGCGCTACTACCAGCGCTCGATCGGCGAGATCGCGCTGGCCGCGCTGCCGCCGCAGTTGCGCGACCTGACGACCACGCAGCTGGCGCGCCGGCTCAAGCGCAAGACCACGGCGGGGCCGGTGGCCGAGACCGCCGAGTCGTCGAATTTGATAGCACTGAGCGCAGAGCAGACGGCCGCGTTGGCCCGTATCGAGGCCGAAACCGGCACCTTCCTGCTGGTCGGCAGCACGGGCAGCGGCAAGACCGAGGTCTACCTGCGCTGCGTGGCCGGCCTGCTGGCGCGCGACGCAAACGCCCAGGCGCTGGTGATGGTGCCCGAGATCAACCTCACGCCCCAACTCGAAGCCCGCTTCAAGGCCCGCTTCGGCGACGAGGCGGTGGTGTCGCTGCACAGCGGCATGACCAACCCGCAGCGGCTGGCGAGCTGGCTGGCCGCGCACAGCGGCGCGGCGCGCATCGTGCTGGGCACGCGCATGGCGGTGTTCGCGTCGATTCCGGGGCTGAAGCTGGTGGTGGTCGACGAGGAGCACGACCCCAGCTACAAGCAGCAGGAAGGCGCCCGCTATTCCGCGCGCGACCTCGCCGTGTGGCGCGGCCAGCGCGAAAAGGCCAAGGTGATCCTGGGCTCGGCCACGCCCTCGCTCGAAAGCTGGCACCAGAGCCGCCCCGCCGAGGGCGACGACCCGGGCGGGCGCTATGTGCGCCTGGCCATGCCTTCGCGCATCGGCGCGGGCGCGCTGCCGGCCGTGCGGCTGGTCGACATGAACCTGCAGCCGCCGAAGACAGTGATCTCGGGCGCGCTGCTCGACGCCATCGGCCAGCGCATCGCGCGCGGCGAGCAGAGCATGATCTTCCTGAACCGGCGCGGCTATGCGCCGGTGCTGGCCTGCGGCGACTGCGGCTGGAAGAGCGAATGCCCGCACTGCAGCGCCTTCCGGGTGTTCCACAAGATCGACCGCACGCTGCGCTGCCACCACTGCGGCTTCACCGAACGCGTGCCGCGCGCGTGCCCGGCCTGCGGCAACCCCGACATCGCGCCCGTGGGCCGCGGCACCGAGCGGCTCGAGGAGCACCTGGCCGAACTGTTCGCCGCGGTGAAGCACGCGGACGGCAGCGCGGTGCGCATCGCCCGCATCGACGCCGACAGCACCAAAAAACAAGGCGCGCTCGAATCGCAGCTCGCGGCGGTGCACGCGGGCGAGGTCGACGTGCTGGTCGGCACGCAGATGATCGCCAAGGGCCACGACTTCCGCCGCATCACGCTGGTGGCCGCGGTGAACCCCGACGGCGCGCTGTTCTCCAGCGACTTCCGTGCGCCCGAACGCCTGTTCAGCCTGCTGATGCAGTCGGCCGGCCGCGCGGGCCGCGACGCCGCCTACCTGGCGGCGCAGGGCGCCAAGGCCGAGATGTGGATCCAGACGCACCACGCGCAGCACCCGCTGTTCACGGCGCTGCGCAAGCACGACTACGCCGCCTTCGCGCAGCAGCAGCTCGACGAGCGCCGCGCCGCCGCCATGCCGCCCTTCGCGTTCCAGGCGCTGCTGCGCGCCGACGCGCGCGAGCAGTCGGTGGCGCAGGCCTTCCTGAACACCGCCGCCGACCAGGCCGAGGCGTTGCCGGGCGCCGACCTGGTCACGCGCTACCCGGCCGTGCCGCTCACGATCCAGCGCGTGGCCAACGTGGAGCGCGCGCAGATGCTCATCGAAAGCCCCTCGCGCGCCGCGCTGCAGCGGCTGCTGGCGGGCTGGCAGCCGCTGCTGCACGACCTGCGGCGCACGCCCGAGGGCAAGGGCGTGATCCGCTGGCTGGTCGACGTCGATCCGCACAGCATCTGAGCGGGTTGTCCTGCAAGGGCGCGCAGGGTGCGCGCCCAGCCTGCGGGCGATGGATACACACGACATTTCGATTCCGGCCACGCGCGCGGGCACCTGCGCGGGCACCTGCGCGGACACCTGCGCGGCCCGGTGCTTCGGGCTCAGTCTCTGCCTCGGGCTGATGTGGCTGGCGGCGGCCCTGGCGTTCACGCCGCGCAGCGCCATGGCGCAACCCGCCACCGCTACCGCCGCCACCGCCACCGACGGCGCGGCCGCGCTGCGCACCAAGCTGCAATCGCTCGCGCCGCAACTGGCGCGCAATGCCTTCAAGCGGCCGCTCACCATCGAATCGAACGAAGCATCCGACCGCTTGAGCGGCGATGTCTACGCGCTGGTCGGCCATCCGTTCGAGCGCGTGAACAGCGCGCTGCGCGAGCCGGCCGCGTGGTGCCAGGTGCTGATGCTGCACCTCAACATCAAGCACTGCGCCGTGAAAAGCGGCGGCGCGGGGCTGGCCGTGGCGGCCGGCCGCAAGTTCGACCAGCCGCTGTCGGACGCGCAGAAGCTCGACTTCGCCTACAGCGTGCGCAAGGCCGACGCGGACTACCTGCACGTGCGGCTGAGCGCGGCCAGCGGGCCGCTGTCCACGCGCGACTACGACATCGAGCTGGAGGCCGCGCCCGCGGACAACGGCAAGACCGCGCTGCACATGAGCTACGCCTATGCCTACGGCACCGCCGCGCGGCTCGCGATGAAGGGCTACCTGGCCACGCTGGGCAGCGACAAGGTGGGGTTCACGCGCCTGGGCCAGGCCGACGGTGGCGGGTTCATCGGAGGCGTGCGCGGCGTGGTCGAGCGCAACACCATGCGCTACTACCTGGCGATCGACAGCTACCTGGATGCGCCCGCGCCGGGCCAGCTCGAACAGCGCCTGGGCGAGTGGTTCGACGCCACCGAACAGTACGCGCAACAGCTGCACGAACTGGAGCGCACCGACTACATGGCCATGAAGCGCCACGAGTTCCAGCGCCTGCAGCAGCCCGCGTCCTGAGCGGGCTGCGCAGTCCGGTCACCGACCGACAGACCGCGGTTTCAGTGGTAGCCCGTGGGCTCCTTGCCCATGTCGACATAGCGCAGCTCGTTGTGCCTTCGCCGCGCGATGCTCGCCGGCCAGGCGAACACGACGAGGCTCAGCGCGGCGAGCGCTATCGCGGTGGCGGTGCCGAACTTGCCGACATGCCACAACCACCCGACTGCTGCGAGCCAGGACAACCACAGAAGGATGCGAACCAGAATTGCCATCGCGCGCCCCTATTCACACCTTTGACTTGGGGACACTGTAGCAGCGGTTCTGCAAACACAAGCATTCACCTGATGGCATAGCGGCCTCTATGCCTTACGGCCTGCCCGGACTACCCGAAAATTTGTGAAAAAACAGTTGACGCATCTCCTGGCGCTGCACAAGCTGTAACGGCGCGAACTCGCCGCGGGTTTCGCGTTCGAAGTATGTTCCGCTCATCTCCCGTGGGGTTCCCTTGGGGTGCCGCGGGGCCAGGTCCTCAAAGGTCGCCATGAAACCGCCGTCCATGTCTGGTTGGGTTCTGTCCGTCGCGTCGCTCGCCGGCGCCGGCACGTGCATTGCGGGCCTTGCTCTTTCCTTCTCGCAGCCGGCCCGCGCGGCCGAACTGGGCCTGCAGGGCAGCCGGCTCGTGGTGTCGGGCATGCTCGACGGCACCGCCATCAAGGAATTCACCGACCAGCTCGCCAGCGGCACCGTGCACACCGTGGTCTTCGAGGACTCGTCCGGCGGCACCGCCGAAGCGGCGGGCGCCTATGCCGACGCCATCCGCGCGAGCGGCGTGCAGACCGAGGTGCGGGGCCAGTGCATGGCGGCCTGCGCCTATGCCTTCCTCGCGGGCAAGACGCACCGCTTCGGCTACGGCGGGCAGGTCAACGGCATCCTGCTGCCTGTGGCGGTGCGGCCCACGGCGGCCGAACTCGCGGTGCGCTGGCGCGGCGACGAAACCCACAAGACGCTGGCCGACTTCACGCCCTCGGCCACGTCCGCCACGCCTGTCTCGTCGGTTTCATCGGTCTCGTCCGTTGCATCCGCCACCCCTGCCGCCATGGCCAAGCCGATCGAGGCCGGCGCCCCGGCGTCGCCCAAGGACAACTGGCAACCGGAGCACGGCGTGCTCTTCACCGCCAGCCCGACGCTGTTCGGCCGCGTCTACAACACCTACTACTGCGACGGCACGCAGGGCCGCGACTTCTCCAAGTGCGAGCGCCTGCCGGACGCCGACCCGTACAAGCTGGGCGTGCTGACCCCCTGATCAGTTCAGCAGGCCCACGGCCAGCGGGAAGCTGAAGAACGCCACCACCGTCGTCCACAGGATGATGCGGGCGATGCGCCCGTTGTCCGCGCCGAAGCGCTCGGCCAGCATCGACACGTTGCTGGCGCTCGGCAGCGCCGCCACCAGCACGATCGCCACCAGCGCCGCATGCGACAGCGGCAGCCCCAGCGCCATGGCGCCGAGCCCCAGGCCCCACACCATCAGCGGGTGCACCAGCAGCTTCACGGCCACCACCGGCAGCACGTCGGCCCACGGCGCCTTGGGCGCGGCCTTCAGCCCGGTGCCCATGGCCTGTGCCACCGCCTCGCTGGCGCCATGCTCGCGCGCCACCAGCGCCGAACGCGCCAGCACCGCGCCGATGGTGAACAGCGCCACCGGCGAGGCCGCGTCGGCCAGCATAGCGACCGTGCGCTCGAGCGGGCCGGGCAGCTTCCAGCGCGCGGCCGACAGCAGCACGCCCAGCAGGATCGACCACGGCATCGGGTTGACCAGGATGCCGCGCAGCGCCTTGCGCGCCGCCAGCGTGGCGCCCTGGCGGCCTGCACCCGCCGGGCCCAGCGCGCCGTCCAGCCGCGACAGCGCAATGCACAGCGACGAGGTCACGACCAGGTCGAAGGCGATCGTGATGATCATCGGCCCCGCCGCCTGCGCCCCGAGGATGGCCACCAGCAGCGGCACGCCCATGAAGCCGGTGTTGGGAAACGCCGCCACCAGCGCGCCGAAGGCCGCGTCGTTCCAGCCGATGCGCGCATTGCGCGTGAACATCACCACGCCTGCCACCACCGCCAGCGCGCAGACGCCCCAGACCAGTGCGACGCTGCCGTCCAGCAGCTGGCCGATGGGCGTGCCCGCGCCGAAGCGCAGCAGCATGCACGGCAGCGCAAAATACAGCACGAAGGTGTTGAGACCGGGAATCGCGTCCAGCGGCAGGATGCGCGCGCGGGCGGCGGCGTACCCTGCGGCGATCAACGCGAAGAAAGGGAAAGTAACAAGGAATACAGGCAGCACCCGCCAATTGTCATGCCTGCCAGAGGGGTCTCGCAGCGGCTGCAGCAGCCGTACAGAGGGGCGGACGGCCTACAGCCCCGGGAAGGGCGGTCCCCGTATCATTGCGCGCTTTCACGCTTTTCCCGTCCGCGGCTCCGCCGGGCGGCTTCCGGTTCCCCATCCCCCATGTCTCACGGTCTCAATCTCGCGCAGCAAGAAGCTGTCAACTACATGCACGGTCCCTGCCTGGTGCTTGCAGGCGCAGGCTCCGGCAAGACGCGGGTGATCACTCACAAGATCGGCCGGCTGATCCAGGCCGGCCTCGAGCCGCAGCGCATCGCGGCCATCACCTTCACCAACAAGGCCGCCGCGGAAATGCGCGAGCGCGCCAAGGACCTCATCGGCAAGGACGCGCGCAAGGTCGTGGTCTGCACCTTCCACGCGCTGGGCGTGCGCATGATGCGCGAGGACGGCGCGGTGCTTGGCCTGAAGAAGGCCTTCAGCATCCTGGACTCCGACGACGTCACCAAGATCCTCAAGGACGCCGGCGGCACCACCGACGCGGCCACCGCCCGCATCTGGCAGTGGACCATCAGCAAGTGGAAGAACATGGGCCTGAACGCGGCGCAGGCCGAGGCCCAGGCCGCCGACGACAACGAGCGCATCACCGCCAAGATCATGGGCCGCTACGAAGAGCGCCTGCAGGCCTACCAGAGCGTCGACTTCGACGACCTGATCGGCATGCCGCTGAAGCTGCTCTACGAATTCCCCGAGGTGCGCGCCAAGTGGCAGGCCGCGCTGGGCCACATCCTGGTGGACGAATACCAGGACACCAACGCCACCCAGTACGACGTGCTGAAGGCCCTGGCCGGCGAGAAGGGCCAGTTCACCGCGGTGGGCGACGACGACCAGTCGATCTACGGCTGGCGCGGCGCCACGCTGGACAACCTGCGCAAGCTGCCGGTCGACTACCCGGCGCTGAAGGTCATCAAGCTGGAGCAGAACTACCGCTCCACCAGCGCCATCCTGCGCGCGGCCAACAACGTGATCGGCCCCAACCCCAAGCTGTTTCCCAAGACGCTGTTCTCCGAACTCGGCGAAGGCGAGCCGGTGCGCATCGTGGACGCCGACAGCGAGCTGCACGAGGCCGAGCGCGCGGTGGCGCGCATCGTCAGCATCCGCGCGGGCGACTCGCTCACGCAGGGCAAGCAGTACAAGGAGTTCCGCGACTTCGCCATCCTGTACCGCGCCAACCACCAGGCGCGCGTGTTCGAGCAGGCGCTGCGCAAGGCGCAGATTCCGTACAAGGTCTCGGGCGGCCAGAGCTTCTTCGACCGCGCCGAAATCAAGGACCTGTGCGGGTGGTTCCGCCTGTGGGTCAACAACGACGACGACCCCGCGTTCCTGCGCGCCATCACCACGCCCAAGCGCGGCATCGGCCACACCACGCTGGCCAGCCTGGGCACCTTCGCGAGCCAGTACAAGCTGAGCCTGTTCGAGGCGCTGTTCAGCCCCTCGCTGCCCAGCGTGATGCCCAAGCGCACGCTCGAGGGCATCCACGAGTTCGGCCGCTACATCAACGACCTCGAATACCGCGCGCGCCGCACCATGGGCGCCGAAGACTCGCGCACCTTCATGCTCGACTGGCTGAAGGAGATCGACTACGAGAAGCATCTGTACGACGGCGAAGACAGCGAAGCCGCCGCGGCCTCGCGCTGGACCAACGTGCTGGAGTTCGTCGACTGGATGTCGCAGCGCGCCGGCGGCACGCTGGACGACACCTCGGGCGCCGACAGCAACATCGAGACCGAGCGCAAGAGCCTGCTCGAGGTGGCGCAGACCATCTCGCTGCTGTCCACCATCAGCGAGCGCGAGCAGGATCAGGACGTGGTCACGCTGTCGACCCTGCACGCCTCCAAGGGCCTGGAGTGGCCGCACGTGATGCTGATCGGCGTGAGCGAGGGCCTCCTGCCCTTCAAGCTCGACGACGACAACGGCCGCCAGCAGGTGGTGAGCGACGAGACCCAGCAGCGCCTGCAGGAAGAGCGCCGCCTGATGTACGTGGGCATCACCCGCGCCCAGCGCAGCCTGGCCGTGAGCTGGACCAAGAAGCGCAAGCAGGGCCGCGAGATGGTGCCCTGCATTCCGAGCCGCTTCATCGCCGAGATGGGCCTGAACAAGGAAACCATCAAGGAAGACCCGCGCGAAAAACTCAAGGCGCTGCGCGCCGAGTTCGCGCGCAAGGCCCAGGACAGCGCGGCCAAGGCGGCCGCCGCCGCGGCGGCGCCATGACGGCGACGCGCACCACGCTCAGCGCCGCGCTGCTGGCCGGCGCGGCCCTGCTGACCGGCTGCGCAGGCATCGGGAGCAACGGCCGCAGTGCCGACTGCCCCACCGACGCCACCGACGCACGCGACCTGCCCGCGCAGGCGCTCTACGGCCGCTGGGAGGCGCGCTTCGACGGCCTGCCCGCCGTGGCCGCCGTGCAACTGGGCAAGCACCCCGACTACGAAGGCGTGCGCGGCACCATCTCGCGCAACGCATCCAACGCCGCCCGGCCCACCGTGGCGCAACTCGCGGGCGACGTCGACGACGAAGGCGCCCTGTCCATCGACGAATCGCTCGACGGGCGCGCCATCAGCGGCGTCTGGTCGGGCAAGCTCCAGGCCGGTTCGTGCGGCCGCGAGTTCAGGGGCACGTGGCGCAACGCCGCCGACGAGAGCGTTCATCCGTTCGTGCTCAGCAAGACGGTCGTTCCGGCCGCACCGCAAGGAAAGCAATGAAGACCCCACGATCCCCTCGTTTCAGATTCAGTGCGCTCGCGGCGGTGGCTGCCTGCCTGGGCGGCGCGGCCGGCGCGCACGCGCAGGCCGTCGACAAGCCAGCCAGCCCGCTGGCCGACGCGCAGCTCACCTGGCAGCAGTGCAGTGCGCTGGGCGCCAACAACGAAGCGCGCCTGGCCTGCTTCGACCGCTGGGCACAACAGCAGACGCTGCCGCCGGTGTCGGTGCCCGTGGCGCCGCCCGTGCTCGCGAGCACCCAGGCGCCGCCGGTGGACGCCTCGATCCCGGCCACGCGCGTGGTCTCGGTGGCCACCACCGAAGGCTGCCGCGACCGCCAGTACTCCACGCTCTCGCGCTTCTGGGAACTGGAGAATGCCACCGACTGCGGCACCTTCGGCTTTCGCGGCTACCGGCCGCTGAACGTGTCGGTCTCGGCCGCCACCAAGCGGCCCGAGACGCCGACCTCGCCCTCGGCCGACCACACCGCCGACCCGGTGGCCTACCAGGCCAACGAGATGCGCATCGGCCTGTCGGTGCGCACCAAGCTCGCGCAGGGCCTGCTCACGCAGAACGACCCGGCCAAGAAAGACTCGCTGTGGTTCGCCTACAGCCAGCAGTCGACCTGGCAGCTGTTCAACGGCGCCATCTCGCGGCCCTTCCGCACCACCGACCACGAACCCGAGCTGATGTACGTCTATCCGACCGACTTCAAGCTGCCCGGCGGCTGGCGCTGGCGCTACGCGGGCCTGGGCATCGTGCACCAGTCGAACGGCCAGACGCTGCCGCTGTCGCGCAGCTGGAACCGCGTGTACCTGATGGGCGGCGCCGAGCTCGACGACCGCTTCACCATCACCGGGCGCATCTGGAAGCGCATTTCCGAGAACGCCGCGAAGGACGACAACCCCGACATCGCCGACTACATCGGCCGCGCCGAAGTCACGGGCCGCTGGAACTTCAACCGCGACAACCAGTTCGGCATCACGGTGCGCAACAACCTGCGCGACAGCGGCCGCGGCTCGATCCGCCTCGAGTGGCTCAAGGCCATCGGCGACCCGACCAAGAGCAACCTGCGCTTCCACACGCAGCTGTTCTCGGGCTACGGCGACACGCTGGTGGACTACAACCGCAAGCGCACGGTGCTGAGCATCGGCCTGAGCCTCGTCGACTTCTGACCCTCTTCATTCCTCACACGCCGTTCCACACCATGAGCGAAGACCTCACCCCTGCCGACGCCACGCAACGTGAAATCATCGCGGCCCTGCATGTCGCGCCCGTCTTCGATGCCGCGAAGGAACTGGCGCGCCGTGTCGACTTTCTCGCCGGCTACCTGAAGCAGACCGGCCTGAAGACGCTGGTGCTCGGCATCAGCGGCGGTGTCGATTCGCTGACCGCCGGCTGCCTCGCGCAGCGCGCCGTCGAGAAGCTGCGCGCCGCAGGCCACGAAGCCACCTTCATCGCCATGCGCCTGCCCTACGGCGTGCAGAAGGACGAAGCCGAGGCGCAGGCCTCGCTCGCGGTGATGAAGCCCGACCGCACCGTCACCGTCGACATCCGCCCCGCGGCCGACGGCATGCTGGCCGCGCTGAAGGCCGGCGACCTGAAGTTCCGCGACGCGGCGCACGAAGACTTCGTGCTCGGCAACATCAAGGCGCGCGAGCGCATGGTGGCGCAGTTCGCGGTGGCCGGCGCGCACGACGGCATCGTCATCGGCACCGACCACGCGGCCGAGGCACTGATGGGTTTCTTCACCAAGTTCGGCGACGGCGCGGCCGACATCACGCCGCTCACAGGCCTCAACAAGCGCCGCGTGCGCGCGGTGGCGCAGCTGCTGGGCGCGCCCGACGCGCTGGTCTACAAGGTGCCCACGGCCGACCTCGAGTCGCTGGTGCCGGGCAAGCCCGACGAAGACGCCTTCGGCGTCACCTACGAGCAGATCGACGACTTCCTCGAAGGCAAGCCGGTGTCGGCCAGGGCGCGCGAGATCATTCTCTCGACCCACCGCAAGAGCGCGCACAAGCGCGCGCTGCCGGTCGAGCCCGCGCCCCCTGCATCTGCCTCGGCGAGCTGAAGCCGATGACGCACGAAGCCATGACGCAACACCACATGCGCCAGGGCTTCGATGCCCTGCGCGCCGCGAGCCTGCGCAGCCCCACGCCGCCCTGGCCTGAACGCGCCGACCGCCTGAAGCGGCTGCGCGCGCTGATGCTGGACCACCGCGCGGAAATTGCCGCGGCCATCAGCGCCGACTTCCACAACCGCGCCGTGCAGGAAACCGAGCTCGCTGAGCTGTTCCCCTCGGTCGAGGGCATCGACCACGCGCTGCGCCACGGCAAGCGCTGGATGCGCGTGAAGCGCCGCGCCACCGGCCTGTGGTTCAGGCCCGCGTCGTCGCGCCTCATGCCGCAGCCGCTGGGCGTGGTCGGCATCGTGGTGCCGTGGAACTACCCGCTGTACCTCGCGGTGGGACCGATGACCGCGGCGCTGGCCGCGGGCAACCGCGTGATGGTGAAGCAGTCGGAATACACGCCGCGCTTCGCCGAGCTGTTCGCCGCGCTGGTGCGCAAGAGCTTCGCGCCCGACGAGATCCTCGTGGTCAACGGCGACGCCGAGGCCGCGCGCGCGTTCTCCGCCCTGCCCTTCGACCACCTGCTGTTCACCGGCTCCACCGCCGTCGGCCACCACGTGATGCGCGCCGCCAGCGAGAACCTCACGCCGGTGACGCTGGAGCTCGGCGGCAAGTCGCCCGCGATCGTCGGGCCCGGCGCCAACTTCGACAAGGCCGTCGAGCGCATCCTCGTGGGCAAGACGCTCAACGCGGGCCAGACCTGCATCGCGCCCGACTACGTGCTGCTGCCCGAAGGCCAGCAGCAGCGCTTCGCCGACGCGGCGCGGCGCGTGTTCGCGGCCATGTACCCGTCGATGGCGGGCAACGCCGACTACACCAGCATCGTGAGCGCGCGCCACTTCGCGCGGCTGCAGGAGCTCGAGGCCACGGCCGTGCAGCAGGGCGCCACCGCGCAGCCGCTGTGCGCCACGGCGCCCGACGCCGCCACGCGCTGCTTTCCGCCGGTGCTGCTGACCGGCGTGCACGACGGCATGCGCGTGATGCAGGAAGAGATCTTCGGCCCGCTGCTGCCGGTGCTCACGTACAAGGGCATCGACATCGGCGAAGCCATTGCCTATGTCAACGCGCGGCCGCGCCCGCTGGCGCTCTACCTGTTCGAGAAAGACCGCGCCACCATCGAGCGCGTGATGCACGGCACGGTGGCCGGCGGCGTGTCGATCAACGAGACGCTGATGCACGTCGCGCAGGACGACCTGCCCTTCGGCGGCGTCGGCGCGAGCGGCATGGGCTCGTACCACGGCGAGTACGGCTTCCAGACCTTCTCGAAGCTCAAGCCGATCTTTCACCAGTCGGCGTTCAACGGCGTGGGCCTGTTCCGCCCGCCCTACGGCAAGACCTTCGCGCGGATGATGAAGCTGCTGCTGCGCTGAGCACCAGCCGAGGCCAGCGCCCAGGTCGGCTGGCCTACTTGAACTCGTCCACCGCCACGCCCAGCTTGCGCACCTTGTCGTGCAGCGTCTGGCGCGCGATGCCCAGCGCGGCCGCCGTGGCCGGCTGGTCGCCGCGCTGGCGGCGCAGCTCCTCGACGATCACCGCGCGCTCGAACGACTCGACCTGCTGCGGCAGCCCGCGCGGCAGCGCCGGCACGCCTTCCGCACTGCCGCCACCACCGCCACGTGCCAGCGTGAGCCGCTCGCCGAGCAGCCCCAGCACGAAGCGGTCGGCCACGTTGCGCAGCTCGCGCACGTTGCCGGGCCAGGCGTAGGCCATGAGGTCGGCCAGCTGCGCGTGGCTCAAGAGCGGCGCGGGCCGCTCGTAGCGGCGCGCGGCCTCCAGCGTGAAGTGCTCGAACAGCAGCGGAATGTCCTCGCGCCGCTCGCGCAGCGGCGGCAGCTCGATGAAGGCCACACCCAGGCGGTAGTACAGGTCGGCCCTGAACTTCTGCCGGTCGCTCATTTCCTTCAGGTCGTCCTTGCTGGCGGCCACCACGCGGCAGTCGAAGGGAATGGTCTTGTTGGAGCCGATGCGCTCGATGCTGCGCTCCTGCAGCGCGCGCAGCAGCTTGATCTGCACCGCCATCGGCATGCTCTCGATCTCGTCGAGGAACAGCGTGCCGCCGCTGGCGTATTCGAACTTGCCCACGCGCGCGCGGTTGGCGCCGGTGAAGGCGCCGGCCTCGTGGCCGAACAGCTCGCTCTCGGCCAGCGCCTCGGGCAGGCCGCCGCAGTTCAGCGGCACGAAGTGCTGGCGCCGGCGCGCGCTGTGCTCGTGCAGGCAGCGCGCCACCAGCTCCTTGCCGGTGCCGGTCTCGCCGTAGACCAGCACGTCGGCCGAGGTCTCGGCCAGCGTCTTCACGGTCTGGCGCACCTGCTGCATCTGCGCCGAACGGCCGATCAGCACCGACTGGATGCCTTGCCAGTTCTCCAGCGCGTCGCGCAGCGCGCGCACCTGCAGCGTGAGCTGGCGGCGCTCGATGGCATGGCGCACGATGGCCACCAGCCGCTCGGAGCTGAAGGGTTTCTCGATGAAGTCGTAGGCGCCTTCGCGCATGGCCTGCACGGCCATCGCGATGTGGCCGTGGCCGGTGACCAGGATCACGGGCAGCTCGGGGTCGGCCTGCTTCAGCTCGGGCAGCCACTCGGTGCCGCTCATGCCGGGCAGGCGCACGTCGCTGATCACGATGGCGGGCACGCCGAAGCCGATGTGCGCACGCGCGCGTTCGACGCTGGGAAAGGACTCGACCTCGAAACCGGCCAGGGTCAGCACCTGGGTGGTGCTGACGCGGACGTCTTCGTCGTCCTCGACCAGCATCACCCGGATGGCGGGGGCTTCGCTCACGGGGGGATCACTCCTGTTGTGCAATGGAAAGGGGGGAATCTGGGGAAACAGAAACGGCGCAAGGGACAGGCGGGTTGTGTATCACGGCAATGGCGGCGGGCAGGTCGATCACGAAGCATGCCCCGCCGGTCTCCAGGTTGGCCGCGCGCAGCGTGCCGTCCATGGCCCGCACCAATTGTGCCGAGATGACGAGGCCCAGGCCCAGCCCCGACCCCGCGGGCTTGCGGGTCACGAAGGGCTCGAACAGGCGCGGCAGGATGTCGGGGTGGATGCCGGGGCCGGTGTCGGTCACGCTCAGCAGCACGCGGCCGTCGGCATCGGCCGCCGGGCCGCCCTTGTGCCGCGCCTCCAGCCGCAGCGTGCGCAGCGGCGCGTCCTGCATGGCGTCGATGGCGTTGCGCATCAGGTTGGCCAGCACGCTGCCCAGCGCGGCCTCCTCGGCCATGACGCTCAGCGTGGCGGGCTGCACGTCGACCTGGACGGTGACGCGCACCTTCTTCGAGGCGTCGGCCACGATCACCTGCGCGTCGGCAATGGCCTGCGACAGCAGCAGCGGCGCCAGCGGCAGCTCGCTCTTGTGCGCGAAGGTCTTGAGCTGCGAGGTCAGGCGCGCCAGCCGGTCGACCATGTTTCGGATGCGCTCGAGGTTGCCGCGCACATCGTCCAGCCGGTTCCTGTCGAGCAGGATGCCGGCGCTCTCCGACAGCGTGCGCATGGCCGTGAGCGGCTGGTTGAGTTCGTGCACCACGCCGGCCGACATCTGGCCCAGCGCGGCCATCTTGCCCGCGTGCACCAGCTCGCCCTGCGCGGCGCGCAGCTGCGCGGTGCGCGCCACCACGGTCGACTCGAGCGTGTCGTGCGCGGCCTGCAGCGCGGCCTGGTCGGCCAGCTTCTGGCGCACCGCGCGGCGGCGCTGCCACAGCGCGACGGCCACCAGCAGCAGCACCGTCATTGCGAGCGTGGCGGTGATGGCCGTGTTGCGCGCGGCCACGCGCACCGGCGCCAGGTCGTCGAGCACCATCAGCTGCCAGGGCGCGCCGCGCAGCGTGCGGGCGGTGGCGAGCTGGTCGCGGCCGTCCAGCGAGATCACCTGCACGTCGCGGTCGAGCGATTCCTTCTGCGTCCACTGCAGCGGCTGCAGGCTGGCCTCGCCATAGGGGCGCGAGCGCAGCACCTCGGCGCGCTGCGCGGCATCGAGCGGCAGCAGCGGCCTGAACTTCAGGTCTTCCCGCGTGGCCAATATCACCACGCCGCGCTGGTCGATCAGCGCCACGTCGCCCGGCAGCTTGCGCCAGGCGCGCTCGGCCTCCTCCAGGTTCACCTTGACCGCCACCACGCCGCGCTGCGGCTGGCCGCGCCGCAGCGCATACGACAGGTAGTAGCCCGGCCGCTTGCTGGTGATGCCCACGCCGTAGAAGCGGCCGCGGCCCTGGCCCAGCGCGTCGATCACGTAGGGGCGGAACGACAGGTCCTGGCCCAGCGTGGTGCCGGGCTTGTCCCAGTCGGAGGCGGCCAGCGAGGTGCCGCCGCCGTCCAGCACGTAGAGCATCTCGGAGCCCGCCGTGGCATTGACGCCGTCGAGGTAGCGGTTGACCGCGTCGCGCAGCTGCATGTCGGAGGGCGTGCCGAGCAGCGCCGGCACGATGGGCGTCATCTCCAGCAGCGCGGGCAGGTAGTCGAAGCGGGCCAGGTCGGCGTCCAGGCCGGTGGCGAGCATGTCCAGCCGGTGCTCGGCCGCCTCGCGCAGTCGCGCCAGGCCGGCCTGCATGGCGAGCTGGTAGCCGGCAAAGGCGGCCACCGCCACCAGCGCCAGTGCGCCCAGCCAGCGGGGCAGGCCGCGCCAGCCCCGCGGGGGGTCGGCGGGTACATCGATGCGGCGAACCGGCTCCCTTGGAATCATGAGAGCGTTATTGCACAAGGCCGGGCCGCCCGCATCAGTGGCAGCCCGATGACCCCGGGGAGGGCCGCGCCCTCCTCTTCTTTTCTGGCCGGGCCCGGTCCGTGAGGGCCCGGGCCGCTATGCGTTCAGGTGTGCGTTCAGGCCTGCTTCGGCATCCGCACTTCGGTGGCGTCGAGCACGCGCTCGGGCTCGTCGGCTTCCGCCGCGCTCTCCTGGTTCAGGTGCTGGTGCATGCGCACGGTGTCGAGGTCGCCGGTCCACTTGGCCACCACGATCGTGGCCACGCCGTTGCCGATCAGGTTGGTCAGCGCGCGCGCTTCCGACATGAAGCGGTCGATGCCCAGGATCAGCGCCAGCCCCGCCACCGGCACGTGGCCCACCGCCGACAGCGTGGCCGCCAGCACGATGAAGCCGCTGCCCGTGACGCCCGCGGCGCCCTTCGAGGTGAGCAGCAGCACGGCCAGCAGCGTGAGCTGCTGCGTGAGGGTCATGTCGGTGTTGGTCGCCTGCGCGATGAACACCGCCGCCATCGTCAGGTAGATCGAGGTGCCGTCGAGGTTGAACGAGTAGCCCGTGGGCACCACCAGGCCGACCACCGACTTCTTCGCGCCCAGGTTCTCCAGCTTGGCCATCAAGCGCGGCAGCACCGACTCGCTGGACGAGGTGCCCAGCACGATCAGCAGCTCTTCCTTGATGTACTTGATGAACTTCCAGATGCTGAAGCCGTGGAACCTCGCGATGCCTCCCAGCACCACGAAGATGAACAGCAGGCAGGTGGCGTAGAACGTGGCCATCAGCTGGCCCAGCTGCAGCAGCGAGCTCACGCCGTACTTGCCGATGGTGAAGGCCATGGCGCCGAAGGCACCGATGGGCGCCAGCTTCATGATGTAGCCGACGATCACGAAGAGCACGTGCGAGCCCTTCTCGATCACGTCGAACACCAGCGTGCCGCGCCCGCCGAAGCGGTGCAGCGCGAAGCCGAACATCACCGCGATCAGCAGCACCTGCAGGATCTCGCCCTTGGCGAAGGCGTCGACCAGGGTGTTGGGAATGATGTTGAGCACGAAGTCGGTGGTGCTCTGCATCTTGCCGGGGCCGGTGTAGGCCGCGATGCCCTTGGTGTCGAGCTGCGTCACGTCGACGTTCATGCCGGCGCCGGGCCGCACGACGTTGATGATCACGAGGCCCACCACCAGCGCGATGCTGCTGACGATCTCGAAGTACAAGAGCGCCAGGCCGCCGGTCTTCCCGACCTTCTTCATGTCTTCCATGCCGGCGATGCCCACCACCACCGTGCAGAAGATGATCGGCGCGATGATCATCTTGATCAGCTTGATGAAGCCGTCGCCCAGCGGCTTCATCGAGGCGCCGGTGTCGGGGTAGAAGTGCCCGAGCAGCACGCCCAGCACGATGGCCGTGATGACCTGCAGGTACAGGGACTTGTAGAAGGGCTTGGGTGTGTTCGGTTGTTCCGCGGGGGTGCTCATGGTGTGTCTCCAGTCTCGTGGCCGGGCTCGCAACGGGAGGCACGGCCGGCCGGATCACTCAGCAATCGACATGCCACGGCCGGCATGGGCCGCAGGCGGTGCTAAGTCGTTGATTTCATTGGGTGCGGTGGCGCGGCGCTGCAGCCGGCCTGCCGATGGTCCGGATGGCGCGGGCGGTGTCCGTCCGATCCGCCGGACCGATGCCCTCGGGAAAACCCTCGGGCCCTCGCGAGACGGGGTTCGGCTCAGCGCGTGACGACCTTCCACCGCCCCGCCGCCAGCTCGGCCGCATAGGGCGCGGGAATACCGGCGATGAAGCCGTTGCCGGACACGACGGCGTCGTAGGCGCACACCGCCTGCCCCGCCGCGTCGTACAGCGTCCACGTGACCGGCTGGCCGTCGGGCGCGGCGTGCGCCACGTGCATCGACGGCGCGCCGATGTTCGCGCCCACGTGCGCGTAGCGCGGCTCCACCGCCATCGGCGCGTGCGCGGGAAAGGGCAGGCTGCCGGGCAGGTCGAACCAGGCGTCGTGCATGAGCAGGCTGTGCTGCGCCACCCGCCAGACGCGGTGCCGCAGGAAGTGCTGGTCGGCATAGCGCGCCGAGAACGGCCGGCCCTCCAGGTACGCGCGCATGTCGCCCGCCAGGTCGCGGAACATGCCCGTGCACGCGCCCCACAGGCCGGCCAGCATCAGCTCGGAATGCGTGGGGTAGTCGCGCATGGCGTGGAACCAGCGGTCCGACGCGCACCACGCGCGCACGGCCGCCTGGTCGCGCGTGGACAGCAGGGCGTCGGCGTCGCGCAACTGCACGCGGTCGAGCGCGCGGTCGTCGAGCGCGAGAAAGCGCCACATCGTGCCGGGCAGGTCGTGGCCCTCGGCATGGCGCATGTCGATGACCGACGCGCCCTCCCCCGACAACCGCTGCCGCACGGCCTCGGGCACGGAATCGTCGAGGTAGAAGCGGCAGGTCCATTCCGGAAACAGCGCGCGCCCCGCGCGCGCATTGAGCACCGCCATCTCGCAGTAGCGCGGGTCGCGCCCGAAGAGGCTGAAGGCGATGGCATTGCGCTCGCGCGCCGCGGGGTCGAAGGGCTTCAGCACCGGCGCGGTGTGCGTGGCGGCCGGGGTCTCGCGCTCGGCCTCCTGCAGCTTCAGCCGCAGCGACGCGGTGCCGTGGTCGCGCACCTCGTCGCGCCGGCCCAGCTGTCCCGCCGCTTCCGCCAGGCCGTCGTAGGTGTTCGCTGTCTTCAGGTGCTGCACGGCGCGGCGGTAGGTGTCGTAGGCCTGCTGCGGCTGGCCCAGGCGCATCTGGCACAGCGCCATGTCGGCCAGCGGCTGCGGGCTGTGCGTGGCGTGCCAGGCCTGCGTGGCGAACTTCAGCGCCTGCGTGAAGTCGCCCTGCGCGAAAGCGGCACGGAAGCGCTCGCCCATCAGGTTCAGCGCCTGCTGCGTGACGGCGGGCGCGCGCCGGGGAATGGACGGCCTCTTCATGGCATCCCGCTCCTGTCGATGGGCCTACCGCTCGCGCAAGGCCTCGCGCGCCTTGTTCAGCGGCTTCAGCAGGTAGTCGAGCACGGTCTTGCGGCCGGTGTGGATGTCGACCGTGGCGATCATGCCGGGCACGATCGGAAAGCTCTCGCCGCGCTTGTTCTTCAGGTGGTCCGCGTCGGTGCGGATGTACACGCGGTAGTAGTACACGTCGCGCTTCACGTCGTCCTGGATGGTGTCGGGCGAGATGATCGTCACCTTGCCCGGCAGCCCGCCGAAGATCGAATAGTCGTACGCCGTCACCTTCACCGTCGCGTCCTGCCCGGGGTGGATGTAGGCCACGTCGCGCGGCGAGATGCGCGCCTCCACCAGCAGCTTCTCGTCGAGCGGCACGATCTCCATGAGCTTGCCGCCGGGCGGCAGCACGCCGCCCACCGTGGTCACGGCGATGTCCTTCACGATGCCGCGCACCGGCGAGGCGAAGGTCAGCCGCGTGAGCGAGTCGGAGCGCCCGCGCGTCACCGAGCGCTGCGCCTCGATCTCGGCATTGGCCCTGGCCAGGTCCTCGCGCGCCTTCACGTAGTACTGGCTCTTCAGGTCGGCCGCCTTGGTCTCGGCCTCGTTGATCTGGCGCTTCAGCCGCAGCACCTCCACGTCGCTCGCGGCACCGCGCGACACCAGCGGCTCGGTCAGCGCGAGTTCGCGGCGCATGAGCACCAGCGCCTGCGTCACGCCCGCCAGGCTGCTGCCAAGCTGCTCGCGCCGCGACTGGTACAGCGCCGTCTCGCCGCGCACGAGCTCGGGTTCCTCGCGCACCTCGGGCGGGAACACCAGCGGCGTGCCGCCGACCTCGGCCGTGAGCCGCGCCGCCATGGCCAGCGCGGCGCGCACGCGCGAGGCGCTTTCCTGCACGGTCGATTCGGTCTTGGTGCGTCGAGCTGCGCCAGCACCTGCGCGGCCTCCACGATGTCGCCCTCGCGCACCTTCAGGTCGACCAGGATGCCGCCCTCGAGCGACTGGATGGTCTGCTCGCGCGACGACGGCACCACCTTGCCGGTGCCGGTGGACACCTCGTCGAGCTGGAAGAACCAGGCCCAGGCGAGCAGCACGGCAAGCAACGCGCCCACGATCCACACCACCAGCGAGGCGCGCGGCAGCGGCGGTTCCACGGACGCGTCAGGCATGGCCATTCGAGAGCTTCCCCAGTATCTGGTCCTTCGCGCCGTCCATCACGATGCGCCCGCCGTCGAGCACCACGATGCGGTCCACCCACTGCAGCACCGGCATGCGGTGCGTGGCCACCACCAGCGTGCGCGGCGCGGCCCAGGCGGCCACCGCCTCGATCACCTGGCGCTCGGTCACCTCGTCGAAGTGCGCGGTGGGCTCGTCGAGCAGCACGATCGAGGGCTGGCGGATCAGCGTGCGCGCCAGCAGCAGCGCCTGGCGCTGCCCGCCCGACAGGCCCAGCCCGCCTTCGTGAATCAGCTCGTCCAGCCCCTCGGCGCGCGAATGCACGAAGGGCAAGGCGCCGGCCATGGCAACGGCCTCCAGCACCTGCGCGTCGGTGGCCAGCGGCATGCCCAGCGTGACGTTCTCGCGCACCGAGCCGTGGAAGAGCCGCGCGTTCTGCGTGAGCAGCCCCATGTCGCGGCGCAGGTCGGACGGGTCGATCAGCCCGATGTCGAGCGCGTCGAGCGACACGTGGCCGCGCTGCGGCGCGTGCAGCCCGGCCATGAGCTGCAGCAGCGTCGACTTGCCCGCGCCCATGCGCCCGAGCAGCGCGACCTTCTCGCCGGCGCGGATGCGCAGCTGCGGCACCGCGAGCGCCGGGCTGCGGTCGTCCTTGCCGTAGCGGAACTCGACGCCCGCCAGCTCGTAGTTGCCGTGCAGCGCGCTCACGTGCACGCGCCGCGCGCTCTCGGGCTGGTCGACCGGGCGCTGCATGAGCTGGTCGAGCCCGGCGCGCGCCACCTTGGCCTGCTGCCAGCGCGCGAACACGCCCGACAGCTGCGCCAGCGGCGCGATCATGCGCGACGCCAGGATCGACGCACCCACCAGCGTGCCGGTCGTCATGTCGCCCTTGATCACCAGGAAGCAGCCCGCCAGCAGCACCACCGCGTAGACGATGCTCTGCACCTCCTGCGTCCACGTCATGAGCAGGCCGGTGATGAAGCGCTGGCGCATGCCGATGCTGGCCGACACGTCGTTGGCGTGGTTCCACTGGTTCTGGAAGCGCGGCTCGGCGCGCATGAGCTTGATGTCCTCGATGCCTTCCACCGCCTCCACCAGCAGCGCGTTGCGCAGCGCCGACTCGCGCATGCCCTCGTTGGCCAGCCGCGCGAGCGGCCGCTGCACCAGCAGGCCCGGAATCACCAGCAGCGGCACCGCCGCCAGCGCCACCAGCGCCAGCGGCCCGGCCACCAGCCACAGCACCACCAGGAAGAGCAGGAAGAACGGCAGGTCGGCCACCGCGCCGATGGTGGTGGAGGTGAGCAGCTCGCGCACCTGCTCCACCTCGCGCACCTGCGCGATGAAGGAGCCGGTGGAGCGCGAGCGCGCGTCGGCGCGCACGCGCAGCGCATGGCCGAACACCAGGTCGGACACCTTCAGGTCGGCGCGCTTGCCGATCAGGTCGGAGATGTGCGTGCGCGACACGCGCAGCATCAGCTCGAACACGATCGCGATCATCACGCCGCCGAACAGCACCCACAGCGTGGACTCCGACTGCGCGGGCACCACGCGGTCGTAGATCTGCATCGAGAAGACCATGCTCGACAGCGCCAGCACGTTGGCGAAGACCGAGGCCAGCACGATGTCGCCGTAGCGGCGCCAGTCGCGCAGCGCGATGGCGCGGAACCAGTCGGCGCGGTAGGGCTTGATGTAGTCGTCCACCCGCGCGTCGGGCACCGCGGTGTGGGGCCGCAGGATGGCCACGCGCCTGGCGCGGCGGCGCAGCTCGGCGGCCGCCAGCGGCGTCTCCAGGCCCTGGTCGCCGCCGAGCAGCACGCCGAGCCGGCCATGGCCGTCGGCCGCGCGCACCACGCCGACCTGCCCGTCTTCGAGCGCCACCACCAGCGGCAGCCGCCACGGGTCGAGCAGCGCGTCGTCGAACTCGGCCCAGCGCAGCGCCAGGCCCAGCTGGCGCGCCATGTGGTCGAGCAGCGTGTCCAGCGGCGCGTCGTGCTCCCAGGCCATGGCGACGCGCACGCCCTCCTCCGAGGCGCCGATGCCGTAGTGGCGCGCGACGTAGACCATGGCGGCGAGCCAGCGGGCGTGCTCGCTGGTTGCATCGCGGGACGTCTCGAGGCTGTCATCGAGCCTCGGCTCGACCGGTTGGCGCATGTCGTTCATGGCAGCAGCTCCATGCCTTGCACGGTGGTGTTGTCCAGCCCGTAGAAGGCGCGGGCCTGGCCGGTCGCGCCGATGTAGCCGACGCGGCTGGCCCACAGGTCGTGCAGCACGGCCTCCTGCTCGGCCGCGGCCTGGTAGATCTCCTGCTCGGCGTTCAGCAGGTCGAGGATGGAGCGCGTGCCCAGCGTGTACTGCTCGCGGTAGAGGTTGCGCGCCTCCACGATGCTGCGGCGCCGGTCGGCCAGCACGCCCAGCCGCGCCTGCGCGCCGATGACCTGCTCGCGGAAGTTGCGCGCCTGGTCGCCGGCGTTCAGCCGCGCGGTCTCGATGCGCAGGCGCGCGGCGTCCTCGGCCGCGGTGGCGGCGCGCACCTGCGCGTCGAGCGCGCCGCCCTGGTAGATCACGCTCGACAGGTTGAACATCACCGTGTGGTACGTGCCGTTGCGCTCCAGCGTGGCGGGGTTCACGCCGCCCACGGCCTTGTTGACGGAGGCGTCGATGCTCAGCGTGGGATAGCGCTGCGCCCGCGCGATGTCCAGCTGCGCCGACGCGGCGCGCCGCTCGGCCTCGGCCACCAGCACCTCGGGCAGCAGGCTGCTGTCGGGCAGCGCATCGACGCGCAGCGTGTTCGCCAGCCCGTCGGGCAGCTGCGCCATCAGCGGCGGCACCGAGCGGCCCAGCAGCGTGCCCAGGCGCTCGCGCCATTGCGCGAGCTGCGACTTCACCTGCAGCAGGTTGGCGCGCGCGCTGTCCACGCGCGACTCGGCCTGGATCGGGTCGGCCCTGGTGCTGATGCCCGCGTTGGCGCGCAGCCGCGCGGTCTCCAGCACCGCCTCCACCGCCTGCACCTGGTCCTGCGCGATGGCGTAGAGCGACTGGTAGCGGTGCGCCATGACCACCGCCTCGGCCGCCTGCTGCGCCACCGCGTCGATCTGCTTCAGGATGCCCGCCTGCTGGCGCCGCACCAATGCCTCCGACTGCGCCACCGCGCCGTCGACCTTGCCGAAGTCGTACAGCATCTGCGACACGGAGGCCGAGGCCACGGTGCCGGTGCGCCCGCCCTGCGAGGCCGGCGCGCTGCTGGTGCCGCCGCCCACGCCCACGCGCACCTGCGGGTAGTAGCCGGCGCGCGCCACGTCCACGCCGCCGGCCTGCTGCGCGAGCGTGGCGATGGCATCGGAGATCGACGGATGGCGCGCCACCGCCTGGCGCACCGCCTCGTTCAGCACCAGCGGCTGCGTGCTGGCCGGCGCCTCGGGCAGCGGCGCGCCGGGGCGCACCTGGAGTTCCTGCGCGAGCGAGCTCGGCGCGAGGCGGCGCGCGACCTTGAGGCCGCCGTCGTCCGCCCGCGCGGCGCCCGTCAGGCCCGGCAGGCCCGAAAGGGCCAGCGACGCGCACACGGCAAGGGCGATGCGGTGCTTCACCACCCTGCTCAGACCACCACCAGCTGGTGGTTGGCGAGCAGCGTCGCCAGGTCGGTGTTCACGCCGTTGAGCGCCAGCAGCGGCGTCATGGCCTGCGCGCTGCCCGCGCCGTCGCGGTCGATGCTCAGCACGGTGTTGCCGTCCGTGTGCGTCACCTGCAGGTAGTTGGCGAGCGGGTCGCCGGTGTGGGCCGCGTAGCCGGTCAGCAGCGACGAGAGGTCGATGCGGTCGGCGCCGGGCGTGCTCTCGAAAGCGCCGACCTGGAAGTGGTTCAGTTCGCTGAAGGCGTTGCCGCCGGTGTCGCTGGCCGCGACCAGCAGCTTGAACATCAGCGTCTCGTGGCCGTTGCCGGCCGCGGGCTCGGCCGTGGTCGCCGCCGGTTCGCTCGAGGCTGCGGGGTCCGCCACCGTGGTGTCGACCGCGGCCAGCGACGCCTTCTGCGCCACGGCGTCGTCCGCCGCGGGCGCCTCGATGCTCGCGAGCGACTGGATGCCGGTGCTGCTCGTGCCACCCACCAGCAATTGCCCGTTCGCCAGCAGCGTCTCCAGCGACACCGTCACGCCGGTCAGCGTGATCATCGGCGCGCCGAAGCTGCCGGTGCCGCCCGTGTCGATGGCAATGAAGGTGTTGCCGCCCGCGTTGGTCACGTGGATGTAGTTCAGCAGCGCGGCCGACGAGGCGTCCAGCACGTAGCTGCCGCTGGCCGCGTCGCGGTACACGTGCGCGGTGCCGGTGTAGCCCGCGAGCACGCCGCCCAGGTCGATCAGGTCGGCGTCGGTGCTGGCCGCGTTGGCGAAGCTGCCCAGCGTGAAGCCGTTGACCACGTCGCTGCCGTTGCCGCCGGTGGCCTTGTCGGCCGCGTTCACCAGGTTGTAGACCAGCCGGTCGTTGCCGCCGCCCACGCCCAGGAAGTAGGTGTCGTTGCCGCCGCGGCCCTCGAACAGGTTGTCGCCCAGGCTGCCGACGAAGGTGTCGCCCAGCGCGCTGCCGCGCACGCCCTCGACGTTGTTCACCGTGCCCAGGATGCCCCAGCCCGTCACCAGGTTGGTGGTGAGGTCCACGCCCACGCCGCTGCTGGCGTTGCGGAAGTCCACGATGTCCATGCCGCCGGTGGCCGACCAAGTCCGGGTCTCGCCCGGCAGCAGCGGCACGCTCCAGCCGCCGCCGCCGTTGTAGACCACGCTGCCGCCCACCACGCTGGTGACCACGTAGGTGTCGTCGTAGCCGGTGCCGGTCATCACGTTGGGCAGCGCGGTGGTCAGGTCGGAGGTGGTCAGCAGCTGCGCGCTGGTGGCGTCGCCCGGCGTCACGCTCCACTGGTAGGTGGTGGGCGTGCCGTTGTTGTTGGCCAGCAGCTTCACGGTGTAGGTCTGCGTGGGGTCCAGGCCGAACACGTTGACGATGCCCGAGCTGTCGTTGCCCCAGTTGCCCGACTGCGGGTTGAGGATCTGCGTCGACACCAGCGTGCCGGCCGCGTTGTACACCTGCACCGTGTTGCCGTAGTAGACATTGAAGCCCTCGGCGTTGAGGATGCGCAGGTGCAACGAGGTGCCGTCCTTCACCTGGTTGGTGTTGGCGATGATTTGCGTGGCGGTGTTGCCGTTCATGCCCACCAGCAGGTCGACGTCGCCGTCCCAGTCGTAGTCGGCCGCGGCGATGCTGTTGGCCGCGTTGTCGGCCAGGTCGGCGAGCTGGCGCGTGGCCCAGCCGCCGGCGGCCACGTTGCCGCTGTTGGTGTAGAGGTTGGCCACGCCGGTGGCATGGTCGAGCTCGATCGCGTCCATGCGGCCGTCGCCGTTCCAGTCGAGCGCCACCGAGGCGTCGCCGGCCAGCGTGTCGCCGGCCACCGCCACGCCGGTGGTCGACAGCGTGCCCGCGTTGTTCACGTAGACCTTGCTGGCCGCGCCCGCGCGGCTGCTGTTGACGAACAGGTCGAGGTAGCCGTCGCCGTTGAAGTCGGCCCAGGTGAGCGAGACCGCGTCGGTGCTGTTGCCGGTGGCGGCGTTGGTGGCGAACACGTCGTTGATGGCCTGCGCCTCGGTCCAGTTCGCGCCGTTGAGGCTGCTCTTGCCGTTGTTGGTCAGCAAGGTCAGCGTGAAGTCGTTGTTGTTGCCCAGCGTGGTGGTGGTGGTGCTGTGCAGCGCGATGTCCACGCGCCCGTCGTTGTTCAGGTCCACGCCCGAGACCTCGCGCCCGGTCTGCAGGTTCGCGATGCCCGCCGCCGTGAGGCCGATGCCGGTGCTGTTGCCGTAGGGCGTGAACACGCCCAGGCCGTCGTTCTTCAGGAACGAGGCGGAGTCGCCCGCGCCGTCGCCGACGATCGCGTCCAGGAAGCCGTCGCCGTCCATGTCGAGCACCGCCACGCCGCCGTTGGACACGCCGGTCAGCCCGGTGGCCGCCGCGCCGGGCACGTAGCCGAGCGCCGAGCCCGCCCACAGCGGCGTGCTGTTGACGCCGCCGGCGTTGTTGTCGGTGCCGATCACGTCGAGCAGGCCGTCCAGGTTGTAGTCGAAGAACGAATACGCGGTCGACGTGCCGCCCGAGAGCAGCTGCAGCGCGAGGTCGGTGGTGGTGTAGGCGCTTTGCGAGGTGCCGTTGTAGACCGCCTGGTCGCCCACGAAGCTCCAGTTGCCCAGCAGGTTGATCGCCATGGCGCCGCCGATGCCGGTGGTGTTGCTGGTGCCGTGCGCGCCGTTGGCGGCGGCGAGATGGTCGAGCGTGGCCACCACGTCGACCTCGCTGGTGGCGCTCAGGCCGGTGCGGTTGCCCGCGGCGTCCCACACCACGTAGCCCAGGTGGTACGGGCTGGCCGACGCGGCCAGCGCGGCCGATATCGTCCATGCGCCGCCCGCCCCGGCCACGGCCGTGCCCAGCACCACGTCCACGCCCTCGGTGTAGATGCCGTCGTGGTTCACGTCGTTGATCAGCGCCACCGTGGCGCCCGCCTCGACCGTGCCGTCCACCGTGCTGCCGAACACGGCCGTGCCCGCGGCGATGGTCTTGTCGCCGTCGGAGTCGATGGCCGCGGCGTTCACGAAGTCGGGCGCGCTGAGCGACGGCACCGGCGCGGAAAGGTCGACCGTGAAGCTGGTCGTGACCGCGTTGCCGTGCGTGCCGTTGGCGGCGTTCTCGATGCGCACCTGCGCGGCGATGGTGGCGCCGGCGGCGAAGGCCGGCGGCGCGTAGCTCCAGGCGGTGGTGCCGTCGGTGTCCTGCACCGTGATCCAGGTCAGGCCGCCGTCCAGGCTGACGGTGACCACCTCGTCGGCCTGCAGCGGCCGGCCGATGGTGCCGCTCAGCAGCGGCGTGGCGTCGCGCGTGACCAGGTCGGTGTTGAGCGTGTCGCTGCTGTTCGAGAAACCGCCCGCGACCGAGAAGCCGGTGTCGGTGGCCAGCGCGGTGAGCGTGGCCAGCGCGTCCACCGTGAGCGTGAACGGCGTGCCCGCCGTGCTCTCGTTGCCGGCCGCGTCCACGAGGGTGGTGGTGTAGCTGTGCAGGCCGAAGCCCAGCACCGGCGGTGCGTAGGTCCAGCTGGTCTGGCCGGCGGCGAGCACGATGGAACGCACCAGCACGCCGTCCTGGTAGATGCGCAGCGTGTCGCCCGCGGCCACGCCGGCGCTGAGGGTGCCGTTGAGCACCGGCGTGGTGTCGTCGGTGATGGCGCCGCTCAGGAAGTTGCCGACCGCCGCACCCAGGTTGTCGGTGAAGCTGGCAATGGCCGCCACCTGCGTGGGCGCCGTGACGTCGACCACCACCACCTGCGAGTCGACCGGCCCGAGGTTGCCGGCCGCGTCGATCACCCGCACGCGGTAGGTGTAGCTGCCGCCCGCGAGCACGCGCGCATCCGTGAACGACCAGGCCCCGCCGACCACGGCAAGGTCGACCCAGGTGGTGCCGTCGATGCTGATCTGCGCCCGCTCGCCCGCGCCCAGCGTGCCCACCGTGCCGTTGACGGTGAGCGAGGTGTCGCGCGTGAGGAAGTCGGTGAGGCTGCTGCCGGTGTCGTCGCTGATCGAGGCGATGTCGATGGCGGCTGTCGGCGCGGTGACGTCCACCGTGAGCGTGAACGACGCCGAGGCCGCGCTCTCGTTGCCGGCCGCGTCGGCCACCACGGCGGTGTACACGTGGGTGCTGCCGCCGGCCAGCGCGACGGGCGCGAAGCTCCATGCGGTGCCCGCGACGGTGGCGGTGCCGATGAGCGTGGCGCCGTCGTAGATGCGCACCACCTCGCCCGCGCCGAGCGCCGCGCTCAGCGTGCCGTTGAGCACCGGCGTGGTGTCGTCGGTGGGAACGCCGCTGCCGAAGGGGCCGAGGTTGAGGCCCACGTCGTCGGTGTAGCTGACGATGAGCGCGGTCTGCGCCGGCGGCGTGGTGTCCACCGCGAGCGTGAACGGCGCGGAAGGCGCCGATTCGTTGCCCGCCGGGTCGGCCACCACCGCGGTGTAGCTGTGGCTGCTGCCGTTGGCGAGCGCCGGCGGCGCGAAGGTCCACGCGGTGCCGGCGACGGTGGCGGTGCCCACCAGCGTGGCGCCGTCGTAGATGCGCACCACGTCGCCCGCGGACAGGGCCGCGCTCAGCGTGCCGTTGAGCACGGGCGTGGTGTCGTCGGTGCTGGTGCCGCTGCCGAAGGGGCCCTGGTTGGTGCCGGCGTTGTCGGTGTAGGTGGCGATGGCGGCCGTCTGGGCGGGCGCCGTGGTGTCGATGGTGAGCGTGAAGCCGCCCGAGGCCGCGCCCTGGTTGCCGGCCGCGTCGGCCACCACGGCGGTGTAGGTGTGCGTGCTGCCATTGGCCAGCGCGGTGGGCGCGAAGGTCCACGTGCTGCCGGTGACGGTGGCCGTGCCCAGCAGCGTAGCGCCTACGTAGATGCGCACCACGTCGCCCGCGCCCAGCGTTGCGCTCAAGGTGCCGCTGAGCACCGGCGTGGTGTCGTCGGTGACCGTGCCGCTGCCGAACGGGCCCTGGTTGCTGCCCGCGTTGTCGGCGTAGTTGACGATGGCCGGGGTCTGCGCGGGCGGCGTGGTGTCCACCGTGAGCGTGAAGCCGGCCGAGGCCGTGCCTTCGTTGCCGGCCGCGTCGGCCACCACGGCCGTGTAGGTGTGGCTGCTGCCGTTGGCCAGCGTGGGCGTGGCGAAGGTCCACGCGGTGCCCGCGACGGTGGCGGTGCCGACCAGCGTGGCGCCGTCGTAGATGCGCACCACCTCGCCCGCGCCCAGCGCGGCGCCCAGCGTGCCGTTGAGCACCGGCGTGGTGTCGTCGGTGGCGCTGCCGCTGCCGAAGGGGCCCTGGTTGGTGCCCGCGTTGTCGGTGTAGCTGGCGATGGCCGCCGCCTGCACGGGCGGCGTGGTGTCGACCGCGAGCGTGAAGCCCGCCGAGGGCGTGCCTTGGTTGCCCGCGGCGTCGGCCACCACGGCCGTGTAGGTGTGGGTGCTGCCGTCGGCCAGCGTGGGCAACGCGAAGCTCCAGCTGGTGCCGGTGACGGTGGCCGTGCCCAGCAGCGTCGCGCCTTCGTAGATGCGCACCACGTCGGACGCGCCGATGGGCGCGCCGAGCGTGCCGTTGAGCACGGGCGTGGTGTCGTCGGTGCTGGTGCCGCTGCCGAAGGGGCCCTGGTTGGTGCCGGTGTTGTCGGTGTAGCTGGCGATGGCCGCGGCCTGCGCCGGCGGCGTGGTGTCGACGATCAGCGTGAAGCCCGACGATGCCGTGCCCTGGTTGCCCGCGGCATCGGCCACCACCGCCGTGTAGGTGTGGATGCTGCCGTTGGCCAGCGCGGGCGCGGCGAAGCTCCAGGTGGAGCCGGTCACCGTGGCGGTGCCCAGGAAGGTCGCGCCGTCGTAGATGCGCACCACGTCCGTCGCGCCGAGCGCGGCGCTCAGCGTGCCGTTGAGCACCGGCGTGGTGTCGTCGGTGGTGCTGCCGCTGCCGTAGTCGGCCTGGTTGGTGCCGGCGTTGTCGGTGTAGCTCGCGATGGCCGCGGTCTGCATGGGCGGCGTGGTGTCGACCGTGAGCGTGAAGCCCGCCGACGGCGCGCCCTCGTTGCCCGCCGCGTCGGCCACCACCGCGGTGTAGGTGTGCGTGCTGCCGTCGGCGAGCACGGGCGCGGCGAAGGTCCACGTGGTGCCGGCAACGGTCGCGGTGCCCACCAGCGTGGCGCCCTCGTAGATGCGAACCACATCGCCCGCGCCCAGCGCCACGCTCAGCGTGCCGTTGAGCACCGGCGTGGTGTCGTCGGTGGGGGTGCCGCTGCCGTAGTCGGCCTGGTTGGTGCCGGCGTTGTCGGTGTAGCTGGCGATGCCGGCCGTCTGCGCCGGTGCCGTGGCGTCGATGGTGAGCGTGAGGCCCGCCGACGGCGTGCCCTCGTTGCCCGCGGCGTCGGCCACCACGGCCGTGTAGGTGTGGGTGCTGCCGTCGGCCAGCGTAGGCGTCGCGAAGCTCCACGCGGTGCCGTTCACCGTGGCCGTGCCGACCAGCGTGGCGCCTTCGTAGATGCGCACCACGTCGCCCGCGCCCAGCGCCGCGCTCAGCGTGCCGTTGAGCACCGGCGTGGTGTCGTCGGTCGGCGTGCCCGATGGGAACGGTCCCTGCTGCGTGCCGGTGTCGTCGGTGTAGCCCGTGAGCGCGGCGGCCTGCGTGGGTGCGGTGGTGTCCACGCTCAGCGTGAAAGGCGGCGACGCGGTGCCCTGGTTGCCCGCGGCATCGGCCACCACGGCCGTGTAGCTGTGCGTGCTGCCGTTGGCGAGCGCGGAAGGCGCGAAGGTCCACGCGGTGCCGTTGACCGTGGCGGTGCCCACCAGCGTCGCGCCGTCGTAGATGCGCAGCACCTCGCCGGCACCGAGCGCGGCGCTCAGCGTGCCGTTGAGCACCGGCGTGGTGTCGTCGGTCGGCGTGCCCGAAGGGAAGGGGCCCGCGTTGGTGCCGGCGTCGTCGGTGTAGCTGGTGAAGCTCGCGGTCTGCACCGGCGCGGCGGTGTCGATGGTGAGCGTGAACGGCGCGGAGGCCGTGCCTTCGTTGCCTGCCGCATCGGCCACCACGGCGGTGTAGCTGTGCGTGCTGCCGTCGGCGAGCACGGGCGGCGTGAAGGTCCACGCGGTGCCGGCAACGGTGGCGGTGCCTACGAGCGTGGCGCCGTCGTAGATGCGCACCACGTCGCCCGCGCCCAGCGCCGCGCTCAGCGTGCCGTTGAGCACCGGCGTGGTGTCGTCGGTGGGGGTGCCGCTGCCGTAGTCGGCCTGGTCGGTGCCGGCGTTGTCGGTGTAGCTGGCGATGCCGGCCGTCTGCGCCGGGGCCGTGGTGTCGATGGTGAGCGTGAGCCCCGCCGACGGCGTGCCCTCGTTGCCCGCCGCATCGGCCACCACCGCCGTGTAGGTGTGGCTGCTGCCGCCGGCCAGCGGCGGGGTCGCGAAGCTCCAGCTGGTGCCGCTCACGGTGGCGGTGCCCAGCAGCGTGGCGCCTTCGTAGATGCGCACCACGTCGCCCGCGGCGAGCGGCCCGCTCAGCGTGCCGTTGAGCACCGGCGTGGTGTCGTCGGTCGGCGTGCCCGCGGGGAAGGGGCCCACGTTGGTGCCGGCGTCGTCGGTGTAGCCGGTGAGGCTCGCGGTGAGCGCCGGCGCGCTGGTGTCGGCGGTGAGCGTGAAGGCCGGCGACGGTGTGCCCTCGTTGCCGGCCGCGTCGGTCAGCACGGCCGTGTAGCTGTGGCTGCTGCCGTCGGCCAGCGCGGGCAGCGCGAAGCTCCAGCCGGTGCCGCTGACCGTGGCGGTGCCGAGCAGCACGGCGCCGTCGTAGATGCGCAGCACGTCGCCCGCGCCGGGCGGCGCGCTCAGCGTGCCGTTGAGCACGGGCGCGGTGTCGTCGGTGCTGGTGCCGCTGCCGAACGGGCCCTGGTTGGTGCCGGTGTCGTCGGTGTAGCTCTGGATGGTCGCGGTCTGCACCGGCGCGGTGGTGCTCACCGACAGCGTGAAGTCCGCCGAGGCCGGGCCCTCGTTGCCCGCGGCGTCGGCCACCACGGCTGTGTAGGTGTGCGTGCTGCCGTTGACGAGCCCCGGCGCGGCAAAGCTCCACGCGGTGCCCGAGACGGTGGCGGTGCCCAGCAGCGTGCCGTTCTCGTAGATGCGCACCACGTCGCCCGCGGCCAGCGCCGCGCTCAGCGTGCCGTTGAGCACCGGCGAGGTGTCGTCGGTGGTGGTGCCGCTGGCGAAATCGCCGCGGTCGGTGCCGGCGTTGTCGGTGTAGGTGGCGATGGCCGCCGTCTGCGCGGGCGGCGTGGTGTCGATGGTGAGCACAAGGGCGGCCGAAGGCGCGCTCTGGTTGCCGGCCGCGTCGGCCACCACGGCCGTGTAGCTGTGCGTGCTGCCGTTGGCCAGCGCGGTGGGCGCGAAGGTCCAGGTGCTGCCGGTGACCGTGGCCGTGCCCAGCAGCGTGGCGCCGTCGTAGATGCGCACCACGTCCGTCGCGCCGAGCGGCGCGCTCAGCGTGCCGCCGAGCACCGGCGTGGTGTCGTCTGTGCTGCCGCTGCCGAAGGGGCCCTGGTTGCTGCCCACGTCGTCGGTGTAGGTCGAGATGGCGGCGGTCTGCGTGGGCGGCGTGGTGTCGACCGTGAGCGTGAAGCCCGCGGAGCGCGTGCCCTCGTTGCCCGCGGCGTCGGCCACCACGGCCGTGTAGGTGTGGGTGCTGCCGTCGGCCAGCGCGGGTGGCGCGAAGCTCCAGGCGGTGCCGTTGACCGTGGCCGTGCCCACCAGCGTCGTGCCTTCATAGATGCGCACCACGTCGCCCGTGCCGAGCGTTGCGCTCAGCGTGCCGTTGAGCACGGGCGTGGTGTCGTCGGTCGGCGTGCCCGCGGGGAAGGGACCCACGTCGGTGCCGGCGTCGTCGGTGTAGCCCGTGAGCGCGGCGGTCTGCGCCGGTGCGCTGGTGTCGACCGTGAGCGTGAAGACCGCGGAGGGCGCGCCCTCGTTGCCGGCCGCATCGGCGACGACCGCCGTATAGGTGTGGGTGGTGCCGTCGGCGAGCGCGGGTGGCGCGAAGGTCCAGGCCGTGCCGTTGACCGTGGCGGTGCCGACCAGCGTGGCGCCGTCGTAGATGCGCACCACGTCGCCCGCGCCCAGCGCCGCGCTCAGCGTGCCGTTGAGCACCGGCGTGGTGTCGTCCGTCGGCGTGCCCGCGGGGAAAGGGCCCTGCTGCGTGCCGATATCGTCGGTGTAGCCCGTGAGCGTGGCGGTCTGCGTGGGCGCGGTGGTGTCCACGGCGAGCGTGAACGGCGGCGACGCCGTGCCTTCGTTGCCCGCGGCATCGGCCACCACGGCCGTGTAGCTGTGCGTGCTGCCGTCGGCCAGCGCGGGCGGCGTGAAGGTCCAGGCGGTGCCCGTGACCGTGGCGGTGCCCACCAGCGTGGCGCCGTCGTAGATGCGCACCACCTCGCCCGTGCCGAGCGTTGCGCTCAGCGCGCCGTTGAGCGCGGGCGTGGTGTCGTCGGTCGGCGTGCCCGCGGGGAAGGGGCCCACGTTGGTGCCGGCGTCGTCGGTGTAGCCGGTGAACGCCGCGGTCTGCACCGGCGCGGTGGTGTCCACCGTGAGCGTGCAGCCCGCCGACGGCGTGCCCTCGTTGCCCGCCGCATCGGCCACCACCGCCGTGTAGGTGTGGCTGCTGCCGCCGGCCAGCGCGGGCGGCGCGAAGGTCCAGGCGGTGCCGGTCACCGTGGCGGTGCCCACCAGCGTGGCGCCGTCGTAGATGCGCACCACCTCGCCGGCGCCGAGCGCCGCGCTCAGGCTGCCGTTGAGCACCGGCGTGGTGTCGTCGGTCGGCGTGCCCGCGGGGAAGTTGCCGTTCTGCTGCGTGCCCACGTCGTCGGCGAAGCCCAGCAGCGCCGCCGTCTGCGTGGGCGCGGCGTTGTCGAGCGTCACGGTGCGGGTGTCGACCGCGGTGTTGAGCGCCGTGTCCTGCACCTCCACGCGGACGGTGACGGGGCCGTTGACCAGGCCGCTGATGTCGGCCGCGGTGGCCGTCCAGGCGTTGCCCGCCACCACCGCGGTGGCGGTGACGCTGTGGGTGCCGTCGCTGAAGGTGACGGTGACGACCTGCCCGTTCTCGATGTTCGCCGTGGTGCCGCCGACCACCAGCGCGCCGTCTTCCGCCGCGTTGACCAGGCCGTCGCCCGCGATGGGCGAGCCGATGGTGACCACCGGCGTGGCCACGCTCACGCCGTAGGCCTGGCTGGCCGTGCCGCTGGCGGTGTTGCCGGCCGCGTCGGTGGCGGCCACGCTGGCGGCCACGGCGTGGTCCGCGTCGGCCACCAGGTCGCTGCCGGCCACGTCGATGTGCCAGTTGCCACCGGCGTCGACCGTGGCGCTGTAGCTCACGCCGTTGACCACCAGCGTGACCACGTTGCCGGCCTGCGTGCCGGTGCTGCCGCCCGTGACGGCCACGGTGCCGCCGGCCTCGGCCGCATTGACGATGTTGTCGGAGGTGATGCTGGCGACCGTGAGGCCCGGCGTGGCCAGCACGGTGTCGACCACCGCGCTGGCGCCGACGGGCGGCGCCGAGACGTTGCCGGCCGCGTCGCGGCTGGTCGCGCTCACGGTGAGCGTGGCGCCTTCGGGCGGGTTGGCGAAGCTGAAGTCGACGAAGCCGTTGGCCAGGTCGGCCGCGCCGAGCGTCACGCTCGAGGTGGTGGTGCCGTCGGTGGCCTCGACCGTGTCGCCCACCGCCGCGCCGGACACCAGCGAGACCCGCACGGTCACGCCGGCGCTCAGCTCCGCGGCGTTGATGAAGCCGTCGCCGTTGGCGTCGCTGACGATGCTCACGCCGATGGCCGGCGCCGCGCTGTCGACAGTGGCGGTGGCCTCGGGGCTGGTGTTGCCGGCCGCGTCGGTGGCCGTGACGTGCAGCACCGTGCCGTTGGCCGGCGTGCTCGCGGGCGTGAGGCTGTAGGTGCCGTTGCCCAGCGCCGTGACGCTGCCGATGACCGTGCCAGCGCCGTCGGTGATGGTGACCAGCGAACCCGCTTCGGCGCTGCCGGTGATCGGGCTGCCGTCGGTCGGCGCGATGGTGGGCGCGGCGGGCGGCGCGCTGTCGACCGCGCCGGTGACCTCGGCGCTGGTGTTGCCGGCCGCGTCGGCGGCGGTGGCGTGCAGCACGGTGCCGTTGGGCGGCGTGGTGGCGGGCGTGATGCTGTAGGTGCCGTCGCCCAGCGCGGTGGCGCTGCCGATGACCGTGCCCGCGCCGTCCTTCACGATGACCACCGAACCCGGCTCGGCCATGCCGGTGATCGGGCTGCCGTCGGTCGCGTTCAGCGTCGGCACGTTGGGCGGCACGCTGTCGACCGTGGTGGTCGCCTCGGGCCCGGTGTTGCCGGCCGCGTCGGTGGCCGTGACGTGCAGCACGGTGCCGTTGGGCGGCGTGCCGGCGGGCGTGATGCTGTAGGTGCCGTCGCCCAGTGCGGTGGCGCTGCCGATGACCGTGCCCGCGCCGTCCTTCACCACCACCAGCGCGCCCGCCTCGGCCGTGCCGGTGATCGGGCTGCCGTCGGTCGCATTCACCGTGGGTGCAATGGGTGGCGCGCTGTCGACCGTGGCGGTGGCCTGCCCGCTGGTGTTGCCGGCCGCATCGGTTGCGGTGGCGTGCAGCACGGTGCCGTTCGGCGGCGTCGTGGCGGGCACGATGCTGTAGCTGCCGTCGCCCAGCACGGTGGCGCTGCCGATGACGGTGCCCGCGCCGTCTTTCACGATGACCACCGAACCCGCTTCGGCCGTGCCGGTGATCGGGCTGCCGTCCGTCGCGGCGATGGTGGGCGTGGGCGGCGCCACGCTGTCGACCGTGCCGGTGGCTTCGGCGCTGGTGTTGCCGGCCGCGTCGGCCGCGGTGACGTGCAGCACGGTGCCGTTGGGCGGCGTGGTGGCCGGCGTGATGCTGTACGTGCCGTCGCCCAGCGCCGTGGCGCTGCCGATGACGGTGCCCGCGCCGTCCTTCACGACCACCAGCGAACCCGCTTCGGCGGTGCCGGTGATGGGGCTGCCGTCGGTCGGCAGCACGGTCGGCGCATTGGGCGGCACGCTGTCGACCGCGCCGGTGGCCTCGGCGCTGGTGTTGCCGGCCGCGTCGGTCGCGGTGGCGCGCAGCACCGTGCCGTTCGGCGGCGTGGTGGCCGGCGTGATGCTGTAGGTGCCGTCGCCCAGCGCGGTGGCGCTGCCGATGACTGTGCCCGCGCCGTCCTTCACGACTACCAGCGCGCCCGCCTCGGCCGTGCCGGTGATCGGGCTGCCATCGGTCGCATTGAGCGTGGGTGCGGGAGGCGGCGCGCTGTCGACCGTGGCGGTGGCCTGCGCGCTGGTGTTGCCGGCGGCGTCGGTCGCGGTGGCGTGCAGCACGGTGCCGTTCGGCGGTGTCGTGGCGGGCGTGATGCTGTAGGTGCCGTCGCCCAGCACGGTGGCACTGCCGATGACGGTGCCGCCGGCGTCCCTGATGGTGACGACGGCGCCCGCTTCGGCCGTGCCGGTGATCGGGCTGCCGTCGGTCGCGGCGATGGTGGGCGTGGGCGGCGCCGCGCTGTCGACCGTGCCGGTGGCTTCGGCGCTGGTGTTGCCGGCCGCGTCGCTGGCCGTGACGTGCAGCACCGTGCCGTTCGGCGGCGTGGTGGCGGGCGTGATGCTGTAGGTGCCGTTGCCCAGCGCGGCGGCGCTGCCGATGACCGTGCCCGCGCCGTCCTTCACGACCACCAGCGAACCCGCTTCGGCGGTGCCCGTGATCGGGCTGCCGTCGGTCGGCAGCACGGTCGGCGCGTTGGGCGGCACGCTGTCCACGGTCACGGTGGCGGGCGGGCTCTGCTGGCCGCCCGCGTCGGTCGCGACCACGCTGAGCACCGTGCCGTTGGGCGGCGTGCTGGCGGGCGTGACGCTGTAGCTGCCGTCGGACGCCACCGTGGCGCTGCCGATCACGTGGCCGGCGCCGTCGGTCACCGTGACCACCGCGCCGGGCTCGGCCGTGCCGGTGATGGGGCTGCCGTCGGTCGCGTCGACCGTGGGCGTGGGCGACGTGGCCTCGATGGTGGCCGAGGCCTGCGCGCTGGTGTTGCCGGCCGCGTCGCGCGCCACCGCGCGGATGGACGTGCCCGCCGCCAGCGGCGTGGCGGGCGTGAAGCTGAAGCTGCCGTCCGCCCCCGCCGTGACGCTGCCGATGACCTCGCCCGCCGCCGTGCTCAGCGTGACCACCGAGCCCGCCTCCGCGAGGCCCGTGATCGGGCTGCCGTCGGTCGGATTGAGCACGGGCGCGGCCGGCGCGGCGCTGTCGACCGTCACCGTGGCCGGCGGGCTCGCGTTGCCGGCCGGGTCGGTGGCCACCACCTGGAGCACCGCGCCGTTGGGCGGCGTCGTGGAAAGGGTGACGGTGTAGCTGCCGTCGGGCGCGGCCGTCGTGCTGCCGAGCACATGGCCGGCGGCGTCGACGACGCTGACCAGCGCACCGGGCTCGGCGGTGCCGGTGACGGCGGTGCCGTTGCTCGGGCGGCTGGTGGGCCGCTCGGGCGGGGTGGTGTCGCCGGGCATGCCGGGTGCGGGTGGAGGTGCGGGTGGTGGTGCGGGCGGCGGTGCGGCAGGCGGAAACGGCGCGATGCCGGGGTCGTCGCCCCCGCCGCCGCCGTTCGCAACGGCCGCACCGGCCAGCAGGCCGCCGCCGATCACCCAGGGCAGCGCGCCGCCCCATCCCGCGCCGGCCGAGGCATGCAGCATCAGCGGCTCGACCGAATCGATGCCCGTGTAGCCGACCGCGAGTTCGCCCTGCCCTTCGCTCAGGCCGGCCAGCCACTGGCCGCCGCCGCCGTCGGAGAGCACCAGGTCGCTGTGCACCTCGCCGGGCCAGGCGAAGAAGTCGTGCACCGTGACGGTCTCGCCCGCGGTGGTCGTGATGACCAGGTCGTTGCCCACCCTGCGCATGCCCCTGACCGACGCACGCGGCAGGTCGATACGGACAACCGACGCCTCTGTAAGAAAAACCTCGCTCGATGCCGCCAGTTTATTGACCGCACCGCCGCTTTTTCCGATGACTTCCAATGAGACCATTCCGCCTCCGCTGTCAGTTCAATTCGTTATTCAGAGGCTCCCGGAGGCGCCGTTGAAAACATAATTTAACAACGTTGACAGAATTTGCAATGCAACGCTAAGTCTTCGATTTCATGGAAGAAATTGAAACGAGATTCAAAAAGTAATGCTTTTTAAATAGGATTTATCGCAAATACAGACCCTTTTGATTCACATATAGAAACAAAGAATACATGTGGCCGGCCCAACTCAATTAGCGAAATAACCATGGGCAAATACCCTGACCCCCCTGAATTGCCGGAATTCATCTGGCAATTGCCTTGCGCTCAATTCGGGGCGCCGGATGCTCGCCAAGCCGCCACAGCCCCGCTGTAGGCAACTGGCGCCACCCGGTGTCAGACTTCGCCTCATGACAGACATCGCCAGGCCCGCCGAGGCCACGGACAGCGCCTCCAAGCGCATCGCCCTCACGGTGGCCGCGGCCTTCTTCATGGAGACGCTGGACGCCACCGTCATCGTCACGGCGCTGCCGGCCATCGGCGCGGGCTTCGGCATCGGCGCGCTCGACGCCAGCTTGGCCGTCACCGTCTACCTGATCGCGATGGCGGCGCTGGTGCCCGCGGCGGGCTGGTGCGCCGGGCGCTTCGGCGCGCGGCGCGTGTTCGCGCTGGCGGTCGGCACCTTCACGCTGGCCTCGCTGCTGTGCGGGCTGGCGCCCACCTTCGAGGTGCTGGTGGCGGCGCGCGTGCTGCAGGGCGCGGCGGCGGCGTTCATGTCGCCGGTCGGGCGGCTGGTGGTGCTGCGCGAAACGCCCAAGCACCGGCTGATCGAGGCCATCGGCACCATCACCTGGCCCGGCCTCATTGCGCCGGTGCTCGGCCCGCCGCTGGGCGGGCTGATTGCCACGCACGCGTCGTGGCACTGGATCTTCCTGCTCAACGTGCCGCTGGGCCTGGCGGGGCTGTGGCTGATCCTGCGGCTCTTTCCGCGCCGCACCGACGCGGCGCCCACGCGCTTCGACGCCACCGGCTTCGTGCTGACCGCCGTGGCGCTGGCCGCGCTGGTCGAGGGCCTCACGCGGCTGGGCGGCGCGCAGCCGGGCTCGCCCCTCACGCTCGGCCTGCTGGCGGGCGGCGCGCTGGCCGGGGCCGCCGCGGTGCGCCATGCGCGGCGCGCGGCGGCGCCCATGCTCGACCTGCGCGCGCTGGCCGTGCCCACCTATGCGCTGGCCACCGCCACGGCCGGCTTCGTCTCGCGCGTGGCGATCAACGCCTCGCCCTTCCTGCTGCCGCTGATGTTCCAGATCGGCTTCGGCATGACGGCGTTCCAGGCCGGCTCGATGCTGCTGGTGTACATGGGCGGCAACCTCGTGATGAAGAGCGCCACCACCGCGGTGCTGCGGCGCTTCGGCTTTCGCAACGTGCTGGCGGTGAACGGCGCCATCTGCGCCGCCACGCTGTTCGCCTGCGGGCTGCTCGCGCCCGGCGACCCGCTGCCGTGGGTCTGCGTGCTGCTGTTCGTGGCGGGCATGGCGCGCTCGATGAACTACACGGCGATCAACACGCTGGCCTTTGCCGACGTGCCCGACAGCGCGCGCGCCGGCGCGAGCACGCTCGGCACGATGCTCCAGCAGGTGTCGCTCGCGCTCGGCGTGGCACTGGGCGCGATGGTGCTCGGCGCGTCGAAGGCGCTGCGCGGCGCGCCGGCGGTGCAGCTGGTGGACTTTCATCATGCGTGGTACGTGGTGGGCGCGCTCATGACGGCGGCCACGCTGATGTCGCTGCGGCTGGACCGGCATGCGGGCGCGGCGGTGTCGGCCGGGCAGCGCGGCGCGCGTTGAAAATCCACGCCATGGACGCCTCCATCTTTTCCACCCCCAAGACCGACTGCCACTGCCACCTGTTCGACCCCGCGTCGTTCCCGTATGCGCCGGGCGTCTTCTACGAACCCGCGGGCGGCGAGATCGCCACGGCCGCCTGTTTCACCGAGGTGATGGACGCCTACGGCGTGCCGCACGCGCTGCTGGTCGGCCCCAACTCGGGCTACGGCACCGACAACCGCTGCATGCTCGACGCGATCCGCCGCGGCCAGGGCCGCTTCAAGGGCATCGCGGTGGTCGAGAACGACGCATCGCGCGCGCAGCTCGAAGACCTGCGCGCGCAGGGCGTGGTGGGCATCGCCTTCAACATGGCGCTGCTCGGCCTCGCTCACTATGCCGACGCCGACGCGCTGTGGGAGCGCCTGGCCGCGCTCGGCATGTGCGTGCAGGTGCAGGTCGAGGGCAACCAGATGGCGCAGCTCGCGCCGCGCCTGCTCGGCTGCGGCGCGCAGCTGCTGGTCGACCACCACGGCCGGCCCGACGTGTCGCAAGGCCTGGCGAGCCCCGGCTTCCAGGCCTTGCTGGCCATGGCACCGGGCGGGCGCTGCGCGGTCAAGCTGTCGGGCTACGACAAGTTCTCGCGCGAGGCCTTGCCGTACGCCGACGCACAGCCCTTCACCGCCGCGCTGCTGGCCGCGTTCGGCCCCGCCAACTGCCTGTGGGGTTCCGACTGGCCGCATGTGCGCGCGACGCGCCGGCTCGACTACGGCACGCTGCTCAAGGTGTTCGAGCGCAGCGTGCCGCTGGAGGCCGACCGCCGCGGGATCCTCATGGACACGCCGGCGCGGCTGTTCGGTTTCGGCAAGCAGGACTGACACGGCGGCAGCGGGTGCAACCGGCGCAATGCGCCGGCCGCTATGGATGCCGCGCGATCCACTCGTCGATGTACAGGCGCGAGCGCGCGTCGAGCTGCACGATGGTCTCCACCGGGTCCGACATCACGCTGGCCGACACGAGGCGGCAGCGGTGCGCGCCGTTCTCGTGCAGGTCGGCATGGCCGGCCACGCATTCGCCCGCGCGCACCACCGTCAGCCGGACGACGATCGTCCAGCCGCGGTGCGCGAACACGTGCTCCTCGCTTTGGATGGCCATGGGGTCAGGCGCCGGGTACGGCCCCAAGGCCTGCGGCAGCCGCCTGTTCAGTCGGATAGAAAATTAATCAAACGCAGGCAAATCTATCCATAACGCCTGCTTTCCACAACCCTCAGCCCCTGCGCGCGCCACTACCGGAAGCGCTTGGAGAACTCCCGCACCACGCCGATGATCGCGGCCTTGCCCAGCGGCCGAATGGGGTAGCGGGTGTTCAGCGGCTTCAGGTAGAGCTCGCCGCCGTCCTTCACGAGCTGCTTGAACGTGGTCTCGTTGTTCGCGTTCAGCGCAATCACGTAGTCGCCCGGCACGGCCTCCATCTCGGGTTCGACGATGACGATGGCGCCTTCGGGAAACGAGTCGCCGGTCTCGCTCACCATGCTGTCGCCGCTCACGCGCAGGGCGTAGGTGTGGCGCTTCACGGGCACCGTGACGGGCACGGTCTCGAACTGGTTCTTCGGCTTGTAGTTGTCGATGACGGTGTAGTTGCCGGCCACCACTTCGGAGACCAGCGGCACTTCGGCGCGCGCGCCCACGCCCGGGCCGATGTTCGATCCCCCGGACAGCAGCTCGGCCACGGAGATGCCGAGCAGGCGGGCCACATGCGGCTGGTTGGTGCGCTTGGGGGCGGTGCCGCCGGGCTTCTCCCACTGCTGCACCGCACCCCGACTGACCCCGACGGCATCGGCGAACTGCTGCTCGCTCATGCCCAGACGCTGGCGCCCTTCTCGAATCAGTCTATGAATGCTCATAGTTGGCGAGGCTAGGACTTCACGAAGATAGAAAATAAATCTTCGATAGGCATTCTTGCAAGCCTTGCAGGGGTCGCGTTCGTGGTTTTTGTGCCCTCGTGCACCCCGGCGCCTCGGCACAGGTCTATGCTGGCCGTCTTGGTCCACAGGATCCCCCTCGAGAGGCCCGACATGGACACAGACCTCGGCCCGGAATGCAACCCCCTGCTGCCGGCCGGATGGACCTTCGAACTGCGCATGAGCCGCGACGCCGCGGGCGAGTTCAGCGGCGCCGGGCTGCTGCGCCGCCGCGGTCAGAACATGTGCCACCTGACCTTGCCCGGCCTGCGCAAGGACCGCGCTGGGGCACTGAAGGCGGTGAAGCTGCGCGTCGAGTCTTGGCTCGCCGAGTGGCAGTCCCGCTAGCCGGGGCCACCGTGCTGCATGTCCAGCACGCGCTAAGCGTGCTCGATCACGATGACCGCCGTGGTCTCCGGCTCCAGCGCCTCGAACAGGTGGGGCACGTCGCCCGCATAGCTGATGAAGTCGCCGGGGAACAGCTCCACCGGCGCATCGACCGGCCCCACCCTCGCGCGGCCCGTGGCCAGCACCAGGTGCTCGGTGGTGCCCGGCATGTGCGGCTTGGAGACGCGCGGCTTGCCGGGCTGCACGCGCAGGCGGTAGATGTCGCGCCGCGCATGCGCCGGTGAGGCGGCCAGCAGCGTGGCCACGTAGTTGCCGCGCTCGGCGCGCGTGCTCGGGCCCTCGCCCGCACGGATCACGCCCACGCGCGCACGCGGCGCCTCGATCAGCCGGCTCACCGGCACGTCGAGCGCCGCCGCCAGTGCCCACAGCGTTTCCACGCTCGGGTTGCCGACACCGGCCTCGAGCTGCGACAGCGTCGACTTGGCCACGCCCGCCGACTTGGCGAGTTCCGACAGCGACAGCCCCGCGCGCTCGCGTTCACGCTTGATCGACGCCGCCATGGCGCCGAGCGGATCGGCCGCGGGTCTGCTTTCGAAGGTGGTGGACAGGTCCATGGGGTGTTCGCTTTGATGCGCGTTCGTTCGGCTTGACGAACGATTCTAGGGCGTTCACCATACCGGTCGATCGTTCGTTTTGCCGTTCGTTCTTCCGTTTCCACTTTTCCCAGGAGTCCTGTCATGTCACTGCACATCGGCGTGGTCGGTTGCTCGGCCGAGGGCGCCGCGCTCTGCTACCGCACGCTTTGCGTGGAAGGCGCCGCGCACATGGGCGCGCCGCACGCGCACCCCGAGGTCTCGATGCACACGCACTCGCTCGCCACCTACGTCGAGCTGCTCGACCGCGGCGACATGCAAGGCGTGGCGCAGCTGATGCTGTCGTCGGCCGGCAAGCTGGCCGCGGCGGGCGCGGACTTCCTGGTGTGCCCCGACAACACGATCCACCAGGCCATGCACCTGGTGCGGCCGCACTCGCCGCTGCCGTGGCTGCACATCGCGGAGGTGGTGGCGGCCGAGGCGGCCGCGCGCGGTTTCAGTCGCGTGGGCGTGCTGGGCACGCACTGGCTGGTGGGCAGCGAGGTCTATCCGCAGGCGCTGGCCGCGGCGGGCCTGGCCGCCGTGAAGCCCGAGGCGCCCGAGCGCGCCGAGCTCGGCCGCATCATCATGGACGAGCTGGTGCGCGGCGTGTTCCGCGCGGCGTCGACCGCGGTGCTCCAGCAGATGATCGAAGGCCTGAAGGCGCGCGGCTGCGACGCCGTGGTGCTGGGCTGCACCGAACTGCCGCTGGTGCTGGACGACGGCAACTCGGCCCTGCCCACGCTCGACTCGACGCGCCTGCTGGCGCGCGCCGCCTTGCGCCGCGCAACCGCCCCGGGTTTGTCCTGAGGCTGGCGGCGGGCCGGGCGCGTCGCTTTCTGTTGCAGCCGCGCCCGTGGCGCGCGTATGCTGCTTCGACCGAACCAGGGACTGTGAGATCGGGACGCTGATGCAAGGAAACCTGGATGACCTACGAAGCGATACGCGACCAGTTCAACGTGCCCGCCCGTCGCGGCGCGCGGGTGCTGGTCAACGGGCAACCGGGCGCGGTGACCTCGGTGCGGGGCTTCGTGCTTCGCGTGAAGCTCGACGGCGGCACCTACTCCCGGCCGTTCCACCCCAGCGAACTGCAGTGGGTGCTTGACGCCGCCGAGGAGCGGCAGGAGCCCGACATCGAAACCGCCTCGCCCCGCCTGCCGCACCAGGGCGACTTCCACGAGGGCGCGCCGTCGCCGCTGCCCTCGCCCTGGCACCGCCCGCGCAGCAGGCCGCCGGCCTGCCGCTGAAGACTCAGCGCACGCCGGCGATCAGCCGCGCCTCGCTGCACAGCCGCGCGCCGAAGTCTTCGCTGCGCGCCTCGAAGCCATAGGCCGCCGCGCGGCGCAGCGCGAACGCCGTCACGTCGCGCAGGTAGGTGCGCCCCGGCTTGCGGCCGGCCGCGGCGCGGGCCTCGAAGTCGGCCTGGAAATCGCGCGCCCACTCCTCGTAGAGCTGGTAGCGGCCCTGGTGGTCGACCGGGCAGCCCGCCGCGGCCAGCGCCTGCGCGATGTCGACCAGCGGAACCGTGATGGGAATGTCGCGTAGGTCGCGCATGGCGGGGCCTCGTCAGAACTTGCCGAGCACGTTCAGGAACCACCCCTTGCTGCGGTAGCTCATGTCGGTGAGGTTGTCGGAGTAGTCGGTGAAGTTGTAGCCCACGCCAACCTTCAGGTTCTCGTTGACGTGGTAATACGCGGCGGTGACCCAGCCGTTCTTGCGGTCCTGCAGCTCCCTGGCGCGCAGCGAACGCCACTCGACCATCCAGTCCCAGTTGCGCACCAGCTTCCAGTCGACGCGCAGCACCGCGAGCTCCGCCGAGCTCTTGAACCACGGCGACGAGTTGTCGCGGCTCGCGCGCAGTTCGCCGCGGCGCCAGGCGTACTTGCCGCCCAGCGTCCAGCGCTCGTTCAGGTCCCAGGTGGCGTCGATGGCGAACACATGGCTGCGCTGCTGGTAGTCGATGCCGGTGGTGGACACGGTGCCCAGCGTGGAGTCGACGCCGCCCGACACCACCTGGCCCGGCGACGACAGGTCGTACAGGTAGGTGTACTTGAACAGCAGGTTCAGCCGGTCGTCCAGCGCGGGGCGCAGCGCGTAGCCGATCATGGCCTCGGTGTACTTGGCCGCGACCAGCGTGCCGGTGGTGCTGTCGCTGTCGGCCCAGTTGAACTTGCCGACCCAGCGCGCGTCGTTGTCCACCTTCCAGCTGAAGGAGTTCTTCACGAGCCAGCTGGTGCGCGTCTCGCTCGCGGTGGCGTCCTTGCGGTACTCCAGGCCGCCGCTGTACTTCAGGCGCTCGCTCGAATAGCCGGTGGTGAAGGCCACGGCCTGGCGGCGCGTGGCGCCCAGCGTCTCGGCGCCGATCCAGCCGTTCTCGAAGTTCACGCCGAAGGTCCAGCGCGTGTCGGGCGCGTACTGCACGCCGTAGGCATGCGTGAGGCCGGGCTGCGTGCCGGTGGCCTGGCGGTGCTCGGTGAACAGCGTGAGGCCGTCGCCCACGCGCGAGCGCACGCCCGTCACCAGCGTGCCGCCGCGGCCGATGAGGTTCTCGTCGGTGCGGCCGGTGTCAGCCACGTAGGTCATGTAGACGCTGGAGCGGTCGTCGTACTGGTAGTCGACGCCGGCCTTGCCGGCAAAACCGCCGTCGCCGGTGGACACCTCGCCGCGCAGCGCGAGCTTGTCGTTGACGCGGTAGCGCCCGCCGATGCCGAGGCGGTCGTTCTCCAGCCGCGTGCCGGTGCGCCGCAGCGTCTTCTGCGCGAAGCCGTAGGCGCTCCAGGTGTCGCTGCCGGTGTACTCCAGCTGCACGGCCGCGTCGGCGCGCTCGCCCGACACGGCCTGCGTCGTGGGCAGCGACGGGCTGGTGATGAGCGCGTCGCCGGTCTTGTCGTCGTAGCGCATGCCCAGGCCGAGCTTCCAGTCCGGCGACAGCGCCACGGCGTACTGCGCGTCGAGCACACTGCTGTTGTAGCCGTTGCGCTCGTCGCGGCGGTCGGCCTTCAGGCGCAGCTCGCCACCCTCGCCCTTCTCGCCGAAAGGCACCGTGGCCTGCACGCCCACCTGGCGCGTGGCGTTGCTCGCGTACTGGCCGGGCGCGGAGAAGCCCGCGTCGCGCGACTGCGCATAGGCGCTCACGCGCCCGCCGCCGCGGATCTCGTAGTCGCCCAGGTCGGCCTGGCCTTCGAGGCGCCACGCGTTGGCGTTGCCCGTGGGGCCATTGCCGAGCGAGTTGCCGAGCGACCCGTTGCGTCCCGTGAAGCTGAAGCCCCCGTCCAGCGAATCCAGCTGGCTCGTGCCCGGGCCCTTGCTGCGCGCGAACTCGCCCTTGACATAGGTGTTCTCGGTCTTGCGCAGCGTGATGTCGGCGCCGGCCAGGCGCTGGTCGCCGCCGATCTGGTCCTGGCGCGATGCGGTCACGCCCACGCCCACGTGGTCGTTGGCCCACCACGACACGCGCCCGCCCACCGCGAGCGTGTCCAGCGTGGTGGCCAGTGGCGTGTATTCGTAGTCCACCACCAGGTAGGTCGGCATGCCGGTGAAGCCGCCGGCGCGCACCAGCGAACCGTCGTCCGACAGGCTGGGCAGCGGCGCGGACAGCAGCACGCGGCCCTGCAGGTAGTCGATCTCGTAGTCGGAGCTGGGCACGAGCTGCGTGCGCTTGAGCACGAAGCCCGAGTCGCGGTCGCGGATCTCCAGCGTCACGCGCTCGGCGCCGCGCGTGATGTCCTGGTTGCGCAGGTAGTACAGCGAGCCGCCGGTGCCGCGGAACTCCTCGCGCGCGGCCAGCGTGCCGGGCTCGGCCGCGAAGGCGTCGATCTTCAGGCGCGCCTCGCCGAAGGCGGTCGACTCCTCGCCCAGGTAGCGGCCGTGAAAGCCGTAGAGGCCGCGGCTCACGCGGGTGAGCTCGGTGTCGCCGAAGTTGAGCTTGAAGTTGCCCCACATGGCCTGCGAGCGGCCGTCGTCCACGCGCAGGTAGAAGCGGCCCTGCGTGGGCGCGTCCTCGACGGTGGTGGAGTCGTCGCCGAAGGTGCTCCACGAGTCCTCGGGGTCGAAGCGGCGGAACAGCGAGGTCGGGTCCTTGCGGTCGAGGTTGCGAAACAGCTCCTTCAGCGGCCGCTCTTCGGTGTCGACGCTGGCGGTGAGCGTCCAGCGGTCGTTGAGCTGGCCCTTGGCGTAGCCGGCGATGCGGCCTTCGCTCCAGCCGCCACCGCCGTAGCGGTTCTTGTCGTTGGTCATGATCGCGGCCGGGCCGCTCACGCTGTTGCTGCCCACCGTGAGGTCGGCCTGGCCCACGAAGAACCAGTCGCTGGCGGGCAGCTCGAAGTCGCGGCGGTAGGCGCGCGTGGCGCCCTGCGCGTCGGTGACGGCGATCTCGCCGGTCTGCACGCGGCGCGGCACCAGCTGCTGGAACACGAAGCGGCCGTTCTCGTCCACCGGCACCGCGAAGCCGAGCGCGCGCACGCTTTCGCCGGGGCGGATGGCCGCGCCGCTGGCGGTGACGGTGCCGGCGCTCAACGGGATGTTGGCAATGGCGATGTTGTTGTTGCCGTAGCCGCGCAGCAGTTCGCGCGCGGGGTCGATCGGCGTGCCGGTCTCGGGCTTGTGGCGCTTGGCCAGCGTGAGCGAGAGGTCGTCGGTTTCGTCGAAGCGGCCCTGGCGGTCGTACACGCGCACGCGGTAGTACAGCTTGCCCGTGGCCGCCTCGGCGAGGCGCTCCGTCAGCCCCTCGGGCACCTGCCACTCGCCGCGCAGGCCGGCGTCCAGCGGCACGGTGGCCAGCAGGCGGCGCTGCATCACGTCGTTGGCGGTGTACACGCGCAGCTCGGCCTTCGAGGTGAACAGCAGGTAGTTGCTGTAGCCGGCGAAGCGCACGGTGTCGCCGGCCACCACCGTGGTGGGCCAGGCGCTGGCGCTCAGGCGGCGCGGCTGCGAGAGGTTGTCGTACTGCAGGCGAAGCTGGTTGCGCTCGAGTTGCACGTCGACACAGCGCTGGCGGTCGGCGCTGGCGGTGCCGGCTGTGCTGGCGGTGCTGGTGCCGGTCAGCAGCTCGCCGTCCACGCTCAGGCGCAGCGGCGCATCGTCGGTGCCGAAGGCGGTGAAGGTGCGGCAGATGCCGGGGTCGGCCGGCGCCGTGGCGGCGGCGGCCATGGCAGCGGGTGCATCGCGCCAGTACACGCGCACTTCCACGCGCCGGTTGGCGGCCCAGTTGGCGGGGTCGGCGGCGGGCACGGCCACGGGCGCGTCGGGGCCGCGCGAGGTGAAGGAGGCGGCCGCTTCGTCCAGGCCCAGGCGCTGCGTGAGGTAGCGCGCGGCCTGCTGCGCGCGGGCCAGGCCCAGCGCGTGGTTGTCGGCGAAGCGCTCGCGCGACTTCGCGCCCAGCGGCTGCGCGTCGGTGTGGCCGACGATCTCGAAGCGCAGGCCGTCGCGGCCCTTCACCTGCGCGGCGATGCGCTCGAGCTGCACGCGGTCGGCGGGCGCGAGGCTGTCGGCGCCGGAATCGAAATGCGGCGTGCCGGTGTCGCTGCGCTCGGCGGACGGCGCAGCGGCGGCGACCGGTGCGGCGGCTGTAGCGGGTGCGGCAGCCGGTGGTGCGGGTACGTCGCCGAGCACGAAGGTCGCCTTGGGCAGCTCGCGCTCGCTGCCGCGCGGCAGGTGGCGCGCGCCGTCGATCTCCACCGCGCGCGGGTCGGCGGCGGCGCGGTCGAGCATGCGCCCGCGCACGGCGCTTGCCTGTGCGCCATCGGTTGCAAGGTCCTGCGCGGCGGCCAGGCTCATGCCCAGGCAGGCGGCGGTGACGGCACCCGCCAGGGTCATGCGCTGGGGCAGCTTTCTTCTTCTCATGTCGGCTCGCTGGATCGGGTTCGGTGTGGAGGGGCGGGTCATGGCGGTGGTGCTGTGTCCTCGCGTCATGGCTTCACCTCCTCCGAAGCGGCCTGGGCGGGCACGAGTTCGACCTCGATGTCCAGGTTGAACAGCGGCGGCTCGTTGCGTCCGGCGCGCTGTTCGCCCAGCTGCTTCCAGCGCGCGAGCACCGCGGCCTTCACCGCGTCGGTGCGCTGGCGGCCCAGCGACCCGGCCTCGCCTGCCGCGGCCTTGTAGGCCAGGCGCAGCACCGAGGTCTTCGCGGCCAGCACGGCGACCGTGCGGTCGAGCTCGCCCACGAAGCCGGCGCGCAGCGTGGCGGCGCCTTCGTCGAAGGCCGCGCCCTGCAGCGCGAGGCGCACCACGCGGTGCACGGTGGCGCCGAAGTTGATCTTCAGCACCTTGCCGCGCGTGGCGCGCTCGGCCGCCGGGTTCTCGCTGGTGGTGCGGTAGCCCGAGGGCAGCGTGCGCTCGTCGAGCTTGAGCACCAGGTTGCTGCCGGTGCCTTCCTTCGGAATGGCGGCGCAGGCGATGTGGTAGCGGCCTTCGGCGTCGGTGGTCGCCAGCACGCCGTTGACGGTGGCGATGCGCACGTTGGCCAGGCCCGGCTCGCCCTCGTCCTGGTAGCCGTTGGCGTTCCTGTCGTCGTAGGCCTTGCCGATCACGTCGGTGCAGTCGAACAGCGCGTCGGGCACCACGCGCACGGTGGCGGTGGCCAGGTTCGACAGCGTGCGGCCGCCCACGCCCTGCAGCGCGACGACCTGGTTGACGAACTCGCCCTCGCCCACGCCGACCCCCACGCCCGCGACCATCAGGTACTCCCTGGTCTCGTTGGGCGCGAAGTTCTGCCCGGGCACCACGAGCTGGCGCCCGCTGACCTGCGGCACCACCGGCAGCGCCGCGCCGCCGGGCAGCGTGCGCACGGTGAGCGAGCCCTGGATGTAGCGAAAGCCCGGCGGCAGCGTGTCGACCACGGCCACGCCCGGCACGGCGTTGCCGCGCGTGTTGCGCGCCGTGATGCGGTACGGCAGCAGCTCGCCCTTCTTCACGGTCAGCTTGGAGGTGGTCTTGCGCAGCTCGATGAGCGTGGCGTCCGACGGGTCGAGCGGAATGTTGTTGGCCACCACGTGCTGGCCGCCGCCGCCCGGCATCTGGAACACCAGGTAGTAGCCCGCGCCCGGCACCAGGGCCGCGCCGGGGCTCACCACGCAGGGGTTGACCTGCGCGGGCGCCGGGCCGTTGGCGGGCGCCGCGCACGACTGCGTGCCCAGCGCGCCGGCCGCGGCCGGGTACATCGACGAAGGCAGGTAGGCGCCCGGCGGCGTGACGACCAGGCGGTACTCGCCGGCCGGTGCGCCCGGCAGCACGAAGAAGTCGTAATAGCCGCCGGGGCCGGTGGTGTAGCTGTCGCGCTTGTCCAGCAGGTGCTGCGCGGGGTCGAAGCCGCTCGGGCCGACCAGGCGCACCACGGCGCCGGGCACGGGCGTGCCGCTCACGCTGTCGTACACCACGCCGCCCGGGTCGTACGGCAGGTCCTGCTTCTGCACGTTGGCGCCCGCGTTCACGCGCACCTTGATGCTGAAGCGCGGGTCGCTCGCGGCCGGGGTCGGGTACGGGCCGCCGGCGCCGTTCTGCGCGGCGTCGGTCGGCCACACGCCGCCCACGGTGCGGCCGTCGGGCGAGCGGAAGCGCACGCGGTACTCGCCGGGCACGAGGTCGCCGAAGCGGTAGCTGCCGTCGGCGCCGGTGGTCACGGTGTAGAGCACGGTGGCCGCGGTTTCCGAGCAGGCGTTGCCGCCGTCGGCGCAGCGCAGCAGCTCCACGGTCCAGCCCTCGCCCTGGCCTTCGCCCGATTCGCGCGTGCGGTTGTGGTTCTGGTCGAACCACACGGTGCCGGTGAGCGAGGCGGGCTGGTTGCTGTGCTCGTTGAAGTCGTAGCCGGTGCCGTGCGCGTCCAGGCCGGTGAAGCTCACGCGGATCTGGTTCGGGCCGGCCGCCGTGCCGCCCAGCGTGCCGGGCACGGCGATGCCTTCGTCGTAGCCGGCGGGCTGCGTCTCGGTGAGCGTGTAGCCGCCGCTGCCGGGCAGGGGCAGGCCGGGCAGCTCGTAGCGGCCGTTGGCGTCGGTGACGGCGGTGCGCGTCACCGGCTGGCCCGCGGCGTCGGTGCCGGTGAGCGTGACGGTCACGCCCGCGATCGGCAGGTCCTGCGGCTCGCGCGTGCCGTTGCGGTTGGCGTCGTTGTAGACGGTGCCCGCCAGCGATGCGCCGCGTTCGCCGAAGTTGTAGTTGTCGCCGTTGCCGCCGCGGTAGGCGATGGCGCTGATGACGTCGTTGCCCAGCGTGCCGCTGGGCGCGCCGTCGAGCGTGCCCACGGCGTCGAGGCCGTCGGCGTAGGTGGCCGGTTGCGTCTCGCGCAGCGTGTAGCCCGCGGCGTCGGCCGGCAGCAGGCCGGTGAAGACGTAGCGGCCGCTGGCGTCGGTGACGGCGGTGGCGTTCACCACGAGGCCGCTGGCCGAGCGGCCGGTGAGCGTGACGCTCACGCCCGCGATACCGGCCTCGGTGGCCTGGCGCACGCCGTCGTTGTTGGCGTCCACGTACACCCAGCCCGCGATCTGGCCGCCGCGCTCGCCGAAGTTGTAGTCGATGCCCGCTTCTTCCGACACCAGCGCGAGGCCGCCGAAGCGGTCGTTGGTGCCGCCGGGGTTGGCGCTGCCGCGCGGCGCGCCGCCCACGGTGCCCAGCGACTCGGGGCCGTCGGCCATGCCGGCGGGTTGCGTCTCGTCGATCTGGTAGGTGCCGGGGGTCAGCGTGTCGACCAGGTAGCGGCCGTCGGCGGCGGTCTGCACCGTGCGCGTGACGGCGTTGCCCAGGAAGTCGGTGCCGCTGACGCGCACGGTGGTGCCGCCGATGCCGGGCTCGCCGCTGTCGCGCGTGCCGTTGGACGGTGCCACGTCGGCGTACACGTAGCCCGAGAGGCTGGCCGGCTTCACGGCCGAGAAGTTGTTGCCGGTCGAGCCCGCGTCGGCCACGCCGGCGCCGAGCACGATGTCCCGGATCACGTTGGCGGTCGAGCCGTTGGGGCCGCTGCTCACGCCGGCGCCGGTGGTGGGCACGGTGCCGCGCACGCTGCCCGTGCCGGCGACGAGACCGGCGTGCGTGAGGCCGGGCTCGTAGCCCGCGGGCCGCGTCTCGGTCACGGTGTAGGTGCCCGCGCCGAGGTCCGCGAAGCTGTAGTTGCCGCTGGCGTCGGTGACGGTGGTGCGCGACACCGGCTGGTTGTTGATGTCGATGCCGGTGACGGTGATGGTCACGCCCGCGATGCCGGGCTCGGTGGCCGGTGCGCCCTGCGCGCCGTTGCCGTCGCGGTCGTAGTACACGCGCCCCGAGATGCCGGCGGGCAGCAGCTCGCCGAAGTAGTACTCGCCCTGCGTGAGCGGCACGCTGGTGGCCGAGACGGTCACGCCCGTGATGACGTTGCCGCCGCCCTGCGGCGTGCCCGGGTTGCCGTTGTTGTTGGCCTTGCCCGGCGCGTAGTTGGCCGGCTGGGTCTCGGTGATGGTGTAGCCGCCCGCGCCCGACGGGGGCACGTTGCGGAACTCGTAGCCGCCGGCCGCGCCGGTGGGCACCGCGACGATGTTCACAGCGTTGCCCGCGGCGTCGGTCCCCGTGAGGCGCAGCTCGACGTTGGGAATGCCGGTCTCGCCGGCCTGCGGAATGCCGTCGTTGTTGGGGTCGACGAACACGCGCACCGGAATGCGCGTGAGCAGCTCGCCGAAGTCGTAGCCGGTGGCGGCGACGTTGGACCGCAGCGCGATGGCGCTCACCACGTCGTTGGCCACGGTGCCGCCGGCGGTGCCGGCCGCGTCCGCGCCGTCGGCGAAGGCCGCGGGCTGTGTCTCGGTCAGCGTGTAGCTGCCGGGCACGAGGTTGCCGAAGGCGTAGTTGCCGGTGGCCGCGGCGGTGGTGGTGGTCAGCGACACCGGGTTGCCGAACATGTCGGTGCCGGTGAGCTTCACGGTCACGCCGGCGATGCCGGGGTCGCCCGCGCTGGCGGTGCCGTTGTAGTCGGCGTCCTGGTAGACGCGGCCGGCCAGGCTCGCGGCGCGCACTTCGCCGAAGTTGTTCGCCGGGGAGGTGCCGCCCGTGCCGAGCACGATGGCGTCGATGCGGTTGGCGTTGGAGCCGTTGGGCCCGTTCGACGTGCCGGGCGGCACGGCGCCGGGCGTGCTGCCCGCGCCGGTGACGGTGCCGGCGCGCGTGATGCCGGGCTGGTACGCGGCGGGCTGGTCTTCCACCACGCTGTAGGTGCCCGCGGGCACGGTGAAGCCCCAGTTGCCGTTGGCGTCGGTGGTGGTGACCATCGAGACCGCGTTGCCGACCGCATCGGTGCCGCTCAGGCGCAGGGTGACGCCGGCAATGCCGGGCTCACCGGCCTCGATGGTGCCGTTGCCGTTCAGGTCTTCGTACACGCGCCCCGAGAGCGCGCTGTTCTGCACCACGACCTGGCCGTCGTTGAAGTTGTTGCCGCCGTCAGGGTCGGTGCCGCCGTTGGTGTCGGCCGAGCCGGTGGTGACGATGTGCGCGCGGTTGCTGAGCACGGTGCCGTTGGCCGGCGCGGCGCCGCTGAAGCGCACCGGGATGCGCACGGTGGCCGTGCCGTTGGCGGGCATCGAGGTGATGGCGCAGCTCACGGCCGTGCCGCCGGCCGCGCCGGTGCAGGTGGGCGCGGCGGGCGTGAACACGCCGCCGGTCACGGTGAACACCGGCGGGCCGGCCAGCACCAGCGGCGAGGGCAGCGTGTCGGTGAAGGTGGTGGTCTCGGCGGGGTCGGGGCCGTTGTTGCGCAGCTGCACGAGCCAGTCGAAGGTCTGGGTCGTCGACACCGCGGCCAGCGGCGTGATGGTTCCGCTCGACATGGCAGCCTTGCTGACCACCTGCACGTCGGCCTTGTAGCGGAACGTGGTGTTCTCGGCCACGGCGTTGTTGCCCTTGTTGACGTCGTAGTTGTCGCGCCCGTCGTCGAAGAAGTCGACCTTGGCGTTGTTCTGGAAGGTGCCGCGCGACACGCCCTTGAGCACCACGCGGAACTGCAGCGAGTTGAGGTCGCCGGTGGCCGTGGGGCCGGTGCCGCCCAGCGTCGGGATGGTGAACACGATCTGTCCGCCGGCCGAGCCGACGGCCGCGCCGCCGGCCAGCACGTAGGAGGTGCCCGCGGGCGCGGTCACCGACACCAGCGTGGGCGGGGCCTCGCCGCCGGCGAGCGCCAGCGGCAGCAGCTCGGTCATGCGCACGTCTTCCGCGGTCGACGCGCTGTTGTTCGACACCGTGACGGTGTAGCCGACGTCGTCGCCCACGTTCACCGGGTCGGTGTCGTCGTGCTTGGTGACGACCAGGTCGTACACGGGCGCGGTGACGGTCACCGGCGCGCTGGCGTCGTTGTTGGTCGTGTCGAGCTCGGGCGTGGCGGTGGCGACGTGCACGCCGTTGGTCACGCTGGCGCCGTTGAGCGCGTACAGCGGCCGCACGCGCACCGTGACGGTCTGCTGCACGTTGCGGTCGAGCGCGCCCCAGGTGCACGCGAGCTGGTTGTTGGTGATGCCGGTGCCGGTGGGCTGCGTGGTGCTGGGCGTGGTGGCGCAGACGCCGCCGTTGGAGGCCGTGGCCGAGATGAACATCAGGTTGGCCGGCAGCGTGTCGGTCACGCTCACGCCGTAGGCACGGCTCAGGCTCTGCGGCACGTTGCGGTTGATGGCCGTCAGCGTGTAGGTGAGCATCTGGCCGACCGGCACCGAGGCCGGGCTGGCCGTCTTGGTGACCGTCATGTCGGTGCGCGCCACCAGGTAGGCGGTGGTGCTGCCGTCGTTGTTGGCCAGGTTCGGGTCGGCCGGCGTGGCGGCCACGGCGCGCGCCGTGTTGCCGATCTGGAAGCCGTGGTCGGCGGCCGAGGCGCCGTCGCCGTAATGCCGGGCAACGACCTGGATCACCGGGCACAGCGGCAGCGCGCTGGCGGGGTCGGTGCTGGCGCGGCAGACCGGCAGGGTCGAGAGCGTGCAGCCCGAGAGCGACGCCGCGCCGAAGCCGCCGCCGTTGGCCGGCAGCGCGCAGGTGCCGGAGAAGGTGCCGCCGTTGGGGGTCTGGGTGACGATGCCGGCGCCGATGACCTGGGCGAAGGCGTCCGTGACGGCCACGCTCTGCGCTTCGGACGGGCCGGTGTTGACGACCTCGATTTCCCAGGTGATGTTCTGGCCCGCGACCTGGCGGTTGCCGGTGGCGTCGCCGATGCCCACCACGCGCTTGAGCACCTTCACGTCGGCGGCGGTGGCGCCGTCGTTCGCGCCGGTGGCCAGGCTCACGCAGTCGTTGCCGGTGTTGGCGTCGGGGTCGGCGCCCAGGGTGGGCGCGCTCGCGGGCAGCGCCGCGTTCACGCACATGCTGTTGACGATCTGCCCGCCCGGCGGCGCGGCCGGAATGGTGGCGTTCACGACGATGTAGCCGCCGTTGCGCGCGGCGCTGCCGTTGGAGGTGTCCACGCCGATGTCGGCGGTGAGCGTGCGCGTGCAGGTCACGGTGGCGGGGCCGGGCACCGGCACGGCCACGCTCGGCACGACGGGTGCGCCGCCCTTGGTCACGACGCAGGTGTAGCCGTCGCGCTCGGTGACGCTGTTGATCTGCACGCCGGCCGGCAGGTCGTCGACCAGCTGCAGGGTGCTGCCGGCCAAGAGCCGCGTGCTGCCGAGGTTGGTGCTGCCGACCTGGTAGTCGAAGGCCTGGCCCAGCGGCACGTTGTTCTGCGGCCAGCTGCGGCGCTTGTCGGCGCGGAAGTCGGCGGCGGACACCGCCACGTCGGCCGGCACGCTGCCGGTGGCTGAACTGGCGATGGGGCCGGTGGCGCTCACCGTGGCCTGGTTGACGATGCCGGTGCCGGCGGTCATGGCGATCACCGGGATGCTGATGTCGCCGAGCGCCACGCTGGCGCCGCCGTTGCCGCCGATGTCGGCGCGCGTGCAGCTGACGATCTGGCCGCTGACCGAGCAGTTCCAGCCGCCGACCGGGGGAATCGGCGCCTGGATCGAGAAGTTGGCGGGGAGCGTGTCGCTCAGCGTGACGCCCGTGGGCGCGCTGCCGCTGAAGCTCGGGCTCAGCCGGAAGTTGAAGCGCTGGCCCACCAGCAGCTGGCCGCCGTCATGGCTCTTGGCGAGCGCGAGCACGTAGCCCGCGGTGACGCTGGTGTTGGCGGTGGCGCTGTTGTTGGCGGAGACGCCGTCGCCGATGGAGCCCGCGGACGCCACGGCCGGCTGGTGCGTGATGGTGGAGCCCGCGCCCGCGGTGACCACGCCGTTCACGCTGAGCGTGCGGGTGCCGTTGACGGCGATGCTGGCCACGTCGCAGGTCAGCAGGCTGGCGCTGACCGAGCAGCCCGACGGCAGGCCCGTGCCCGCGACCGACAGGCCGGTGGGAATGGGATAGGTCAGCGTCGAGCCCGAGCTGGCGTCGGGGCCGTTGTTGGTGAGCGTGAAGACGATCGGCACGGTGGTGCCGCTTGGCGCGCTGGCCGGCGCGCTGATGGCCACGCCGATGTCGGCGCCCTGGTTCACGGTGATGGTCTTGGTCTCGCTGGAGCCGCCGCCGCTGGGCGTGGCCTTGACGCTCAGCGTGCCCTGCGCGGTGGTGCGCAGCAGCACCTCGAAGTCGCGCAGCTGGTTGGCGGCGAGCGTGATGCCCGAGCAGGTGAGCATGCCCGGGCCGGCGCTGCCCGCGGTCACGGTGGACGAACAGCTGCCCACCGGCACCGCGCCGGTGCCCATGTAGATCGTGTTGACGGGGATCTCATAGGTGAAGGAGGCCCCCGGCGCGCCGATCGCCAGGCTGTCGGTCTCGGCGATGGTGACGGTGCTGGTCACCGTGCCGCCGGCGGGAAGGATGTCGGGGGCGTGCACCAGGCTGGACACCTGCGGCACCGCCTGCGCGGCGGCGGCGAACAGCAGGCCCGCCAGCGGCAGCGCCAGGCGGGACAGGCGCTGGCGCCAGCGATGAAGCGGCAACGACAGCGGCGCAGGGTTGGAAAGCAGGTCGCGTCGCGACGACGCGCCCGACAGATTCGATGGGGTCCTGGACATCCCGTCCCTCGTGATGGCTCTGATGGACCGGGCACCGTTTGTTCTGTCGCCACTGGCTGCGGCGGGGTGCTCCGGAAAGAGCGGGATTCTTGGACCTGCCTCGCATGCCGACTTTTGCCATTCCGGACAAAAGGTTTGCTTTAGATGACAATTGTTTACGAATGCAACGGAATGTGAACTTAATCACACTGTGTTTCGGCCATGCTCCCCTACGCTCGACCCCCATGTCCTACTGGTCGACCACGCCGCCCCGGCGCGCGCACATCCTCGTCATCGACGACAACATCGAAGAGCTGCAGTTGCTGCTCGGCGCGCTGCGCGACGCCGGTCACCGCATCAGCCTGGCGTTCGAAGCGCTGCAGGGCTACCGCCGGGCGACGGCGCTGCTGCCCGACCTGGTGCTGCTGGACGTGCGCATGGGCGCCACCGACGGCTACGCGACCTGCCGGCTGCTGAAGGCCGACCCGGCGACGGCGCACATCCCGGTGATCTTCGTGACCTCGTCGAGTTCGGTGGAAGAGCGGCTCACCGGGCTGCGCGAAGGCGCGGTCGACTACATCCTGAAGCCCTTCGAGCCGGCGGAAGTGCTGGCGCGCGTGGCGGTGCACCTGGCGCTGGCGGGCAGCCGGCAGCAGGCCCGGGCCTGCATCGCGCAGGCGCAGACCGCGCTGGAGAACGCCAAGGGGGTAGGCGCAACGGATGCCGGCGCCGCGATCGTGAGCCACGCCGATCGCGTGCTCGCCCAGGCGGTCGAGCGCCAGGTGCGCGCCGACCTCGCGAACGTGCCCACCCTGCCCGCGCTGGCGGCGCGCGTGGGCACGCACGAGAAGCGGATGTCGCGCGTGTTCCGCGAACAGACCGGCCGCTCGGTGTTCGAGTTCGTGCGCGAGACGCGCCTGGCCGAAGCGCAGCGGCTGCTCGCGGGCTCGGCGCTGAGCGTGGAGGAAGTGGCGCTGGCGGTGGGCTTCTCCAGCGCGGCCAACTTCTCGACCGCCTTCCGCGAACGCTTCGGCCGCACGCCGACGGCGTACCGGCAAGCGCCGCATGCACCACGCGAGCCGCACTCTCGTTGTCCGCCACCGCCGATGGCACCGGCCTGACGCGGCGGTGACCGCCGCGGCCCTGCGCAGTTTCTGCGCCTTCATGCTGTGCGCTGCCTTCTGGCTGGCGGGTTCGCCCGCCGCGCGGGCCGCCACGCTGCATGTGAACGACGACACGCGCTGGCCGGTGGTGCTCGACACGCACGTGGAGGTGCTCGAGGACACCAGCGCGCAGCTGTCGCTCGAGGAGGTCGATGCCCTGGGCAGCGATGCGCCCGACAGCTTCCAGCCCGGCAACGCGGCCCGCATGCGCCCGGGCTCCTCGAAGTCGGTCTTCTGGCTGCGGCTTTCGCTGTCGAACGACACCGGCGCGGTCCAGCCGCTGCGGCTGGTGCTCGACGCCACCTGGCTGCAGCACGTGGACTTTCACGTGCGCAAAGAAGTGGACGGCCACGCCGCGTGGACCCTCGAGCGGGCCGGCGTGTCGGTGCCGCTGCGCGCCGTGCGTGATCGCGTACCGACCCTGTCGCTCGACCTGCTGCCCGGCGAACAGGCGCGCGTGCTGGTGCGCGTGCAGACACGCAACAGCGTCAAGCTCGCGCCGGAACTGCACACGGCCGACAGCTGGCGCGAGAGCGAGAGCAGCCATGCGCTGCTCGACGGCCTGCTGGTGGGCTGCCTGCTGGTGTTCGCGGTGTACTCGCTGGCGCTGTGGTTCATCACCCGCACCGTGCCGATGGCGCTGCAGAGCCTGGGCTTCGCGTTCGTGGCGCTCTACGAGAGCGTCTACCGCGGCCATGCGCGGCTGCTGCTGTGGCCCGACAGCGTCGAGTGGAGCTACCGTGCGGTCGGCGTCACCGCGGGCTGCTGCGTGCTCGCGCTGATGGCCCGCATGTACGCGGCGTCGCGGCGCGGCCCGGTGCGCGCGCCCGGCCTGCCCGTGCTCGTGCTGCTGGCCGCGCTGCACGGCGTCGCGGTGCTGGGCATGCTGTGGGGCCCGTACACGCCCTTCGCCAGGATCGGGGCGTGGAACGCGCCGCTGGCCATGATCGCGCTGACGATCAGCAGCTTCGTCTACATGCGGCGCGCGGGGCCGGGCGGCCGGCTGGCCTTCGGCGCGATGGGCATCGTCACCGTCGGCGTGTGCCTGCGGCTGGTCGAGGTCGCGATGCCGGCGCTCATGGTGCCCGGCTTCGACGCCTATGCGCTCGGCTTCCCGGGCATGCTGGTGGGCCTGGTGGCGCTGTCCGCGTGGATGCACCACCTGTCGCGGCAGCGGCGCGCCGCGCAGCGCACGCTGGTGCACTGGCAGGCCGAGGAACAGCAGCGCCTGGAGGAGGAAGTGGCGCGCAAGACGCACGCGCTGAACGCCGCGCTCGAGCAGGCCGAACACCAGGCGCGCGAGCAGACGCGGCTCATGGCCTACATCAGCCATGACCTGCGCGCGCCGCTGTCGACCATCATCGGCAACGTGCGCCTGCTGCGCGACGACAACGCGCCGCCGCCCGAGCGGCTGCAGGCCATCGAGCGCAGCGTGGCCTACCAGCTCGCGCTGATCGACGACCTGCTGGACTACGCCAGGAGCGAGCTGCTGCCCTTCGCGGTGGAGCCCGTTCCGGTGCACCTGCGCGCGCTGATCGACGACATCGCCCAGTACGCAGAAACGCTCGCGCAGCGCCAGCACAACCGGTTCGAGCTCGACGTGCAGGACGCGCTGCCGGTCGGCGTGTACCTGGACAGCAAGCGCTTCCAGCAGGTGCTGCTGAACCTGCTGTCGAACGCCGCCAAGTTCACGCGCGACGGCAAGATCGGCCTGCGCGTGCAGGCGCGTCCGCGCGCGGATTCGTGGCGGCTGAAGTTCGAGGTGTGGGACAGCGGTGTCGGCATCGACGAGGAAGACCAGGCGCGCATCCTGCAGGCCTTCGCGCAGGGCGCGCCCAGTGCGCAGGGCAATGGGCTCGGGCTGGTGATTGCGCGCAGCATCGTGCAGCACATGGGCGGGCGGCTGCTGCTGGAGAGCCACCGCAACCTGGGCACGCGCGTGCGCTTCTCGGTGATCGTGAAAGACGCGCCGAAGGAGCTGTTGCCCGTTGCCGCAAGCCCGCCGCGCCCCAAGTCACCGATGACGCCGGTGGCGGCGCCCCGCACGCGCCGCGCGCCGCCGCCCGCGATTGCGCCGCTGCCCGCCGAGGTGCGCGACGAACTCGAGATGCTCGCGCGCGACGGCCGCTGGAGCGACCTGCACGAATGGGCCGACCGCCTGGCGGCCGACACGCGGCATGCGGCGCTGGTCGACGCGGTGCGCCAGGCGCTGGAGCTGCTGGACTTCGAGCACATCCGGCTGCTGGCGCGTGCGACGCCGAACGCGCGTCAGTGATGCGCTGGTGCTTTCTGCGGCCATGACGCGGCGGTGCCTTCGGCGTCAATGACGCCGCGGTGCTTTGCCTGCGCGCAGGGCTCTGTTTAGTATCGAAGCCCCGACCACGAGGAGACACCCATGCACGACATCGCCGCGCTCCAGACGCTGCTCGATACGCTGTTCCCCGGACTGATGGGCGTGAAGCTCGCCGAGCTCGCGCCCGACCGCGTGGTTGCGCGGATGGAGGTGCGCGCCGACCTGTGCACGGCCGGCGGCATCCTGCACGGCGGGGCGTACATGGCCTTCGCCGACACGCTCGGCGCCGTCGGCACCATCGTCAACCTCGGCGAAGGCCAGCGCACGACGACCACCGACTCGAGCACCAAGTTCATCGCGGGCGCGAAGCTCGGCAGCACGGTGACGGGCACCTGCGTGGCGCTGCACCGCGGCCGCACCACGCACGTGTGGCAGACCTCGGTCACCAATGCCGAGGGCAAGCTGTGCGCGGTGGTCACGCAGACGCAGCTGGTGCTTCAGGCGGCCTGACGCCCTCATCCTTTTTCTCGTCCTCTTTTTCGCTCTCGCCGGGGTGGCTCGACGCATAGCGTTCGAGAAACAGATACAGCACCACCCCGCCGGCCAGCGGCAACAGGTAGTACAGCGCGCGGTACGCGAGCACCGCGCCCATCAGCGCGCCCTGCTTCACCGTGCCCGACAGCAGCGCGAGGTACACCGCCTCGAGCACGCCCAGGCCGGCCGGGATCGGCGTGATCACGCCGACGATGGAAGCGGCGAGCAGCACGCTCAGCGTGGTGGCGTACGGCACCTTCTGGCCCAGCAGCAGGTACATGGCCGTGCCCATCAACGCCCAGTTGGCGGTGGACAGCGCGAGCTGCGTCACGGCGATGCGCGCGTTGGGCAAACGGAGCCGCTTGCCCTTGAACGCCCATTCGCGCTTGCGCGAGACCGCGCACGCCGCCACATAGCCCAGCGCCAGCAGGATCATCGCCACGCCGAGCGCGCGCAACGCGCCCTGCCCGATGTGCGCCTGGCGCGGCGGCTCGATCACGCCGGCCGCGAACAGGCCGCCGGCCAGCAGGCCGTAGCCCAGCCAGTTGGTGAGCAGGCTGAGGCCGACCACCTGTGCGACCGTGGCGTCGTCGAGGCCGGCGCGCGCGTACAGGCGCGCACGCATCGCGATGCCGCCCACGAGCGAACCGAGGTTGAGGTTGAACGCGTAGCTGGTGACGGCGATGGCCCACGTGCGCCACCATGGCAGGCGGTGGCGCAGGTGGCGCCGGCCGATCAGGTCGAAGCAGCCGTACAGCGCGTGGCTCGCGGTGGCGAGGCCCAGCACCGCGAGCAGCAGCCACGGCGAGTAGCGCTGCAGCGCCTGCCAAGCGCCGGCCCAGTCGACCTTGTGCGCGTGCGACAGCAGCAGGCCCAGCACGGCGACGCCGAGCAGGGGAAGCACCCATCGGCGGCAGCGCTGCCAGAGCGATGCGTGCGCGCCGGCGTTGTCGGCCGGCATCGAAACGGGGGGCGCCGCCTGGGCGGCCTGGAGGCTCATGACGGCGGCTTCAGGCCGGGTCCTGCTTGCCGCCTTGTTTTTCGGGTTGCCTGTCGGATTTCTCGGAATTCCCGGATTTGCCGGACTTCTCGGGCGTCTTGTGCTCGGCCTCACCCTCGTCGTGGAGCTTGCGATTGGCCACGTCCTTCATCAGGCGCTCGCCCTCGGTGTCCCGGCCGTCGCTGGGCACGGACTCTTCCTGCGTGACTTCGGGTTCTTCGTGCGTGGATTGCTTGGCGGGGGTCGGCTGGGACATGGGCGGCTCCTCGGGCTCTGTGCGGGTGTCATCTATGCGAATGCACGGAGTCTTCGGTGCGCGGCGCTGCCGCACCGCCATCCGCCGGCGACGACGGGTGCAGGACATTTGCCATAGCGGCAGTCGCCGGTGGGGCCGCGGCGGAACCGGGCAGGCCGGCTTACGCGCCCGGCGCCGGGTCGGCGTCGAGGTAGATCAGTTCCGTCGGATGGATCGGCACACCGTAGCGCGAGCCCTCGAACTTGACCCGCACGCAGTCGCCGCTGGAACGCGTGATGACGCCGATCTTTCCCTGGTACGACACACGTGCGCGAAACTTGGCGGGCACGCCGTGCTCCACGCTGAGGTATTCGAGGGCGGGTCGGAACAAGGGGGCCGGCATGGCGGGGTGGCGTCGATCTCGGTGAAAGACCGGCTCCAATGCCGGGCAGCCTGCGATGCTAGCCAGCGCCTGCTGCGGGCGTAAGTGACGAAAGTCATGGGTCGCGCGCGGGGGGCGCGGTTGGCTGAAGCGGCGCCACAAGCGAAAAGCCCCTGACTCTTTTCAGAATCAGGGGCTTTGATTTGGTGGCCTGGGGCGGAATCGAACCACCGACACGCGGATTTTCAATCCGCTGCTCTACCAACTGAGCTACCGGGCCATTGCAATTGTGTGCAGCCTCGAATTATACAGCGCTTCTGCGTCCTCGGGAAAGATCCACACCAAGTTGTTTGAGTTTTCTGTAGAGATGGGTCCGCTCGAGGCCGGTTTTTTCGGCCACGCGCGTCATCGAGCCGTTCTCCATCGCCAGGTGGAACTCGAAGTAAGCCTTCTCGAAACCGTCGCGCGCATCGCGCAGCGGGCGGTCGAGGTCGAAGCTCTGGGTCGATTGCGGGCCGGTCTCGGCCACGGGCACGGACGCCAGCGATGCCATCAGCAGGCTGTCGCCCGTGGTGGTGATCGCCGCGGCCTGCGTGCCGGTGACGGGCGCGGGCACCACGCCGGCGGCGGCGCGGCGTGCGCTCTCGCGTGCCAGGCCCTGCTCCACCGCCTTGAGCAGCTTCTGCATGGTGATCGGCTTTTCGAGGAAGGCGAAGGCGCCGATGCGCGTCGCGTCGACCGCGGTGTCGATGGTGGCGTGGCCGCTCATCATGATCACCGGCATGCTCAGCAGGCCCGAGGTGGACCACTCCTTGAGCAGCGTGACGCCGTCGGTGTCCGGCATCCAGATGTCGAGCAGCACGAGGTCGGGCCGTGCACGCTGGCGCGCAGCGCGTGCTTCGGCGGCGTTTTCCGCGAGCTCCACGTTGTGGCCTTCGTCATTGAGAATTTCGAAGAGCAGGTCCCGGATGCCCAGCTCGTCATCGACCACGAGAATGTTTGCCATGAGTGCTGCTTATTGTGTGCGCTGGTGTCTGCAAGATGTGTTGAGGTCCGCCGGCCGATCCGTCGCCTGTGCGACGGAATCGCGTGTGCTCAGGCGGCAGAAGACTTCGAATCTTCGGTGTGAGCGACCGCTGCCCGCGGCTCGCTTGCCAGCGCGAATGATAGCGAGACTTGCGCCCCTGCTACAGCCCCGTCCACCACGCGGTTCGAAAGCTCGATGCGCGCACCGTGTTCATCGGCAATTTTCTTGACCACCGCAAGGCCCAAACCGGTACCTTTTGTTTTCGTGGTGACGTACGGCTCGAACGCGCGCTTCAGGATGTTGTCGGCAAAGCCGGGGCCGCTGTCCTGCACCGTCAGGCGCACGCGCTGGCCCGAATCGCCGAGCCGCGTGCGAATGACCACCTCGCCCATCTTGCCGGTGACGACGGCGGCCGCCTCTGCGGCGTCCTGGGCGTTTTGCAACAGGTTGTGTATGACCTGGCGGATCTGCTGCGCGTCGCCGCGAACCGGCGGGCAGCGCTCGTCGAGTTCGGAGCGCAGCGTGATCGGCAGGTTCTCCACGTGATAGAGCTGGAGCACGTCGGTCAGCAATGCGTTCAGGTCGACCGGCTTCAGGTCGGCCGCGGGCAGCCGCGCGTAGTCGCGGAATTCGTTCACCAGCCGCTTCATCGCATCGACCTGGTCGACGATGGTCTTCACCGACTTCACCAGGATGGCCTGCTCCGGCGGCGGCACCTTGCCCGAGAGCTTCATCTCGAGCCGCTCGGCCGACAGCTGGATGGGCGTGAGCGGGTTCTTGATCTCGTGCGCCAGGCGGCGCGCCACCTCGCCCCAGGCCTGTGCGCGCTGGGCCGAGACGATTTCCGAGATGTCGTCGAACACCAGCAGCCGCGCGGCACCGGGCAGCTCGGCGCCGCGCGCCACGATGTTGATGGCGCTGTCCTGCTGCGGCAGGTCGTTGCCCGAGGCGTGAAGCTCGAAGGCGTGCTGCCAGTGGTCCAGGCCGTGCTGCATGCGCTCGACGAGGAAGTCGTCGAACTGCTGCTGCACCCTGGCGCCGAAGTCGGCCAGGCCCGGCACGTCGGCCAGCGCCTGCCCTTCGTAGGCGGCCATCGGCGCGCGCAGCACGCGCGTGGCGCCGGGGTTGGTCGACAGCACGATGCCCTTGGCGTCGAGCACGATCACGCCCGACGTGAGGTTGTCCAGGATGGTCTGCAGGTTGGCGCGCGCGGCGTCGAGCTGGCCCATGGTCTTCTCGACCGCGCCGCGAGCGTCGGCCAGCTGCTGCGTCATGACGGCGAACGAGCGCGTGAGGCCGCCCAGCTCATCCTTGCCCTGCAATACGGCGGTGGGCCGCAGGTCGCCGGCGGCCACCTGGCGCACGCCGTCGGCCAGCACGAGCAGCGGCCGCGCCAGCTGGTTGCCGAACAGCACGGCCAGCAGCACCGCGCCGAACACGGCGAGGAACAGGCTCAGCGTGAGCGTGCCGATGTACATGCGGCGCAGGCCCTCGCGCGCCAGCGCCCGCTCCTGGTACTCGCGGTTGGCCTCCTGCACGGCGAGCGCGTTGGCCACCACGGCCGGCGGCAACGCCCGCGTGACCTGCAGGTAGCGCGGCGCGGTGTCGAAGTCGAAGCCGGGGCGCTGCACCATGGCCAGCGCGCGCACGCTCGCCACCGGCGGGGTCGCGCCCGGCGCGACGGTTTCGTCCAGCCCCTCGACGTGCGCCACGGCACGCTCGGGGCGAACCTGGCGGAACTGCTGCGCGGTCGGCCGGTCGGGGTTGAGCTGGAAGCGCGAGGCGCCGGCGCTGGCCACCAGTTGCCCGCTGCCGGTCCAGAGCACCACGTCGCTGGCCTCGAGCTGGTCGCGGATGCGCTCGAGCATCAGGCCCGCGCTGGCATCGGACACCTGCGCGAGCTGCGAACTGGCGCTGCGCGTCTTCACCGCGAGGTCGTCGGTCAGCGAATCGAGCGTGGCGCGCCCGAGGTTCAGGCCGGCGTCGAGCGCGCCTTCGACCTTGACGTCGAACCAGCTCTCGATCGAGCGCGCCACGAACTGGTAGGACACCACGTAGACCAGCGCCCCGGGCACCACGCCCACCAGCGCGAAGATGGCCGCCAGCTTGATCAGCAGGCGGCTGCCGAACTTGCCCTGCCGCAGGCGCCGCAGCAGGCGGAAGGCGACCCAGCCGATCACCAGCACCAGCAGCACCGCCACCACCACGTTGATGCCGAACAGGCGCACGTAGTAGCGCTCGTACAGCGCGCGGTTATTGGTGGCCTGCGCCAGCAGGAACATCAGCACCAGGCCGATGGCCGTGACCAGTGCCGCGCCGACGCCGACGGCCCAGCGCGTGGCCCGCGCGCGGCGTGCGGCCGGCGTGGCCGCTGCGCCGCTGCGCCCGGAAGTGCTCACTTCTGCTTCTCCACGGTGAGCTTGGCCGAGCGCTCGGCGGCAATGTTCCAGTCGTTCTGCCCGACCACGCCGATCTGGAAGGGACGCGGCAGCTGCGAGGTGTCGAGCCGGAAACGGAAGGTGACCTGCTGCTGCGGGTCGTCGCCGATCTCGGCCGCGTCGCCGAGCCGCAGGCGGCCGACGCGCTTGATGGCGTCGAGCGCGTCGCTCAGGGTGTCGAAATTCTGGTTCAGCGAAATGCCCAGGCCGGCCGCGCCGGTCATGGGCGCCGCCGACACGTTGAGCCGCCAGCGCCGCGTGAGCGGCTGGTAGGCCAGGCGCATGTGGCGCGTGACCTGGGCGACCTTGCGGTCGGTCCAGTACCAGCGCTCCTGGAACACCTCGGCCTCGGCCACGAAATAGATGGCGATGCCCTTGTCGAGCACCTCCTCGACCAGCGAGGGCAGATCGAACTGCACGGCGGCGCTGAAATAGACGCCGTCGTCGGCCTGCTCCAGGCGCATCTGGGTGATCGACGCGCCACTGCGGCCCTGCGCCACCGCCGGTGCCGGCAGCCAGGCCATCCACATCACCCATACCCACAGCAGCACGGCCAGCAGGGCCGGCCGGCGGCGATCAGTGCGGGCGCTTTTCGAGCAGGGCGTAGAAGAAACCGTCGTGGTCACCAGAGGGATTGTCCGGGACGCTGCGGCCATTCGACCCGCTTTGGGGCAGCAAATGGCCTGGCGACGGCAGCAAACGTGCGTCGGTGTTGTGTACAAGAAACGCATCAATTTGTTGCGAACCCTCTTCGCGAAACACGGAGCAGGTGCAGTAGAGAAGGCGTCCGCCCGGCCGCACCAGCGGCCACAAGGCGGCCAGCAATGCGGCCTGCTGGGCGGCCAGTTGCGCGGTGTCGCTCTCGCGGCGCAGCCAGCGGACGTCGGGATGGCGGCGCACGATGCCCGATGCGGTGCACGGTGCGTCGAGCAGGATGGCGTCGAACGGCGTGCCGTCCCACCACTGGGCGGGGCGCGAGGCGTCGGCCACCACCACCTTGGCCGGCAGGCCGATGCGCGCCAGCGTGTCGTCGATGCGGCGGGCGCGCACGGCGTCGACCTCCAGCGCGATCACATCGACAGCCTCGGGCCCGGCCAGCTCGAGCAGGTGCGCGGTCTTGCCGCCGGGCGCGGCGCAGGCGTCGAGCACGCGCAGCGGCGCGGCGCCGGGCGCGAGCGGCAGCAGGCCGTCGAGCAGCAGCGGCGCGGCCATTTGCGCGGCGGCGTCCTGCACCGAACTGGCGCCTTCGGCAAAACCGGGCAGTTGCTGCACCGGCCGGGCGCGCGCCAGCTGCAGGCCCACGGGGCCGACGCGGGTGGCCGCGAAGCCGGCAGCCTCCAGCTCCAGCAGATAAGAAGCCGCGGTCGACTTGCGGGCGTTGACCCGCAGTGTCATCGGCGCCTGCGCGTTGTCGGCGCCCAGCACCCGCTGCCACTCGCGCGGATGGTCGCGCTTGAGGCGCTCGATCCACCAGCGCGGGTGGTTCCACTGCGCAACAGGTTCGGTGTCGGTGGCGGCCACCAGCTCGTCGCGCTCGCGCAGGAAACGCCGCAGGCAGGCGTTGATGAAGCTGGCCTGCGCCCGCGTGGCGGGGTTGCGCTTGGCGGCCTCGACCGCCTGGTCGACCAGCGTGAAGGGCTCGTAGGGGGCGCGCTCGCCGTCCCACGCCAGCGCCAGCGCGGTGCACAGCAAGGCGTCGGGCAGCGGCGGCGGCGTGCGCTTGGCCAGGTGGCGGCGCAGCGCCTCTGCGCGGCCGAGCCAGCGCAGCACCTGGAAGCCGAGCGCCTGCACGCCGGGGCGCATCGCAGGCTCGACCGCCTCGAACGCCACCGAGCCGGAGGTACCGGCGCGGATCGACGCCAGCGCCACCGCGGTCAGTTGCAGTTGGCGCCAGAGCGGAGGTTGCTGCGCCGGGGCGCCGCTGCTGCTCGAAGAATCGGAATGTAGTTCTGACAAGTTGGGGCGATGGTAACGGGCGCCCCAAAAGCCGGACGCCTCGCAATGGAAAGAAAAGACCGGGCCGGGTGCCCTGTTCAGAGCAGCGGCGCGGCCGGACGCAGACGCACGGCCCATGCCACCAGCAGCGCCGGGAACTGTGCGATCGCGGCGTTGTAGTGCCCTACCGCCTGGTTGAACTGGTTGCGCGCGATTTCCGCGGCCGCCGAGGGCTCGGGCCACGCGATCGGTTCGATCGCGGCCGGCACGCCGCTCATACCGTTCATACCGCTCGCGCCAGCCGGCATCAGCTGCGCGGGCCGCGACAGCGTGCCGTCGGCGTCGAACACCGTCACGTCGTCGGGGTGCTGGCGCCGCCATGCATTGATCCACACCTGCAGCGCGGTGGCCAGCGCCGCCATCACGCCGGCGTCCAACGGGCGCGTGCGCGTGGCGCCCAGCAAGGTCGACAGCTGCGTGGTCGCGGCCTGCAGCGGCGCGATGGTCGACAGCGACTCGCCCGTCGGCGCGACCTCCGGCGGCGGGCCGGTGGTGATGCTGGTCTGCACGAAATCCAATTGCCTGGCCAGGGCCGCATCGAGCGCGCCGTAGGCCTGCAGGACGGCGGCGCGCAAACGCACCAGCCGGTTGTAGGCGCCGACAAACCAGAACAGCAGCACCGCGATCACGATCCAGCTGGCCAGCGATTCGGGCAACAGACTCATCGACAACAAGGCCTCATGGAAAACACAAAGAAAAACGCCCCCCAACCGGGAGCGGTCGGGGGGCGTGTGTACCGGTCATGGCCGGTGATGCTAACCAGTTATTCGGTCGCGGCGCCTTCGCTGGCGTCCACCGTGGCTGCTGCATCGCTGCTGTCGCTGGAGGCTGCCATTTCGGCGGCTTCCGACTCGGCAATGGCGCGGCGCTCGGCTTCGTCCATGGCGTCCTTGACCTTGCGTGCCTGGTGGTACGCCATGCCGGTGCCTGCGGGAATCAGGCGGCCGACGATCACGTTTTCCTTCAGACCGCGCAGCTCGTCGCGCTTGCCCATGATCGCGGCTTCGGTCAGCACGCGCGTCGTTTCCTGGAACGAAGCAGCCGAGATGAACGAGTCGGTCGACAGCGACGCCTTCGTGATACCCAGCAGCAGGTTGGTGAACGTCGCGGGGATCTTGCCTTCGGCGCGCAGGGCGTCGTTGGTGTTGAGCATTTCGCTGCGTTCGACCTGTTCGCCGGAGATGTAGTTCGTCTCGCCGATGTTGTCGACCACGACGCGGCGCAGCATCTGGCGAACGATCACCTCGATGTGCTTGTCGTTGATCTTCACACCCTGCAAGCGGTACACGTCCTGCACTTCGTCCACGATGTAGCGCGCGAGTTCTTCCGAACCCAGCAGGCGCAGGATGTCCTGCGGGTCCGCCGGACCGTCGACCACGCTTTCGCCCTTGTTCACCACCTGGCCTTCGTGCACCAGGATGTTCTTTTCCTTCGGCACGAGGTCTTCGTAGACGCCGCCTTCGGGATCGGTGATCTGCAGGCGGATCTTGCCCTTGGTCTCCTTACCGAACGACACGGTACCGGTCATTTCGGCCAGCATGCCCTTGTCCTTCGGCGAACGGGCTTCGAACAGCTCGGCCACACGCGGCAGACCGCCGGTAATGTCGCGGGTCTTCTGGCCTTCGACCGGAATACGCGCCAGCACTTCGCCGGGGCCCACGTCCTGGCCGTCGCGGATCTGCACCAGCGAGCCAATGGGGAAGCCGATCGTCACCGAGTGGTCGGTGCCGGGGATCTTCACTTCCTGGCCTTGCGCGTCGATCAGCTTGACCTGCGGGCGAACGACCTTGGCAGCGCCGCGGCGCTTCGGGTCGATCACCACCAGGGTCGACAGACCGGTCACTTCGTCCACCTGCTTCGCAACCGTGAGGCCTTCCTCGACGTTTTCGAACTGCGTCTTGCCGGCGAACTCGGTAATGATCGGGCGGGTCAGCGGATCCCAGTTGGCAAGCACGTGGCCGGCCTTGATCTGCTGGTCGGCCTTGACGGCCAGGATCGCGCCGTACGGCACCTTGTGACGTTCGCGCTCACGGCCGTGCTCGTCATGAATGACGATCTCGCCCGAACGCGAAATCACGACCAGCTCGCCCTTGCTGTTGGTCACGTAGCGCATCGTGGCGTTGAAGCCGATCGAACCGTTCGACTTGGCTTCCACGCTCGAGGCGATGGCAGCGCGCGAAGCGGCACCACCGATGTGGAACGTACGCATCGTCAGCTGCGTGCCGGGTTCGCCGATGGACTGGGCGGCGATCACACCGACGGCTTCGCCGATGTTGATCAGGCCGCCGCGGCCCAGGTCGCGACCGTAGCAGGTGGCGCAGATGCCGAAACGGGTTTCGCAGGTCAGCGCGGTGCGGACCTTGACCTCGTCGACGCCTTGCGCTTCCAGCACTTCGATGTTGTCTTCGTCGAACATCGAGCCGGCCTTCAGCAGCACCGAGCGGTTTTCCGGGTGCAGCACATCGTCCGCAGCCGAGCGGCCGAGGATACGGTCGCGCAGCGACTCGATCACTTCACCGCCTTCGACGATCGCGCGCATCAGGTAGCCGCCGTGCGTGCCGCAGTCCTGCTCGGTCACCACCAGGTCTTGCGTCACGTCGACCAGACGACGGGTCAGGTAGCCCGAGTTCGCCGTCTTCAGTGCCGTGTCGGCCAGACCCTTACGGGCACCGTGGGTGGAGATGAAGTACTCCAGCACGTTCAGGCCTTCGCGGAAGTTCGCGGTAATGGGCGTCTCGATGATCGAGCCGTCCGGCTTGGCCATCAGGCCCCGCATACCGGCCACCTGGCGAATCTGGGCCGCGGAACCGCGGGCGCCGGAGTCGGCCATCATGTAGATCGAGTTGAAGGACTCCTGCTCGACTTCCTTGCCGTGACGGTCGATGACCTTCTGCTTGGAGAGCTTGGCCATCATCACCTTCGACACTTCGTCGCCGGCCTTGCCCCAGATGTCCACCACCTTGTTGTAGCGTTCGCCGGAGGTCACCAGACCGGACACGTACTGCTGCTCGATCTCCTTCACTTCCTTGGCGGAGCGCTCGATGATGCCGTGCTTCTCTGCGGGCACCAGCATGTCGTCGATGGCGATCGAGATACCGGCCTTGGTCGCCAGACGGAAGCCGTTTTGCAGCAGCTTGTCGGCGAACACGACGGTCTCTTTCAGGCCGCACTTGCGGAACGAGACGTTGATGAGCTTGGAGATTTCCTTCTTCTTCAGCGCCTTGTTGATGTTCGAGAACGGCAGGCCCTTCGGCAGGATCTCGGACAGCAGGGCACGGCCCACGGTGGTGTCCACGAGCGAGGTCGACGGCGTGAACACGCCGGTTTCCTTGTCCTTGGTGTACTCCGTGATACGCACTGCCACCTTGGCGGTGAGCTCGACTTCGTTGGCGTCCAGCGCGCGCTGCACTTCACCGATGTCGGAGAAGATCAGGCCCTCGCCCTTGCCGTTGATGCGGTCGCGGGTCGTGTAGTACAGACCCAGCACCACGTCCTGCGAAGGAACGATCGACGGTTCGCCCGACGCCGGGAACAGCACGTTGTTGGAGGCCAGCATCAGCGTGCGGGCTTCCATTTGCGCTTCCACCGACAACGGCACGTGAACGGCCATCTGGTCGCCGTCGAAGTCGGCGTTGAATGCCGCGCAGACGAGCGGGTGCAGCTGGATGGCCTTGCCTTCGATCAGGATCGGTTCGAAGGCCTGGATGCCCAGACGGTGCAGCGTCGGAGCGCGGTTCAGCATGACCGGGTGCTCCTTGATGACCTCTTCCAGGATGTCCCAGACCACCGGCGTGCCCGATTCGACTTCCTTCTTGGCAGCCTTGATCGTCGTCGCGATGCCCATGGCTTCGAGGCGCGAGAAGATGAAGGGCTTGAACAGCTCGAGCGCCATCAGCTTCGGCAGGCCGCACTGGTGCAGCTTGAGCGTCGGGCCCACCACGATGACCGAACGGCCCGAGTAGTCGACGCGCTTGCCCAGCAGATTCTGGCGGAAGCGGCCGCTCTTGCCCTTGATCATGTCGGCCAGCGACTTCAGCGCGCGCTTGTTGGCGCCCGTCATGGCCTTGCCACGGCGGCCGTTGTCCAGCAGCGAGTCGACCGCTTCCTGCAGCATCCGCTTTTCGTTGCGCGCGATGATTTCCGGAGCCTTCAGCTCCAGCAGGCGGCGCAGACGCGAATTGCGGTTGATGACGCGGCGGTACAGGTCGTTCAGGTCGGAGGTCGCGAAGCGGCCGCCGTCCAGCGGCACCAGCGGACGCAGGTCCGGCGGCAGCACGGGCAGCACGTCCAGCACCATCCAGCCGGGCTTGATGCCCGACTTGCGGAAGGCTTCCAGCACCTTCAGGCGCTTGGAGTTCTTCTTGACCTTGACTTCGGAGCCGGTCAGGTCGCCGCGCAGGCGTTCGATCTCGCTGTCGAGCTCGATGCCTTCCAGCAGGTCCTTGATGCCTTCGGCGCCCATCTTGGCGACGAACTCGTCACCGTATTCCTTGCGCTTCGCGTCGTAGTCGTCCTCGGACATGATGCCGAACTTCTTCAGCGGGGTCATGCCGGGGTCGGTGATCACGTAGGCTTCGAAGTACAGCACGCGTTCGATGTCGCGCAGCGTCATGTCGAGCACGAGGCCCAGGCGCGACGGCAGCGACTTCAGGAACCAGATGTGGGCGCAGGGCGCGGCCAGGTCGATGTGACCCATGCGCTCGCGACGCACCTTGGTCTGCGTGACTTCAACGCCGCACTTCTCGCAGATCACGCCGCGGTGCTTCAGGCGCTTGTACTTGCCGCACAGGCACTCGTAGTCCTTGATGGGGCCGAAGATCTTGGCGCAGAACAGGCCGTCGCGCTCGGGCTTGAACGTGCGGTAGTTGATCGTCTCCGGCTTCTTCACTTCGCCGAAAGACCACGAGCGGATCTTCTCGGGCGACGCCATGCCGATCTTGATGGCATCGAAATGCTCATCGGGCGTGAATTGCTTGAACAGGTCGAGTAATGACTTCATGTGACTCTTTCCTTGTCGCTTAAGAACGTTCGAGTTCGATGTCCAGGCCCAGGGAACGGATTTCCTTGACCAGCACATTGAACGATTCCGGCATGCCGGCTTCGATGGAGTGTTCGCCCTTGACGATGCTCTCGTACACCTTGGTACGGCCTTGCACGTCGTCGGACTTCACCGTCAGCATTTCCTGCAGGACGTAGGCGGCGCCGTAAGCTTCCAGCGCCCACACTTCCATTTCCCCGAAACGCTGGCCGCCGAACTGCGCCTTGCCGCCCAGCGGTTGCTGCGTGACCAGCGAGTACGGACCGGTCGAGCGTGCGTGCATCTTGTCGTCGACCAAGTGGTGCAGCTTCAAGAAGTGCATGTAGCCGACGGTGACGGGACGATCGAACTGGTCGCCGGTGCGGCCGTCGTACAGATACGCCTGGGTGCGCGTGTCGGTCAGGCCCTTGAGCTTGGCGATGTCGTCCGGGTAGGCGAGCTTGAGCATGCCGCGGATTTCTTCTTCCGATGCGCCGTCGAACACAGGCGTCGCGAAGGTCGCGCCGTTCTGCAGGTTCGCCGCCATCTCGAGCAGTTCGGTGTCGCTCAGCGAGCCGATGTCTTCCTTGCGGCCCGAGCCGTTGTACAGCTGCTCCATGAACTTGCGCAGCTCGGCCACCTTGGCCTCTTGCTGCAGCATGTCGCCGATGCGCTGGCCGATGCCCTTGCCGGCCCAGCCCAGGTGCACTTCGAGCACCTGGCCCACGTTCATCCGCGAAGGCACGCCCAGCGGGTTCAGGCAGATGTCGCACGGCGTGCCGTCGGCCATGTGGGGCATGTCTTCGACCGGAACGATCTTGGACACCACACCCTTGTTGCCGTGACGGCCGGCCATCTTGTCGCCGGGTTGCAGGCGGCGCTTGACGGCCAGGTAGACCTTGACCATCTTGAGCACGCCCGCGGGCAGCTCGTCGCCCTGCGTGAGCTTCTTGCGCTTTTCTTCGAACGCGAGGTCGAAGCTGTGACGCGTCTGCTCCAGCGAGTTCTTGATCGACTCGAGCTGCGTGGCCACTTCGTCTTCCGCCGGGCGGATGTCGAACCAGTGGAACTTCTCGACCGACGACAGGTAGGCCTTGTCGAGCTTGGTGCCCTTGGCCAGCTTGTTCGGGCCGCCGTTGGCGACCTTGCCGGTCAGCAGCTTCTCGATACGGTCGAACGCGTCGGCTTCGACGATGCGCAGCTGGTCGTTCAGGTCGAGGCGGAAGCGCTTGAGTTCGTCGTCGATGATCTGCTGGGCGCGCTTGTCGCGCGTGATGCCTTCACGGGTGAAGACCTGCACGTCGATCACGGTGCCCTGCGAACCCTGGTCCACACGCAGCGAGGTGTCCTTCACGTCGGAAGCCTTCTCGCCGAAGATGGCGCGAAGCAGCTTCTCTTCCGGCGTCAGCGTGGTCTCGCCCTTCGGCGTGACCTTGCCCACCAGCGTGTCGCCCGGCTGCACTTCGGCGCCGACATAGATGATGCCGGATTCGTCGAGGCGGTTGAGCTGCTGCTCGGCCAGGTTCGGGATGTCGCGCGTGATTTCTTCGGCGCCCAGCTTGGTGTCGCGGGCCATCACCACCAGTTCCTCGATGTGGATCGAGGTGTAGCGGTCTTCGGCGACGACGCGTTCGGAGATCAGGATCGAGTCTTCGAAGTTGTAGCCGTTCCAGGGCATGAACGCGATCAGCATGTTCTGGCCGAGGGCCAGTTCGCCGAGGTCGGTCGATGCGCCGTCGGCCACCACGTCGCCCTTGGCGATCTTGTCGCCGCGCTTGACGATGGGGCGCTGGTGGATGTTGGTGTTCTGGTTCGAACGCTGATACTTGATCAGGTTGTAGATGTCCACGCCGACTTCACCGGCAGCCGCTTCGGCGTCGTTCACGCGCACCACGACACGGGTCGCGTCGACGTAGTCGACGATACCGCCGCGGGTGGCCGTGACCACGGTGCCCGAGTCGACCGCGGAAACGCGCTCGATACCGGTACCGACCATCGGCTTCTCGGGGCGCAGCACAGGCACGGCCTGACGCTGCATGTTGGCGCCCATCAACGCGCGGTTCGCGTCATCGTGCTCCAGGAACGGCACGAGCGAAGCGGCCACCGACACGATCTGCGCGGGCGACACGTCCATGTACTGGATGCGCTCGGCACCGACCAGGATCGATTCGCCGGCTTCACGCGCGGAAACCAGGTCGCCGGTCAGCACGCCGTCCTTGTCCAGGGCCGCGTTGGCCTGGGCGATGACGTACTTGCCTTCCTCGATGGCCGACAGGTAGTCGATGTCCATCGTGACCTTGCTGTCCACCACGCGACGGTACGGCGTCTCGATGAAGCCGTATTCGTTCAGGCGGGCGTACAGGGCCAGCGAGTTGATCAGACCGATGTTCGGGCCTTCAGGCGTTTCGATCGGGCACACGCGGCCGTAATGGGTCACGTGCACGTCGCGCACTTCGAAGCCTGCACGTTCGCGCGTCAGACCGCCCGGGCCAAGGGCCGACACGCGGCGCTTGTGGGTGATTTCGGACAGCGGGTTCGTCTGGTCCATGAACTGCGACAGCTGCGAGGCACCGAAGAATTCCTTCAGCGCGGCCGAGATCGGCTTGCTGTTGATCAGGTCGTGCGGCATCAGCGGCTCTTGCTCCGCTTGACCCAGACGTTCCTTCACGGCCTTCTCGATACGTGCCAGGCCGGTGCGGTACTGGTTTTCGGCCAGTTCGCCGACGCAACGCACGCGACGGTTGCCCAGGTGATCGATGTCGTCGACTTCGCCGTTGCCGTTGCGCAGGTCCACGAGGATCTTGACCACGGCCAGGATGTCTTCGTTGGTCAGCACCATCGGGCCGGTCGATTCGTCGCGGCCGACCTTGGCGTTGAACTTCATGCGGCCCACGCGCGACAGGTCGTACGTGTCCGGGTTGTAGAACAGGCGCTGGAACAGGGCCTGCACCGCGTCTTCCGTTGGCGGCTCGCCGGGGCGCATCATGCGGTAGATGGCCACGCGCGCGGCGAATTCGTCCACCGTTTCGTCGATGCGCAGGGTCTGCGAGATGTACGCACCCTGGTCGAGTTCGTTGGTGTAGATCACCTGAACGTCTTGCACGCCGGCCGTGCGCAGCTTCTTCAGCAGCGCTTCGGTCAGCTCGTCGTTGGCCTTGGACAGGATTTCGCCGGAGTCGGCGTCGACGATGTTGCGGGCGATCACGCGGCCGACCAGGAAGTCTTCCGGCACGCTGATGTGCGTGGTGCCGCCCTGCTCGAGTTCACGCGTGTGGCGCGCGGTGACGCGCTTGTCCTTGGCGACCACGACCTTGCCCGACTTGTCGGTGATGTCGAAGCGCGCGACTTCGCCGCGCAGGCGCTCGGGAACGAATTCCATCTGCGCGCCGCTGTCCATCAGGCGGAAGTTGTCGTTCACGAAGAAGTTCGCGAGGATCGATTCCGGGTTCAGGCCGATGGCCTTCAGCAGGATCGTGACCGGCATCTTGCGGCGACGGTCCACGCGGAAGTACAGCATGTCCTTCGGGTCGAATTCGAAGTCGAGCCACGAACCGCGGTAAGGGATCACGCGGGCCGAGAACAGCAGCTTGCCCGAGCTGTGCGTCTTGCCCTTGTCGTGTTCGAAGAACACGCCCGGCGAACGGTGCAGCTGGGACACGATCACGCGTTCCGTGCCGTTGATGATGAACGAGCCCTTTTCGGTCATGAGCGGCACTTCGCCCATGTAGACCTCTTGCTCTTTCACTTCCTTGACCACCTTCGACTGCGACGTCGACGACTCGCGGTCATAGATGATGAGCTGAACCTTGGCGCGCACGGCCGAGGCGAAGGTCAGACCACGGGTCTGGCACTCACGCACGTCGAACGCCGGCTTCGCCAGGTTGTACTCGAGGAACTTCATCTCGACGAAACCGTTGTGCGAGACGATCGGGAAGGCAGCGTCGAACGCGGCCTGCAGGCCTTCGACGGTGCGTTGTTTGGGGGCGATGCCGGCTTGCAGGAACGCGGTGTACGCGTCTTTCTGCATCTGCAGCAGGTAGGGGATTTCAACGACGCTGTCGCGGTTACCGAAACTTTTTCGGATGCGCTTGCGTTCGGTGTAACTGTACGCGGACGATTGGGCCATGAGAGCTCCGGAGCTTGAGATCTTCAGCGACTTGTTCAGGTGCCTTGGCACCACTGCTCCTTGGCGGCTGGCCACTACCAGCCGTTGGCGGACGGCGATGCGTTGCACATCGCCCGAACCAAGGGGTCTTCTGCAGTCGGGGTCAGAAGACACTCAAAAGAAGCTGAAAGCCGGCCTCTTTTGGGTGCGCTCTGAAAGCGGCAAAGGCTGGAGGGCCTTTTCAGGCACCTCCAGCCCTCTAGGGGGTCTGAATTACTTCAGTTCCACCTTGGCGCCGGCTTCTTCCAGCTTCTTCTTTGCAGCTTCAGCGTCAGCCTTGGACAGGGCTTCCTTGACAGCCTTGGGAGCGGCTTCCACCAGGTCCTTGGCTTCCTTGAGGCCCAGGCCGGTGATTTCGCGCACGGCCTTGATGACCGACACCTTGTTCGCGCCGACATCGGTCAGCACGACGTTGAATTCGGTCTGTTCTTCCACTGCAGCAGCAGCGGCGCCACCACCAGCGCCGGCCGGAGCGGCCATTGCTGCGGCGCTCACGCCGAACTTCTCTTCGATGGCCTTGACCAGGTCGTTGAGTTCCAGGACCGTCATGCTGTCGAGCGCGGTCAGAAATGCGTCTTTATCGAATGCCATTTTTGTTTCCTAACAATTGGGTTGAATATTTCAAACGCAAGCTCAAGCGGCTTGCGCTTCTGCCGGTGCATCGGCGACGGGTGCAGCTTCGCCTTCGCCACGCTTCGCAGCCAGCGCCGCGAGAACGCGTGCCGTACGGGAAACGGGGGATTGCATCAAGCCCAGCAATTGGGACAACAGCACTTCCTTCGAAGGGATGTTGGCCAGTTGCTTCACGCCATTGACGTCCAGGGCCTTGCCGCCAAACGCGCCACCGCGAATCACCAACTTGTCGTTGGTCTTCGCGAAGTCGGCCACCACCTTGGCGGCGGCCACTGCGTCTTCGGAAAAGCCGTAGATCAGCGGACCGGTCATCTGGTCACCGACGACTTCAAATGCGCTACCAGCCACAGCACGGCGTGCCAGCGTGTTCTTCAACACGCTGAGGGTCACGCCCTTGCTGCGAGCTTCGCTGCGCAGTTTGGTCATATCGGCTACCGAGATGCCACGGTATTCCGCCATCACGAGCGTTTGAGCTTTTGCGGCGAGGCTGGTCACATCACTGATGACCGCTTCTTTCTCACTGCGATTCAGACTCAAGGTCTACTCCTTTTAATGCGATCTTCGGCCGGGGCCTTGGATCGCGCTTCATGCAGCGACCAACTGTTTCGGAACAAAAACTGATTCCTTGCAGCGGGATCGCCATCTGCGCTGGATACCGGAAGGATCGATCCGGCGATTAAGTGCAGCGCCCTGCACACCAGCGGTCTTGGATGGCTCGCGGCAACCGAAGCTGCCGCGACCCACCACATTCGCCCCACCCTTTCGGGCAGAGCCAATCTCTTTAGCTCGCCGAGATGGTTTGCGTGTCCACGCGGACACCCAGACCCATGGTCGACGACACAGCGACCTTGCGCAGGAACACGCCCTTGCTGGTCGCCGGCTTGGCCTTGACCAGTGCATCGATCAGCGCAACGAGGTTGCCTTGCAGCTTGTCGTTGTCGAACGAACGACGGCCGATCGTGCCGTGGATGATGCCGGCCTTGTCGACGCGGAACTGGACCTGGCCAGCCTTGGCGTTCTTCACAGCCGTGGCGACGTCCGGGGTCACCGTGCCAACCTTGGGGTTGGGCATCAGGCCGCGCGGGCCGAGGATCTGACCCAGCGTACCGACGACGCGCATGGCGTCCGGTGCGGCGATCACGACGTCGAAAGGCATGTCGCCAGCCTTGACCATGGCAGCCAGGTCGTCCATGCCGACGATGTCGGCGCCGGCGGCCTTGGCTTCTTCAGCCTTGGCGCCTTGGGCGAACACGGCGACGCGCTTGGTCTTGCCGGTGCCGTTGGGCAGCACGACGGCGCCACGCACGACCTGGTCGGACTTCTTCGCGTCGATGCCGAGCTGCACGGCCACGTCGATCGATTCGTCGAACTTGGCGGTGGCCGCGTCCTTGACGATGACGATCGCGTCAACCAGCGGGTACAGCTTGTTGCTGTCGACCTTGCCTTGCAGCGACTTTTGCTTCTTGGTGATCTTGGACATTTACACGCCCTCCACATTCACGCCCATCGAGCGGGCCGAGCCGGCGATGGTACGAACTGCTGCGTCGAGGTCGGCGGCAGTCAGGTCCTTCATCTTGGCCTTGGCGATTTCTTCGAGCTGGGCGCGCGTGATCTTGCCGACCTTGTCGGTGTGCGGGCGGGCCGAGCCCTTGTCCAGCTTGATGGCCTTCTTGATCAAGGTGATCGCCGGGGGCGTCTTGATGATGAAGGTGAAGCTCTTGTCAGCGAACGCGGTGATGACCACCGGCAGCGGCAGACCCGGCTCGACGCCTTGGGTTTGCGCGTTGAACGCCTTGCAGAACTCCATGATGTTCAGACCGCGCTGACCGAGTGCGGGACCGATCGGGGGGGACGGGTTGGCCTTACCAGCTGGGACTTGCAGCTTGATGAAGCCGACGATTTTTTTCGCCATGCTTTGCTCCTTGCGGGTGATATCGCCTTGGCCTGTGGCCGAGGCTCCCCGGGGTTTAACGACTCTTCGAGATCAAGGCCGCGCGCCGAGTCGGACAACGCGCAGCCGAAAATGGTGCGGGCCTTGCGGCCCGGGGCTCAGGTCTTCTCGACCTGGCTGAATTCGAGTTCCACAGGTGTCGCGCGGCCGAAAATCATGACCGACACGCTGACCTTGCTCTTCTCGTAATTGACTTCTTCGACGGTGCCGTTGAAGTCGGTGAACGGGCCTTCCTTGACGCGCACGAATTCACCCACGGTGAACTCGACCTTGTGGCGCGGCTTCTCGGTGCCCTGCTGCATCTGGCTGACGATGTCCTCGACCTCTTTCTGCGAGATCGGGGCCGGACGGTTCTTGGCGCCGCCCACGAAACCCGTCACCTTGTTGGTGTGCTTCACCAGGTGCCAGCTCTCGTCGTCCATGATCATTTCGACCAGCACGTAGCCCGGGAAGAAGCGGCGCTCGGTGGTGCGCTTCTGGCCGTTCTTGATTTCGACCACTTCTTCGGTCGGAACCAGGATGCGGCCGAACTTGTCCTGCATGCCGGCGCGGTTGATGCGCTCGGTGATGTTGCGCTCGACAGCCTTTTCCATGCCCGAATAGGCATGGACCACGTACCAACGCAGATCAGGGTTGGCGGCGGGAGCCAGCACGGAGGTGTTTTCTTCCTCCGGCGTGCTCGGCGTGGTTTCAACTGCGTCGTCGGTCATTTATTTTCTCCAGCCCAGAATGAGGTCGAAAAACACCCATTCGAGCGTCTTGTCGGTGAGCCAGAGGAAGACGGACATGATCGCCACGAAGGCGAACACGTAGGCCGTCATTTGCATCGCTTCCTTGCGGGTCGGCCACACGACCTTCTTGACCTCGCGCCACGAGTCGCGGCCAAAGGCCCACAACTGGCGGCCATTCTCCGAACTGCCGAAAGCAGCCACTGCGGCGGCCAGGCCGACCAGCAGTGCAGCCCATTGCACCAGCGAGCCTTGGCGCGACAGCAGATAGAACGCCACGATGGCGCCCACTGCCAGCACAACGGCCGCGGCCAGTTTGGCCTTGTCGGCGCCGGTGCTCACGGTTTCGATTTGAGAAGTGGCCATGTTCGGCTGATTTCCTGTGACCCTGAGGCCTTCAATTCAATGCGCCTTCTTCAGACGCCGAAGCCCGTCGGGACACGACGGGCTTTTCGGGGTGCCACCTAGGTGGCAGGGGCAGTAGGAATCGAACCTACAACCTTCGGTTTTGGAGACCGACGCTCTGCCAATTGAGCTATACCCCTCCGGTACTCTTTGCGCCCGACTTAGATGTCGAGGATCTTGGCCACGACGCCCGAACCCACGGTGCGGCCGCCTTCACGGATGGCGAAGCGCAGGCCTTCTTCCATCGCGATCGGGTTGATCAGCTTCACGGTGATGCTGACGTTGTCGCCAGGCATGACCATTTCCTTGTCCTTGGGCAACTCGATCGCGCCGGTCACGTCCGTCGTGCGGAAGTAGAACTGCGGGCGGTAGTTGTTGAAGAACGGCGTGTGACGGCCGCCTTCGTCCTTCGACAGGACATACACCTCGGCGGTGAAGTGCACGTGCGGCTTGATCGAGCCGGGCTTGCACAGCACTTGGCCGCGCTCGACTTCTTCGCGCTTCGTGCCGCGCAGCAGCACGCCGACGTTGTCACCAGCTTGACCCTGGTCCAGCAGCTTGCGGAACATTTCCACGCCGGTGCAGATGGTCTTGACCGTCGGGCGGATGCCCACGATTTCGATTTCTTCGCCGACCTTGATCACGCCACGCTCGACGGCGCCGGTCACGACCGTGCCGCGACCCGAGATCGAGAACACGTCTTCCACGGGCATCAGGAACGTGCCGTCCACGGCGCGCTCGGGCGTCGGGATGTACGTGTCCAGCGCTTCAGCCAGCTTCATGATGGCTTCTTCGCCCAGCTTGCCCTTGTCGCCTTCGAGGGCGAGCTTGGCCGAGCCGTGAATGATCGGGGTGTCGTCGC